>DAEB01000023.1 GCA_002495185.1 Thermoplasmata archaeon UBA184 | reverse complement strand
GTCGGCGCCGATGTTCCACGGCGGCCCGACGGCGCGGTTGATCACGCCCATGACGATCGGGTCGCGCGCTCCCGACGCCCAGTGCACGAGCTCGTGCATGAGGAGGAGGCCGTGGCTCGAGGTCGCGGTGTACGCCCGCGCGCCCATCCCGGAGGCGCTGACGACGACCTGGAGTGCGCTGTGCTCCGACTCGACCTGGACGTACTCGGCCTTGAGCTGGCCCGTCGCGACGAAGTCCGCCATCTTTTCGACAATCGACGTCTGCGGCGTGATCGGGTAGGCCGAAACGACCTGTACACGAGCGAGGCGGGCCGCATGCGCCTGCGCCGAATTCCCCGAGAGCACCATCGTCGGCATCGTCGCCTCCTTCACTCCTCCGCGACCATTTCGATCGTCTTCGGCGGGCATTCCTCGGCGCAGATCCCACACCCCTTGCAGTAGTCCATGCGAATGACCGGGAAACCCTTCTCGTCGAACCCGATCGCGTCGTCCGGGCAGAACTTCCAACAGAAGTTGCACTTCGTGCAGTGTTCGAGGTGGATCCTCGGCGTCAGGGTGCGCCACGACGAGGTGTGGAGGACCGTGGTCGGCATCGACGCGACCGGCCCTTCCGGGAGCGGCGGGAGCGGCTGAGGGACCCGAGGCTTGGGAGGTACCGGCGGCGAAGTGGCATCGATCATTCGGACCGCGCCGTACCCTTCGACGGCCGCGTCCCGGTTCTGCCGCGGCTTCGCCGGAGCGTACTTCTCGATCGCGGTCGCGACCGAGTCGAGCGAGACGACCCCGCTCGCGTGGGCGAGCGCGCCGAGGATGACCGTGTTGACGACCGGCATGGTCGCCGAGCCGAGGCCGTGGGCGAGAGCGATCCGGGACGCATCGACCGTGGCGCGGCGGGCGCCCGGAGGCGCGTCGATCTCGGTCGGCGGGCGCCGGGAGTTCACGAGAACGAGACCGCCCGGCCGCAGGCCGTCCGCCACCGGTGTCGACCGCAGGAGCCCCGGGTCGAGCACGACGACGATGTCGGGGTGCGTGATCGAGGTCCGTACGCTCATCGGCCGGTCGTCGATGCGCGCGTACGCCGTCACCGGGGCCCCCCGGCGTTCGACGCCGAAGAACGGGAAACTCTGGGGGACTTTGCCGTCCAGAAACGCCGCTTGAGCGAGCATCTCGGAGGCGAGGACCGCGCCCTGTCCCCCTCGACCGTGGAACCGGATTTCAATCATGTTCGGCCGCATCCGTACCACCCCGTATTGAGTTGATGAAGGGCAGGTGGGGCCGGGTTGACGCTCAGTTAATTTCGCTCCCGGTTCTCGGATTTTCCATGGTCGGGATCCGCCCGCTGAAGAAGATCTGGGTCGATGGCCGTCTCGTCGATTGGGACGACGCCCGGGTCCACGTGCTGACCCACGGACTCCACTATGGGTACGCCGTTTTCGAGGGGATTCGGTGCCATGAGACGCCGAAAGGTCCCGCCATCTTCCGCCTTCCGGAGCACACCGACCGATTCCTCAACAGCGCGAAAGTGTACCGGATGAAGCTCCCGTTCGACCGGGAGGAGATCAACCAGGCGTGCATCGACGTGGTGCGGGCGAACGGCGTTCCGACGACGTACCTCCGGCCCATCGCCTTCTCGGGGTACGGCGAGATGGGCCTCGACCCGACGAAAAGCCCGGTCCAGGTCGCGGTCGTGAACTTCGAGTGGGGGGCCTACCTCGGCGATGCCGGCGCCGAGAAAGGGATCCGGGCCACGGTCTCGAGCTGGATGCGGATCGACTCTCGGTCGCTTCCTCCCCAGGCGAAGTGCGCCGCCAACTACGCGAACTCCGCGCTCGCGAAGATGGAGGCTATCTCGGCCGGGTACGATGAGGCAATCCTCCTGAACTCCACCGGGGTCGTCGCCGAAGGCCCGGGGGAGAACATCTTCCGCGTGATCAAGGACGTCGTGAGCACGCCTCCCGCGAGCTCCGGGATCCTACGCGGGATCACCCGGGACAGCGTGATTCGGTTCCTCAAGGACGAGCACTTGACGTTCCAGCGGACCGACTTCACCCGGGAGGAACTGTTCACGTCGGACGAACTGTTCTACACAGGGACCGCCGCGGGGGTCATGCCGATCCGCGAGGTCGACGGCCGCCCGATCGGCACCGGGAACTATCCGATCACGAAGCGGCTCCGGCAGCGCTACGAAGGGGCGATCCACGGACGGCTGCCCGAGTACGAGTCCTGGCTCACCTACGTTCGCTGAGGGATGGATTCGCGCCGCGGAGGTCCTGGACCGCTAGGCGCGGTCCACGTCCGGCGAGATCCTCCGGCTGGCGTGGCGCAACAGGAGCACGGCGGGCACTGCGGGTGCGACGAGAAGGAGCCAGATGAGTACCGGATTCGCGGTCAGGGATAGGACGACCCCTCCGACGAGGACGGAAAGGACGAACCCGATCCCGGCCATCATCGAGAAGGCGCCGTTGTACGCCCCGATCTCCTCCTTCGGCGCCACGTTCGACGGAAGGGTCGCCTGCGGGATGGTGAGCAGGTTCTCGCCGACCGTGAGAACGACCACTCCGACGAAGAACGCGATAACGGGGAGCGTGCCGAGGGCGCCCGCCAGGCCGAGGGCGAGGAAGGAGACGACGTAGAGACCCAGCCCCCAGATCGCGATCGACGTGTGGCGTTGCCCGATGACGCTCTCGGTGGTCACGGTCTGGCCGAAGACGACCACGAGCCCGTTGAGAGCGAGGCCGATTCCGAGGAGCGAGTACGAGATCCCGAGCACGTTGTGCACGAAGAGCGGAAAGGTCACCCCCCACTGACCCGCGACCAGGGAGGCGAGGAAGAACGCCACGAGGAGCTCGAGGGCGACCCGGTCGCGCCGCAGGAGCCCGAAGCTTTCGCGCATGGAACGCGATCGTGTCGGGGCAGGCGCGGACTCGGAGGGGAGCGGCTGGGTTCGGCGCGCGAGGTCGCGGGGAGAGGGCTCCAACGTCACGGAAAGGAATGCGGCTCCGACCGCCACGATCCCGACCGCCACCGCGACGGCCCCCGCGAACCCGAGGTCGGAGACGAGGAGACCCCCGAGGGTCACCCCAGCGGAGTAGCCCGCGTTGAATCCGATGCGGAAGAACGTGAACCCCCGAGTCCGTTCGGCTCCCACGGCGAAGTCCGCGATGTAGGCCGAATACGACGGGCCGGCCAGGCTGGTCAGGCTTCCCCCGATCGCCGCGGCCGTGATCGCGAGGACGAGCGAATCGATGGAGAAAGCGTAGGCGAGACCCGCGGTCGTCGCCACCTCGGCGACGAGACCGAAGATGATCAGGCGGAGCCGTTCCACCCGGTCCGCGAGCGCTCCGCCGAGAAGCGTCGTGGGGAGCTGGATGAGCCCCACGCCCGTGATGATGATCCCGATCTCGACGTAGCTCACGTGGAGCTGGTTGACGAGGAAGAGCGCGAGGAAGGGGAAGTAGAGCGCGTTCCCGAACATCCGGAGACCGACCCCGATCCCCAGCAACCGAAGGTTTCGATTCACTAGCGCGCCTCGCAGCTCTCGTCCTACGGTCGGCTACGATAGCGGTCTATGAATCGGTAGCTCACGACCGGTATCCACTCGCGGATCGTTATGGCTGGTCGCCGTCGCGCGGACGGCTGCCGCCTCAATGGACCGCAACACTCTTCCTGCTCTCAACCCACGACCAACGTCCCCTCGGACGGCGCCGACGCTCGTTCCGATTCTCGCGGGGGGGCGACCGAAATGGACAGGGGCGGGTCTCACGGAGGCGGTTCCCACCGACCGGTTCTCGGCAGGACTAATACTCGACACTCCGTTCCCCGCAGCGGAAGGAAGGGGGCGGGGGACGGGAAGATGATCGTGAGCATTGCGGAAGCGGAAGCGGCGGGACGGGTGGCGGCGCTTGCGGCGACTCATGCTGCGGCAGCGATGCAGGCCGTGGCATCGATGAAGATCGCGGCCGTCGCCAAGATGGCCGAAACGGACTTGGCGGCGGTCGAGGCAGCGATGCTGAAAGCGCTCGGCGTGGCCCGAGAGGCCGCTGCGCGGGTGGCCGTCACCAAGGTGGCGCTCGCCAAGACGACGTGGAATCGGGGAGTTCCCCATCATAGTGTGATGACCAAGACGATCTGGACCAAGCTGGTTCCCAAGGGCGCGGCGTCGACCCACGCAGCCACCAAGACAGTGCTCACTCGACTCGCGGCAACGAAGACGATCTGGACGAAGCTCGTTCCTCACCCGGCTGTGCTGCGCCAGGGCGTGCCGCACGCGGCGGTCCTCCGTCAGGGTGTCCCGCACCAGGCGGTGCTTCACCAGGCAGTTCTCCACCAGGGGGTCCCGCACCAGGCGGTCCTTCACCAGGGAGTTCCCCACCAGGCAGTACTCCACCAGGGCGTCCCCCACCAGGCGGTCCTCCACCAAGGAGTCCCCCATCAGGCGGTCCTCCACCAGGGAGTCCCCCATCAGGAAGTACCTCACCCGGAAACCGTACCTCACCAGGCCGTCCCGCACCAAGGGGTGCCCCACCAGGCCGTTCCGAAGGCCGGGGTTCCTAAGCCCGAGGTTCCGAAGGCGGGCGTGCCGAAGGCCGACGTTCCGAAGGCAGAGTAAGCCGGTTGCGTACCCCGCCGGGGACGGCGCGATCCGCCGCGGCCGTCCCCTCCGCCAGGCGTCCCATTCTTCAGTCTGTTCTTCTCTTTCCCCGGATGTCGCCGCGGTTCCCCGCGCCGGGCTCGCCTCCGGCCCTCAGCGGTGGCTGTCTCTCGCCGGATCACGAGAGGGTATGCAATTGCTGAGCGACGCGGTCGGAGAACCACGAAGAGTAGATGACCGAGCCGAGCGGGAACGTTCGACGAATTCCGGCGACTCCCTCCACGCCGGCGAGTCCCCGGAGGAATCTCTCCAAGACCGTGGGAAGGTCGGCGGGGGCGAGTCCGGGGAGAACTTTCCCGGAGCTCTCCGGATCGGCGCCGAACCCGTCGCGAGCCACGGGAATCCAGGGATGCCCCTCCGTCCGAATCCAGCCGAGGACCCGGTCCAGGTCGCTCGCGTCCTCCAAGCTCACGAGAACGAGAGCGAGAGGGAACTCCTCGGACGCCGGCCCGTGCGTCCACCAGCATGCGCCGGAGTCGATGAGGCGGTTGTACACCCTCGCGGCAGTCTTCTGGGAGATCCCGACGGAGCCGGCGATGTGGGCAAACGTTGCGTCCGCGACCCGGTGGACGCACGCGAGGACTTTCCAATCGAGGGGGGAGAGCGCACCGTCGCATCTCGGAAGGTGGTACGGACGGGGCGCGAGCTGAGGGCTCCCGGACGTGAGGCGACCCAGAAGAGCCGAGAGCCGCCCCGCCCCCGCGAGGTCCTCCGCCACGAAGAACGTCTGGATCTTGCGCTCCTCCTCGTCCATGACATCCCGCGTGAAGACCACACCGTCCACGAGAGCCAGGTCCCGGAGGATCCGGTTCACCTCTCCCGATTGCCGGACCGGCAGGTCCACGACGAACACGCTGCGGCCGAAGAGAGCGGGGTTCGGAACCACCGTTCGGTCCCGGAGGAAGCCTCGGTGCGTGAGTCGCTGGAGGCGCACCCGGACCGCGCTCTCGCTGATTCCGACGCGCTCTCCGATCTCGCGGGGCGTGATCCGGGGGTCGAGGACCCGACGTCCGGCCCAGAACCTCGCGACCCCGTCGGGCGAGAGATACCGATAGATCGCGAGGTCCTGGCGGTCCATCCTGGCCTCCCCTCGCCCGGAAGCGAGAACTCGCTAACAGACTCTTCGGTCCCGCTCGGAACGCGGGTTCCGCGGGCGCGGACGGCCCGCACCAGCCGTCGTGCCGAGGCTACTCCGCGAGCGCTTCGTCCGCGGCCCGGAGGCGGCGGCTCATCTCCGCGAGGATGTTCAGGACGACCCCGGGCTGACCGGCGGCGAACCCCCAGAACTCCCACTTCTGGAGAACGGCCAGCCTCGAGGGAGCCACCGTCACCACGTCGGCCGACCGGGGCTCCTCGTCGAATAGGGACATCTCTCCAAAGATCTGTCCTTCTCCGAGACGCGCGATCTTCCGATTGCCCCGCCGGACCTCCGCGGCACCCTCCAAGATGAGATAGACGCCGTCCCCGTGGTCCCCTCGCTTGACGACCGTCTCGCCCTTGTCGAACGCGACGACCTCCGCCCAGTTCGCGAGCTGCCGGAGCTGGCTTTGGGAAAGTGCACCTAGGATCGAGATCTTCCCCAGTTGCTTCGCCAACTCGGTCTTCGGAAAACTGACCGATTCGGGCACGCCCTCGAAAACCGTCTCCGGGATTTAATACGTATCTCGGGAAACTTCCTGCCGGGTCCGGGGGGGAATGGGCCAATCGGGCCGAGGGAGGTCGTCTCCGGTTCGCTCGAGCGTCTTCTTCAGAAGAGACGCCGTTTCGTCCGCTCCTCTTCGTCCTCGAGAACGAAGGCGTCCTTCTCGCGGATCACGCCGAGGATCTTCTTCGAGTCGTCCACGACCGGGATCGCCCGGAACCGGTACTTCCGGAACAGTTCGAGAACCCGCGTCCGCGGCGTTTGGGGCGACACGACCACCAGGCCCTGGGTCATGATCTCCTCGAGCCGCTGCGCGGGGTCGGCCTGGAGGAGTTCGTTGATGTCGACGACCCCGCGGACGTCCCGGTCCGCGTCGACCACGTAAATGTACATGGTGACGAGCGACTTCGGGGCTTCCCGTCGGAAGCGCGCGAACGCTTCCTCGACGGTCAGATCTCCCGGAAACTCGAGGAACGTCCGCACCGCGATCGTGAGGGCCGGGACCTCGTGCTCCTCGACGATGGAGCGGACCTTCGTCGCGACCTCCCCCTTCAGCATCCCGAGCAGCTCGCGGGCGTCTTCTTCGGGAAGGATGGAGACGATGTCGGCGATCTCCACGGGGGAGAGATGTGCGATGATCTGCCCGAGCCGCGTGGCCTCCGTATCGGCGATGATCTCCCGCTGGACCCGCGGCTCCGTGGCCTCGAGGGCGAGCGCGGCCGCCTTCGTGTCGAGCGCGTTGAAGATCGTCAGCCGCTCCTCCCGGTTCAGCTCCTCGAGGATGTCGGCGGCATCCTCGGGAGGGATTCGGCCGAGGGCCTCCTGAGTGACGGTGAGTCGCACATCGCCCCCGGTGCTGGTGAGGTCGGGGCCGACGGGCTGGACGTACTTCCACGGGATTCGCTCCTCGGAAGGGTGATTCTCCGACACCGAGGCGGCGACCCTCCCCCAGACGCCCAGCCGACGGCGACGGGCGTCCGCCCCGATCACGGCCGCCACCACGAACAGCTGGCTGCGCGCTCGAAGCAACTGGATGTCGTAGACCACGTCGACTCCGAGACCGCGAGTATCGAGGATGCGTTTATCGAGGATCCGGTCCCGCAGGAGCAGCAGCTCGTTCGGGTCCTCGACGCTTTCGTAGTCGGGCCGCCCGGGCGGCCGTCGGACGACCGTCTCGGAGGCATCCATGCGGACGACCTCGGCCCAGGGCACTTTCAAGGGAGGTCGTCCGAACGGCCGGCGAACGAGCAGGTGCGTCACTTCGGCGTACTTCGGGTCGTCGAGGAAGACGAAGTCCTGGAGTCGCCCGAGGGTGGTCCCGTCCTCCGTTCGGACCTTCCGGTCGACGAGATCACTTACCCGAAGGTACTGGGCTTCCTCGATCTCTCGGAGGCGGGCCGCCGGGTGGTCCGAGTTGCCTCCCGGAATGGCGGCTGGGGTCATGGTCCCTTGCTCCGGCCCCGCAGAAAGAAGTGCCCCATTTCTCGTACCGTACCGGATTCTGGCATGAGTTCGACTCCTAGTATCCCAGCCGCGTGATCAGGGAGTAGAGGAGAAGCCCGACCAGCATGAGGAGGTAGACGCGGAGCAGGACCAGAACCACCTTGGTGGTGCGGCTCAGGCGAATCCGGGGGACGGCGTAGGTCCGGTTGATCTCTCGCACCTTCTCCGCGGCGTTGTGGACCCAACTCACGGTTCGTCACACTCCGAACAAGTACGGGAAGATGGACCCGACGGCGTACAGCGTCGAGAGAGCGAGGATCACGCCGACGATGCTGCCGGCCATGATGTTCTGGGCGCGGGTGTTCTTGTAGCTCCCGACCAGCTCCTCCTGGTTCAGAAGCACGATCAGGAAGACGAGCGCCGCCGGCAACAGCGTTACGGCGATCACCTGGACGAAAAGGGTGATCACCCCGAGGGGCGCCCTCGGGATCAGGACGATGCTCCCGGCGATGACCATGATGCTGAGTCGGAACACGTTGAACCACTTCGCCTGTCCCAGACGGTCGTTGAGGGAGTGGGACCATCCGAAGACCTCGCCGACGGCCCACGAGCTCGCGAGCGAAACCGAGAGCGCGCCGATGAGACCGGCATCGAACAGCCCGATCGCGAGGATCGTGCCCACGTACGGGTGGAGCGGCATGAGGAGGCCTGCCGCCTGACCGGCCGACGTCAGGTTGGTGTCTCCGCCGAAGAAGACCGTCGCGATGATGATGAGCGCGACCGCCGTCACGACGGTAAACGTCGCCCCGATGGCGGTATCCCAGCGGGCGTACGGCACGTCCCGCTTCTTGAGCCCCTTGTCGACCACCGAGCTCTGCTGAAAGAAGATCATCCACGGGGCGATCGTCGTGCCGATCGTCGCCATGATGAGGAACACGACCGGACCTCCGAGCCCCTCGGGAAAGCCGGGGACCACGCCCGTCCGGAAGATGGCGTCCACGTCGGGGTGGATGAAGAAGACCACCGGCACATAGATCATGTTCACGGCGCAGATGGCGAGGACGATCTTCTCCCAGGTCCAGTACCTCCCGTTGAGGAGCAGGAGCATGATGAACGCGATGACGACCACTTCGGTGATCCAGGGCGGGATCCCGAAGACCTCCATCGCCATCGTCATCCCGATGAACTCGGTCGTGATCGTGAGGCAGTCGGTGAGCGTGAGGTCCGAGAGCGAGAACCATCCCCAGAACGGACCGAACGCCTCGAAGATCGCCTGGGCGTGGCCGCGCTTCGTCATCACCCCGAGGCGGACGGTCATTTCCTGACAGACGTACGCGACCGGGCCGAGGAGCAGGACGATCCAGATGAAGCTGAACCGATAGTACGCCCCCGACAGCATGTAGGTGGTGATTCCGCCCGCGTCGTTGTCGGCGACCATGACGATGACGCCGGGACCGATCACCGCCGCGAGGATCGCGAGCTGCTTGCGGAAACGACGATACCGGAAATAGAGGCGGGAGATCGCTGCCATGCCGGTAGAGCTCGGTGTCGCGCTCATCCCTGCCTCCGAGCTCGGGTTCCGGGCGGCGCACGCCACAACCGTCCTCCTGCCACAGCCGAGAATCACCCCGTGGGCCCGGCCCCGCGTTCCCCGATCGACGGCATACCCTACCCTCCAGGGGGGGATGGGGTACCACGGGGGCAGGGATTTATAAAGGCACCGGCGGAGCGGTCTCCCAAGGAGAAGAGTTAATGCTACGGCTTGGCATGCCCGGGCGAGATGCCAGAGTCACCGCGGGTCGACGTCCGGGACCGGCTCGTCTTGGCGAAGGGGCACGTGGAGGGAATCATCAAGATGGTCGATGATGGCAAGGACGACACCCAAGTCCTTCGCCAGATCCTCGCGGTGCATGCCCAGCTCGAGAAGGCTTCGGTGGTGGTCCTCGAGGGGATGCTCGAGTCCTTCATGGATGCGCCGAAGACGCGTCGCAAGGAGCTGCTGCTCCAGATCCGAGAGAGCCTGCGGGACCTGACCTAGCGGGCTATCCCCCCGGGCATCCTTCGAGGGGGGAAGTGACTGTTTCGCCGGACCCCTCGAAGGTGTCCGGGGGAAGCTCGCCCGCCTTAGCGGTCTACGGGCAGCCCAATCTTCTCGAGAAACTTCTGGAACCTCGGGTCGGTAGACAGATCCTTGAAGCTGAAATCCGCCGTGAGAAGTCCCAGGTAGCCAGACCCCTCCTGGAACGCTTTCTCCAACCATTCGAATGCCCGATCCGCATCTCCGATGCTCGCGTAGGCGTAGGCGAGGGAGGCGGCCCCGGTCCCTTTCTTCTCGTGAATCTCATGCAGCTCCGCGATGACTGTCCGGGCATCGTCAATTCGTGCTGCCTGGCTGAGGGCGTACACTAGGTCGGAGAGTTCGGCCGGATTGCTCCTCCGGGAGACGGCGATGGCCTTGCGAATCTCCTCGATCCCGTCCTCAGGCCTCCCCAATTGCACGTAACATAGCCCGAGGTTGCCGCGCGCGAATGAGCTTCCGGGATTCAGTTCCAGGACCTTCTCGTACAGCGGAATCGCCGTCTCGGGACGACCCCCGTAGAGAAACATGGTCGCCGCGTTCTGCATGATGGATATCGAAAGCGGGTCTAGCTCGATCGCCTTCTGAGCCTCCGAAATCGCCCTGTCGGTCTGCCCCCGGATGAGGCAGAATGTGGAGGTCCACAGGTGGGCTTCCGCCAGATTCGGGTCGAGCTCGAGGGCTCGTTTTGCCTCGTCTTGCGCCCTCTTCCAATCCCGGTAGTAGAACTGGGCGGCGCTGAGCGCAGTATGGGCCTCCGCCAGAGAATCGTCGAGTTCGATCGCCTTCCGTGCGGCACGCTCGACGTGGGCGTAGGCGTCCCGGGAGGGAATGATCTCCCAGAGGCCGAGCAGGTTGTACGCTCGTGCCATCGCAGCGTACGCACGAGCGTACCGAGGATCCTCTCGAACCGCCTGTTCGTAAAAGTCGATGGCGATCTCGAGTTCCGTCTTCGTGAGTCGCTCAGCGTGAAATGCTCCTTTCATGTAGAGCAGGTTGGCCTCGGTCACTTGGGTGGGCGCCTTCGCAATCCGCCCCCTATCGGAATCGAGCAGGCGGATTTCGAGCGAACCGGCGATCTTCTGCGCGATCTCGCTTTGGATCGCGAAGATATCGTCGAGGCTTCGGTCGTAATTCTCCGCCCAAAGGTGCCGATCTCCTACCGCATCAATGAGCTGGACCGCCACGCGAACTCGGTTCCCAGCCTTTCGGACGCTTCCCTCCAGAACGGTGGTCGCGCTGAGCTCATGGCCGATTTCGACCATCGGCTTGGTCTGGCTTTTGTACCTCATCACCGAGGTTCTCGAGATCACACTCAGCTCGGGGATCTTCGAGATGGTGGAGATGATTTCCTCCGTGAGACCGTCGGCGAAGAATTCGTCGTTCGGGTCGGGGCTCATGTTGGCGAGAGGAAGTACGGCAAGTCGATGCGGGCGTGGCCCCTCCGCCACCTCCTCAACGCCGGTCCGGGGCGGGGCCACCGTGTAGACGACCACCGGCTCGCGAACTCCTTTCAGGTCCCGGGACCCCAACCTCTCCAGTCGAGCGCTGACCTTGTTGTGGACCTGGTCGTAGACCTGGGCCGAGATGCAGATTCCTCCGGGTTCGGCGAGGGGCTCGAGCCGGGACGCGACATTCACGGCGTCCCCCAGAATGTCCGGTCCGACTCCTTCCACATCCCCGAGGTGGACCCCGATCCTCACTCGCAATTCGGGACGTGGTTCGCGCGCATTTCGCTCCCCGATGTGCCGCTGCAGGTCCACCGCACACTCGACGGCGTCCAGCGCGTTCGCAAACTCGATCAGGAGTCCATCCCCCATCGATTTCACCAGGCGGCCCTGGTGAACCTCGAGCAGTCCGCGGACCAGCCGTTCCTGGTCCTGGAGCAGTCGCAACGCCGCGGGCTCGTCCCGCTGGGAGAGGGCCGTGTACCCAGCGATATCGGTGAACATGATGGCGGCGAGTCGCCGCGTCATTGCTGCGGGGGGGAATCCGCGTTCGGTTAGATTACTCCTCGGGCCAATGCAGAGTTGCGTTATTGCCTCCCTTTGCCGCCTCGAAGGATGAGCCCGGGAGCCCCCCAAGGATAATCCGCTCAGGGAGGGGCATGTCCCCTGGGCGCGCATCCCTCCTGCATCGCCGTTGGGTGGATGCAAAGGGCAGGGTGGTCAGACTCCCGAGTGACGTCACAGCACGCGGAGCGACAATTCTGGGCGAACCCTTAGTTCGACGAAAGCTCTATGGGAGACGGGATGAGGATGGACGCGAACCGGATGAGAGCCATCGTACAGGATCGCTACGGCCCCAGCGCGGTACTGAGGTCAGAGGAGGTTGAAGCTCCTCGGCCCACAGACCATGACGTGCTCGTCAGGGTCCGTTGCGCTTCTGTGAACGCATTGGATTGGCACATCATGATGGGGACGCCGTTCGTCCTCCGTCTCCTTACAGGTCTTTCCCGACCCAAGGTCCGGGTCCGCGGGAGGGATCTTTCGGGGATCGTGGAAGAGTGCGGTTCGGCGGTCACCCGGTGGAAGCCGGGCGACCAAGTTTTCGGCACCGCCAGCGGCACCTTCGCCGAGCTCGTCGCTACGACAGAGAGTAGCCTCTCGGCCAAGCCGAAGGAGGTCACCTTTGAGGCGGCGGCTTCCGTACCCGTCGCCGGGGTCACAGCGCTCCAGGCCATCCGAGATCATGGGCACCTGCAGCCGGGCCAGCGGACCATTGTGTACGGGGCGGGTGGTGGCGTTGGAACCATGGCGGTCCAACTGGCTCGATCGTTGGGCGGGCATGTTACCGCGGTGACGAGTACGGACAAGGTGGACCTTCTGGGATCCCTCGGGGCGGAGACCGTGATCGACTACTCCAAAGCCGATTTTGCCGACGGCCCGGAGCGGTACGACCTGTTCATCGATATCGGGGCCGACCGAAAGCTCCGGGACTGCTTGCGAGTCTTGTCAAGGGAAGGAACCTACGTCGGAGTGGGGTCTCCGCCGGAAGCCGGCATGGTCTCGACGTTGGCCGGACTGATCGGCCAGAAGCTGACCTCCGCGTTTGTCCCCCAGAGGCTTGCTTCGTTCGTTGCGAAACCGAACCAGGCCGACCTGGACCTTCTCGGGAAGTTGATGTCGTCGAAGAATCTCCAACCTGTGATTGGTCATCGATTCCCCCTCGCGGAAACCGCGGCGGCGATCGACCTGCTGCGCACAGGGCACCCTCGCGGTAAGGTCATCGTGGACGTCTCCGAGGAGGACAGTTGATTCCGCGTGAACGGGGGTCCCGGCGATTCGGGGAGCTGCGTTGGGGTTGATGGGATACTTTCGTCTCCCGGGAACCCGTCCACGACGGGTCGTACCTTTCTGAACGCCGGGGTTGGTTTTCGCTGCGAGCGTCCCTTCGGAGGGAAAAGCTCAACGCGCACGACGGCAACTCCGAGTGGAGAGAACCGGTCGCGGGAGGACCCTCGCGATCGTTCGAATCCCCCCAGTCCCTATCGCGAAACCGGGCGCGGGCTCGGCTCTCCGAGAGACTGGGCAAGACGAGATCGCACGGCGAAGGAAGAATGCGAGGACCGAGGAACCTCGTGCCTGGACCCAGCGCCATCAACCCTCAGGCGGTCGACGCGATGGGACCCCACCGACGGAGTCTCCGAAGCCCTCGCGAACGGCAACTAGTTGTCGGCGCGCCCATCTATCGTCCCGACGATGCATCTATGAGTGAACTCCGTGCGGCCATCGGACCCCGGCAGCACACCACCGTCCCTGATTCAGTTGTCACCAGCGTTGGGGATGAGGTGTCGATGTGGGACTCGGAGCGGACCTGAACGCCCGTTCCTTCAAGTGGCCGGTCTACCCCAAAGCGTCTCCCGCCTGTTCGCGGGCCTTGTCTTCTGCTCGGTTCGTTGCGTCCGAGCGCAGTTCCTGGAGACCTTGTGCACGCTGGATGACCTGGACCGGCTGCGTGCCGACGATATCGTTTCCGACCTTCGGGCCACCTACCTGAAGCTCGCCATGACATTTGCCACTATCCTCGAACGTCTCGACAGCGACAAACCCCCTCAGAATTGATGCATGCCCGAGAGTGAACCGGCTCGCGGGGGGGAATCCTCACCGAGCCGCGACGGCAGACTCCGCGAGCTTCTTCTCGACGATTGCAAGTCTCCGCGAGAGGGAGGACTTGCTCTTGCCCATCCTCGTTGCGAGTCCGGTGAGCGTGATCCGCCGGGGGACATCGAAGTAGCCGGCACCCAACGCCATATGCAGCAGGGCGTCCTGATACGGAGTCAGAGTGGGTGGGTAGGTCCGCATTCGGTCTCGACCGAATCTGACAACATCGACCGCCACGTAGACCCGTCGCAGTCCTTGGATTAGCTTCCGGAGCTGAGAGACTCGGCTGGCGACCTCGATCGTGAACACCCCATCTTGGATGAACCGCGGAAACCGGATCAGCACTTCAAGATCCCTTGAAACGAGAATGAACGGTGGGGTCCTCGTAATCATCCGGACCCTCTTGATCGGCCCCGGCGTGGGGACGGGAGAAACCGAAACGACGCCCGGCTCGCGCTCGAGCCCCCGGATCATCTCTGAAGTCTTAGGGCCGGCGAGCTGCATTTCGACCAGCATTCGTCGACCGGGAAGGACGTGGTCCGCCATCACCTCGACGACTCCTTCCGGAAAGTTCTTCGAGACCCGGAAGTACAGGCCCCCGGGGGGAATCTCGAAGCGAAGTTTGACGACCGCAAAGCGCTCCTCTTTCCCCGAGCGGTCGCGCTCGTCCGGGGTCGCTTCGGCACGCGGAACTTTCCGGGCCCGGGGTTGAGCATCACGGGAGCGAGACTCGATCACGGCCGCGCCGACGGAAGGCCTTGAAACTCGGTCCCGGGGTAAAATCTTTGGCCTTGCATTTTGGGTCCGGGGCTCAAGAGCGCATGAGCCGCGGGGGAGCATCCCTCCGGTTTCGACTCCGTCCGGCCCTCACGGGTGTGGGGCGCCAAAGGAGCGGGTCTTGACGAGGGACGCACGGTCCGGAGCCAGCAAACCGCTCGTCCGTCAAGCCGCGAACGACTCGGGTCTTCGCCACCGCGCCTGGGCGGTGACCCGACCGGTCGCCCCGTCCACATGTGCGATGACCCCCGCGTACCGACCCCAGACGCTGAGCTCAAGGGAGTACCAGAAGACCTCGAACCCTGCCGGCACAGCCTTGGCGACGGCGAAGCGGTTGGTCTCCTTTAGGAACCAGCTCTTCCGTGCGCAAGCCGCGTAGCTCGCCCGAATTGCCTGAGCCGGGAAGGACACCGGGCCGGGCGCCGGCTCGGGAATGAGTGCTTCGGCTGTCCGAAAGGGGTCGGACCTTCCCCGGAGCAGATGGTGCACAGTGTACCGCATTTCGAGCAGCCCCGGGCTCAGCGAGCGCTCGTCGTAGAGGAGGAATCGGAACGGGTTCGCCTGAGGCACGACGGACGTGTACCCTCCCTTCCGTCGGGCGCCTTCGACCCACCACCGGGTACCGAGGCGAACCGCAAAGTACGCCACCACTGCGAGCAACAAGACCCACGAAGTGAGTTGCCAGAGCCAGATCGGGGCGCGTCCCCTCTCTTCGAGGAGGGTGGCGTACGCGACGACCGTGAACGCCATCCCGCCGAAGTTGGCGATCCGGTCCGCGTCGAACGCATACTCTCGGTCCTGGAACGGAGCGAGAATCGGGACCGACCAGTGGTCCATTGCGTCGAGCAGTACGTGAGAGAGCCCGCCGACCTCGAGAGCGACAAAGTACGCCCACGGCGCCCCGGAGGCGAACCCTGACCCGAAGCCAAGGGCGAACGCCCCGGGGATGAGCCAGGTGCCGGCGACCGCGATGACAGTGACGCCGACGATCGAGTGCGAGATTCCCCGGTGACGAAGGAGCGGGAATCGGTGGGAGAGCGGGAAGAGCGCAACGTCGGCGTCCGGAAGGGCACCCGCCACCGCGGCCGCGACAACGTACTGGAGTCCTTGAGCGCCGAACAGGCCGAATCCAAGGAGGTACCCCAGCATCAGGTGGGAAAAAGGGTCCATCCGATTCCTTCTGTCCTCCCAGCTCCGTCCTCTGCGAACTCTTCAGGCTACGACGCGGCGGGGAAGAAGCACGGCGCGAACGGTGCCACCATCTTGTCACTTCCTCCACAGTGGGTAGCGCATGCTCTTCGTAAGGGGACCTCTACGGCCGGGTAACCTTTCCGATTCTCAACCACTAGCTTCGTCGAGCACCCCTCGCCGGCCTCCACTTGAATACCGTCCTCACAAGGGTTGTCAATTCGGTGTGGTTTCAGACTCTACCCGGGACCCGAGCCACATTGCTTCCAGGCCAACCAGGACCAACGTTAGGCCGACGATTCCGAATGCCGTCCCGAAAGACACGGTGAGCGCGCTCCACCCGGCGGCTCGGCCTTCGAGCAGAAGCAACAGGAGCACGAACCCGCCGATTCCCACTACCTCCGCGCCGACGACCCGAATCTGCGTGTGCAGCCGCATGTAGTACGCGGAACAGCACCGCTCCTACTAGTTCCTAGTGAATCCCGAGTGGCAACTGATCAGGGCGAACAGAATCCCCGGGAGATCGGCGGGCCCATCGAGGTCGGCGCGGCAGTTCTGCGACACGGAACTTCGTCAGCATTACATTCCGCAACGGTGGCAACCGCCCCGGGAGACCAGCCGCGGGAGGGGTTTGAGCTAAGGATTCAAGGTCCCCTTGACGAGAGCGCCCGAACGTAGGGGGCAGCCCCTCGAAGAGCACGTACGCCGAGGCCAGCTGTTTTGGGGAATGAGTCAGGGTGCGCCTTGTCGTGTCCCGCCTCGAGCCGTAACGGCCTTCCGCAGTTGGCGGAGCTTGTCGTAGAACTCGGGCAGTCGGAAACCGAAAGCAATGAACACAAGGGACTCGCCGCGCCGGAAGTAAACCCCCCTCCAGAGTTCGCCGACGTGGAGCGAATACAGACCTTCGGCCGCCACCCGCTGTCGCTGCCGCAGCTCCGCGCAGAACCACTCGGGTCCATGGGCAATCGGCGAATCTCCGGCGGCGATCTCCCGGAACGCCGAGATGAACACCTCGCGGACATTGGGAGGCAGAGCTAGAAACTCCGTGTCCGCTTCCTCGATGCTTTCGAGGCGAAACGTCACGGAACCCTCAGTAGGGCTGCTTGCGGCTCCGGACGATGAGTTCCTCGATGGGGCGCGGCTCTCCTTCCCGGATGCGACGCGCGAGCTCGGCCATCGTGAGCTGCGTCGGATGGGCGATCAGGAGACCGCGAATCACATCGTCGTAGGTGGCGCCCCCGGTCTTCAGACCCTCCAAGAGCTTCCTCGTCTCTTGAGAGACCGTGATGGTAGTTGCCGCCATGGCCAACGTCAATTGTTATCATGTCTGTTCACCAATTAAGACTATTGGGTCAGCCGGGGGCGCCTCGTCCTACCAGAATCCCTTGTTCAGAGCCGCGGGAGGCCGCTCCACTATGGTTCGAATCCCTCCGGGCTTCACGGACGGTGGCTCCAGAGGGGTGGGTTGATCCCAGCCATGTCAGACGAGTGAAAGGCGGCGGTGTGAGACAAGAAAGCTCCGCCCTGGATTCGAGCTCTGCCCCTACTTCCCGAGAATTGGCCACACCCCATCGGTCAAAGGATATTCTAGAACGGCTTGAGACGGGCCGGATGTCGTCCGCGGCCCCAGATTCCAAGCCCATCCTACCCGGCGCGTCCCACGGTTTCGATTTCGGTCTGAGCAAGCGCCTCTCACTCCCTGCCCCTGCGTGGGCCCTGATTGGTGCATTCATCGCAGTCATCGTGCTGGCGTGGCTTCTGACGATCACGACCGCAAACAACCTGTTTCAGCTTCTCGGCGCGCAGCTCGGCGGTGCGACTCCGGTGGACCGACTCGTCTTCCTCGGCTTGGTCGGGGTGATGATGGTCGCCATGATGCTCCCTTCGGCCCTTCCCATGCTGACCGTGTTCCAGCGGTTGTCAGCCGCCTCGGCGACCAAGAGCGAGGCCAGTCTACGCTCCGTCCTATTTTCGACCAGCTACTTTCTCGCCTGGTCAATCTCGATGGCCCTGGCACTAATCGTCCTCATGGGACTCGGTCTGATGGGGACCCTCGCCCTGCCGTACATCATCCTCCCGGGATTGCTGCTCGTCGGGGCCGGGGTCTACCAGTTCACGTACTGGAAGCAGTACTGCCTGACGCACTGCAGGACTCCCGTCGGCTTCCTCATGACGCACTGGCGAGCCGGGCGCTGGGGGGCTCTGCGAATGGGCTTGGACCATTCCCTCTTCTGCATCGGCTGTTGCTGGCTCCTCATGGCGGTAGTGTTCGTCACGGGGGCGATGAGTCTTCTGTGGATGGCCGCATTCAGTGGACTCATCCTCGTCGAGAAGACATGGAACCCGGGGCAGTGGTTCTCTCGGGCGGTCGGCGGGACCGCCATAGTTGTGGGAGGCGCACTCGCTGCGCTATCGGTCGTCCCTCTGCCCTAGCTGTTGGAGCCCCCCGGGGGGGCGCCGTGGGGGTCTGCCGAGCCCTCGAATGACCGACCTCGGTTTTTATGAAGAGGTGTCGATACCGGGCCATGCCCGGAGCCTGGTCCCTCGCCGGCGACTATTTCGAGGCCTGCAACTGCGAGACGGCGTGTCCCTGCGTATTCCTCGGAGACCCTTCCCACGGTGACTGTACCGTGATGGTCGCCTGGCACATCGATGAGGGGAAGGCCGGAAACGTGCCTCTCGGCGGGCTCAACTTCGCGTTGGCCGTCCACACACCCGGAAACATGATGAAGACCAAGTGGGAAGTGGCAGTCTACGTGGACGAACGGGCCTCCGCGGCTCAGAAGGACGCGTTGGTCGGAATCGTCTCGGGCCAGGCAGGTGGACTCTTCGCGGGCCTGGGTCCCCTCATCGGGAAGGTGGTCGGAGTGAAATCCGTCCGCATGGACTTCAGCGTCGACGGGAAGAAGAGATCGCTAAAGATTCCGGGGATTGCGGAGATGCAAGCGGAGGCTCTTTCGGGTCCGGCCGGAGAGACCACGCTTACCAACATGTCGTTCTCCGTGACTCCCTCGGTCACGGTGGGCCGATCGACCAAGCTGTCGCTCCAGGACCACGGCTGGAACTGGGACCTATCCGGGCGGAACAGCTTCATGTCGCCATTCGCCTACCAGGGTCCCTAGTTCTCGACCCGGGCAAGCGACGGTCGCGGGCGGAATCAAGCCCACTCTGGTCCCGACCGCGGGGAACCGTCGCGAAGCTGGAATCCGTCCGGAATTGGTCGAGGCGAAATGGGCGACTTTAACTCAGGGAACCCATTCCCCTCCGATGCCGGACGTCTGGTCAATGGAGGGTGAGTACTTCGAAGCGTGCAACTGCGAGGTTGCCTGCCCCTGCGTCTTTGGGAGCGACCCAACTCCCGGCACTTGCACTGTGATTCTAGCATTTCACATCGAGCGGGGAAGCGCCGGGAGTCACTCCCTGGAGGGGCTCAACTTCGCCTTCGCAATCTACTCTCCTGGGAGCATGGGCGAGGGCAACTGGGAGACCGCGATCTACCTGGACGAGCGCGCGACCGACGCGCAACGGGCGACACTCGAGCCGATCCTGTCCGGCAAGGCTGGTGGGATGTTTGCCGTGTGGGCTTCTGCGTACGGGACCCTTCACGCTGTTCGCTCGGTCCCGATTGACTTCCAGGCGGAGGGAAAGAGGCGTTCGCTAGAGATTGTCGGCGTCGGCGAGACGTCCATCCGAGCACTCGATCGGCGGGGCGGGCAGGATACGAAGATCATTCCCGGTTCACTCACTCCGGAAGTCACCGTGGCCAAGTCCGAGAAACTGACCTGGAGCGATTATGGCTGGAATTGGAAAGCCTCCGGGAAGAACGGCTTCTACGCTCCCTTCTCCGCACGGGGTCCGTAGAGCGACCGACGAACAAGTTGAGTCCGGGCCGGCAACGCCCTCGACCGACCCCTTCAAGCGGGGGATGTTACCCTGGGCATCGCTGTTCGCTGATAGACACGCGCCATTCTCATCGTGGGGGGGAGGCGAATCGAGAAGAATCAGCCGCGGGAGGACTTTAGCGATAGTTCGAAGCCCTCCGGACGTCACGGACGCGCGGATTAAGAGGCATCACTCCAGGTCGGCCAGAGGCGGAAGGAACTACCAGATACGACTACCACACGAAGTGCAGAGTTTCGCCTCTCGTGTGATGTTGGCCCCACATGACGGACAGAATCCTAGGTTCCTCGCGAACTGCCACCTCGAGAAAACCAGAGCCGGCCCCATAATCATCAGAGTGATGCCCGCTCCGGCAAAGAACCCCGCGACCACTGCGTAGGGTTGGGGGAGGAACAATTCGAACGCGAGTCCAGAGGCAGCGAGAACTAACCCGGTCAGGATCAGTGCCAGTCCAAGACCCCGGCGGGGATGCGCGAGTCTACCGCCTTGCGTGGCGTTGGCTGGGACCCCCATGAGCCTCGGCCCTGCATTGCAAGAGCGCGCCCCATCCTATTAGACCGCTGTGAATCCCGCGCCTTGAGATCGAGGATGCCGGGCCGTCGCGCGAGCGACTGCATCGTACGGTGGTATTGTTCCCAAAGTGGTTTCGGCTCGTTGACATAGGGCTCTTCGCGTCAACAACAAGTGCTGCCGAGCCAACGGAAAATCAGCCGCGGGAGGGAGTTTCCCTTTGGTTCGAGTCCCTGCAAGGGATCCCTTCATCCGGTGCGGGGCTTCCTGACCGAGTCTCAACGGCCACGGCAAGTCGCGGAGAAAAGGTGGCATTCGGGACCGAAAGGTTCCCGAGAGACTACGCGAGATTCATCTTCTTGAGAAGCTCGGCGAACCGAGGGTCCCGACGAAGCGGCTCGAACCGCGGGTCGTTTCGAATCCGCTGAAGCGGGAGGTCGTGCTCCTCTGCTGCCTTGAACAAGATGCGGTAGGCCTCATCAAAGTCGCCGATCAAGGCATACACGGCTGCGAGGCTCCAACGGCTTGGTGGGCGACCGGTTCGGCGCTTTTCCGATTCCAGGATCTGGCGAGCCGCTTCGCGCTCTCCCATGAGGGCGCGAACCCAAGCCACCGGTACCTGGTTTGCCTCTGGGTCGAGGCGGATGGCTCGCTCAAACTCTCGGAGGGCCGAAGGAAGATCGGACCGGGCGTCGTAGTAGATTCCAAGGGAGTAGTGGTAGTCGGCCGATTCCGGCGCGAGAGTTCGGATCCGTTCGATGATTGGCCTTGCCGTTTCTGGTTGGCTTAGAACGCAGAGTTGAATGGCGTAGTACTGCAGACTTCGTCGCGACTGTGGATCGAGTACCACGGAAAGCTCGAGCTCGCGGGAGCCCTCGTCGACCCGACCCTCGTCGAATAGCAGGCCCCCGTACGAATGGTGAGCGGCTGCATAGCTGGGGTTGAGTGCGAGAGCGCGTTTCAGCTCTCTTTCGGCTCCCGTGAAATCCCAGTCGTCCCACAGAATCATCCCAAGCGAGCAGTGCCCCTCGGCAAGGTTTTGGTCGAGCTCCACCGCGTGAGCCGCATACGCGCGACTTGCTGGGAGCCATTCCTCCCGAGACGTGATGTAACCTCCCCAACCGAGGTAGGTCGTGGCATCGGCGAGGCCCGAGAACGCCCTCGCGTTCTTGGGATCGATCGTAGCCGCAAGCTCGAACTGCTTCTTCGCCGCTCGGAAGTTCTCTTCGGACCAGCCCGCGTTGAGGAGGGTCCTCCCTTGGAGATACGCCAGATAAGAATCCGGATGCGTCGTCGGTCGGGCTCCGAGGAGCTCTTCTTCCGTCTTGCCGATCTTGACCCTGAGCACGTCGGCGATCCGCTCGGCGACCTCGGTCTGAACGGCGAAGATGTCGTCGAGTTTGCGATCGTAGGTGTTTGCCCACAGGTGGCCCTGCGAGCTCACGTTGATCAATTGGGCAGTGATTCGGAGTTGGTTTCCCGCCTTGCGCACACTGCCTCCCAAGACCGTGGCGACTCCGAGCTCTGCTCCAATCTGCGTGAGGGGCTTGGAAGTGGACTTGTACGGGGTTACCGAGGTCCGGGCGATGACTTGGAGACCTTGAAATTGAGACAGTACCGTGATGAGCTCCTCGGTCAGCCCGTCCGCGAAGTACTCGTCCTTGGGGTCCGGGCTGATATTGACGAACGGCAGGACAGCAATCCGGGGAAGGGGGGACGTTTGGGTCGGCGGCCGCTCGACCATCCAAGGAAGGGCCACGCGGTAGACGGCGACCGGCTCTTCCACGCCCTTCAGGGTTTTCGACCCTAGGTTCTCGAGCTGGTAGGGGACCTTGTTTCGGACTTGCACGAAGACAGGCTCCGAGAGACAGACGCCCCCGGGATCCGCGAGCGGCTCGATGCGGGAGGCGATATTCACCGCATCTCCGAAGATGTCGGCACCGACCTCTTGAACGTCTCCTAGGTGGATTCCCACTCGGAGGCGAAGCTGAGGCAAACCCGGGAGCGCGTTCCGCTCATGGACATGACGCTGGAGGTCCACTCCACATTCGACCGCGTCGAGGGCGTTTGGGAACTCGATTAGGAGCCCGTCCCCCATCGATTTGACCTGCCGCCCCCGATGTGCGCCGATCACCGGGCCGACGAGGCTCTGCTGCTCCCGAAGCAGTTGCAGCGCCGCTTTCTCATCCTTCTGGGCCAGCGGGGTGTACCCCGCGATGTCGGTGAACATGATGGCAGCGAGACGCCGCGCCATTCCAGCGGGGGGGAAACCGTGTCCAATTAGATTATTCCTCGGGCCGAAGTCGAACGGTCAAGATCCCTTTCAGCCCAGCCTATCAGACGCAGCAGACACAGGCCCCCGGGAAGAAAACCAGCCGCGGGAGGGCCTGCCACTTTGGTTCCAATCCCTTCGGGAGTGTCTAATCCGCGAGATTCCAAAGGACCTTGAGCATAGGGCACGGTCGGTTCCGTCGCTTCAGGCGAGGGCTCGCGACTGGGACAAGACTGGGTCGATCGGAGACGACCACGCGGCGTCCAAACTCAGGTGGCCAGAATCCGCCCGAAGGGAAAGAGTCACTCCCTCATTCGTCGCAGTGATTCGGCTAAGAATCAATGGCTCGTGAAGCACCGAAGTGTCTAGTCCACAATCTCACCGGTCCAAACTGGTCGACGCAGATATATCGGCAGGTCTTACGACCCCTTCGCCTCGAGAGGAACTCGGATGATCTGCGGTGGGTGTGGGCGAGCCTTTGGGTTTCGCACCAACCAGCGCGCTGGAAGATGTTCCAAGGATCGCGTCTACGAATGCTACCACTGCACTACGCTCCTGCGAAAGTGCGTTTACTGCGGCCAGCGGGTTTCGGATCCAGCAGGGTTCCTCCTCTTTGGTGCAGTCTTCATGCTTCTCCTCATGGGGCCTCTGCTGGGAGGACTGTTCTTCCCAGAGGCGATCACCAATGCACATCTGAACTCGGCGCCAGTGACCCCCCTCAGTCAACTTCGACCAGGGGAGACAGTCAAAGTATTCGCGACGGTCGCCGGGAACGAGAGCAGGGCCGTCTACGGCTATTGGGGATACACGAGCAATGGTGGCAACCACTGGTTCTGGACAGCGAAGGACTTTTGGATCGTAGATGGGCCGGTCTCAATCTTCGTGAATGTCTCTACCCTCATCTACGTCAGCCAGCCTGGCAACCCATGGGGCAGCCAGAACGGCGTTGTGAATTACACCGCCGGCAGCCCGATAGCCATCTACGGTAACACAGTCCTAACCTCCAACGGTACCACGATCGACGCACAGTACATTGCGTCGTCTCCGACGATGATGGGCTACACCGGCGGGTATCTGTGGCCCACGGCCGCCGGGGCAATCGGCGTAGCGGGCGCGGGCTCGGTGATTGGTTTCTTCGCGGTCAGGTACCAGCGAAGACAACACGATAGGGCAATCCTTTCGCGACCTCCGACGATACCTTCGCCTCATGTCAGACCTACCGAGCCGAAGGGATCGGTAACCCGGTACGTCAACTCACGTCTTACGTCGCTGATCCGACGGTCGTGGATCACAACGGCCGTCACTGGAGTCTTCCTCGCGCTCGCGGTCCCGCTCTTCTTCGCGAACTACTTCCTTGGGATCTTCCTCGCAAGCATGGGCGGAGTATTCTTCGCCATGAGCTTCGTCAACCGATACTCCTACGGAAAGTCGCCAGTCGTCATTGTAACCGACGACCTGGGATTCTCCATCGAACCGCTCTCTTCGCTGCGGTACATCGACGATCGCTACGTGCCTTGGAGCGCCATCACGAATTTCTACGTTTACTTCGGCCAGACACTCGCACTCAGAACGGACCGGGGTGAGCTCATCCTCCACTATCTCTCCAAGGATCTAGTTGCGCAAATCGCGTCAGAACTGCAGGCGCGGGGCATTCGCGCCGACGAGAAGTCAACCTTCCATCCGCTTGTGGGATCTACTGAGCGGCTCGTTCCACTTCGTCCCTTGGCGGCGCCAGAATGGCAAGAGCGCAATCGATTGAGTGGGACGCGGCTGAGCTACTCCCTCATCGTGAT
This sequence comes from Thermoplasmata archaeon UBA184, assembly GCA_002495185.1. Taxonomy (GTDB): domain Archaea; phylum Thermoplasmatota; class Thermoplasmata; order Lutacidiplasmatales; family UBA184; genus Lutacidiplasma. The sequence continues at coordinate 744 of DAEB01000023.1, read as the reverse complement.
GACAGCGTCCATCACCGGTGTGATTCTGATCGTTTCATCCATCTTCTTCTCGGCGGTGAATGCTGTTACGGGCAGCGTGGTCCTGGTACTGGGCCTGGCAGTTACGGGAGTGTCATTGTTCTTCACGTTCAGACTGCGCGCGATGGCAAAGAAACCGACTCCGGGCGATGAAGCGACAGTAGTGCGGCCCCCACCCGGCCCCACGATTCTGCCACCCGGGTACTCACCTCCTGCTCCTCCGGCACCACCGCCCCAGTCGGCAAGTTCGCCTTCGCAATCGCCTCCCGCGCCGCAAACCGTTGAACAGTACCCCGCATTCCCTCGGCAGGCGGCCATACCGCCTCCACCGCCGCCACCCCCGCTGGACGTCAAGGCTGCGCCCGTTCCGGACTATTGGTCGGCTCGCCCTCTCGAGATGCCGAACGTCTTTCCTAGAGGTCTCTTGCTTCCGGGTGAACGGGTCCTCTACGAAGTTCGACCTACCTATTGGGGAATCTACGGAGCGCCCACGGCGTTGGTAATCGTACTAATGCTCCTTTTCCTCGCCCCAGTAGCTCAACCTGGCTACGTTGAGAATCCATTCTTCGGGGTGTTTGAGGGGCTCCTTGTTCTCGCGCTGGTCGCCATGTGGCGTGCCTGGCATGGCCTCGCATTCGCCCTCACAGATCAGCGAGTGCTGACTGTGAACGGGAGGAGGGGCACTCAAGGTCGGGAAGGTCCGCTCTGGGCGCTTCAGCGTGTCGC
>DAEB01000042.1:33006-73393 GCA_002495185.1 Thermoplasmata archaeon UBA184 | reverse complement strand
CCGCCGTGGAACATCGGCGCCGACCACACCGACTCGATGAGCCAGCGCGACACCGGCTGGATCCAGTTCTACGCCGAGAGCAACCAGGAGGTCATGGACACCGTCCTGATGGCGTTCCGTCTCGCCGAACATCCCCACATCCGGCTCCCGGTGATGGTGATGGAGGACGCCTTCTACCTCTCCCATACCCTCGAGCCGGTGGAGGTGCCCGACCAGAAGGTCGTCGACGAGTTCCTTCCGCCCCGGGAACCGCACGCGGTCCTCGTCCCGGGGACGGCGAGCCGGCTCGGGTCGTTCACCGGGCCCGACCGGTACGTCGACTTCCGCTGGGAGGTCGCGCAGGCGATGGAGCGGGTTCCCGCGACGTTCGCGATGGTCGAGGAGGAGTACCGGCTCGCGACGGGTCGCCACCACGGAGGGCCGGTGCCGACCTACCGCGTCGACGACGCGGACGCCGTGCTCATCACGATGGGGACCTCCACCACGACCGCGCGAACCGTCGTGGACGAGATGCGTTCGGCGGGCAAGAAGGTCGGCCTCGCGAAGCTCCGGATGTTCCGCCCCTTCCCGAACGACGAGATCCGCTCGCTCGCCGGGACGGTCGACCGGCTCGGGATCGCCGACCGGTCGTACACCTTCGGCCCGATGGGGGCCGCCGCGACCGAGGTGTCGGCCGCGGTCTACCCCACGAACCACCGCCCGTCCATCACCGGCTTCTACGCCGGCATCGGGGGACGGGACGTCACGCCGCACGTGGTCCGCCACATGTACGAGACGCTCCTCTCGGCGAAGGCACCCGAGGTCCATTGGGCCGACATCGAAGAGGAGGTGGCGGTCGATGGCTAAGCTCACGCTCCCCGCGCAGGAACTGATGTACTCGGGTCACTCCGCGTGCCCGGGCTGCGGGGCGGCCCTCGCGATGCGGCTCCTTCTGAAGGGGCTCGGACCGCGGACGGTCGTCTCGGTGCCCGCGTGCTGCTGGACGGTCATCGCGACGCCGTACCCCACGACCGCCCTCGGTGTCTCGATGATGGACAACCCGATCGAGGCGACCGGCGCCTCGATCTCAGGGATCCGCGCCGCGCTCGACGCGATGGGCCAGAAGGACGTCACCGTGGTCGGCTTCGCCGGGGACGGCGGGACCGCGGACATCGGGATCCAGGCGCTGAGCGGGATGCTCGAGCGTCGGACGAACGCGATCTACGTCATGTACGACAACGAGGCGTACATGAACACCGGCGTGCAGCGGAGCGGCGAAACGCCCGAGGGAGCGTGGACGACGACCACGCCGGTCGAGGGCCACGAACGCGGGAAGGTCGAGCCCAAGAAGGACATGATGGCGATCGTTCTCGCCCACCATCCGACGTACGCCGCGACGCTCAACCCGAGCTTCCCCGAGGATTTCGAGCGGAAGGTCGAGAAGGCGAAGGGGATGGTCGGCCCGAGGTTCTTCCACATCTTCGCTCCGTGCTCGCCCGGCTGGCGGTTCGACTCCCAGAAGACGATCGCGATCGGCCGGCTCGCGACCGACACCGGCGTGTTCCCTCTCTACGAGGTCGAGGACGGTCGTCTCCACATCACCCGCAAGGCGGGCACGTTGAAGCCGGTCGAGGAGTACATCCGGGCCCAGGGTCGCTTCCGGCACCTGACTCCCCAGAACATCGCGACCGCGCAGGAGCAGGTGCACGAGCACTGGGAGAAGCTGCTCGCGCTCGAACGCGAGTCGCTCCTCGCGGCGCCCCCGAAGTCGGCGGTCACCGCGCCCTCGGCACCGAGCGCCTAAATACCGAGTCCCCCTCGGTCGGGACGTAGCGGGGTAGGGTAGTCAGGAAAACGTCCGGCCGCGCCGGCCGTCCTGAAATCCCGACGGGCTCATAACCCGTAGATCCATGGTTCAAATCCATGCCCCGCTATCCGCCATGTGTCCTGATGGGTGACCGGCATTTCGTGTGAGGCCGATCGTCTCCCGGCGCGTGATCCGCCGTTCTCCGTCTTTCCCGACGGCATGTGAAAGGTTCGGACCCATCGTTCCGACCGAGACGGTCTCGGTCAGGGAGCTCGGCGACCCTGTATAGGCGAGCGTGCGATATTGGCAGAGGCGAGGGAGAGTGGCTCGGAAGAGCGATCGGACGCTCCTCGGTGTGGTCTTCGTCCTGATCGGGGGGCTGCTCCTGGCGGCGGCTCTGTTCCTGCCGTGGTACTCGACCGGGATTCCGACGGGCAGTGGGGGGTTTTCCGACACGAGCAGTTTCTATCTCGGCCTTCCGTGGTCGGACGGGACCGTTCGGTATTCCTGCACTGGAGGATCGTGCTCCAGTGCCACCTCCTACTCGGACGCCTCTCTGACAAGTACGGGAGAGCTCGCCGCGGTCACACTTATGCTCGTGAACGCCGCGGGTGCTCTGGGGGTCATAGTCGGAGCGCTCGGTCTGCGCTTCCGGTGGAACTCCGAACAGGCTCCTCGGATGCTCGGGCTGGCGGTGACCGCCCTAGTCCTCGGAATCGTCGCAACCGAACTCTTTGCCCTCACCATCCAGTTCGGCTTCGGTGGGCCGTGGAGTTCCTTCTGGGGCTCCGGCATGCGCAACAGCATGACGGGGGCCTACAGCTACTCCTGGGGACCGTCCACAGGCTGGTATCTCTCGAATGCGGCCGCGATCGCCTCCCTGGCAGGGGTGGTCCTCTTGGCTCGGCAGGGCCGCCATTCCGTGGAGTCGGTCCCGGCCGCCGCCCCCGTCGAGCTGCCCCCGGTCCCAGCGCCCTCCTCGCCCGCACTGTCTCCATCCCCTCCTCACGAGGGCGGCCCATCTCGACCGCCACCGAGGAGGATCGTTCGCGTGGCGCTCGGGGGGATCGTCGCCACGGTCCTCGTTGTCGTGGCCGCGAACGTAGCCCTGGGGACGAACGCGGCATGCTCGGTCACGTTTGCCGGCCAGGGCTGGGGGATTGACTACGGAGGACATTATCCCAGCTGGGACCAAAGCATCGCATGGAACCCGAGCGGCAGCTTCACCGAGTTCGTGGGCGGCAGTTTCACCGACACAGTGTACCTGACGAGCATGGATTATCGCTCCCACAACATCACATCGGTCACCGTGGCATTGCCGTTCTCGCTCTCGTCCGTCTCTCCCTCGCTCCCAATCGTGATCGGCCCCGGCGGTTCCGTGACGATCACCTTGACCGTTCGGATGCCCCCCGCGGCCGGAACGTACTGGATGATGGGTGGGATCACGACGGACTAGACGCGACACGGGCAGTCCCATCTCGCCTGCTGCCCGACGAACTCACTCCTAACCGGGACCAAGGATCCTGTCCGACATCACTCCCGTCGGGGGACGCATCCCATCGAGCCGCAGCGGGTGAACATTTCCTTCCAGTTCCCGCAATCGGGAACGCGTCGCGGCTTCGTCCGCCGGCGCCGACTCGGTGAAGCCGACCTCGGCCGTGACCAGGATGGCGGCAAGCCGCCGCGTCATGGTCGTGCGTCGAAATCCCGCCCGGCTGGATTAGACCTTGGGACGGCGCATCGATACCAGAGACGAGCCCCTGTCTCCGGGACCGCGCACGAGGTCGGAGAAGAGACCCGACGGCCGGGTCAATCGAAATGGAGTTGAACCAAAGAGGGGTTCCATGCCCCGCTGTTTCTCTCGACGAACGAGCGCGGTGTGACGGCCCCTCAGCGCCACCGGTGACCCGAGAGGCGCCGCGGGGCCCGGAGCGCCTTACGTGGGGGGTGCCGGTGGTTCCTTCGCCTTTCCGCCGCGCTTTCGCGGGGGCCGCCTCGTGGTCTCGGCGGGCGCGACCGGCGTTTCGGCCGGAGGCGGCGGGGGTGGGGTCGCAGACGTTTCGGTCTTCGGAGGTTCCTCGGGCGCCGGAGGCGGCGGGGGAGCGGCCGCCGCTGGAGCGGGGGACGGCCCTGGTGCCGAGGGAGGCGGGGGAGCGGGTGCTGCCGGGGGCGCGGAGGAAGCTGAAGCTGCCGGGGGAGGTGGGGTCGCCGCGACGGGGGAAGGGGACGATGCGGCCGGCGCTATTGGAGAGGATGGCGCAGCCGCCGGGGGATGCACCGGCGATGGCGCCGGCGCCGGGGCACCGCCCGTATGCCCCCCATGGTGCATCGCGGGAGTCGCGGGCCGGGGCGTGATCGGAGTGAACTCTCCCGGCTTCCAGGTGTGCGGCATCCGGAGAATGGAGGGGTCCTTCAGGAACAAGTCCGCGTGCCCGCACGCGCGGCAGATCCGCGTACCGAGAGAGAGCTCCCCTCGAGCGCGGAGAGAGAGCGACCCTCCCCCCAACCCTCCCGTCTTGAGGTCGTTGGCCCAGACGAAGTCGGACGCGCCGCAGTTGCTGCAGACCGGGGGCACTCGATTCACCCTACGGGCGGCGGGAGTGGGACCTCCCATAAAAACGGTTACGTTCGCGCCCGCGGCGGGAAAACCGACCAGAGAGCCCGCCGCGAGCAGAAGGCCCAAGTATCCTTCCGCCCGTGGCGGTGGCCGATGCCCTCCTCGCGCTATCGCTATGTCGTTGTGGCCATTGACGGGTCGTCGAACTCTGACGAAGCGCTCGCCGCCGCGATCGACCTCGCCGGCCAGTACCAATCCGAACTGACGATCCTCACGGTCGCACCGCTCGTGCCGGTCTACTTTCCTCCCGCCGCTCCCTACGTCGCGGCGCCGATCCCGGAGAGTGACACGACCCTCTATCAGGGCCTGGTGGACGCCGCGGTGAAGAAGGCGCAGGACGCGGGGTTGACGGCGGTGACGGGAGTCTGCCTCGAGGGGGTCGTGGTCGACGAGATCCTCGGGTTCCTCGAACGAAATCCGTGCGACCTGGTCGTGGTCGGCTCCCGCGGTCTCTCCGCCGGGAAGCGTCTCCTGATCGGCAGTATCTCCTCCGCGCTCGTGACGCACGCACCGTGTCCGGTGCTCGTCGAGCGGAGCCGGGGCCCTACGACGCCTTCTGGCTCACGGTGAGCCGGGTCGGGATCGGCAGCTTGTGCGACGCCTTCCGGAGCGCTTCCTTCGCCGCGTCGACGTGCGCCTCGGTCGTGTAGACCGTGAGTAGGTCGGTCCCGATCGCGGCCCTCACCGCGTGCCCGACGGGTTTTCCGAAGGCCGCGCGCATCCCGTCCGAGATACGGTCGGCGCCGGCTCCCATCGCCATCTTGTGCTCCCGGAGGATCTGGTGAGGGAAGCAGCGGACCTTGAGGTGGAACTCGTTCGGCGCGGACTTCTCCAGGACTCGCACGGCACTGACGCGGGCCGCCTCGAGGGCGATGTCCCGGACCTGCGCGGCCTCCTCAGCGCCGAGCGTCAGGCTCACCGGGAACTCCGCGCGCAGGTTCCCGGTGTCGAACTGGGTGATCCGGCACGCGGGAATCCCGCCCATGTACTCCTGGCGGGTGTAGACCTGCCCCTCGACCTTGCGGTACATGCGGGCGGGCTTGCGCGTCATGGGAGCCGCCGAGACAGGGTACCCACTAAAAGGATTGCGGACAGCTCACGCCGCGGCGGACCACCGGACTCGACCTAGGGGCGCTCGTGACGGTCGACCCGGGCGCCGCGGGCCGCCGGGCGGAGCTCGACCGCCGGAATCCCGTGGCCTTCGAGCCAGTCGAGGCATCGTGCTCGGGCCCGGTCGTCCGGCGGTCGGGCGAAGAAGCTCTGGCCGAACATCGCTTGCGCCGCCCGCGAACCGCGCGCCCGCAGCGCGAGCACGACCCGCCGTACGGACGGCGGCGCAAGGCCGGCCCGGTCGGTGAACCGCTCACTAAGACGGAAGAACCGGTCGAGGGAAGGATGGTCCGCTAGCTCCCTCCACCCTCGGGCGGCGGCGACGATACGCGCGATCGCTCTTGCGTCGCGAAGGACGGCCGGCGAGGGGATGGGTCGCCCGACGATCCCCACAAGGATCGGGCTTCGGATCGGGAGGTGGTGAACTCGGCCGAACGGTGGGATCCCCGGCCGGGAGCGGACCTCGAGCCCTCCGCCCAGGATCGCTGCGACTCCCCCCAGGCCTCCGCCCCCGAACAGGTCGGCGAGATGCGCGACCTGGACCGCCTGGGCCCGAGGGCGCCCGGAAAGCGCGGCGACGGAGAGCGCGGTCGCGAGCGCGCCGGCGGCGCTCATCCCGAAACCTTGCCCCACGGGGAGTTCATGCGTGAGGCGGACCTCGAGGGTCCCGGGCTCGTCGGGGGCGAGACGTCGCGCGACGTCGAGCGAGATCGGCCAGCGGCCCGCGAGACGAACGCGGGGGCGCGGGCCGGGGGTGAATCGTGCCTCGGCCCAGGCACCGAGGTCGAGGACGAGCCCGGCGCCGACCGAGCCGCGCCCGCGAGGGTCCCGGCTTCGGACGTCGGGTCGGAAGAGGCCCGTCACGTGTCCGGGAGCGAACGCCCGGGCCGAACGAGGACTGCGCATCAACATTCCCTGCGCCCGACGGTTCTGTTCGCACGTACTTATAAACGGACCCGCTTTATGATTGGTACCGCCGCCGTGGCGGGACCGTACGAACAACCATGAGCGAACCCGATGCGCCGCCCTCTGAGCACGATGCGTTCGACCGACTCAACTTCCTCGAGCTGCGGAACACGCAGCTCGCCGAGGCGATCAAGCGCGTCGAGAGCNNCACTACATGGAGGCCGAGATCCTCCGGCTCCAGCGGGAGGTCAAGCGTCTCAAGACCGAGCTCGACCGCCTTCGCTACCCGCCGCTGATCGTCGGGAGCGTTCGCGACGTCCTGACGGACGGTCGGGTCATCGTGAAATCGTCTACCGGCCCCGACTTCGTGGTGAACTCCGCCGAGACCGTCGAGCACGGCAAGATCACCGTCGGGAGCCGCGTCGCGCTCAACAAGCAGACGCTCGCGGTGATGGGGATCTTGCCGGCCTCGCTCGACCCTCTCGTGACGGCGAGCGAGATCGTGGATAAGCCGTCCGTCTCCTACACCGACATCGGCGGTCTCTCGGACCAGATCCGCGAGATCCGCGAGGCGGTCGAGTTCCCGCTCCTCCGCTCCGAGCTCTACAAGAAGGTCGGCGTCGACCCACCGAAGGGGGTCCTCCTCATCGGCTCGCCCGGGACCGGTAAGACGCTCATCGCGAAGGCGGTCGCGCACCACNNGCACCACACGAACGCGACGTTCGTACGCCTCGTCGGGAGCGAGCTCGTCCAGAAGTACATCGGCGAGGGCGCCCGGCTCGTTCGCGAGCTGTTCCAGCTGGCCCGCGAGAAGGCCCCCACGATCATCTTCATCGACGAGGTCNNCTCGAGGTCGCCACGAGCGGCGACCGCGAGGTCCAGCGCACGCTGATGCAGCTCCTCGCGGAGATGGACGGGTTCGAGCCGCTCTCGAACGTCAAGATCATCGCGGCGACGAACCGCCCCGACATCCTGGACGACGCGCTTCTGCGGCCCGGGCGATTCGACCGGATCATCGAGGTTCCGGTGCCGTCGTTCGGGGGACGAGCGGAGATCTTCAAGATCCACACTCGCGGCATGGCGCTCCACGAGCCGATCGACTTCGAGGCGCTCGCCAACCGCTGCGAAGGCGCGACGGGGGCCGACATCCGTGCGATCTGCACGGAGGCCGGCATGTGGGCGATCCGCGAGGAGCGCGACAGCGTGACGACGGCGGACTTCGACCGTGCGATCGAGAAGGTCGTCGGCGAGGAAGAGCTCCGCAAGGAGTCCGTCACGATGTTCGCCTAGGGCGGACCCCGGCGAACCTCACCCCTCGACCGCGAACGAGCCGATCAGCCGGGGTCCCGCGGGGACCGAGAGGTCGATGAGGTACGCGGACGAGCCCACCATTCGGACGAGCGGCCGGTCCGCGGTCACCCGAGCCCCGGACGGTCCGACCTCCCCGATCTCGGCCGGAACCACCTGGAGGCCATGCGAGACGTGCACGGCCGCTCCCGCCCCCGCATCCCCCCGGTAGTACCGACATCGAACGAACCGCGAACCCCTTAGCTCGGCTCCCTCGGCGAGCGCGCCCTCGGGCGCGAGGACCTGGCCTCGGGAGAGCTCGTCCGCGTCGACTCCCTTGAGGGCCACGCCGACGCGCTCGCCGCACTCGGCCTCCTTGCGGTCGATGTCGTGCACCTGGATCGAACGGATGTCGAGGACCTTCGGGGTCGGCCAGAGCCGGAGCCGGTCGTGGGCGTGGAGCGTGCCCACCCGGACGACGCCGAGCGCCACCGTCCCGACCCCTTTGACGGGGAACGAATGGTCGATCGGCACGCGGACGGGTCCCTCCACTCGGGGGGCCTTCCAGCTTTCGACGAGCTCCCGGAGCTTCGGGAGGTCCAGGGGAACCCGAGGCGCGCTCTCGAGGCGACCTCCTTTGAGGGCGCGGGCGAGCTCGGGCTCCCCGACCGCGGGACCGAGAACGACCGTCGTGGGGGCTCCGGACATCTCGACGGTCGCGATCGTCTCGGCGACCGGTCGCGAGAGCTCGGCGACGACGAGGAGGCAGTGGTCGGCCATCGCAAGGGCGGTGAGGAGGGGGGCGAACTTCTCGGGGAACTGGGTCGGCTCGACCAGCGTGGTCGCGTGGCCCTCGGTGACGGTGTTGTAGAGCGTGATGTCCGACTCGGTCCCCCGCTTCCCGAGCTCCTTCGCGATGTTCGGGGCCCCGACCACGGCGACGGTCACGCCGGTCGTCACGAGGACGACCTCCCGGTTCCCTTCGGGGGCGTGACCTTGAGCTCGATGGCGTCCGCCTTCACCTCGAGAACGACCTCGCTGCCGTCCCGGATGTGCCCGCCGAGGAGCTTCGTCGTGAGAGGGTCGACGACCTGCCGTTGGATGGTCCGCTTCAACGGCCGGGCGCCGAACGTCGGGTCGAACCCCGCCTTCGCGAGGAAGGTCCGAGCCTCGGGCGTCGTCACGATCCGGATCCGCCGGTCCTGGAGCCGCGCCGAGACCTGGGCGAGCTGAAGGTCGACGATCTTCTCGATCTCGGGCTCCGTGAGCGCGTGGAAGATCACGATGTCGTCGAGCCGGTTCAGGAACTCGGGGCGGAACTGGACCCGGAGGGCCGGTTCGAGCAGCTTACGCCGGTCCTCGTCGGTGTGCGCTCCGGCGATCAGGTCGGACCCGAGGTTGCTCGTCAGGATGACGAGCGTGTTGCGGAAGTCGACGGTCCGGCCCTGCCCGTCCGTGAGCCGCCCGTCGTCCATCAGCTGGAGGAGGACGTTCACGACGTCCGGATGCGCCTTCTCGACCTCGTCGAAGAGGATGACGGTGTACGGCCGGGTCCGGACCGCCTCGGTGAGTTGGCCCCCCTCTTCGTAGCCGACGTACCCCGGAGGAGCTCCGATGAGGCGCGCCACCGTGTGCTTCTCCATGTACTCGCTCATGTCGATCCGCACGAGCGCTTTCTCGGAGTGGAAGAGGAACTCCGCGAGCGCCTTCGCGAGCTCCGTCTTTCCGACCCCGGTGGGTCCGATGAAGAGGAACGCTCCCATCGGCCGGTTCGGGTCCCCGAGGCCCGAGCGGGCGCGGCGGACCGCCTTCGAGACGGCCGCAATCGCCTCGTCTTGACCGACGACGCGCTGACGGAGCGCATCCTCCATGGTCAGGAGCCGCTTCATCTCTCCCTGGAGGAGGCGCGTCACCGGGACGCCGCTCCACTTGGAGACCACGAGCGCGACGTCGTCCTCGGTAACCTCCTCGCGCAGCATCGAACCCGCGGAGGTCGGGCCCTCGGTCTCCTTCGTGAGCGCGTCGACCTGCTTCTGGAGGTCCGGGACCGTTCCGTACCGCAATCGGGCGGCTGCCTCGAGGTCCCCGGCGCGTTCGGCCTTGTCCTCCTCGGCCTTGGCGTCGTCGAGCTTCGCGCGGAGGGCGCGGAGTTTCTCGACGTGCTCCCGTTCCTTGTGCCAGCGCGCGAGAAGGTTCTTTTCCTTCTCCTTGAGGTTCGCGAGCTCCTTGTCGAGGTCCTTCAGTCGGTCCCGGCTCGCGGTATCCTTCTCCCGCGCGAGCGCGGTTCGCTCGATCTCGAGCTGGCGGATCCGGCGCGACAGCTGGTCGAGCTCGCTCGGCCGCGAGTCGAGGGCGAGACGGACCATGGACGCAGCCTCATCGATGGCATCAATCGCCTTGTCGGGAAGGTGACGGTCGGTGATGTACCGGGCCGAGAGCGTGGCCGCGGCCACGAGCGCGGAATCGTGAATCCGGACCCCGTGATGGAGCTCGTAGCGCTCCCGGAGACCCCGAAGGATCGAGATCGTGTCCTCCACCGAGGGCTCGGAGATCGGGACGGGCTGGAACCGTCGCTCGAGCGCGGCGTCCTTCTCGATGTAGCGTCGGTACTCCTGGGTCGTCGTCGCTCCGATGCAGTGGAGCGTTCCGCGAGCGAGCGCGGGCTTGAGGAGGTTGGACGCATCCAGGGCGCCCCCCTCGGTGGCGCCGGCGTGGACGAGGGTGTGGAGCTCGTCGATGAAGAGGATGACCTCCCCCTCCGACCGCTCGACCTCCTTCAGGACGGCCTTGATCCGCTCCTCGAACTCCCCGCGGAACTTCGCCCCCGCGAGCAGGCCCCCGAGGTCGAGAGCGACGAGCCTCCGGTCCCGCAGCGAGTCCGGGACGTCCTTGGTCGCGATCCGCTGGGCGAGCCCCTCGACCACGGCGGTCTTCCCCACGCCGGGGTCCCCGATCAGGACCGGGTTGTTCTTCGTCCGCCGCGAGAGGATCTGGATCACCCGGCGGATCTCGTCGTCCCGGCCAATGACCGGGTCGAGCTTCCGCTCCCGAGCGAGCGCGGTCAGGTCCTTGCCGTACTTCTCGAGGGCCCGGTACTGGGACTCCTCCGTTCGGCTCTCGACCGGATGGTCGGACCCACGGACCTGGTTGAGAGCCGCTTCGACGGCCGCGCGTCGAACGCCGGACTTCTCGAGGATCTCGCGGGCGGGGGACGGCACCGAGAGGAGGCCCAGCAGGAGCTCGTCGGCGGTCGTGTAGCGGTCCTTTCGTTTCTCGGCCTCGGCTTCGGCCGCATCGATCGCCTTCGAGAGGTCGCGAGAAAGGTACTGGTCCGAGGGAGAGACCCGGTCCGCGGTCGGCATCCCCTTGAGTCGCTCGGTCACCTGTTCTCGCACGCGGTCGACCGGTACCTTGAGGTCCGAGAGGATGGTCGCCGCGGTCCCTTCGGGAGATTCGAGGAGGGCGAGCAGGAGGTGTTCGGGCTCGACCGCCGGGTGGCGGAGCTCCGCCGCTCGTTGGAACGCCTTCTCGAGTGCCTCGCGTGCGGCGTCCGTGAGCCGTTCGAGGTGCATAGGCTCGGGAGCATCCGGGCGAGGCGATTTAAGGGCACCACCCGTCCCACTCGGCGTGGCGGAGCTCACGGTCGACTGCGCCGGCGTGAACCTTCGAAACCCGTTCCTTCTCGCGTCCGGAATCTGGGGCGAAAGCGGCGAGTCGCTGGCGGGCGCGTGGAACGCCGGCGCCGGCGGAGTGATCACGAAATCGATCGGCTCCGTCCCAAGACCCGGGTACCCCAACCCGACGATCGAGACCTACGAGCGCTGGGGTCTCCTCAATGCGATGGGACTCCCGAACCCGGGCATCGACGAGTATCCTCGGGAGATCGAGGTCGCCCGTCGCGCCGGCGCCACCGTGATCGGCTCGATCTTCGGCGGCAGCGCGAAGGAGTTCGCGGCTCTGGCGGAGCGGATGGCCGCGACCGGCGTCGTAGCGATCGAGCTCAACCTGAGCTGCCCTCATGCCGAGGGCTACGGAACCGAGATCGGGGGGACGCCCGAGGAGGTGGAGCGGGTCGTGCGGGCCGTCACTGAAGTCGTCTCGACTCCCGTCATCGCCAAGATCACGCCGAACACTCGGGACCCCGCCGCGCTCGCCCTCGCGGCGGAACGGGGCGGCGCGGCCGCGGTGAGCGCCATCAACACCCTCCGGGCGATCGCGATCGATGTCCGACTCCGTCGGCCGGTCCTCGCGCACGGCCTGGGGGGACTGAGCGGTCCCGCGATCAAACCGGTCGGGCTCGCCTGCGTCTGGCAGATCTTCGAGAAGGTCTCGATCCCCGTGGTCGGAGTCGGTGGGGTCGCGACTCCCGAAGACGCGCTCGAGTACATCATGGCCGGCGCCCGCGCGGTCGAAGTCGGAACTCAGGTGACGTTCGATGGGATCGGGGTGTTCGGCCGGTTGCGGGAGGGGCTCTCCCGCCTTCTCGACGAGCTCGGGTTCGCCCGCGTTGAGGATGCGGTCGGAGTGGCGCACCCCACCACCTCGCGCGGTCTAGGGTAATCGGGCGGTCGCTCGGTCGCCCGAGCCTCTATATCGCCGTCTCGCTACGAGAGCATCGTGCGACGCGTCGTTGCGGTCTCGGAACGGCGGGTCGAGACCCCCAGCACCGTCACACTTCGCTTCCCGTACGATGCGCCGGCCGAGCCGGGTCAGTTCGTCATGGTCTGGTTCCCGGGGGACGACGAGATCCCGATGTCCCTCTCCTACACGGACGGACCATCGAAGGGAGTGACGATCAAGGCGATGGGCTCGACCAGCCAGCGAGCCCAATCGGCCCAGGTGGGGGACCGGGTGGGCGTCCGGGGACCGTACGGGAACCACTTCGACCTGTCCCCCGCGAGAATCCTGGTCGTGAGCGGTGGCTCCGGCGCCGCCGTGCTCGCTCCCGCGGCGGAGCGGGCGCGCGCCCGGGGGTCGAGCGTGACCGTGGCGCTGGGCGCGACCCGGGCCCCCGAGCTTCTGTTCCGGAGACGGTTCGAGTCGATGGGGGCGCGGGTCGAGGTCGCAACGGACGACGGGTCCGAGGGGAGGAAAGGGTTCGTCACGCTCGTCGCGGAGCAGCTCCTCGCCACCGAACGGTTCGATGTCGTCTGGACGTGCGGACCCGAAGTGATGATGCGCAAGGTCGTGGCCGCCGCGTCCGCCCGGACGGTCCCCGTCTTCTGCTCGATGGAGCGCCACATGAAGTGCGCGCTCGGGATGTGCGACGCCTGCGCTCTCGGGCCCTACCACGTCTGCATCGATGGCCCGGTCTTCCCCGCGGACCGGCTCACGGCGACCTCCGACTTCGGCGCCTTTCATCGGGACTCTTCGGGCCGACGGGTGCCGTTCTGACCGGCCCGAGCCCCGCGCGCGAAGGTTCGGCAACCGCCGGCGTTCGAACTCTTTCCACAGACTTTATGCGAAGCGCCCGCTACCCCAGCGGGTCGGAGGTTCTGTGAAGGTAATCGTCGTGAGCGGCGGAGTGATTTCCGGCCTCGGGAAGGGGATCACGACCTCGTCGCTCGCCCGCCTTCTGAAGGCCCGGGGGATCCCGGTCACGATCGTCAAGATCGACCCGTATCTCAACGTCGACGCGGGCACGATGAACCCGTACCAACACGGCGAGGTCTTCGTGCTGGACGACGGGACCGAGGTGGACCTCGACCTCGGGAACTACGAGCGATTCCTGGGACAGAACCTGGGCGGGTCCCACAATCTGACGACGGGGAAGATCTACCGTGCCGTCATCGAGAAGGAGCGGCGCGGCGACTNNCTCGGCAACACCGTCCAGATCATCCCGCACGTCACGGGGGAGATCAAGCGAACGATCCGAGAGGTCGCCCAGGCGGCCGGAGCCGAGGTCGTCCTGGTCGAAGTCGGAGGGACGGTCGGCGACATCGAGTCGATGCCGTTCCTCGAGGCGCTTCGCGAGCTCTCCTACGAGCTCGGGGAGGGGCACATGGCGTTCGTCCATACGACCCTCGTGCCGGTGGTCGGTCCCGTCGGCGAGCCGAAGACGAAGCCGACGCAGCATTCCGTTCGGGAGCTCCGGGCGATCGGGATCCGCCCCAACATCATCATCGCTCGCGGTCCGCTCCCGCTCTCTCCGGATATCAAGGCAAAGATCTCGCTCTTCTGCGACGTCTCTCCGGACGCCGTGATCTCGGTGCCGGACCAGCCGGTGATCTACGAGGTTCCGCTCGTCCTCGAGGCCCAGGGGGTCGGCGCGATCCTGACCCGCCTTCTCGGCCTCCCCGAGCGAACCCCGGACTACACGACGTGGAAGGAGTTCCTCGCGTCCTACCGCCGGTGCGAAGGGTCGGTCGAGGTGGCCGTCGTCGGCAAGTACACCGAGCTTCGAGACGCGTACCTGTCCCACTCGGAGGCGTTCCACCACTGTCAGGGCGCCCTCGGAGCCGAGGTCCGACTCCAGTGGTACGACTCGGAGGATATCCCGAAGAACCCCTCGCTCCAGGCACGACTCCAGCGGTCGGACGCGATCATCGTCCCCGGCGGCTTCGGCGCCCGAGGGATCGAAGGGAAGATCCGCGCGATCGAGGTCGCGCGGACGACCGGGATCCCGTACCTCGGGATCTGCTACGGTTTCCAGCTCGCCGCGGTCGAGGCGGCCCGCAACGTGCTCGGCCTCCCGAAGGCGAACACCACCGAGGTCGACGCGGCGACCCCCGACCCGGTCGTCTGCATCCTCGAGGAGCAGAAGGGGCTCCACGACATGGGCGGAACGATGCGGCTCGGGGCGCAGCGGGTGGTCCTCACGCCGGGCTCCAAGGTCGCGACGCTCTACGGAAAGCAGGAGATCTGGGAGCGCCACCGCCACCGCTACGAGATCAACCCGAAGTACCTCGAGGGGTTCGCATCGCACGGGCTGGTCGTCTCGGGGATGAGCGTCGACGGCCGCGTCGAATCCCTCGAGATGCCGAAGCATCCGTACTTCGTCGGAGTTCAGTTCCATCCCGAGTTCCTCTCGCGGCCCGAGACGCCCCACCCCCTCTACGTGGGCCTCGTCCGGGCGGCACTCGCCCGCAAGGAGGTCGCGTCCCCTGTCGCCCCCGCGCCGACTCTCGCGTGAACTCAAAGAGCTCGACGGGACGACCGTCCGCATCGCCGGGCATCTCGAGGAGTACCGAGCGCTCGGTGGGGTCGCGTTCGCGCTCGTCCGCGACGGGTCGGGAACGACGCAGGTCACCCTGAAGAAGGGGTCGACCGACCCGGCGCTGTTCGCGCTGTTCGCCGAGCTCCCCCGCGAGTCCGTCGTCATGGTCGTCGGCACGGTGAAGCGGTCGGAGAAGGCGAACCGGGGGGTCGAGCTCATTCCCGCGTCGGCCGAGGTGGTCGCCCGCGCGGAGGTCCCGCTCCCGCTCGGCGTGGTCGACAAGGTGGGCGCCGACCTCAACACCCGGCTCGACCACCGAGTGCTCGACCTCAGGAAGCCGGCCGTCCGCGCGATCTTCGAGCTTCGGACCGTGATGCTCGCGGGGTGCCGGGACGCGTTCCTACGACGAGGGTTCCTCGAGGTCGCCACCCCGAAGCTCTTGCGCCAGGGGGCGGAAGGCGGAGCGACGTTGTTCGCGGTCGACTACTTCGACGGCCGCGCGTACCTCGCGCAGAGCCCGCAGCTCTACAAGCAGATGCTCATCGGGGCCGGCTTCGAGCGGGTCTTCGAGATCGCCCCCGCCTTCCGCGCCGAACCGTCCGACACCGTCCGGCACGTGACCGAGTTCTCGAGCCTCGACGCCGAGGTCGGCTTCATCGACTCGGTCGAGGACGTCCGTGCGATTCTCGAGGGCGTGGTCGTCGACACCTTCCGGTTCGCGCGGCCCGAGCTCGAGCGCCGCGGGAACGCGTACGCCGACCGGATCCCCGAGCCGACGACGCCGTTCCCCCGAGTGTCGTTCGCGCAGTGCATGGAGTGGCTCGGGCGGCCGGGCTCCGAGACCGACCTCGGGACGGAGGACGAGAAGGCGATCGGGGAGCACGTCGAGCGCGAGTACGGGGCCCCGCTCTACTTCATCACCGACTTTCCGACCGCGATCAAGGCGGGAACGTTCTACGCGCAGCGCCAGGACGCGAACCCGCGACTCACCTACTACTTCGACCTCGACTTCAAGGGGCTCGAGATCGCGAGCGGCGGCGCCCGGGAGCACCGGGTCGACCGCCTGCGCCAGAACATCGAGACCGCGGGCCTGGACCCCGAGAACTTCGCGGGGTATCTCGAGGCGTTTCGGTTCGGGATGCCCCCTCACGGCGGCTGGGGGCTCGGGGTCGACCGGATGGTGCAGGTCGTCGCAGGGCTCTCCAATATACGGGAGGCAATCCTCTTCCCCCGCGACCGCTACCGCCTCGAACCGTAGCGAAGGATGCCCTCATCATGGTCGCTGTCAAGAGGACCCTCCCCGCCCCTCCCGAGCTCCAGAGCCGGTGGGCGTCGGTGCTCGAGGAGGCCGGGCTTCGTCCGCGGGTCCTCCAGCTCCACGACCGGTTCCCCGAGGAACGGTCGCTCGAAGTTCCGTTCTCCGTCCTCGACAGCATCGACACTCCGCTCGCCGACCTGCTGCTGGAGCGTCCGGAGGTCGTTCTGGACGCGGGCGTGCGCGCGCTCCGCGACCTCCTCCCGATCGCCGGACCCGAGGCGGATGAGCTTCGAGTGCGGGTGGTCGGGCTCCCTGCGACCGCGCACCGCGCCGTCCGAGCGATCCGGGAAGCGGACCTGAACCGGCTCCTGGCGCTGGACGGGATCGTGCGACGGGTCACCGAGGTGCGGCCGCAGATCCGGGACGCGGTCTTCGAGTGCGTCGCGTGCCGGACCAAGTTCCACGAGGCGCAGGACGAGACGTCCCTCGTGTTCCGCGAGCCGCTCGAGTGTCCGGAGTCCCAGGGCGGCTGCGGAAAGACGCAGGGGAGGACGCGATTCCGCCTCGTCGCGGAGGAGTCGACCTACGTCGACGCGCAGCGCATCGAGATCCAGGAGCATCCCGAGACGCTGCGCCACGGGGCCCATCCCCAAGGGCTTTCGGTCCTGCTCACGGAGGACCTGACCGGACGGATGCTCCCCGGGAACCGGATCGTCCTCAACGGGGTCCTGAAGAGCTTCCAGAGGGCGAGCGCGGCGCGCGGCGGGGTCGTGCGGAACACGACGTTCGACCTCATGATGGTCGGGAACTCGTTCGAGTCGAAGACCCGGGAGTACGAGGAGATCGAGATGACGCCGGTCGACCTCCGGCTCATCGAGGAGTTCCGCGGCGACCCGACGGTCGTCGACAAGGTCGTCCTCTCCCTCGCTCCCACCATCAAGGGGATGGAGGAGGAGAAGGAGGCGATCGCGCTCCAGCTCTTCGGCGGGGTCGAAAAGCACCACGCCGACAACGTCCGGGTCCGGGGCGACATCCACTGCCTGCTCGTCGGGGACCCGGGGACGGCGAAGAGCCAGCTCCTGCGCTACGTGGCGGACGTCGCGCCCCGCGGGATCTACACGTCCGGGAAGGGCGCGACCGCGGCCGGACTCACCGCCGCGGCGGTCAAGGACGACTTCGCGGGCGGACGCTGGGTCCTCGAGGCCGGCATGCTGGTCCTCGCGGACGGCGGGATGGCGGTCATCGACGAGCTCGACAAGATGAGCGCGGAGGACCGCTCGGCGATGCACGAGGCGCTCGAGCAGCAGACGGTGAGCATCGCGAAGGCCGGGATCACCTCGACGCTCAACGCGCGGTGTCCGGTCCTCGCCGCCGCCAACCCGAAGTGGGGACGGTTCACGAACGACCGGACCATCGCCGAACAGCTCGACCTCCCTCCGACGCTGCTCTCCCGGTTCGACGTGATCTTCTCGATCCGGGATGTCCCCGACCAGGAACGCGACCGGGTGCTCGCCGGGAAGATCCTCGCCTCCCATCGGGAGGCGGAACACACGGGACTCTACGGTGGCCCGGAGGGCGGGACTCACGCCCCGTTCCCTCCGGAGTTCCTGAAGAAGTACATCGCCTACGCCCGTCGCACCGTCCGTCCCGTCCTCACGGAAGAGGCGCTCGAGGCGATCGAGAACTACTACGTGCGCGTCCGACGCCAGGGAGAGGAGCCGAACGCTCCGGTCCCGATCACGGCTCGGCAGCTCGAAGCCCTCGTCCGACTGAGCGAGGCCGCGGCCCGCGCGCGGCTCTCGAAGGACGTCGGCCTCGAGGACGCCGAACGGGCGATCCGCGTGATGGAGAGCTTCCTCCGCCGGGTCTCGATGACCGAGGAGGGGAAGCTCGACATCGACCTCACCCAGACCGGGGTCAGCCACAGCCAGCGGGAGCGGATGGACATCGCCGTCCGGATCATGCGCGAGCTGCAGGAGCAGCCCGGCGGGACGTTCACGGTCGAGCAGTACCACGAGGCGACCGAGAAGGCGCGGATCTCGACCGCGCACGCGGACTCGATCCTCCAGACGATGCGCAACCAGGGGGAGGTCATCGAGCCCCGCCCGAACCAGTTCCAGCTCGTCCGCTTCTAAGGGAGCGCTCCCGGCTCCCCTCTTTATCCTCTGCGGCGACTCCGGAGGACCGATGGTTCCGGAGGAGGGCGTCGTGATGCGGGTCCACCGGGTCCGCTCCGAGTTCGTGGTCGCGGCGTGCGACGCCGACCTCCTCGGGCGCGACCTTCCCGTGGGCGAGCACGGCCGGACCGTCAAGGTGACGAGCCAGTTCTACGGGGAGCGGCGGGTGACCCGGGAGGAGCTACTCTGGGCCCTGGAGCGGGCCACGATCGCGAACCTCCTCGGCGAGCGGGTGCTCCGGCTCGCCCGCGAAGGCGGGTTCGTCACGCCCGAAGGGACCGGCTCGATCGGCGGGGTCCCGCACGCCGAGATCTTCGCGATCACGGGGTAGAAGCGCCCCGCCCGGGGGGCGAGAACGTTACGAGGTCGCGCGGTCCTACCTCCGTTCCGGCCGGGGAGCGTTCGATGTCCGAGGGCGAGTTCTGCGTCGTCTGCGGCGCGACGGACCGCCCGCTGGTCGATGGCCTCTGCGCGCCGTGCGCCGCCGACCGGACGGTCCTCGTCTCGGCCCCCCAGCGCGCCGAGGTCGTCCTCTGTCCTCACTGCGGCGCCCGACAGGTCGGCTCTCACTGGGAGCGCGCGGGCGCGAGCCCGGTCCTCACGGCCGAGGACCTGAACCCCCTCCTCGAGGTCGCGGAGGGGGTCGGCGTCCGCCGCGTTCGGTGGGATGAGACGGCGGTCACGGCGACGGTGCATGAGTTCGTCGGCCACGCGCGCGTGCGCTACCGCGGGATCGAGCGAGACGTCGACGTCCCCCTCTCGGTCCGGGTCGTTCACCGGACGTGCCCGGAATGCAGTCGGAAGAGCGGGCGATACTACACCGCCACGATCCAGCTTCGCGGGGCCCTGGACGGGCCGAACGAGAAGGCGGCCGCGCTGCGCGCCCGCCTCGAGGAAGAATGGACCAAGATCGTGCGCGAGATGCGCCCTGACTGGCGGAAGGCGGTCTCCTGGCGGGAGGAGCGGCCCGAGGGGTGGGACTGTTTCTTCACGGACACCCTCGCCGCTCGCGCCGTCGCGAAGCTTGCGAAGCAGCGGTTCGGGGCGTCCGTCAAGGAGTCGTCCAGCCTCGTCGGGCGGAAGAACGGACAGGACCTCTACCGAGTGACCTTCTGCCTGCGGTTCCCCCGCCGGGTCTCTCCTCCCCCGGGCCCGCCGTCCGGACGGGGCGGCGAGCAGGCCGTGGAACAATAGACTTAAGAAGCGAACTCTCAGTCGAGGCTCCCGATAGCGGGGGCACTCCTCCATGAGCAAAAGCGGGATTCTCCGGCGGCACCACGGGTCCGATACACTGGAAGAAGGGACGTTCGTCGACCTCGGCGCGATGAGCTTCGAGGACGAGGCCGGCGCGCTCGCCGGCCAGAAGGGGACCGTCCGTCTGGCGGAGATCGTCCGGTTCGAGGACCTCCACCAGGTTTCGAAGCTCGCCTACCAGGGCGACATCATCCTTCTTGACTACACGTCGATCGCGAACGACCAGATGGCCGTGAAGCGGATGAGTGTAGACTTGAAGAATATCGCGAAGGATACGGGGGGCGATGTCGCGGGGATTGCCAAGAACCTGCTCGCCATCACGCCCGCCGGAATCCGCATCGACCGACAGAAGATCCGACCGTCGTTCTAGGCCGGCCGAGGGACCATGAAGGTCCTAGTCGACCGGCGTGACGGCCTGACGGTCGCGACCGACCTGGCGGCGAGCGGCGTCTTCGAACGTCCGGAGAAGGACGACACGTTCCCCCGGTCCCTCCAGAAGGAGGACGAAGCGACCAAGGGGCTCGTGAAGGCGGCCTGGGCGCGCAAGGAGGTCAAGGGGAAGCGGCGGGCCCTCCGTGGGGAGACCACGGTCTTCCACCGCCCCGACGGGAAGGGCCGACTCCTCCTGGTCGGCCTCGGACCCCGGGCCAAGTTCTCGCCCGAGATCGTTCGCCGTGCGGCCGCCGAGGTCGTGCGGACCTGCCGGGGCCGCGGCGTTCGAACGGTGGGGTTCAACCTCGGCTCGTTCGTCGCCGAGGGCGTCCGCAGCGAAGCGGCCGTCGCGGCGATCACCGACGGGGCGATCCTCGGGAACTACGAATTCGAGAAGTACCGCTCGACCAGCGAGGGAAAGGTCGAGGAGGCCGCGATCTACCTCGGCGAGGAGTTCGCTCGGGACGAGGCGGCGCTCAAGAAGGTCGTCTCGAACCACGCGGCGCTCGACGACGTGGTCGTCTGGGCGCGGGACATTGCGAACCTTCCCGCCGACACCGCCTCCCCGCAGCGGCTCGCCGAGGAAGCGATGGCCCTCGGGAAGGAGATGGGCCTCAAGGTGAGCGTCTTCGACGAGAAGAAGCTCGCCGAGATGGGATGCGGAGGGATCCTCGCGGTCGGAATCGGTTCCGCCTCGCACCCGCCGCGGATGGTCGTCCTCGAGTATCCGGGAGGGGCTCGTCGGGGCCGCACGGTGGCGGTCGTCGGGAAGGGGATCACGTTCGACTCGGGCGGGATCTCGATCAAGCCGGCCCTCGGCATGCAGGAGATGAAGTTCGACAAATCGGGGGCGGTGGCCGTCCTCGGGATCCTTCGGGCCGCGGCGACGCTCAAGGTCCCGCCCCGCGTGATCGGCGTGATGTGCTGCGCGGAGAACGTCCCGAGCGGGACTTCCTATCGGCCGGGCGACGTCGTGCGCACGTTCAGCGGGAAGACGATCGAGGTCCTGAACACGGACGCCGAAGGCCGGGTCGTCCTGTCGGACGGCCTCGGATACGTCGTCCAGCAGTACCACCCGGATGAGATCATCGACCTCGCGACCCTGACGGGAGCCCAGGTGGTCGCCCTGGGGGACGACACGGCGGGCATGGTGTCGAACGACGAGAAGCTCGCCCAGGGGCTCCTCGCCGCCTCCGCCCAGACGGGAGAGCCGCTCTGGCGGATGCCGCTCACGGATTACCACCGCGAGCTCGTGAAGAGCGACGTCGGGGACGTCCGCAACTCGACCGAGATCCCGGTGGCCGGCATGCTGACGGCCGGGGCGTTCCTCGAGACGTTCGTCGGCGGCACGTCGTGGGCCCACCTCGACATCGCCGGACCCGCCTACACGACCGCGAGGACGAGGAAATGGCAGCCCGCGTACCAGAACGACGGCGCGACGGCGTTCGGCGTACGACTCGTCACTCGCTACCTCGAGGCGCCCCCCGCCCGAGCCTAGGACGAGCGCCCCGTCGGCCCGCGGGGGCCGTCGTCCCGCCGTCCGGGACCTCGTCTACGCCGCCACGACCTGCACGCTCTCCCCGCCGTGACGGGTCGCGCGAGGACGAACCTCGCAGAAGAGCGGGGTATGGTAGCCGCCGCCGGTGATGAGCGCCACGCCGACCGGCAGGGATTGGATCATCTCGGTCATGCCGTTCGTCAGGCCCTCGATCGACGACGTGATCGCCTTCAGGTCGAGCGGGTTCGTCACCTGGAGGATGAGCTGCGTGTTGCACTGCGACAGGACGTTCTTGTCGATCCGCGCGGCCCGCTGCGTGACGACGCAGAGCCCGAGCCCGAACTTCCGGCCTTCGCTCGCGATGTTCTTGAGGACCCGCGAGCTCGTCACCTGGCCCTGCTGCGGGGCGAAGTTGTGCGCCTCCTCGATCACGAGGAAGAGCGGCGGGATCTTCCCCCGCTTGCGGTTGTCGAAAAGGGTCGCGGCGATCCGGGCGACCACCAGCTCTTGAACGTCCGGGGCCACTCCGCGCAGGTTGACGAGGGTCGCTTCTCCGGGCTTCACGAGCTCGCTCAAGCTCGTCCCCTGGGGCCCGAGGAGCTTCGTCTGCTCGACGTACTCGAGGCGCTCCGTGAGCGTCTCCGCGACGGCCCCCTCGCCGGCTTCGGACGCCTTCACGAGGTCGTGGACGGTGAAGTCGGGGGTCGAGATGCTGACGCGCTCGATCAGCTGACGGAGCGGCGGCAGGAACGTCTTCACGTTCGTGAGCCCCATGAAGACGAGCAGCTCGCGTGGGTCGAGGTGGTGGAGCGAGAAGGTGAGCGGCTTCGCCTCGGTGTTGAGGGTCGAATCGGGGGAGAACTCTCGGACCTGTCGGGCGAACCCCTGCGCCGAGACCCCGAAGCGCGCGTGCACGCCGTTCGGCTCGGCCGCGAACCTCAGGGTGCCGTACTCCCCGTGCGGGTCGATGATGACGCAGGTCACCTTGTGACGGAGGAGCTCTTCGATGAGGACGCCGAGGAGGTAGCTCTTCCCGCCGCCCGTCTTCGCGAGCACGCTCACGTGCCGCTGGACGAGCTGGTTGATGTCGAGCTCGACGTGAATCCCGTGGTTCCGCAGGAGCCCGACGTACGCTCCCGAATTCGGCCGGTGCTTGAGCCCGAGGACCTCCGCGATGAGCGGCTCGTCGGCGCGGAAGACGTGGGCGCCCGGGCGGAAGGGGATCGTGGGGATCTTGACGATGCCGCGGGCGTCCCGGTACCCGATGATCCGGACGAGACCGAGCAAGTTCTCGTGCACCGGTGTCTCGTCGCTCGGCCGAAGCGCCCCCGCCGCCTCAAGCCCGAGGTCGCTCTTCCGCTTCAGGTCGTCGAGCTGGCAGAGGACCTTCCCGTGAAGCTCGTCCTCCACGGCCAGGTAATCCCCTCGCTCGACCGGCTGTGCGAGGCTGATGTGGAACTGACCCAGCCCCACGTCGCCGAAGATGCGGCCGACCTCGTCCACGGGCCGAATCATCGAGAGTGCGGGTTATTAGACTGACGCGGCAGGGGAAACCACCGGACCGCGCCGCACGTAAGCCTTTATATCGCGCACTTGTGTCAAAAATCTCCCCGACGCGGGGAGAGCTCCCACGGCGGAGCGGTGGCCTTTGACCGACGCGATCGAAGAACTCGAACGAAAGCGCGCGGAATCGAACGCCAAGGCGGACGAGGCCCGCGCGAAGCGCGACCGGCTGAACGCCGAAGCGCGCGCGACCGCCGAGACGAGGGCTCGGGTCCTCGACGAGCTCCACGACAAGAGCGCGGAGGCCCAGGAGCACCGACGGCTTCGGGACACGTTCAACGCGCAGGTTCGCGAGGAAAAGCGGCTCCGGGAGGAGTGGAACCGGCGGCTCCAGGAGCTCGGAGACCGCGTGCAAGAGCTGAAGCGGAACCGACAGCCGAAGCCCGGGGCGGTGCCGGTCTGGAGGCTTCGAAAGGAGCTCAAGGAGCTCGAGTTCCGTCACATGACCACCGCCCTCACCGGCGACCAGGAGAAGCGTCTCATCGAGGAGATGAAACGGCTCGAGGCGGCGATCCGGGACCAGGAGGACCAGCTCCGCCAGGACCCCGAGGTCGAGCAGACACTCCGCGAGCTCACCGAGGCCCGCAACGAAGCGGAAACGCACCATGCCGCGGTCGGAAAGCTCGCCGAGGACGCTCAGCGGGAACACGAGGCGATGGTCGCTCTCTACGAGTCCGTGGACGCCCTCCGCCGGCAGGCGGACGAGGTCCAGGCCCATCTGCTCGAGGTGAAGGGCCAGGCGGACGAAGCCCACCGGGCGCACATCGCGGCGATCGAGGAGGTCCGCGACTTTGAGAAGATGCTCTACGCGGCCCGCGGCGGACGGGGCCCGCCCGCGTGGGGCGAGGTCGAGCCCCCCAAAGAGGAAGACTTCCTGGCCCGATTGAAGAAGGGGGAGAAGGTGTCGACCGAGGACCTGCTCGAGCTGCAGAAGAGCGGGCGCGCCTAGCGCCGGGCCGACCGTGTCGCTTCCGTACGCCGAACGCGAGGTCGACGCCGTCCTGTTCGACCTCGACGACGTCCTGGTCCCGTTCCAGACGCCGGCATCGTGGCAGTGGGCATGGCGTCCGCAGGGGCCCGTGCTCGGCGACCGTCGGGTGAAGGCGGCCGTTCGCCGTTCGCTCCGGATATGGGACCGCCGCCGGTGGCAGGGTGTCACGGGAAAGGCCCCTCCGGCCGACCTCGCCGCGCTTCGCTCCCACCTCGCGGACACGCTCGCCGCGGTTGCCGGTCATGCGCTGCCGCCCGCCGAAACGGAGGCGGTCGTCCGCCGTTTCCTCCACCCGGCCGGAGAGGTCGAGAGGTACGAGGATGTTCCGCGAGCGCTCGACCGGCTGCGGAGCCGGGACGTGCGCGTCGGGACGGTGACCCCGCTGCCCGCCGAGACGGCGCGCTGGCTGCTCCACCGATGCGGTCTCCCCGAGAGCCTCCTGCTGGGTTCGGGTGAGGGACCGGCGCCCTGCGTACCCGACCGTGGCGCGTACCGTGCGGCCGCCGAAGCGCTCGGTGCACCGGCCGACCGCGTGGCCTACGTGGGAGACCTCTTCTGGAGCGACGTGCGGGCGGCCGGACGGGCCGGACTTCCCGCGCTCCTTCTCGACCGTCGGGAGGCGTGGCCGAAGGTGCTGGCCGGCCGGCTCACGACCCTGGACGCTCTCGAGTCGACCCTCGCGACCGGCGGCACTCCGACCGAGGCCGAGGGAGTCGACTCAGAACATATATAGTCGGCCGGACCGTGCGGCCCCCGTTGACGCGTTCCGTCAAGATTGACCAGACCGAGCTCCACCAGATCATGGAGCTCTACGAGAGCGTGATGTCCCACGCCTGTCACGGTCTCTTCTTCAAGGAAGGGTCGGTCATCGGCTCGGGGATGGCCGAGGAGGCCCTCAAGGACCGGGCCCACTACTTCGAACGGGTCGCCCACATCCTCAAGGAACGCGGATGGGTGACCGAGATCACGTTCTCGGACCCCGAGGTGATCGTGAAGGGTTCGATCGAGGTCGCGCCGAGCGACATCCCCACCTGCCACCGTCTCCGGGGGATGCTCCGCGAGTTCTACGAACGTTTTAAGGGGGGGCGCGTTAAATGCACTGANNAGCACCGGGCCCTCCGAGTGCCGCTTCCGGATCGAGGAGTTGTAGGAAGGAGGGATCGATGAGATGATGGCGACGGGGAACGTGGGAGCGGTCGTAAAGGACCTCAAGACTCGCATCGGCGGGATCGCGACCGCGCTCGTCTCTCGGGACGGGCTCGTGCTCTACGCGGACGTGCCCGCCGGGGTCTACACCGAGACCTTCGCAATCATGTGCGCCACCATCCTCGGGGCGGCCGCGACCGCCAACACGGAGCTGAACCGCGCTCCTCCCGAGAGGATCGTGATCGAGGGAAATGACTCGAAGACGATCATCGTGGGGAGCGGGAAGAAGGCGCTCCTCGTCGCGGTGGTCGACCAGACGGCCGACCTCGCGAAGGTTCTCGCCGAGGTCGTCAAGGTCGCCGACCTCCTGAAGGCGAACTGAGCCCGCTCGACCGGCCCGGTCGACGGGTCCGCCGCACCGTTAGCTGGCGATACCGGGGCCGAGCCGCCGGTCGCCTCCGGTCGCGACCCGCGTGACGTACCCCGCCACCGCGGCCGTGAGCCGGGCCCAGGCGATCACACTGCGCTGGCCCGAGATCAGCTGACGGACGCGGTAGCGCCCCCAGAGGTTTCCGTGTTTCTCGGTGAGCTGCTTGCGCCCGTAGCCGTTCCAGAAGGCCTGGTAGAGGAACCGCACGAAGTTCCCCCGCATGTGATGATAGACGATCGCGTCGGGGGTGTAGACGATCGTCGCCCCGGCGGCGACCGCCCGCATGTTGAGGTCGATGTCTTCGGCGGTGACGAACCGGGGGTCGAACCCGCCGAGCCGGTCGAACAGCGCCCGAGGATAGGCGAGGTTGCACGAGGGGTACGTGACGTCGAACCCCTGTTGGTAGAGCTCGACCCGCTCGAGCGTCCCGTAGCGCGGCTTCCCGACGGTGAGCGTCCGTCCCGCGACGACCGACGTCTTCGAGAAGCTCGCCCGCAGCTGCTTCAGCCACTGGCTATCGGCGAAGCAGTCGCCGTCGATGAACGCAACCCATTCCCCGCGCGCCTCTCGGACGCCCGTGTTGCGACCCGCCCCCCGCGAGCAGGGCCGTTCGATCAATCGGACGAGACCCGGATGCTTCGCGACGAACTCCTCGACGATCTCGCGGCTCCCGTCCCGGCTCTCGGCGTCGACCAGCACCACCTCGAGCGGACCGGCCTGGTCCGCGAGGCTCTCCAAGAGCTGGCCGATGTGCGGCGCCTCGTTGCGAACGGTGACGACGACCGAAACGAGGGGGTCCGGAGCGGGATTACTTCCCAATGTCCATCACGACGNNTCGCTCTGGAAGAGGCGCTGCTCCACGTCCTCGCTCGGGGTGACGAGGACGTGCGCGATCCCGCCGGTCGTCGTGTCGACGACGAAGTTGTCGATCATGCCCAGGATCTGGCCGTCGTTCGTCATCACGGTCTTTCCTCGGAGTTCGGTGAGGAACTTGCGCATAAGGAGAGCCTCGAGCGCCGATGGCGGGGGCGCGTATTTAACCGTTGGTAGCGAATGGAAGCGCGCGCGAGCGATTCGGCGGCCGGCGGGCGTTCGAACCGGATTCCGGCACCGCGCCGGCGGCAATGCTTATATGAGGCACCCGGGTCGAGGCGCTCCCGCGTATGGCCCATCCCATTTCGAAGGAGAACTCGGAGCTCGTACGCCTGATCGTCGAGCTCCGTCGCACGGCCCGTGCGCAGAAGGCGCCGATCTGGACGACGGTCGCGGACCGGCTCGAGCGAGCGCGCCACCAGGTCGACCCGGTGAACGTCGGGCACCTCGACCGGCTCACCGAATCGGGAGAGACCGTCGTCGTTCCGGGAAAGCTCCTCGCCGACGGACGGCTCTCGAAGAAGCTCACCGTAGCGGCGTTCTCCTACTCGAAGGAGGCGCGCAACAAGATCCACGCGGCCGGCGGGGTGGCGATCTCGGTCCACGATCTATTGAAGACGAAGCCCGACGGCTCGGGGGTGCGAATCTTTGCCTGACGCTCCCGCCTCCTCCCAGGTCGTCGTCGATGCGAGCGGGCTCGTGCTCGGCCGTGCGGCGAGCCAGATCGCGAAGCGACTTCTCAACGGGGAGACCGTCGTCGTCGTCAACGCCGAGAAGAGCGTCGTGACGGGGAGCCGCGCGGAGGTTGTCGCGCACTACACCGAGGCTCGGGCGCGCGGGTCGGTGCGAAGCGGACCTCACTTTCCCCGGTACCCCGACCGGATCTTCCGCCGGACCGTCCGCGGCATGCTGCCCCACCTCCAGACGAGGGGAAAGGTCGCGTTCCGTCGCCTCGAAGTGTTCATCGGAGTCCCTCCCGAGTACGCCGGTCATCCGACCGTGACGCTCGAACACGCGAAAGCGCGACCCACGCTCCGTCCGCCGGTCACCCTCGCCGAGGTCACGAAGCTCTTGGGGGCGCGGCTGTGAAGACCCCGCCCGTCGTCCTCGCCACCGGGAAGCGGAAGGCCGCCGTCGCGCGCGCCACCGTCCGCAAGGGGATCGGCCGGGTCCGGTTCAACGACCGGCCGCTCGAGCTCGTCGAGCCTGAGCTCATCCGCCTCAAGGTCCAGGAGCCGCTCCTCATGGTGGGCGACCGCGCTCGGGGGCTCGACATCACCGTTCAGACCTCGGGCGGCGGGTTCGTCGGTCAGGCGTCCGCGGCCCGGACCGCCGTCGCGCGCGGCCTCATCGCGTGGCTCAAGGACGACCAGCTGAAGCAGATGTTCAAGCACTACGACCGGTCGCTGCTCGTGAACGATCCCCGGCGCAAGCTCCCGAAGCGTCCGGGCGGACGCGGAGCGCGCAAGCGGCGCCAGAAGTCGTACCGCTGAGAGGAAGGAGGAACCAGTCGATGACGATGATGGTGCCGGTCCGCTGCTTTACCTGCGGAGCGGTGATCGGACAGCACTGGGACGAGTTCCGGGAGCGGACCGCGCGCGGGGAGCCCGCCGGTGCGGTCCTGGACGCTCTCGGCCTCGACCGCTACTGCTGCCGTCGCATGCTGCTCACCCACGTCGACCTCCTCGACGAGGTCGGCCCGTACGGCTGAGCCTCTCGCGCGCGCCGCGGGGGCGCAGGTCAGCCCCGGCGGAGTCGACGGCTCGCGGCGGGACCCGAACGTTCGATAAGGTGGAGAGGGAAGGGGTTCGTTCCGGCCCTCGGTCGGACGAGGGGAGCGAAAGCTCTCCGCGTCCTACTCCTGGTCCTCGTCTTCGTCGTCCTCGGCGGCCGCCTTCTTCGAGCGTTCGAGGCCGGAGCGCGAGGTCCCGCCCTTCGTCTCGCCGCGGTGAGAGCGCCGGCGGTAGTAGAGGATGATCAGCGCGAGGACGGCGACCACCGCGACCGCGATGGCCACGTACTCGAGGAGCTGAGTGGTCGGGTTCGGGCCGACCGTGACCGACAACGGCTTCGCGACGTTCGGGCCGTTGACGTAGTCGCCCGAGAACTCGTTCGTCGCGGTCACGTTCGCGTAGAGGTTGAAGTTCCCCGTGATCCCGGGGTTCCAGGTGATCACCGCCCGCACGGTCGTGTTGTGGGGCAGGCTGGCGATGAGCCCGGTCGCGAACGGCACCGAGTTCACGACGCCGCTCGTGTAGTTGAAGAACTGGACCGACCCCGGAGAGCCGCCGATGAAGTTCTTGCTGCCCCCGCCGCCCGAGGGGAGCAGGTAGAAGGCGACCGTGATGTTCTGGCCGACCGCCTGCTTGCCGCCCCCGACCGTGATGTTGACCCAGAAGGTGTACTTCGTGCCGTCCGAGAGTCCCGTCGGGCCCGTGAGGTTGGTCGCCGCCATGATCGGGCTCGTGGCGGTGTTCTGCGAGACGGTGAGCGTCTGCGTCGTGTACCCCGAGTTGTTGTTGAGGTCCCAGATGGTCAGGTTGACCGTGTACCGTCCCGTCGACGCCGGCATCCAGAGGGCGGGATAGGCGCCGCTCACCTTCACCGAGGTCGCGTTGATCCCCTTGTGGAACGAGGAGTTCGCGGAGTTCGTCACGAGCCAGTAGAACTTCGTGATCGACCCGTTGTGCGGGTCGGTCGCGTTCGCGCCGTTGAACAGGACCCGCGCGGAGAGGTTCGACTGCGCGACCACGCTTCCCGAGGTGATCGGAGTCCCGGCGGACCCGAGAAGCTGGAACGCGGACGTCGGCTTCTCGGTGTCGTTCACGAGGATCACGAGCGACGCGCTCGCCGACTGGCCCGCGCCGGACCAGACGGTCAGCGAGAGGTTGTACTGCCAGCCGTGGAACGGCACGCCGACCCCGCTCACCGTCCCGGACGACAGGTAGCTACCGGCTCCCAGGAACTGGAAGGTGAAGTTCGAGCCGAACAGCGCGTTCTGCGCGACCGAGTAGTTCGCGGTCTTCTTGAACCCGCCGGACGACACGAGCGTGAACGACGCGACCGACAGGACGCCCGAGACCGTCGCGGTGGGGCTCACCTTCGCCGTGCTCGCGCTCGCGTTGAAGTGAAGCACGGTGCTCCAGTTCACGAACACGTAGGGGGTCGAACCGGCGGTCCGGTTCTCCTTCGCGGTCGAGTTGGCGAGGATCACCGCGTTCACCGGGCCCTCCGCCACCCAGACGAAGAACTTGGTCGAGCTCTTGAGGCCGCCCGAACTCGTGATCTCGAGGCTGCCCGCGTACGGGGTCGACCCGCTCGCGGTCGCGTACGTGTGATTCGTCGTGCCGGTGGTCGCGTTCGCGATTCCCCCGTCCCCGAACGTCCAGTCGAACTTCGTGCCGTTCGTGCCCGCGGGGTAGATCGAGTTGAGGGCGCTCAGGGTGACCGTCTGTCCCACCCCGACCTCGACGGTGTAGTTCCCGCGCGTGCTGTTCAGGACGTTCTTCGCCGAGAACGCGAAGTTCGAAACGGTCGCGTTCACGATCGGCGTCAAGGACGCGTACTTCACGATGGAGAACTTGGCCGAACCGAACCCGACCGTGCTCGCGAGGGACTGCAGGGTGAACTTCGTCCAGGTTCCTCCGACGCCCGCGGGAGTGAGGGTGGTGGACGCCGGGGCCTGCGTGTTCGCCGCGAGGACGTAGCCGGTCGGAAGGACGACCGTGTAGTTGTAGACGTCCGAGCTCGAAGCCGGGTGCGCGAAGTTGAACGCGATCGAGTAGGCCGACCGGTTCAGCTGGATGCTCCCGTTCAGCGTGTACGCCTGGGACCACTGGTACTGAAGGGTCGCGGCCGACGAGAGCCCGCACGACCCCGAACAGGTCGACGACCAGCTCGTGAGCTTCTGCGGCGTCGTCGGTCCGACGAAGCCGGTCCCGTTCACCGTCGTCAGTGCCTGGACCGCCGGGAAGAACGGTCCGGTCGAGTTGACGAAGCTCGCCACCGTCGAAAGCGAGGTGCTCGCGAAGGTGATCGCGTGGTCGAAGTCGAGTCCGAGCTGGCCCCACAGCTGTCCGACGGTCGCGTTCGGCAGGTACGGGAAGACGGAGTCGTTCCCGAGCGTCGCCGTGGTGTTCACGGAGAGAGTGCCGGTCCCGGCGGTGGTGTTGAGCTGCGAGAAGTCGACCACGGTCTGGAACCGCCCGTACTGGCCGGCGGTGAGGGGCGAGACGAGGACGTTCTGCTGCGCCGGCGTGGGGGTCGTTACGGTCAGCGGGTACCAAACCGTCCCGTAGCCGATCGACGAAAGGATCACGTCAAACGACTGCGCGCCGGACACGAAGCCGGCCGGGTACGTTCCCACGTTGTAGAAGCCCCCCGGCGGGGTCGCGCTCGAATAGATGTACCCGTTCGTCGGGTCCCAGAGCGTGACGTTACCGGCCGTGGGGACGTGGGCCACCGGGTTCGACAGGAGGTTGCTGTAGCCCGAGACGATGTAGTTCTGGACGTTCGGGTTCGCGAACACCGGGGTGCGGCTCGGGACCGCGACCTGGGTGAGATTGTACCGAACGGACGGGCCCGGAAGGGTCGTCTTGAGGACCCACGTACCGATCGGCGCGTTGAGACGGAACGACCCCGAGGGTGAGGTCGTGTTGTTGACGAACACGAAGCCGTTGTACGCCGGATCGATGAGCGAGACCTGCGCCCCGGGTTGGCGGGCTCCCCCGAGCGTGACGTTGCCCGTAACGTTCCCAATGTAGGGAAGGACCGAGACGCCCGTGATGACGGTCGGGTAGCTCGCCGTGGTGAGGGCCGTCACGTTCTCGAGCTGGAAGACGGGGTTCTGGCTCGTCGAAAGGATCGCGCACTGGTAGAACGGCCGGGTCGGGTTGCATCCGGGAAGGCTGGCGTTCCCCTGGTTCGGGACCCAAACGCCCCAGTAGCCGGGCACCAAGGCCCCGCCGGTGCTCGCGGTGGTAAACGTGAACTGCCCGCCGTTCGCCACGGTGGTCGTAAAGACCTGGCCGGTCGCCCGGGAGATGAGGTCGACCTGCACGCCCGCGGGGACCGGGGAAATTCCGTTTCCCTGTTCCACGTAGCCCGTCAGCGTATAGTTCGCTGAAGACGCGGCCACGGTCCCGACGATCGCGGCGAGTGAACTCGTCACCAGCGCGACCAGTACCAGGACCCACACGGCGGCTCGGTACTGCTCTCGAACCAACTGCCTCACTTCTCCCGTAATTGCGGTCTCCCCCTATCGGGGGCGGCGCGCCGAACCTGGCCCTGCTACTTATAGCTTGCTCGACCGGAACACGCCGCCCGCATCGCCGGCGCTCGTCTACCGGTAGATGGCCTCGACCGGCTCCTCGCGACGACGCGAGACTCGCTCCCGGAAGAGGTGTCGCTCGAACTCCTCGTAGAACTTGATCGCCTCGGCATCGACCGAGGGCCGGACCTGCTTCAGGGCGGCGTCGAAATGCGCCCGGGTCACTTTGGACGCCTTCACGTTCTCGCGAATGGCCGTGAGGCCGGCCTCCCGGCAGAGCGCGGCGATGTCGCTTCCGACGTACCCTTCGGTGCGGCTCGCGAGGTCGTCCAGGGAGACGTCGTCCGCGAGCGGCATCGAGCGGGTGTGAACCTTCAGGATCTCGAGCCGGCCGGCGAGGGTCGGCGGCTCGACGTAGAGGAGCCGGTCGAACCGTCCGGTCCGCAGCAGGGCCTCGTCGACGATGTCCGGCCGGTTGGTCGCGGCGATCACGAGGACCCGCTCGAGCGACTCGAGGCCGTCGATCGAGGTCAGGAGCTGGTTCACGATCCTCTCCGTGACGCCGCTCGACGTCTGAAGGCCCCGCCGCGGCGCGATCGAATCGATCTCGTCGATGAAGACGATCGACGGNNCGAGATGAAGTTCGCCTGGCTCTCGGTCGCGGCCGCTTTCGCGAGAAGGGTCTTCCCGACGCCCGGGGGCCCGAAGAGGAGGATCCCGCGCGGGGGCTCGATGCCGATGTGACGGTAGACCTGGGGGTTCTTGAACGGCAGCTCGACCGACTCCTCGAGAACGCGGCGGACGCGCTCGACGCCGCCGACCTCGTCCCAGTGCGTGGTCGGCACCTCGACCGCAACGTCTCGCAGGCTCGACGGCTCGATCTGCTTCAGCGCCTCNNGTCGTGCTCGGTGACCTTCATCCGTTCGAGGAGCGAGATCGGGATCGGCTGGTCGAAATCGATCTCGGGGAGGTAGCGGCGGAGCGCGCGCATCGCCGCCTCGCGGGCGAGCGAGGAGAGGTCGGCGCCGACGAACCCGTGGCTCTGGGCGGAGAGGACCTTCAGGATCCGCTCTCGGTCCCGGTCGGAGCCCTCGATCGGCATGCCGCGAGTGTGGATCTGTAGGATCTCGAGCCGGCCCTCCTGCGTCGGGACGCCGATCTCGATCTCGCGGTCGAACCGCCCGGGACGGCGCAGCGCCGGGTCGATCGCCTCCTCCCGATTCGTCGCCGCGATGACGATGACGTTGCCGCGGCCCGAAAGCCCGTCCATCAGCGTCAGCAGCTGAGCGACCACGCGTCGCTCGACCTCTCCGACGACCTCGTCCCGGCGGGGAGCGATCGAGTCGAGCTCGTCGATGAAGATGACGCTCGGGGCGTTCTTCTCGGCCTCCTCGAACTTCTCCCGAAGCTCCTTCTCGCTCTCCCCGTAGTACTTCGAGATGATCTCGGGACCCTGGATTCCGATGAAGTGGGCGCCGGCCTCGTTCGCGACCGCCTTCGCGATCAAGGTCTTCCCCGTTCCGGGGGGCCCGTAGAGCAGCACGCCCTTCGGGGGCGTGATCGCGAGGCGGTCGAAGAGCTCCGGATGCTTCAGCGGAAGCTCGATCATCTCGCGAACCCGCCCGAGCTTCTCCGTGAGCCCCCCGATGTCCTCGTAGGAAACACGGGGAGCAGCGACCTCGGTCTCGCTGACCGTCTCCTCCTTGATCGTGATCAGCGTGGACGGAGCGACCTGGACGATCCCCTTCGGCTGGGTCGAGACGACCATGAACGGAAGGGAACCGCCCATGAGAAAGACGCCGGGGATCACGAAGACGTCCCCGCGGACGAACGGTCGGCGCGCGAGCGCCTTCGCCACGAAGCTCTCGAGCCCCGGGCCGAGGTCCATGCGCGCGGAGCCCGCATAGATCGGAGCGATCGTGATCGCGTCCGCGTTCGGGCAGTCGACCCGCTGGACCGCGACCCGGTCTCCGATGCTGACCCCCGCGTTCCGTCGGACCACGGCCTCGATGCGAATGATCCCCTTCCCTTCGTCGTCCTGCTGCGCGCGGCTCACGACGGCCGGGGTGGGCTTTCGGCCCCGAACCTCCACGATGTCCCCGAGTCCGACCTTCAATCGCTGTCGGGTCTGCACATCGAGCCGCGCGGTCCCGAGACCGATGTCCTGCTGGAACGCTTCGGCGACGCGCAGAGTGATGGCCTCGCCCATCGCTAGGGAGCTTGGACCCCGGTGCGGCCTAAATAGATTGTCCCGAAATGGGCCGAGCCTCGCAGGAGGTCCGAACCGGCCCGACCTCCGCCGGCCTAGCCGCTCGGACCGAGGTCCAGCCGGCTCTGTCCCGAGGCGCGTCCGGCGGCGCTCAGGTCCGGCCGCGGCTCCCCGAGAGTCTCCGCGATGATCGCGGCCGTGCCGGGGCCGAAGCCCATGAAGTGGTTGTTCGCGAACGCGAACACGGTGTCGACCGGTCGTCCTTCCTCCTCGAAGAGCCGCTTCATCGCCACGATCTCGGGGGTGCCGTCGCGCTGGATCCGGTCGAACGTCGTGAGCGCCCGGTCCCCGATGAACCGAGCGTAGAGGAAGTCCGAGGTGACCCAGGGCGGCGGACGGGTCTCGGGAACGACCGACCAGACGAGCGCGGCGTTTCGCGCGGCGAGGAGAGAACGGGTCGCCTCCGTCCACCAGGACCGGTGGCGAAGCTCGACCGCGAGCGGATATTCCGAGGGGACGGCGTTGAGGAGGAACTCGAGCCGTGCGACGCCCGCGGGTCCGGCCCGGAACGACCCGGGGAACTGGAGGACCACCGGCCCGAGCTTCCCGGAGGCCCGGAGCGGGTCGAGGCTCGAGAGGAACGGCGCGAGGACGCTCTCGACGGGTGGAGTCCCGGATTCGTGGGTCACGTCGCGCGGCATCTTGAGAGCGAAGCGGAATCCCTCCGGGGTTCGCTCGGCCCATCGGCGGATGAGAAACGGTCCGGGAGGGCGGTAGAAGCTCGAGTCGACCTCCACGACCCGGAACACGCGAGCGTAGCGGCTCAGGAATTCCCCGGGGGGAGTCCCGGGGGGGTAGAACGGCCCGACCCAGTCGTCGTACGCCCATCCGGAGCAACCGACCCAGTAGCGGCCCACGACCCCCCGAGCGACGCTCCCCTTTTCGCCTTTTTCGGGCCCGCGACGAGGATCGCCCCGCGAGTCCCGGCGGTAAAGGGCACGACCCCCCCGTCGCCCGAGGAACACAAGGGAGATATTCCCGTCCGCGAGTCGACGCGACGATGGCATCGGCCGGCCCCTCCGCCTCCCTTCTCGGAAAGCTCCTCGAAACGGCGGGGTACCGAGTCGAGGTCCGGCCGGACGCGCTCGTTGCGGTGCGAAGCCGGGACCGACGGGCCGTCGTTATCCTCACCGCCGCGCGGTCACCGGCGGAGGTAGAGTCGCTCTTCCCGACCGAAAGCGTTCGGCGGACGATCGTCTACGACGACGAACCGGGCGAAGCGGCGCGCACGGCGGCAGCCGAGCGCGGGATCGAGGTGCTGGACCCTTCGACGCTCGGCCCCGGTCTGGGGGAGATCCTGCTCCAGCCGCCCGCGGGGGCGGAGCTGTCGGCGGTCGACCAGGACCGTGCCGGGCCGCTCGAACCCCCGTTCGCGATCGCGCCGGATGCCGAGCGCACGGTGAAACCCCGTATTGACCGCTCGGAGGCCGAGAGCCTGGCGGGCGTCGACGCGCCGCACTACACGCTCCGCTTGGTGCCGTTCTTCGTCGCGGCGTACCGGGTCCGCCCGATGGCGCCAGATGGGAGCCATGGCCCGGTCGTTCGCAGCCTTGTCGCGGTGAACGCGGTCACGCGTCGGTCGGAGATCTGGGCGGACGGCGAACGGGAGCTGATCGAGCGGCTCGACGAACCGCACCAGCGTCTCTCGCCCCAGCTCGGGGAAGCCCAGGTCGTCCCGCTGGCGCTCGACACGATCCGCCGGCATCACACCACCCACGTCGACCACACGGAGCAGCACAACGGAGCGCTCGTGATCGAGACCCGGCGGGTGCCGCCGGGCTCCGACGACATCCGCCTCGGCCCGTTCGTTCTGCTCTACGTGCCCCATTGGTACTTCGAGGGCTCTCAGGGCCGGGTGGTGCTCGACGCGGTCACCGGCCGGCGCACGGTCTCCGCCGAGCCGGGCGGGACATAGCCGCGCCCCCACCCTCAAATACGCTGCCCTTCTCGGCGACGCGTGCTCCTCGACCAGTTCCGCATCGGACCGTACCTGAACTTCACCTACCTCGTCGCGGAGAAGCCCGGAGGGGAGGGTGTCGTCATCGACCCCTCGTTCGGGATCGACCCTGTCCTCGAGGCGATCGATGCCCGGGGAGTGAAGGTCCGCTACATCCTCAACACGCACAGCCACCCGGATCACATCGCCGGCAACGAGGAGGTGAAGTCGCGGACGGGCGCGAAGGTCGTGGCGCATCGCGTCGCGCCAATCCACCAGGACGTCTCGGTCTCCGACGGGGATGCCATCTCGGTCCGGGACCTCCGGTTCCACGTCGTTCACACTCCGGGGCACACGAAGGACAGCGTGCTCTACGTCTTCGAGGGAAACGTGGCCACGGGCGACACGCTCTTCGTGGGGGAGTGCGGACGGACCGACCTCCCGGGCGGCGACCCCAAGGAGATGTACGATAGTCTCCAGCACCGCCTCCTCGCTTTGGACGACGCGCTCGTCGTCCTTCCGGGCCACGACTACGGGCCGACGCCAACTAGCACGATCGGACGGGAGCGAGTGGAAAACTACACCCTCCAGCCGAGGACGCTCGACCAGTTCCTCGCCTTCATGCGGGAGTGACCCGCCGTTCGAGATGAGCCCCCTCCCTCCGCCGGACGAACTTCCCGTGCGCGCGGTCGGAGCTCGTCGCGCTCGGCCCGGGGCCCCGTCCACCGCGACGATCGTCCGTACCCTTCGCGAGATCGCGGCGGAATCTCCCGCTCTCGTGAGCGTCTTGGACGCGCGGTCGGTCGCCGGTGAGCGACATCTCCTGTCGGCCTGGGCCCACCTGGGCCGCGCCCGGAGCCGGGGGGAGGCGCGCCTGCGAGACCGGGGGGCCGAGTTCGCGCTCTACGTCGCGGGGGACGACCAGCTTCCGCGCGCTCTCTCGAAGGTCGGGGTCTCGGACGCGACCGAGCAGTTCGTCCTCGTCGCCGAGCGTCCGCTCGACCCGGCAACGCTTCTCCCGAGGTTCGAGCTGACAGCGGACCCGACCGCATTTCCTCGACCGGTGGATGAGGGAGTTCTCGACCGACTGGGCGTCGAGACCGCCGAGCGAAACGCCGTGCCAAGGTCGGCCTGGGAAGGGCTGGTCCTCGAGCGCGTGGCGCTCTTAGAGCTCTCCGCGCCGGCGGGCCGCTCGCCACCCACAAAGCATTAACCAACGAGGTCGGTCGCGCCCGCGGTCCGGCGGCGGCCGTGCAGGTGTAATCTAGTGGTAGGATGTCAGCCNNAGCTGACTACCCGGGTTCGAATCGCAGGACCTCTCCGGGGTCCGGCGCGGACGTCCCGGCGCCTGCATCCCCCGCCCCGGACCTCCGAGCGAGGGAGGGTTTATTCCTCTCGAGCTCGCATTCCCTCGCGCGCTGAGGTAGCCTAGCCCGGGAAGGCGCCAGCCTTGAAAGCTGGTGGCGGTTCCGCCACGGGAGTTCAAATCTCCCCCTCAGCGCTCGTCCCTGCGACGGTGGGATGGATGGATTATATGGGTCGCTCCGCTGCTCGGCGCGCTCGATGCCCGACGCGACCAACCTCACGCCTCTCCTCGAACAGTACGAGGGTGTCAAGGCCCGCTACCCGGGGCATCTCGTTCTCTTTCGCGTCGGGGATTTCTACGAGACCTTCGGGGACGATGCCCGCCTCCTCTCCCGCGAAGTCGACGTGGTGTTGACCGCGCGGTCGGCGGACGCTCACGGAGTCCGCACCCCGATGGCGGGGGTCCCCCACCACTCGGTCGAGACGTATCTCGGACGGTTGGTCCGCAAAGGGTACAAGGTCGCGCTCTGCGACCAGGTCGAGGACCCGCGCCTCGCGAAGGGCCTGGTCCGTCGCGAGGTCACCCGCGTCGTGACCCCCGGGACGGTCGTCGAAGACCGGATCCTCGGCGGACCCGACCACAGTTTCCTCGCCTGCATCGTCACTTCCCCCGACCGTCTGGGTTCCTACGCCGCGGTCGACATCACCACCGGGGAGTGGTTCCATGGGGCCGCGGACGGAAGCGGTGTGGAGGGGGCGGTGTCGTCCCTCGCCGGGTTCCAGCCCCGGGAGATCCTCTGGAGCGCCCGGGACGAGCGGTCGGCGGCTTCGCTCGCCGCGTCGCTCCGTCGAGAATTCCCCGCTTCCCGGCTCGAGCCCGCGCCCGAGGCGATGTCGGCCGCGGAGTTCCCGAGCGGTCTCCGGACTCCGAGCGCGCTCTCCCCGGACGTGCTCGAAGCCGACGGTCGACTCGCGGCGTACCTCCGCGCGACGCAGCCGCGGCTCCTCCCGCATCTCGCGATCGTCGACCGGGGCACGGGCGGCCGTCGTCTCGTCCTGGATGCGAAGACGCTCCGACATCTCGAGATCAATCGCCCGATGAACCCGGACGACCCCAAGGGCGCGACCCTGCTCGGGACGTGGGACGAGACCGTCACCGCGGCCGGCCGAAGGACCCTCTCGTTCTGGATCGCGAACCCGCTCGCGGACGCGGCCGCCATCTCGCTCCGACAGGACGCCGTCCAGGCGCTGGTCGACCGCGGCACGGGCGTTGAGGGACTTCGCGGCCGTCTGCGCACCGTCCCCGACCTCTCCCGGATCGCCGCCCGGGTCGCGGGAAGGAGGGTTCGCCCGGTCGAGCTCACCGCGCTTCGTGCGGGGCTAGAGAGCGCAGCGGCGCTCGCCCGCGACCTCTCGGAAGGGTCGACCTCGACCCGTTTGAGCGGCGTCGCGGCCGACCTCGTCCCACCGGCGGAGCTCGTGACCCTGCTCTCGGCCGCGCTCCCCGAGGGTCCGGCCCCCGCGGACGAGACGGGGGAGCGGTTCCGCCCCGGGCACGCCCCCGAAGTCGACCGATGGCGGGAGGCGGAGCGCGCCGCCGTTCGGGAGATGGCGGCGCTCGAGCGGGCCGAACAGGAGGCGACGGGAGTCCGGACCTTGAAGATCGGATACAACCAGGTGTTCGGGTACTACTTCGAGGTCACCAAGCCCCATCTCGCCCGGGTCCCGCCGCACTTTCGCCGCCGGCAGACGGTCGCTCAGGCGGAGAGGTTCACCTCCGACCGGCTCGAGGAGGTCGAGCGTCGCATCCTCGAGGCGCGCGAGGGCGTTATGACCGCCGAGGCGGCGCGCTGGGAGGCCCTCCTCGATGAGGTCGACCGCCACGTGCCGGCCGTTCACCGCGTGGGCCGAGCGGTCGGGGAGCTCGACGCCCTCGCGACCTTCGCCGAGCTCGCCCAGACCCGAGGGTACGTGCGCCCCAGCGTCGACGACTCCTCGGTTCTCGTGATCCGGGAGGGACGCCACCCGGTGCTCGACCGGATCCTCGGGGAATCGTTCGTGCCCAACGACCTGGACCTCGAGCCCGGAAGCCGGCGGATGCTGGTCCTCACCGGGCCGAACATGTCCGGGAAATCGACGTACATGCGACAGGTCGGCCTCCTGGTCGTGCTGGCGCAGGCCGGCTCGTTCGTGCCGGCGAAGTTCGCCCGGGTGGGCCTCGTTACCCAGCTCTTCACTCGGATGGGGTTCACCGACGAGATCGGCCGGGGGAAGTCGAGTTTCATGGTCGAGATGAGCGAGGTGGCGGAGATCCTGAGGGCCGCGGACTCTCGCTCGCTCATCCTCCTCGACGAGGTCGGGCGAGGCACGAGCACGTTCGACGGGCTCGCGATCGCGTGGGCGACCCTCCGTCACATCCACGACTCGACGCAAGCTCGGTGCCTCCTCGCGACCCATTACCACCAGCTCACGGACCTGGTCCGCGGGCTCCCGGCGGCGGAGAACGCCCACTTCGCGGTGCGGGACGGACCCGAGGGGATCGTCTTCCTTCACCGTCTCGTCCCCGGCGCGACCGACCGGAGCTACGGGGTCCATGTCGCCCGCCTCGCCGGCCTCCCCGAGGGAGTCCTCGAGGAGGCCGAGCGTCTCCTTCGCCGCCTCGAAAGCGAAAGCCACCTCCCCGCTTCCGCGAGGAGCGCCCGGGGGAAGGGACCGCGCTACACTCAGGCCGTCCTGCTTCCCGAGGGGGTCCGGGAGCATCCGGTAGTCGAGGAGCTCCGGGATCTCGACACCGAGCACGTCACCCCGGACGAGGCGGTCCGCACCTTGCGCGAATTGAAGCGTCGAGCGGCCGCCGATCCATCGCCCAAGGAAGGGTCCCCGTGAGCGCGGGCTCGCCGGGCGCGCGCCGGCCCATCCAGCGGCTCTCGAGCGAGACGGTCGAACGGATCGCCGCCGGGGAGGTCGTCGAGCGTCCGGCGTCCGTCGTCAAGGAGCTCGTCGAGAACTCGGTGGACGCCGGGGCGACGCACGTGACCGTCCGTCTGGCGAACGGCGGCCTCGAGCGGGTGGAGGTCGCCGATGACGGAGACGGAATCCCGCCCGGGGAGCTCGAGCTCGCAGT
>DAEB01000042.1:16884-32992 GCA_002495185.1 Thermoplasmata archaeon UBA184 | reverse complement strand
TGCGCCTCGTCTCGCGGACTCGCGAGCAAGAGTCGGCGGAGGGGATCTCCGTGGTCGGCGGCGCGATCGTCGCCCGGTTCTCGGAGTCCCGCTCGCCCGGGACGACGGTCGAGGTGGAGGACCTCTTCTTCAACACGCCCGCTCGGCGCAAGTTCCTGAAGAGCGCCGCCGCCGAGCAGGTCGAGGTCCTCCACACCGTGGAGCGGCTCTACCTTGCGCAGCCCCGCGTCGGGCTGAGGGTCGAATCCGACGGCCGCGAAGTGGGAACGTACCCACCGGCCCGCGACCTCGCGGACGCGGCCGCCCGCGTCCTCGGGCCAAGCTTCCTGGGCGCATCGTTCGCGGTCCGCGTCGCGATTCCCGGCGGGCGGCTGTTCGGCGCGCTCGGTCGCCCCGGGGTCGCGGCCCCCACGGCGCGGGGGCTCTTCGTGGCCGTGGACGGGCGGGCGATCGTCTCCCGAGCGATCGCGCAGAACGTCCGGCTGGCCTACGGCGACTACCTTCCCCGCACCCGCTACCCGGTCGGGGTCCTCCATCTCGAGCTCGACCCCGACCGTCTGGACGTCAACGTCCACCCGACGAAACGGGAGGTACGGTTCGCGCAGGAGAGGGAACTCCTGGACGCGATCCGTCGTGGATGCCGCGAGGCGCTCCTCGGGGCCCCCCAGGTCGCGGAGGCTCCGGCGACGATGGCGAGGACCCTGCATCGGGACCCGTTCCGGGCCCCGGTCGAGTCTCCCAGCGCCGAGGGAGCACCGTCGACCGAGCGACCGACCCTTCAGCGAACGCTGGAGGGGGGGCTCGTCGGTTCCCGCGAGAAGCCTCCCCCTCTCCCTCCCGCCGGAGGCCACCCCAGGATGACCCTCCTCGGAAGCTTCCACGCGCTCTACTGGGTGGCCGAGACCGACGAGGGATTCGTCCTGATCGACCAGCACGCCGCGAGCGAACGGGTGCTCTACGAGGAGGTGCGGCGCGCGGGGTCGCTCCAGCGTCAAACGCTGGTCGCGCCGGTCACGCTGCACCTTTCGGCCGGCCAACGCGAGACGCTCCGCTCGAACGAGGAGACCGTCCTCGCGGCGGGATTCGACATCGAGCCGTTCGGGCCCGAGTCGTATCTCGTCCGGTCCGTCCCCGCCTACCGCGGTCGCTCCGCTCGCCCGGAAGCCATCCTCGAGCTCCTCGACGAGCTCGCATCCGGCGGTCGGACGACCCTTCCGGACGGGCTCGAGGAGCGGCGGGCGGCGACGATCGCCTGTCACGCGGCGATCCGGGCCGGGGACGCGGTGAGCGCGGAGGAGTTCTCTCGCGTGCTGGCCGCGCTCCACGCCCTCCCCGAGGCGGCGTACTCCTGTCCTCACGGTCGGCCGATCGTGGTCGGCGTGCCGCGGTCCCGGGTCGACCGGTGGTTCCTTCGGAGCGGCACGTGACCGGAGGTCCCTCCGGGCCGCGCCCGCGGATCCGGGAGGTCGATGTGGTTCGGACCGCCGCCACGTACCTCGAGGGCTTGGGGTACCGAGTCTACACGAACCCCGACGCGACGGATTACTTCGACCTCGTGGCCCGTCGGGGAGACGAGGTGGGGCTGGTCGAGGCGAAGGTCTCGGGGAGCCGCGCGGTCCTCGT
Organism: Thermoplasmata archaeon UBA184; assembly: GCA_002495185.1. Lineage (GTDB taxonomy): Archaea > Thermoplasmatota > Thermoplasmata > Lutacidiplasmatales > UBA184 > Lutacidiplasma. Next base: position 31,369 of record DAEB01000042.1, on the reverse strand, counting down.
GCAAGCGCTCAAACGGAGAGCGTGGGGGGACTGGGTCGNNGGTCGTGCTCCCGTCCGACCGGTCGGCCGAGCGGCTCGTCCAGCGCACGAACGGTACACGCGCCGCTCCGGTCGGCGTGTGGACGACGAAGGGCGGGACCGTCACGGTCGTTCGGCCGGCGGCGTCGTGGGTTCGGGACGGAGCGGTCGACCCGTTCGCCGACCTTCGCCGGCTATTCCGGTCGGTCCTCGACCGCATCGACTCCGGAGAGATCCCTCCCGACGTGAGCTGGGAAGGCGTCGTCCGTTCGGTCCGTCGTTTCTCGGGAGGCCGAGGGTTCGCCGAGTGGCGGCTCGACGAACCGCACGACGCGGGTCCGGAAGGATAGGCATCCGTCCGACTACGCCGACCGGCTCGAGAGCGCCTCTCCGACGGCCGTCGCAACGCGCTCGGGGAGAAACGCCTCCGCGAAGCGGACAGCGTTCCGGCCGACCTCCTTCTGCATCGCGGGGTCCGCGAGGAGCTCGGCGAGCACGGAGGCGAGGTCACCGGGGTCGACCGAGGGGGCGACCTTCACTCCTCCCTCCGGGTCGAGGGGAAGCCGCGCATCCGGCAGCACGATCGGAGGGACCCGGGCTCGGGCCGCGAGAACGACCCCCGGGTCGAACCCCGGGGCGCGTCGCGCGAAGACCGCGACGTTCGCTCCGGCGAGCGCGTCGGCGAGGGTCGAAGCGCCGCGGTCCGGCAGCGAGATGACCCCCGGATCCGGAGGAGCCGGGGCTCCGACCACCACGAGCCGGACCCCCGGGAAGAGAGGGCGGACCCTGCGGAATGCCTCGAGGACCCGGTCGACGCCCGCCGGTCCCGGCTCCTCGAAGGCGGTCGGAGCGACCACGACGGGGACGTCGGGAGGGATCCGGAGGTCCTGCCGGGAGGCGTCCCGGCCGGGAAGGGGAGGCAGAACGGGGACCGCGGTCGGGACGTTCACAAACTTCCCGGAGGGCACGCCGTACTCCTTCGCGAACGCGTCGACGACCTCGCGGTCATCCGTGAAGATCCGGTCGGCCTCTTGGACCGCGGCTCGCTCGAGGCGCCGCACGGTGCGACGGTCGAGCCACGTATCGAACCGGTCGACGATTCCGGCGGCCGAACGAGCCGCTCGGTCCCCGACAAACGAACGGAGCTCGACGCTCCTCCCGAACGCCCCGACGACCGGCGGACCGGAGCGCGAGCGTCGCATCCCGAGCGCGCCGAGACCGACCGGATCCCGGAGGACGAGGTCCACGTTCGGCCGAAGACGGCGGCCCGCCGCCGTCGCGAACTCCGCGAGCTCTCCGGGTCCTCCGGGCCGACGCAGTGGGATCTCGACCGGAACGTCCACGACCCCGGACGGAGTCGGTCCGACCCCGGACCCCGCGAGGTGGAGGACGCGAACATCGTCGCCCCGTCCCGCGAGTGCGCTCGCGAGGGCCCACGCGCTCGCCGCGGGCTGGTACGGGTCCTGCGGCGGGGGGCCAACGGCCACGACCTCCACCGTGCGTCCGGCCATCGCCCCCGAGCGGGCAGCCCTCCCAAAAAGGGTTCCGTCGGAGGGGGCGTCCTAGCCCGGAATGCCCAACTTCCCGCCGAACGACCGGTCCTCCATCTCGGGAGGAAGGTCGAACCCCATTCCGTCGAGGATCGTCGGCGCGACATCGACCAGGTCGAGCGTCCCGACGGTCGACCCGGCGCGGATCCCGTCCCCGGACGCGATCAGGATCCCGTTCATCCGGTGAGTCCCCGTGCCGCAGAAGTACTCCGGCCTCTCTCGGATGAGCGGGCTCGGATAGCCGAAGTCCATCCTCGGCTCCGTCCCCATCCCGTCGACCCGGATCAGAAGGGCCGGCGCGTGGGCCAGGTTGTGGCCCCGATAGATCGTCGCGGGGTCGAGGACCTCGACGTACGCGTCCGGATACGCTTCGAGCTTCTGGCGGATCTCCGTCCGGATCGCCTCGGCGCGCTCGGGCGTGAGGTCCGGGTTGTTCGGGTTGAGGTAGATCCCCTCTGGGACCGGGTGAGAGAAGGCGACCGTGCGCCGCCAATCGATCCGTCCCGAGAACTTCTCGAAGGAGGTGCTGCCGCCGACGAACTCGGCGAGCTTCGCGCGACGGCCGTCGCGGACGAAGTCGACCAGCGGGCGCATCACCCGGCGGCCGACCGCGACCTTCTGGGTGTAGAGGAGCAGGCGGCCGAGGAGCCGACGGCGCGACGTGTCCTGGCCGCCGCGGAAGACGAGGAAGTTGTGCTCGGCGAGCCAGCGGTTCGTCAGGAAGTCGGACTGGATCGGTCCCAAGCCGTGGTCGGAGATGACGAGGGTGACGGACGGGCTCGCGTCGGAGCGGAACGCCCGGTCGACCTCCCCGCACGCCCGGTCGACGGTGCGCCAGAACTCGAGGAGCGAGGGAGGCATCTCGGCCGCGGGCCGGCTCATCTCGTGCCAGAACTGGTGCCCGAGGCGGTCGGTCTCCCGGAAGAGGGCGAACAGAAAACCGGGCTTGTGGCGCTCGGCGAGCGTCGCGGCGACCTTCGCGCGCTGCTCGACCGCCCGGGTCGCCTGCGCGATCCATGCGTCCCGTTCTACATCCCGGTAGACGGGCAGCTCGGGAGGATACTCCCCCCCGATCGTGTCGACGATCTCTTCGTGGAGCCCGGCCGGGTAGGTCACCGGCGGGCCGGGGTACATTCCCGGCAGCACGAACCCGTGGAGGGGGTACGGATTCCGGAACGGGAAATTGAGGACTCCGACCTTGACCCCGACCCGCGAAAGCTTGTCCCAGAACGCCTCGGCCGGCCGAAACGTTTGGACGAGCTTTGAACCACCGGGAACGCCGTCCGGTTCCGTGAAGCCGAAGATCCCGAGCTCCCCCGGGTCCTTGCCGGTCGCAAAGGAGTACCAGGCCGGGATCGTCTTCGCGGGGTAGACCGAGCGAAGGGGTGCGCGGATCCCGCGGTGGATGAGCGACTTCAAGAACGGGAGCTCGCCCGCCGCCATGAGCGGGTCGAGGAGGTCGAACGTTCCCCCGTCCAGTCCGAGTACGAGGAACCTGCGGTACGGGAGTGCCATCGGTAAACCCTCAACGGGGAAGCTAAGACTTTGACCCCGGCACGGCTATAAAGTGTTTCGTCCCGAGAATCTCCACGCCCCGGTCGCCCTCCTTCGCGGACCCTACATCAGGCGGGTCGCTTCGAGGTTGAACGGCGCTCGCGATTCGACGTTGAACCTCTTGTGGAGGCTCGACGCGAGGTCGAGGACGCGCGACTCCTCGCCGTGGTTCAAGATGACGCGTTGCGGTCTCGGGTCGAGCGACGCGACGTAGTTCATCAGCTGGACCCGGTCCGAATGGCCCGAGAACCCCTCGATCGTCGCCACCTCGAGCTTCACGGGGACCGAGGCCTGGCGCGACCCATCGAGGAACGTCGCCTCGCTCATCCCCCGCTGGAGGCGGTTCCCGAACGTCCCCTCCGCCTGGTACCCCACGAACAGGAGGCCGTTCTTCTCCTCGGGAGCCCAGGCCCGGAAGTACTCCATCACCGGGCCTCCGCTCATCATCCCCGACGTGGCGAGGATGATGGACGGCTCCTTCGAGTCGAGGACGCTCGAGCGCATCTGCGACGAGTCGATCCGGTGGAAGACGTCCGAGAGGAACGGGTTGTCGCCCTGCTGGAAGATCTGGGTCCGCAGTTGGCTGTTCAGGAACTCGGGGTAGGCCGTGTGGATCGCGGTCGCCTCGAAGATCATCCCGTCCAGGTAGACGGGAACACGGGGAAGCTTTCCCTCCCGCATCTTCTCCTCAAGAACGAGCATCACTTCCTGCGACCGTCCGACCGCGAACACCGGGACGATGAGCTTGCCGCCGCGGCCGATGACCTTGCTCGTGAGCGCCGCGAACTCCTCGGTCGCCTGCTGCCGCGTCGGCTGGATGTTGCGGAACCCTCCGTACGTCGACTCGAGCACGAGCGTTTCGAGGCGCGGGAACCGGTTCGTGGCGGGGTTGAAGAGCCAGCTCCGCTCGAACTTGATGTCGCCCGAGTACGCGAGGTTGTGGTCCCCCTCGCCGAGATGGAAGTGGCAGATCGACGAGCCCAGGATGTGGCCCGCGTTGTGCATCGTCAAGCGGATGTCGGGCGCGATGTCGGTCGTCTCGCCCCAGCGCAGCGGGATCGTACGGGTGACGAGGTCGCGGACGTTCCCCGAATCGTAGAGACCCCGTCGCGCTTCCTGGTTGACGACCTTGATCGCATCGAGGAGCATGAGGGTCATCAGGTCGCGCGTCGGCGCCGTGCAGTAGATCGGTCCCTTGTAGCCGTACTTGAGGAGGACCGGGACGAGCCCACAGTGGTCGAGGTGCGCGTGCGTCACCACGACCGCGTCGAGCGAGTCGAGCGGAAGGAGCTCGGGCGCGTTGAAGTACGGAGTGCGGTCCGAGCCCGGGTCGATCCCACAGTCGATGAGGACCTTCGAGTTCTGGGTGGTCAGAAGGTGGGCGCTCCGTCCCACCTCCCGGTAGCCGCCGAGCGCAGTGTTCCGCGCCCAGAGCTTCTCGGGAAGAGGGTCGCGGGCGATCCGGATCCCGACCTTCTTGAGGAACGACCGGCGGTCGTCGAACGAGTTGCGAAGGTGGATTCGCACCTCCTCGACCGTTTTCGAGGGGATCGGGGGCGTGCGGACGACCGTCGGGACCCAGCCGATCCGTTTCTTGAGGTCGTTCAGGATCGAGCCGCCGCGTCCGATCGCCGCACCGGGGCTCGCCGCCTCGATCGTGACCTCCCCGGTCTCGGGCTCGAAGTAGAGCTGGTTGATCTCCGCTTCGGGAGGGATCAGCTCGCGGATCGCCTTCTCGGCCTCCTTCGGGTCGATGAGGCTCGCCGGGTCGGACCGGACGACCACCCGGCGGTGGAGTCGCTGGGCGACCTGGCGGAGGAAGTCGCCTCCCGAGAGGAACGCGTCCAGCTGCTTCGTGTAGACGACGACGTGCGGGCCCTCGAGCTCGATGTCACTGACCTCGATCGTTTCCGGGAGCACTTCGCGAAGGGCTTCCCGGGTTTGCTCGATGAGCGATTCGAAACTCATTCCTGACGGAAACGGTTGGCGAGAAGGGGTTTCCCGAAGGCCGTCCGGGCCCGTCGAACCTTACGGAAGAACGGGTGGCAGCGGTATCTTGAGTGCCTTCAGACGTTTATTAATTTCGTCCTCGGAGAGTTCCTTGTATTCCTTCGGCGTGATGATGTGGACAAGGTAGCCGTCCCCGCTCGCGCTGTCGCGCTTCATCGCCGCGGTGAGCCCCCGCAGGGCGAGGTCGACGCCGTCCGAGGTCGACATCTCCCGCGAGTACCCCTCCTCGAGCAGGCCGTAGACGATCGTCGAGCCGGAGCCGACCGACACGAACCGGTCCTCGATGCAACCGCCCGCCGGGTCGACCGAGAAGACGTGCGACCCCTTTCCGTCGACGCCGCCGAGGATGAGCCAGGCGTAGTACGGATAGTAGCGGTTCCCGCTCAGGATGTTCGCGAGGAGCGTGGCGGCCCCCTCGGCCGTGAGCGGAGCGCTGCGGCGGAGCCGGTAGAGCGAGACTTCCGCCTTGAGGTACCGGGTGAGCACCTGGGCGTCGCCGACGAGGCCAGCGATCGTGATCCCGATGTTCTCGTCGATCTTGAACAGCTTCTGGGTCTGCTTGTTCGAGATGAAGCTGCCGGCGGTGGCGCGGCGCTCGGTCGCGAGGACGACCCCGTCCTTGCAGACGAGTCCGATCGTCGTCGTGCCCTTCAGTAGTCGTTCCTCGTCGGCCGCGCTAACCATCGTCTGCATCGTCGTACCTCCGGTCGCCCGGAATGCGCGAAGGCCGACCCGGGGTCGCTATATAAGGGCTCACGCGGCGATTACGCCGACATCACCGAGGTACCGGGCAGAACCTCGTAGCCGGGGGTGGACCCGCGTCCATCGCACCCCGAGGACGTTCCCGTTAAAACCCCGTTCCGGATGCTCGTCCGATTCCCTATGTTGCGTCACGAAGTCGTTGTCGTGGGAGCGGGTCTCGCGGGCCAGCGAGCCGCGCTCGCCGCGGTCCAGGCGGGTCGGGACGTCGCGATCGTCACGAAACTCCACCCCCTGCGGTCCCACTCGGGGGCCGCGCAGGGGGGTATCAACGCGGCGATCGGTCCCAACGACTCGATCGACGCTCACATCTACGACACGGTGAAGGGGTCGGACTACCTCGGCGACCAGGACGCGATCGAGTACTTCTGTCGGGAGGCGGGCCCGACGGTGATCGAGATGGAGCATTTCGGCACGATCTTCTCCCGCGCCGAGGACGGCACGCTCGCCCAGCGGCCGTTCGGCGGGGCCGGCTTCCCGCGCACGGTCTACGCCGCCGACCGGACGGGGCTCGCGCTGCTCCAGGGTCTCTGGGAGCGACTCGGCAGCGAGCAGTTCACCCTCTACGAGGAATGGGAGCTCGCCCGGATCATCGTGCGCGACGGACGCGTCCAAGGGATCGTCGCGGCCGACCGCCGCAAGGGGGGCCTCCAGGAGGTCGCCGCGAAGGCGGTCGTTATCGCCACCGGGGGCGCGGGCCGGATCTACGGGCGGACCACGAACGCCCACAGCTGCACCGGCGACGGGATGGCGGCGGCCTACCGGGCCGGGGCGTTTCTCAAGGACATGGAGTTCGTCCAGTTCCACCCGACGGCCCTCCTCGAGGGCGGGATCCTCGTGACCGAAGGAGCCCGAGGTGAGGGCGGGATCCTGATGAACGCGAAGGGGGAGCGGTTCATGTCGAAGTACGCTCCGAAGGTGCTCGAGCTCGCGTCGCGCGACGTGGTGGCCCGAGCGATCATGACCGAGATCCTCGAGGGTCGCGGGTTCACGGGGCCGTACGGCCCGTACGTCCATCTCGAGCTCATGCATCTCGGTCGGGAGAAGATCGAGAGCCGCCTCCAGGAGATCTGCGACCTCTGTCGGTCGTTCGCCGGGATGGACCCGGTGACCGCCCCGATCCCGATCTCCCCGGCGCAGCACTACATGATGGGGGGCGTCGGAACGAACATTCCGGGCGAGACGAACATCCCGGGCCTCTACTCCGCGGGCGAAGCGGCCTGCGTCTCGATCCACGGCGCGAACCGGCTCGGTGGGAACTCCCTCATGGAAACGCTCGTGTTCGGCAAGTCGGCCGGCGCGGCCGCGGCCGAGTACGCGGCGAAGGCGCCCACCCCGTCGCTCACCCAGGGAGACCTCGACGCGGTCACCGGCACGTTCCGCGACTGGTTCCTCCGAAAGGACGGCGAGGACCCGAGCGCGCTTCGCACGGAGCTTCAGCAGACGATGGACCGATACGTCAACATCTTCCGCAACGAGGCCGACCTCGCGGAGGGCCTCCGCCGGGTCCGCGCCCTCAAGGAGCGGTTCTCGCGGGTCCGCGTGGTCGACCAGTCGACGGTCTTCAACCTCAACCTCTCGGACGCGGTCGAGACCGAACACCTGATCGACCTCGCGGAGGTGATCCTCGTGGGAGCGTACGCCCGGACCGAGAGCCGAGGGGCGCACTACCGGACCGATTATCCGAAGCGGGACGACGCGAAGTGGATGAAGCACACGCTCGCCCAGGCGACGCCCACCGGACCGGTCCTATCGTATTCGCCGGTCGCGTTCACCCGGTGGGAACCGAAGGAGAGGGTGTACTGATGAGCGACGACACGATCGCGGTACCGTTCGATATCTACCGATTCCTGCCGGGGAAGGACCAGATCCCCCGCTACCAGAGATACACGCTCCAGCTCGTGCCGCATACGCCGGTCCTGACGGGGCTCCTCCAGATCCGTTCGGAGCTCGACCCCACGCTCGGCCTGCGCTACTCGTGCCGGAGCGCGATCTGCGGCTCCTGCGCGATGCAGATCAACTCGAAGAGCCGGCTCGCCTGCGAGACCCAGGTCGGTCCCGAGGTCGAGCGGCACGGGAGGATTGTGGTCGAGCCGATGCGCAACCAGCCGGTCCTGCGCGACCTCGTCGTCGACCAGTCGCCGTTCTGGCGAGAGTACCAGAAGGTCGAGCCGCACCTCAAGCTCGACCCCCGTCGTCCGATGCCCGAGGGGAAACCGACCCCGATGACTCCGGCCGAGGTCGACCGGTTCAAGGAGACGCCGCGGTGCATCGCGTGCGCGGCGTGCTACTCCGCGTGCCCGGCCGCGGAGGCCGACCCCGGCTTCCCCGGTCCGATGGCGCTCGCGAAGCTCTACCGGTTCGTCGTCGACCCGCGCGACACGGCCCACCAGGAGCGTCTTCTCCGCATCCAGCCGAACGGGCTCTGGACGTGCCTGCGCTGCCACCTCTGCACGGAGGCGTGTCCGAAGGACGTCCGACCGAGCGAGCGGATCCGGGACCTCAAGGAGATGGCGATCGCCGTCCAGGGGGCGACCGAGCTCGGCTCGAAGCACGCCTACGGGTTCAAGGAGAATCTGAAAGGAGCCGGCCAGATCAACGAGATGAAGCTCGTCCGCGCGACGTTCGGCCTCAGCGGCATGTTCGGCCAGGTCGGTCAGGGGATCCGCGTCTGGCGCAAGAAGCCCGAGATCATGAAGAAGCCGCGAAAGATCGAAGGGATGGACGAGCTCGACAAGATCTACGCCGCGCTCGACCCCCCTCCGAAGGAGGACACCCCATGAGGATCGCGTACTACCCGGGATGTCTCGCCCAGGAGTCGGCGAAGGAGCTCGATATGGCCACCCGATACGTCTGCCGAGCGCTCGGGATCGAGCTCGTCGAGTTCCCGAACTTCTCCTGCTGCGGATCCGGGTTCATCGACGAGGCGAACGAGGCCCTGAACGTCGCGATCAACGCGCGGAACCTCGCGATCGCCGAGAAGGCGGGTCTCGACCTGCTGACGATCTGCTCGACCTGCCAGGGGATGCTGAACCTCGCGAGGGTGCGGATGCAGGACCCGTCCATGAAGGCCCGGGTCGACGCCGCGCTCAAGCCCCTCGGGATCGAGTACAAGGGAACGACGCAGGTGAAGCATCTGCTCCGTGTGCTCACCGAGGACATCGGTCTCGACGCCGTGAAGGCGAAGGTTCGCCGCCCCCTCAACGGGATGAAGGTCGGGGCGTTCTACGGATGCCACCTCCTCCGCCCGTCCGACGAGATGCAGAGCGAAAGCGGGGAGGAGCCGCGGTCGTTCGAGGACCTCCTCTCGGCCGTCGGCGCGACGCCGGTCGACTACCGCGGCCGCGTGATGTGCTGCGGGTTCCCGATCCTGTTCGTGAAGCCGTCCACGGCGAACACGATCGCCGGACGGCAGATCCTGGACGCGCAGGCGCACGGCGCGGACGCGATGGCGACCCCCTGTCCGCTCTGCCACACGTCGCTCGACGCCTACCAGAACAAGGCAGCGAGGGCGGTCGAGTCGCCGCTCCAGATGCCGGTGTTCCACCTCCCGCAGGTCGTCGCCCTCGCCTTTGGGGCGTCGCCCGAGGAGATCGGGCTCTCCCGCCACCTCGTACGAACGGATGCCGCGATCGCGAAGATCCGCCCCGTCGCCCGCACGTAACCGGTCGGACGGCGAGCGTACCCGCTACGCGAGCGGGACGCCGTGGGAGCCGAAGGTCGGCTACAGCCGGGCGGTCCGGGTCGGCGACCGGATCTACGTCTCGGGCACGACCGCGACCGCGGCCGACGGGTCGCTCGTCGGCCGGGGGGACGCGTACGCGCAGACCGTCCAGGCGCTCGACAACATCGAGCGTGCCCTCGCCGCGCTCGGAAGCCGTCGGGAGGACATCGTCCGGGTCCGCGTCTACGTGACCGACATCGGAGATTTCGAGGCGATCGCCCGGGCCCTCGGCGAGAGGTTCCGAGAGGTCCGGCCCGCGAACACGCTCGTCCAGGTCGCCGCCCTGATCGACCCGGCGATGAAGGTCGAGGTCGACGCGGACGCGGAGGTCTCGGCCGACCGCTGACACCGGGAACCGACCGGGGTCGGAGTCCCAAGGACAAATACTAGGGAATCGGTCGAGGCGACGGTGTTCGAGGACCGCCTCTCCTACGAGGGCCGAGAATCCCGGCCGTCCCGGGGGCCCGGCGGCGAGCTTCCCGGCGAGGACCTGAGCCGGATCATCTCGCTGTCCGACGGGGTGTTCGCCTTCGCGCTCACTCTGCTCGTCCTCGGACTCGCGGTCCCCATCGTCTCCACGAGCGGCTCCTCGTCGGTCGTCTCGGGCCGGCTCGCCTCCAGCCTGTGGGGGGACTGGCCGAAGTTCGTCGCCTACGTCTTCGCGTTCGTGATGATCTCCGTTTGGTGGATGGTGCACCACCGCACGTTCCGCTACATCGAGCGCTACGACTGGGTCCTGATGTGGGTCAACATGATCGTGCTCCTCGAGGTCGCGGTGATGCCGTTCGTCCTGCAGGTCTACGCGTCCTACACGGACACCCAGGTCGCGGTGGCGTTGTTCGCGTTCATGCAGATGATGACCGGGCTCACGATGAACGGCCTGTGGCGGTATGCCTCGAACGGCCACCGGCTGGTCGACCGGCAGCTCTCGGCCGCGGAGATCCGGTACTTCTCGACGCGCGGCATCCTCCCGCCCGTCGCCTTCGGGGCGTCGATCCTGTTGAGCTTCGTGACCCTCACCGGGGCCGAGCTCTTCTGGGTCGTGCCGGTGGTGCTGAACCGCTTATCGAACCGCTACGGCGCGGGCTGACCGGCGCGACTCGACCCGGAGGGGGCGGAGGAAGTGTCGCCCGGTTCCCGCCGGAGCGCGCCCGCCCCTTTCGTGACGTAGACGTGGAGGCGGTCGCAGGTGCCTCGGAAGTACGCGCTGCCCTGCGTCGCGAACGCCTGGAGCCGGAGGGCGACCTCTTCGTCCGTGAGCCCGTCCTCGGCCTCGGGAGAGAAGAGGCAGCGGAAGACCAGGAACCGGTGCCCCTCGATCGAGAACCGGTCGGTCTCGGGCGCCCCACAGAACGGACACGTGAGCATGGACGAGCGACGAGGGGGACGAGGCCGTTAAGGGTTGCTGGCCGAGGGCCGCGACTTCGTCAATCGATGTACCCGAGCGAGCGCAGCCGTTCTCGCAGGCTCCGCTCCTCTTCCTCGGAGAACCCCCCGCGCTCCGGGCGTTCGAGGAGCCGGGCGAGGACGAACGCGACGAACTCGTCCACCGATGCGAACGACGTGCCGCGCATCCGGGCTTCGAGGGCTACGACCAGGTCGGCGGGAAGTCGGACGTCCCGGAGCCGTTGCGGAGGCGCGGTCGATTCGTTCACCGGTTCGATTCTCGCGGCCAGCGGGAGACGGGGGATTAGTTTTCCTCTTCGGACGGCGGACGGTCACTCCCACTCGATCGTAGCGGGGGGCTTGTCGGTCACGTCGTAGAGGACCCGGACCACCTCGCCCGAGAGCGCTCGCGTGATCCGTTCGCTCATCCGGGCCAGCACGGGGCGGGGGAGGGCCATCGCGGTCGCGGTCATCGCGTCCACCGACTCGACGACCCGGACCACCACCGCCTCCCCGTGCACGCGGTTGTCGCCCATCACCCCGACCGTGCGGACGGGGAGCAGCACGGCGAAGTACTGCCACGGCGGCGCGATCTCGTGCGCCGCGACCGCGCGCTCGACCTCCTCCTCGACGATCGCGTTCGCGACGCGGACCCGTCGCACCCGCTCGGGCGTCACCGGACCGTTCACACGGACCGCGAGGCCCGGTCCCGGGAACGGCTGGCGCTCGGAGTCGGGGACCTCGAGGTACCGCGCGACCGCGCGGACCTCGTCCTTGTAGAGGTCGCGGAGCGGCTCGACGAGAGTGAGCCGCATGTCCTTCGGGATCCCGCCGACGTTGTGGTGGGTCTTGATCGTGTCCCGCAGGGAGCCGCCGCTCTCGATCCAATCGGGCGCGATCGTGCCTTGGACCAGGCGGTCGCAGCCGAACTTCTCGGCCTCGGACTCGAAGACCCGGACGAACGTCTCCCCGATCCGGCGCCGCTTCTCCTCGGGCTCGCCGACCCCGTGGAGCGCGTCGAAGAACCGGTCCGCCGCCGGGACGAGATGATAGGGGAGATGGCTCGCCGCAAAGAACCGGCCGACCTGCTCGACCTCCCCGGCGCGAAGAAGCCCCGTGTCCACGAACACCGCCCGGGACCGGTCCCCGAGCGCCCGGTGGGTGAGAACCGCGGCGACCGTCGAGTCGATCCCGCCCGACGCCGCCACGATCGTGCGCTCCGGGACGTCCGCCCGGAGCTTCCGGATCGCCTCCTCCACGAACGAGGCGGGGTCGTTCACGAGGGGCTCCCCGACGGCGACGAAGAGTCTTCGTGCCATTTCGCCCGGTACTTCTCGAGCGGGGCGGTGAGGGTCGGATACTTGAGCGCCAGGATCGAGGTCGCGAGGAGCGCCGCGTTCTCGGCGGCATCGAGGCCGACCGCGGCGACGGGAACGCCGGGCGGCATCTGCACGACCGAGAGAAGGCTGTCGAGGCCGAGGCCCCGCTGCAGCGGAACGCCGATCACGGGTCGGAGCGTGCGGGCCGCCACCGCGCCCGGGAGGGCGGCCGAAAGGCCGGCCATTGCGATGAAGACGTCGACGTCGGGGTCCCGCGTGAGCCGGTCGACCTTCTCGGGGGTCCGGTGCGCGGAGGCGACGTGCACCTCGCAGGGAACGGAGAACTCGGTCAGGCGCGCCCGCACCTTCTCGGCGATCTCGAGGTCCGATTTCGACCCGACGAGGACGGAGACCTTCACGTCCGGCCCGAGCCCTCCGGCAAGAAAACCTTTCTCGGTCGCCCGTCTCCCCGGCCCCGTCCGGGGAGGCAGCGAACGCCCCATGCACCCGCGCTTGCACCGTCAGGGCCGGTTCCGGCGCTGGCTCGGGGCGGCCCTCGGGGGCGACGAGCAGCTCGGGGACCGCGCGTGGCGACGGACCATGCACGCCCTCGGCGCGGCGGTCCTCATCTACTACCCTCTCCCCGAGAACTTCTTCGTCGTCGCCCCCAAATGGGTGGTGCTCCTCGCGGCGCTCGCGGCCCTCGTCGTGCTCGAGCTCCTGCGGCACACCGCCGGTCTCGAGCTCCCGACGATCCGGCCGTACGAGTCGCACCGGGTCGCGAGCTTCGTCTTCTACGGACTCGCCCTGGTCCTCGCCGTCCTTCTCTTCCCGGTCGCCGTCGGCGCGGCGGTCGTCCTCGGGACGGCACTCGTCGACCCGCTCGCCGGGGAGCTCCGTCGGGCCTCGCGCTCGCTCGCCGTCACCTTCGGGGTCCCCGTCGCGGCCTACACGGGCCTCGCCACGACCGGCCTCGCGGGGGTGGGGGACTGGCCGGTCGTTCCCGCGGTCGCGCTCGCCGCCGGCGCCGCCCTCCTTGCGGTGGGGGCGGAACGGCCGAACTGGCCGTGGGTGGACGACGACCTTGCGATGACGATCGTCCCGGCCCTCTTCCTCTACGTCGCCGGGGTCGTGGCGCTCGGATATCCCCGGTGAGCTGCGTCCGAGCGGGGTCGACCTAGACGACCGGCGTCAGCGTGGCGTGCGGGAGCCCCTTCTCCGGGTCCGGGCTGATCGCGTAGATCGTCGTCCGAGGCCGGATCCCGTAGATGCACGTCGCGCTGTCGATGTTGATGATCCGGAAGTACGAGTCCATCATGTTCAGGATCTCGCTCGACACGAGGAGCCCGGGCTTGAGGAGCCCGATCCCGAGGTTCCCGACGTGCTTGGTCCGCGAGACCCCCTGGAAGTACATCCGGATCGCCACCTGGTCCCCCATGAGGCTCTCGAACGTGTCGAACGCGGTGTACTCGAGGAACGTCTTGCGGTCCGGACCGGCGACCGCGCGTTCCGCGGCGACCATCGCCTTGACGGCCTCTTCCCGTCCGTACCGTCCCATCGGAAGGATGTACGGCTCCTCGGTCTCGTTCGCCGAGTAGTCGGGGATCCGGACCCGGGTGTCGAACTGGTTCGTCGGGATGTGACGGACGAGCGTCTCGCGGAGCTTGTCGGGTGACTCGCCCGCGGCGAGCACGGCGATCATCCCGCGGCCCTGGGAGAGGAAGTTGAGGAACGTCGGCGTGAACAGCATGTAGTAGTCGTCGACGCCGACATTGACGTCGACCTCGAACGCGTTGAAGCTCCCGCGGCGGAACCCGCCTCCGAGGAGCCGGTCAAAGTCGGGGATCCCCGACGAGTAGAACCGCTCCTGGTCGCCGACCGGCTTCCACGGCCCGTTCGGGACGGCCGCCCCCGGGTTCGGAAGGTTGCCGAGCGCTTCGAACCGACCGCCGTTCAGCGTGATCGCGTAGCGGGCTCGTCCGATGTTCGTCGCGCGAAGCTTCTCGAGCCGGAGGTGGCGCACGCGCCGCTCATCGAGCTCCTCGCGCTGGATCGAGATCAGTCCGTCGACGAGATACTCGATCCCCCCGGCTTCGGGCTTCTCGAGGATCATCACGACGTCCGTGCTCGAACCCTCCACCAGGTCCTTCTGGAGGGCCATCACG
>DAEB01000042.1:2174-16853 GCA_002495185.1 Thermoplasmata archaeon UBA184 | reverse complement strand
CATCGGGCTCCGCTTGAGGAGGGCGGTCAGGTGCGTGCGGTCGACCCGCGTTGGAGCGCCCCGCTCCTGTCCGAAGCTCGCGAGGACCTCCCGTCCGGCACGGACCTTCTTCTGCTCCGACTCTGGAAGCTCGACGTCCCGGCTCTTCCCGCTCGTCTGGATCGCGTCCAGGAACAGCTTCGCGGCGTCCAGGACGCGCGTGCGCATCTCGGTGGCCTTGAGCCACGGGAACTGGCGGAACAGCGCCTCGTCCCCGATCCGGGTCGAGAGGTAGTAGGAGCGGTTCGGCTGACCGACCCGCTCCAGGAGCTCGAGCCCGAACGTCGTCTTTCCCGTACCCGCGCCGCCCTTGATGATCAGCGAGCGTCCCCCTTTTCCGCTCAGGAACGTGATCACTTCGGACGGAATCCCGCCGACGGTACTCCCCTCGTTCGCGGTCATCTCAGGTCCTCTACGGACGGACGGAGCGAGGGTCCCGACGCCCAGCGAACCATCCTCAATCCCGTGCTGTCATGGGGGACATCCCAAAGTAAAGCTTTCGCCACGAGAGGAACGGCGCGGATTATCCGTCGCTCGCGGCACGGCGGGCGGCTTTCCGGGCCTCCTCGAGCGCCGTCGAGAGCGGAGTACCGGGTTCTCCGACCGCGGTGGCGGCCGCGGCGTTCCCCCCTCCCTTTCCCTGGAACGCGGGCTTGGCGACGTCCAGGACCGAGTGGGCCGGGACCTTCGCCGAGGTCGACCCGACGAAGAGGAGCCCGCGCCCGTCCCGCTCGCTCGCGAGGACGGCGACCCGGTCGCCCTCCTTCGTGAGCCGACGGGAGAGGTCCATCATCTCCGAGCGGTCGAGGTCGACGCGCGCGCCGACGATCAGCGTCGTCCCCACGGTCTCGGTTGAGGGACCCTCCTCAAGGAGGCGCGCCGCGAGCTCGCCGAGGTCTTCCTTGCGCTTTTCGCGCGCCGTCCTCCGGGACTCCTCGACCTCCCCGAGAAGTCGGTCGATCCCGCTCGGGAGCTGGGCGACCGGGACGCCCAGCCGACGGGCGGCTTCGGCGAGGATCGCCTCGTGCTCGTCCCGAACGTCGAGCGCCCGATCCCCGCTCACGTACGTGAGCCGGACGACCCCGTCCTGGATCCGGTCGACGTCGAGGACCGCGATCGCCCCGACCTCGCTCGTGTGCGTGCAGTGCGTCCCCCCGCACGCCTCGACGTCGAACCCTTCGACCTCCACGATCCGAAGGTCCTTTCCCGGGACGGCCCCTCCCTGGTACAGGGTGAAGCCGAACCTCCGCTCGGCCTCCCCCCGCGACTCGAAGTAGCTCTTCACGGGTCGGTCCTCTCGGACGACCTGGTTCGCCCGGCGCTCGACCTTGTGGAGCTCCTCCTTCGTGAGCGCCCGGTAGTGGGTGACGTCGATCCGGGCCGCTTCGGGCCCCTTGTAGGCCCCGGCCTGCCAGACATGCGGCCCGAGGACCTCCCTGAGCGCCCCGTTCAGGAGGTGCGTCGCGGTATGGTGCTGCATCAGTTGCGTGCGACGGGCCGCGTCGATCCGGCCGCGCACGCGCTCTTCGACGCGGAACGGGGAAGGGCGTTCCAACCGGTGCAGGACCCAGGGTCCCCGGCGCTCGACGTCGACGACCTCGAGGTCCCCGAGCCATCCCTTGTCGGTGACCTGACCGCCGCCGGTCGGGTAGAAGTACGTCCGGTCGAGGGCGACGAACGGACCTCCCGTCCAGACGACATGAGCCTCGAAGTCCATCGTGTACGGGTCGAGTGGGTAGAGGACCTCCGTGGGAGGAGTTCCCGCCGGAACCTCCGGGAGTCCTTCGGTGGGCTCGGCGTACTCGTTGGTCGGGCGCTCGTTCTCGTGGAGCTCCGCGACGCGAGCGTAGAAGTCGTCCGGAACCTTCGGGGGGTCTCGAAGCTCCTCGACCGCGAGGTCGGGGGGAACGCCGAGCGAGTCGTACCATTCGATGAGCATCTCCTCGCCGATCCGCCCTCCGCTCGCCCGCACCCGCTCCTCGGTCCGGCGGATCGTCTGGCGGGCTCGGTCCATCGTGTCCCGGTACCGCTCCACTTCGGCCTCCACGACCTTGTGGAGGTCATCGCGGTGCTGGCCCACCTCGGGGAAATCCCGGGCGATCTCCCTCCCCGACCGGTCGAGGATCGAGAGGATGTCCGGCGCTTCGGGAGTCTTCTGCAGGATCCGTAAGGACCGGCGCAGAAGGAGTCGCACGAAGTAGCCCTCCTTGCTGTTGGAAGGAACGACTCCGTCGGTCAGGAGGAAGTTGAGAGCTCGCGCGTGGTCGATCAGGATCGCGGTCTCCCGGGGCGGGAACGTCCGCCGCAGCTCCTCGTACTCCGTCCCGAACACCGGTTCGTAGGCGGTCTTCGTCCCCTGGCTCGCCCACACGAACCGTTCGAGGCCGTAGCCGGTGTCGACGACCCGGATCGGCATCGGCTTCAGGCGCTCGCCGTCCCGCACATACATCATGAAGACGAGCGTCGCGAGCTCGAGCCCCGACGAGCTCACGCTCAGGGAGGGGCCCACGTTCCCTCCACCCTCCCAGACCTCCTCTTTGTACGTGATGGACCGGGGGTCGAGGCCAAGCTCGCTCGTGAGGAGCTCGTGGCAGAGGTCGACGCATCGTTCCTTGAAGTAGACCTCGTGGTCGGGGCGGTTGAACGCGTGGTGCGCCATCATCTCGAAGAGCGTGAAATGCCGGCCGCTCCGGCCGACCTCCTCGAGGTCGATGAAGCGGAGCGACGGCTGGCTGATCGTGAGCGGGTTCGCCGGGGGCGGGATCGTTCCGTTCGTGACCCACGGCTGGAAGTCGTAGATCGACGCCTGGGTGAAGAAGACGTCGTTGCGCCATCGGGCGACGGTCGGGTACCGCCGCAACCGCGTGTGACCGCGATGCTCGAAGAACGAAAGGTACGTCTCGCGCATCTCGCGCAGGGCGTACGGTCGCCCAAAGAGGGGACGGCCGATGAACGTGTACTCCTGGCACGGCGCCTCCTGGCACCGGTCGAACTCGCCGAGCGACCAGAAGGCGTGACCGCAGACGACGCAGGTCTGCCGGCGGAATCCTCCCCGGTGGAAGAACTCGAGGTCGTACTCCGAGGGGTCCATGACGGCGCGCGGACGGCCGCCGATGCTTAAACGTTTAGTTCATCGGTGCGGCAGGACCGTCCCCCGCACGTCGCGGACGGGACGGGAGTGACGGATCGATGCCCGCGGAGCCCATCGCTCGTTCGGTAGACCCCGACGTGGCGCTCCGAGCGACCGTGGGGCTGATCGCGATGCGGATCGGCTACGCGTACAACTGGTACGACGTCGGGCCGGCCCTTCCGTCGATCGGGAGCGCGTTCGGTGTCGGTCCGGCCCAGTACGGTCTCCTGGTCGCGGCGTTCCTCGTCGGTGGCGGGCTGCTCCAAGTGCCGGCGGGGCTGCTCTCGCGCAAGCTGGGTCCGCGGACGGTCTCCTTCTGGGGAGTCGGACTCCTTTCGGTCGCCGCAGCCGCGTGCGCGCTCGCCCCCTCGTTCGGGGCATTGCTCGCCCTCCGTACGGCCGCGGGGGTCGGGGCGGCGCTCTTCTTCTCGCCGGCGATCGGCCTCGTGGGGAGCCTCTTTCCGCCCGGGCGGCGCGGGATCCCGGTGGGAGTCTTCAGCTCCGCGTTCAGCGTCGGCGCCGCTCTCGGACTGGTGGGACCCGCGTTCCTGATCCCGCTCCTCGGCTGGCGGCTCTCGCTCGTCGTCGGAGGGCTCTTCCTCGGCGTGCCCGGTCTCGTGAGCCTCCTTCTCGTCCCACGGTCGGTGGGACGCCCGCTCCCGTCGACGAGCGGGACGCGCCCGAGGATTCCGGCGGCCCTGCGATTCCGCGGCACCTGGGCGGTCGGGATCGCGTTCGTCGGCCTCGAGGGCGCGACGTTCGCGACCGGCCAGTTCCTCGTTCCGTGGGGCGAGAGCGTCCAGGGCTGGACCCTCGGGCTCGCCGGGGCGGTCGGGATGATGTTCGTGCTCCCGAGCATCCTCGGCGGGCCGCTCGGAGGTCGGGTCGCTGAAGAGCACCGGAACCATCGGACGCAGTTCGTCGTGGCGACCTTCGTGAGCGCCGCGATGGTGGCCCTGCTTCCCTGGGCCAACCTTGCCTCCGCTCTCGCGATCGGCACTGTCTTCTCCGTCGCGTACGGCGTCGACTACGCTGTGATGTACGTCATTCCCCAGTACTGGAAGGAGGTGCCGAACGAGGAGATCCCCCTCGCGATCGGGCTCCTCAACTCGGTCCAGCTCGCGGGCGGCGCCGGCGTCTCCGCCCTCTTCGGGTCGATCGTGCAGGCGACGTCGTACTCCGTGGCGTGGGAGTGGCTCGCGGTCCTGATCGTCGTGCCGCTCGGGGCGCTCGTTCTGCTCCCGGCGGTCGCCTCCGGCCCGGACGGTCGTCCGGGCGGGGCGGATCCCGCCCGTCCCTGAGAGCGACCCCGGTCGCGCACTGGTCCCGGATCGGGCATTGGGGACAGAGCGGACGGTTCGGTCGGCACAGGTTCTGTCCGTGCTGGACGAGGAGCGGGTTGAGCGGGATCCAGTACTTCGGGTCGACGACCTCGCGAAGGCGGGCTTCGGTCTCCTCGGGGGTCCGGGTGCGGACGACCCCGAGACGGTTCGCGATCCGGTGCACGTGCGTGTCCACCGGGATCGCGGGGATCCCGTAGCCGAACACGAGGACGCAGTTCGCGGTCTTCGGCCCGACCCCCGGCAGGGAGACGAGCTCCGCGTAGTCGCGGGGGACGGTGCCACCGAATCGGTCGAGGATCTCGCGCGCCACCGAGCGCACGACGCGCGCCTTCACCCGATAGAACCCCGTCGCCCGGATCAGCGACTCGACCTCCTTCTGCGGCGCCGCGGCGAGGCCCCTCGCGTCCGGGAACCGCGCGAAGAGGCGCGCGCTCGCCGCGTCGGTGTTCGCATCCCGCGTTCGTTGGGAAAGGATCGTCCCGACCAGGACCTGGAACGGGTTCTCCGCGTGGTCCCGGAGGTACGGCCGTCGCCAATCTCCGGTCCCGTAGAACTCGCTGAGCCGGTCGAGAAGGAGCTCCCAGTCGAACGGGGTCATGGATTTCCGGGCCCGGATCATCGTGCGACCGTCCCGTGGGTTCCGGTGCGGTGCTCTTTCCCGGCTCCCGAGGTGACGCCCGGGTCGGAGAGGTCCGGCTCGTCCTCGGCCTCGGTCCCCCGGAGGAGCTCCCCGATGAGATAGTCGCTGCCGACCACCAGCACGAACCCCTCGGGCCCGGTCGCAGCGCGCGCGAGGGAGACTCCCACTTCGGCCGAGCGCGCCTCGACGATTCGCGAGAACCGCCCGGCCGCGGCCACCCGGAGGTCGGCCGGGCGCGACGAGCGGTCCGAGCGGACCGGGACCACGATCAGGTTCCGCGCGAGCGGGGAGAGCGCGTCCAGGATCCGGCCGGCGTCCTTTTCTCGGAGGCATCCGAAGACGATCGTCGATTCCCCCGGGTCCGCGAGGGGCGAGATCTCGGCCAGGCTCTGCGCGACGGCCGCGGCGCTCTCGGGAGTATGCGCCACGTCGAAGAAGACCTCGGGGCGTTTCGAGACTCGCTCCATCCGCCCCGGCCACCGAACCTCGGCGAGCCCGTTCTTCACGTCCTCGGGGCGGAGGGGATGCCCGATGGCGTGGGTGAACCGCACGACCGCGCCGACCGCCAGGGCCGCGTTCGTTGGCTGGAACCGGCCGAGCAGCGGCAGGAACACCTCGGGGAACGAGGCTCCCGGAACCTTCAGCGTGAACGTCTGCCCCTCGGCCGTGAGGACCCGGTCCTCGACGCGGAGCTCCTTTCCGAAGTGCCAGAGCGGGACCCCCAACTGACGGGCCGTCGCCTCCACGACCGAGCGCGCCCCCGGGACGAGTTCGCCGACGACCCCGGTCATTCCAGGGTGGAAGATCCCCGACTTCTCCTGAGCGATCGCCTCGACGGTCGGCCCGAGAAGGTCGGTGTGCTCGAGCTCGACCGTCGTCATGACGCCGACCTTCGCGTCGAGCACGTTCGTGGAATCGAGTCGTCCGCCGATCCCGACCTCGACCACCGCCGCGCCGACCTCCTCCCGCGCGAACCAGTCGAAGGCGAGCGCGGTCGTCACCTCGAAGAACGTCGGCGCCCGGTCGATCGTCCCGTGGGCCGCGAGGTCCCGCGCGACCGTCTCGATCCGACGGAGTCCATCGACGACCGCCGACCGCGGGATCATCCGTCCGTCGACTCGCACGCGCTCGCGGAAGCTCACGAGGTGGGGGGAGGTGAAGAGCCCCGTGCGCACGCCGGCCGCCGTGAGGACCGACTGCGCCATGACCGCGGTCGACCCCTTTCCTTTGCTCCCGGTGACATGGATCGCCGGAAACCTTAGCTCCGGGTGCCCGAGCGCCGCGAGCAGCGCCCGCACGGTCTCGAGGCCGGGGCGGATGCCGAAGCGGCGGCGTTGGTACAGTTCGTCGAGCGCCGCGCGGTATTCCTCGTGGGTCACGGTGAGGTCGAGAGGCGAAGCTCGCGTCCGCTTAAGCGTCCCGGGCCGAGCGACGCGGGCGCGTCCGTCAGTACATCGACCGCTCGCGGTACGACCCGAAGACGTCCTGGAAGGCGTGCACGATCTCGCCGAGCGTCGCGTCGGCCTGGAGAGCGTCCAGGACGGCGGGCATCGTGTTCTTCTCCTCCGTGGCGGCGACCTTTCGGAGGCGGTCGAGCGCGGCCGCGTGGCGCGCGGCGTTTCGCTTCTGGCGCAGGGACCGAAGTCGCCGCGCCTGCGCGGTCCGGGCTTCCTCGGAGATCTTGAGCCGGGGGACCTTGACCGGTTGGTCGACCGTGTACGAGTTCACGCCGACGACCTTTTCGTCGCCCGCTTCGACCGCGCGCTGATAGCGGAACGACGCCTCTTGGATCTCCCGCTGGAAGAAGCCTCGCTCGATCCCGGCGACCACGCCGCCGAGCGCGTCGATCCGGTCAAAGTAGCGGAACGTCTCCTCCTCCATCGTGTCGGTGAGCCACTCGACGTAGTAGCTGCCCGCGAACGGGTCGACCGATTCGGCCACGCCCGACTCGTGGGCGAGGATCTGCTGGGTCCGCAGCGCGATGCGGACCGCGTCCTCGCTCGGAAGCTGGATCGCTTCGTCGTACGAGTTCGTGTGGAGGGACTGCGTCCCCCCGAGAACGCCCGCGAGCGCCTGGACGGTGGTCCGGACGATGTTGAGCTCGGGCTGCTGCGCCGTGCACGAGCAACCGGCGGTCTGGGTGTGGAACCGCAGCCACATCGAGCGCTCCGACTTCGCCCCGAACTCGTCCCGCATGACGCGCGCCCAGATGCGACGAGCGGCCCGGAACTTCGCGACCTCCTCGAAGAAATCGTTGTGCGAGTTGAAGAAGAACGAAAGACGGGGCGCGAACTCGTCGACGTCGAGCCCCCGTCGCTTCGCCTCGGCAACGTACGTGCGCCCGTCGGCGAGCGTGAACGCGAGCTCCTGGACCGCGGTCGAGCCCGCCTCGCGGATGTGGTAGCCCGAGATCGATACCGGGTTCCACCGGGGGGTCGAGCGGGTCGCGAACTCGATCGTGTCGGTCACGAGCCGAAGGGCGGAGCGCGGCGGGTACAGGAACTCCTTCTGAGCGATGTACTCCTTCAGGATGTCGTTCTGCGTCGTGCCGCCGAGGTGACCGAACGGGACCCGCGACGAGGACCCGGCGAGAAGGTACATCCCCCAGAGGATGTTCGCCGGCGCGTTGATCGTCATGCTGGTCGTCACCTCGCCGAGGGGGATCCCGGCGAGCAGGCGACGCATGTCGTCGAGCGAGCTCACGTTCACTCCGCACTTTCCGACCTCGCCGACCGCCTCCGGGTCGTCCGCGTCGATGCCGTAGAGCGTGGGGTCGTCGAACGCGATCGAGAGCCCGCTCTCGCCGTGTCGGAGAAGGTAGCGGAACCGCCGGTTCGTGTCCTCGGGCGTCCCGAACCCCGAGAACATCCGCATCGACCAGACCCGGCCGCGGTACATGGTCGGATGGATTCCCCGGGTGAAGGGAGGCTGGCCAGGGTAGCCGATCCGTTCGTCGGACCGCTTCGCCGAGCGAGGAGTGTACACCCGCTCGACCGGGATCCCACCGAGGGTCGTGAACCGCTCCTTCCGTTCCGGGTTCTTCGCGAGGGCGGGGCCGAGGACCTCGGCTTCCCAGCGCTGCGTCTCCTCGAGGACCGGGTCGCCCCGCCCGGCGGTTGGGGCGGAAGGGACGGAGGGGCGAACGGGGCGGCTCGCCGACATCTCTCCTGGGAAGAGCGATGGGAACTATAAGTTCCGGGGGAGCCGAAAATCCGGCCGGGTCGCGATCCCTACGGCACCGTGAGCGCCACCAGGTCGGAGCGCCTCCGCCGGCGAACGGGGGCGCCGACCTCTCGGGCGAACCGGGGGAACGCCGCCCCGGTCCAGACGGTGTTGTCCGCGATTACGACGGCCCCGCGGGAAAGCTTCGGGCGGACCGTCCGCAGCTCGAAAAGGAGGTGGGCCGGAGTGTGCTTGCTGTCGTGCAGGAAGATCCTGACAGAGGGGAGCTCGTCGACGAGCGCGGGCAGGACCTTCTCGCTGGGTCCGATCCGAAGATCCCATCCCGCCCGAAGCTCCGGGGGCATCGCCCAACCGCTCTGGCGTCCGGGCGGGAGGACCACGGGAGATTCGCGCGACGAGAACCGCGACCCGCGCTGGGAAAGGGGAAGGTCGATCGAATGAAGGGTCCCCCGACCGTTCTCGCGGAGGCCGAGCAGGAAGTGGGTCGAGGAGACGCCGCTGCTCACTCCGGTTTCGATGATGTGGTCCGGAGCGAGGAGACGAACGAGCGCGTACAGCTCGAGCGGTGCCCGGAATTGGGCATAGTACGACCGGCCGCCGGCGCGCTGCTCGGCGCGGATCCGCTGCTCGTACGGAACGAGCTCCGCGAGCTCGGCCCGCACCGCGTCGACCCGCTCCCGGGACGCCCCGCTCAGCGCTCGGAGCCAGCGGTCGTCGAACGCTGCGTTCCGGTCCCCGAGCGCCGAGCGTGCGCGCTCCGCCGCGGCGCGGGCTCGAGCGCTCGGACGGGACTCGGTCGCTATGGCTCTCGTCATCGGCCCTCCGTCCCCCTCGGAGTTCCCGAGCGCTTGGGCGCGAGATGGGCCCGGTCGATCTTCATCCGGGAGGTAGTCCCGTCGAGCACTCTCTCGAAGTGGTCGATCTCGATCCGCTGCGAGAAGAAGGGGGCGTCCACCACGAGGGTCTCGAACTCGCCGCCCTCTCCCGCGACGTTCACCGCCCGGACCTCCCGATTCCTGCGCTCGAGCTCGGAGAGCAGCGGCCGGTCGAGCGTACGCCCGAGCAGGTCGGGCGTGAGAGGCTCGGCGGCCAAGTGAACGAGCCGGATGTCGAGGCCCGCGTCGATCTCTTCCCGGACGACCCGCGCCGGTTCCTTTCTCCAGAGCGGAGCGTAGACGCGGCGTCCCGCCTCGTCCGCCACCCGGAGGACCCGGGCCCACTGGTACGACGAGAGGATCGCACCGGCGACCACGGGTCCGGGGCCGGCTCCGACCGCTTCGCGCAGGGCTTCGAGCTCGGACTCCTCTCCCCTCCCGCGGACCCGAACACGGCGGTGGGACTTCCCCCATGCCTCGGCCTGCAGGGAGACGAGGTCGAGGTTCGGTGTATGGAACAGCATCGAGTCCGGGTCCTCGGGGACGACGGTGACGAGTTCGTCGACCGGCCAGCCTTGAGTGTCGGAGAGGTACGCCGAGTACACGGAATCCTTCCCTCCCGAGACCAGCGCTGTGACGGTCATGGAGGAGAACTACGGGATGCCGAGCCCGGTCCTCCATCGGTCGTAAAGAGGACCGAGGGGGATCACCGCCCCGCCCTTCTCGGACCATCGGAGGGTCGCGTCGCCTTCGCGCACCCGACCGAGAACGACTCGCCGGGAGGGAGCGAGCGCGCGTTCGAAGCGAGCGGCGTCCTCTTCGCGGACCTCGACGACGAACCGGCTCCTTCCCTCGGCCGCGAGAGCGAGCCCGGGCGTCTCGACACCGACCTTCGCGAGGTCCACGTCCCAGCCGAACCCCCCTCCGAACGCCATCTCGGCGAGCGTGACGGCGAGGCCTCCGTCCGAGAGGTCGTGGACCGAACGCAGGAGCCCCCGGCGTCCGGCGGAGAGCAGGCTCTCTCCGAGCCGTCGCAGGCCGGCCGGGTCGGGTCGCGGGACCGGAAGGCCCGAACGGCCGCGCCGACGGGCGAGGAGCGACCCGCCGAGCTCGGGCACCGAGCGGCCCACGAGGTAGAGGAGGTTCCCCGCCTCCTTGAGGTCGCTCGTGACGGCCCGACCGATGTCGTCGACGATCCCCGTGGCGAGCAGCACCGGCGTCGGAGGGATCTCGGCCCCGAGTCCGCCGTTGTAGAAGCTCACGTTCCCGGACGGAACCGCGAAGCCGAGCGCGCGGGCGCCGCGCGCGAGACCTCGCGTCACGTAATCGAAGTCGGCGAGGACGTGCGGGTCCTCCGGGTTCCCGAAGTTGAGGCAGTTCGTGAACGCGTCGGGTCGCGCCCCGACCGCGTAGAGGTTCCGCGCGGCTTCCTCGACCACGAGGACCCCACCGGCTTCGGGGTCCTCGGAGCAGGCCCACGGCTGGGCCGAAGTCGTGATCCCGAGGCCCCGAAGGCTCGACGGGCGGGGCTGCACGACCATGGCGTCCCCGTGCGACGGTGACGTCACGCGGCCGTGGAGCGGTTTGATCACCGTGCGACCCTGCACTTCGTGGTCGTAGACTCGCAGGACCGGCTCGCGCGAGAGAGAGTCCGGCGCGAGGACGAGCTCTTCGAACAATCGACCGGGCGCTTCGCCCGAGAGGTCCGGCGAGCGCACGACGCGCCGCCGCCGAAGGCGTGTCGGCCGACGGATCACGGGTGGGTCGACGCGGAACCCGACCCGCAGGCGGGCCGCGAGCGCGCCGTGCCAGAGGAGCGTCTCGAACGGCCCCTCCGTCACCTCGCCGATATCGGTCGCCGGCACGTCGTGCCGTCGGAAGATGGTGAGGAGCTCCTCGACATCCCGCGGAGCGACGTCGAGGATCATCCGCTCCTGCGACTCCGAGATCCAGACCTCCCACGGCCGGAGCCCTTCTTCCCGTCGTGGCACGAGCGAGAGCTCGATGCGCAAACCGAACCCGCCGGCATGGACGAGCTCCCCCGACGCGGTCGCGAGGCCACCACCGCCGAGGTCCTTCTGGCCCCGGACGAGCCCGCGGTCGTACGACTCGAGACAGGCGTGGATGAGCGGCTCCTTCATGATCGGGTTTCCCAGCTGAACCGCTCCCCGAGATTCCGATTCGCTGCGGTCGGTCAGCTCCTTCGACGCGAACGCGACCCCACCGATCCCATCACGGCCCGTGAGGCCCCCCACCAGGATGAGTCGGTCGCCGACCGCCTTCGCCCGGTTCGGGGTCAATCGGCGCCGCGGAAGGAACCCCACGCAACCGACGTTCACGAGAGGGTTCACGATGTACGCCGGGTCGAAGTAGACGCACCCCGACACGGTGGGGACACCGACCCGGTTCCCGTAGTCGCGGATTCCGGCGATGACCCCCTCCGCGAGGTACCGGGGGCTCTTCACCCCGGGGGGAAGGGACTCCGGTCCCCGGTCGAGCGGCCCGAAGAAGAGCGGGTCGCTGAGGGCGATCGGCTTGCCGCCGACGGCGAGCACGTCGCGCAGGATGCCTCCGATCCCCGTCGCCGCACCGCCGTACGGCTCGACCGCCGACGGATGGTTGTGCGACTCGATCCGGATCGCGTACGCGTACCCCTCCTCGAATCGCAACACGCCGGCGTCCCCCGTTCCGAGGACCTTCGGACGGGGGCGCAGTGTCGAGAATGCCTTCCGCAGGAACGGTCGGGAGCTCTTGTAGCTGCAATGCTCGCTCCAGCTCTGGGCGACTCCGGCGAGCTCGACGTCCGTGGGCTCGCGCCCTTCCTCGCGGTAGTAGGTCCGGAGTCGGAGGAGCTCCTTCGCGTTGAGCCCAAGACCCTGGGCGGCCGACAGCTTCTCGAGGCCGGCCGGGGACGCCCGACGAATCGGGAGGAGGGCGACCTCGTCCGACCACTCCGACATGCCCACTACGCCGGGACCGGATGCACCGACACCCGATGGATGACGGGATTCGCGAGCAGCCGTTCGACCGCCCGATTCGCGAGGCGCAGCGCTTCCTCGTCCGACACGCCCGCGAATTCGAGGTCGTAGATGCGAGCGGTGGTAACGTGCCGTACGGAAGGGATCCCGAGGAGTCCGAGCGACTTCTCGATGCTCTCGGCCTCGGCGTCCAGAACCCCGGGCTTGAGCTCGACCCGCACCTCCATTCGAACGGTCCGTTCCGCCGTCATTCCGAATCCGGTGCCATCGTACCGAACCGAAGAGATAACGGTGGCTCCGCGGGAGGGTTTCGTCGGGGCCCGGAACGGGTCAACGGGGCTCGCGTCAGGGCCTCCCGTTTCTCCACTTCCAAAAGCCTATATAGGGGGGCTTTTTCGGGCGGCCGGCTCGGTGGGGGGCCGGCCGTCAATGGAGGAGTTCATCTGCAGCGTNNCACCGCGGGTGCCGTGATCGAGCAGGTCATCAACGACCTCCAAGAGGAGTTCGAGTCCGCCCCGGTGGCGTAGCGCGGACACGGAGCCGGGCATCCGCAAGGGTCGGAAGAGACGACGCGTTTCGGAGGGGTTCATCATGGAGAAACCAAGCGCGGCCAAGCCGCCGGTGAGTCGGGCCGTCGAGAGCGCGTTCACCAAGGTCTGGGGGGGCGAGCACGTGGTCGCCCTCATCGCCCTCAAGGTCGAGACCGCGGAGGCGGACAACGTCGCGAGCGAGGTCGCGAAGTTNNCCGCACTACGACGAGCTCAAGGAGTTCGTCCTGCACCGTCTGCCGTCCGTCCGTGGGATTCGCGAGACGAAGACGCTGCTCGTCGTCACCGCCTACAAGGAAGGAGGCGAGACCCCCGCCCCATGACCTCCCCCACGGTCGCTCCGGCCCCCATCGGGGCGTCGGAGCAGGAAGTGCGGAGCCGTCCGTCCGAGATGCCCGGACTCGACCGCGTGCTCGAATCCCTCACGCAGCTCGCCGACGACGCCCTGGTCCCGAGGAATGTCCGCCGGGGTGCGCAGGCGGCGAAGGACGCCCTCTCGAAGCCGCGCGAGGCGCTCGACATGCGGATCGCGAGCGCCGTCTACGTCCTGGACGACCTCGCGAACGACCCGAACCTTCCCACTCACGGGCGCACCGCGATCTGGTCGATCATTTCGAGCCTGGAGAGCCTTCAGTGAATCCCGTCAGGCATAGGGTCAAATACGCCGCCCCGGTCCTCCACCCTCGGAGCGGAAGCGGGCCCGTAGCTCAGTTAGGTTGGCGGTCCGGAACCCCGGGCCGCCCTACAAAGAGCATCTGGCTTTTAACCAGGTGGTCGGGGGTTCGAACGAGCGTCCTCGCGCGCACCGCGGGGCCGTTCCGGACGTCCCCCCGGGCCCGTCACGTTCCTCGGAGGAATCGATGACCCCCAGCCCCGTTCGCCGGTCCCGTGCGCGCTCGACGGCGGCCGCCAAGGCGGCCCCCGCCCCGCGCCCGTTCGTCGCCCATCACCTGGCGCCGCCGCACGAGATCCTGACGGAGGAGGAGACCCGGCAGGTCCTCGAGAAGCTCGGCGCGTCCCCCGAACGACTGCCGAAGATCCTCGTCACGGACCCCGGGCTCAAGACCGACCCGAAGTACGAGGGGTTGCGGGAGAAGGGGGAGCCGCTCGTCGGTCGCCTTGTCCGGATTCACCGTCCGAGCGCGACCGCCGGAGAGGCGATCGCCTACCGGCTCATCGTCCCGACCGTGGGAGGAGACTAGTCCCGTTCCATGCGAGAAATCGTGGATGCGTTCTTCCGGGAACGCTCGATCGTGAACCACCACTTGGCGAGCTTCAACGATTTCCTTCCGACGAAGGACAATCCGAACTCGCGGATGCAGCGGATCGTCGACGACGCTCGGGTGAGCGAGGACTCGACGGAGCGCGGCGTGATCCGCCTCGACGTCCAGAAGACGAAGAGCTCGATCTACGTGCGCGTCGGACGGCGGCGCGACGCCCGCGGGAACGTCAACCCCTCGGCCGAGCCGACGATCTTCATCGGGGCCCCGTTCGTGAAAGAGCCGGTCGGTTCGAAGCCGACCCTCACGCCGATGGAGGCGAGGCTGCGGAACCTCACCTACCAGGCGCCGATCTACCTCAAGGTCACGGTCGTCGAGAACGGGGTCGAGCGCGCTCCCGAGGACGTCCACATCGGGGACCTCCCCATCATGGTCAAGAGCCGTCCGTGCAACCTGAACCGCTACAAGATCTCCGAGGACGACCAGATCTGGCTCTCGGACGACGAGTACCGCGCGAAGCTCGTGGAGTACGGGGAGGACCCCCTTGACCCCGGCGGCTACGCGATCATCGGGGGGACGGAGCGGGTCATCATCAGCCTCGAGGACCTGGCGCCGAACCGGATCTTCGCCGAGTACAACGAGCGCTACGGGACTCCGATCGAGAGCGCGAAGGTGTTCAGCCAGCGCGGCGGCTACCGCTCGCTCACGGTCGTCGAGAAGAAG
>DAEB01000042.1:1933-2107 GCA_002495185.1 Thermoplasmata archaeon UBA184 | reverse complement strand
GACGATGAAGCACCTCCTCAACGTCAACCTCGAGGAGTGCGTCTCGAAGAAGCTCTACCCGCCCGAGGGAGTCCTCTCGACCGACGACGCGCTCATCTTCCTCGAGAAGAAGTTCGCGACCGGCCAGGCGAAGGAGTACCGGCAGCGGAAAGTCGACGGGATCCTCGACCGCTC
>DAEB01000042.1:0-1889 GCA_002495185.1 Thermoplasmata archaeon UBA184 | reverse complement strand
AACAAGCGGCTCAAGCTCGCGGGCGACCTGATGGAGGACCTCTTCCGAGTGGCGTTCTCCCTCCTCCTGAAGGACCTCAAGTACCAGCTCGAGCGGTCGTTCGCTCGGAAGAAGGACCTTCGGATCGCGAGCGCGATCCGTCCGGACCTTCTCACCCAGCGGCTCGTGCACGCCCTTGCGACCGGGAACTGGGTCGGGGGCCGCGCCGGTGTGAGCCAAGTGCTCGACCGAACGAGCCACATGTCGACGATCAGCCACCTTCGCCGCGTCACGAGCCCGCTCACGCGGAGCCAGCCGCACTTCGAGGCGCGCGACCTCCACCCCACGCAGTGGGGGCGGCTCTGTCCCAACGAGACGCCCGAGGGCCAGAACTGCGGGCTCGTCAAGAACTACGCGCTCTGCGTCGACGTGAGCGAGGGCGCGGACGAAGAGGAGGTCACGCTCATCCTGCGCGACCTCAACACGCGCGAGATCGGGCCCGAGGTGTTCCAGGAGGCGGCCGCGCCCCGTGGCAAGCGAGCGGCGCGCGTCTACGTGAACGGGAACCTGGTCGGTCTCCACTCCCAGCCGGTCGAGCTCGTCCGCGAGATCCGCGAGCGGCGACGCACCGGCACTCTCTCTCCGACGCTCGGCGACAAGACGTACGAGATCAACGTCCGCTACGATGACGAGATGAACGAGGTCATCGTCCACTGCGACGGCGGTCGGCTCCGCCGGCCGCTCGTCGTCGTGAAGAACGGCGTTCCGCGCGTCTCCCGCTCCGACCTCGACGAGCTCGCCCGCGGCACCCTCTCCTTCAGCGACCTCGTCCGCCAGGGAAAGATCGAGTGGGCGGACGCCGAAGAGGAAGAGGACGCGCTCATCGCGGTCGACCCGTTCGTCTCCCCCGACCGCTGCCCGAAGTGCGAGAAGGCGCTCAGCCGCTCCGACATCCGGTGGACCTCGATGGGCGACAAGGGCAACGAGGCGACCGTCGAGTGCGGGTTCTGCCATGGGACCTTCCCGACCCCGAGCCTCCTCACCGAGCGGCACACGCACCTCGAGATCGACCCGAACCTGATGCTCGGCGTATGCACCGGGCTCATCCCGTACCCCGAGCACAACAGCGCCCCGCGCAACACGATGGGCTCGGGGATGGCGAAGCAGGCGCTCGGGGTCGAGTCGGTGAACTACCGCCGGCGCCCGGACACCCGAGGACACCTCCTCCACTACCCGCAGGCGCCGCTCCTTCGAACGCAGACGATGCGCTACGTCCACTTCACCGAGCGGCCGGCGGGGCAGAACTTCGTCGTCGCCGTCCTCTCCTACGAGGGGTACAACATGCAGGACGCGCTCGTCTTCTCGAAGGGCGCGATCGACCGGGGCCTCGGCCGGTCCTCGTTCTTCCGAACGTACCGCGGCGAGGAGCGGAAGTACCCGGGCGGCCAGGAGGACCGGTTCGAGATCCCCCGGCCGGACGTCGCCGGTGCCCGCGTCGACACCGCCTACCGCAACCTCGGCGAGGACGGGCTCATCTTCCCCGAGCTCGAGGTCGCCGAAGGGGACGTCCTGGTCGGCAAGACGAGCCCGCCCCGATTCCTCGAGGAGAAGACCGACCTTCTCACACCGCAGAAACGACGCGAGACGAGCGTTACGGTACGGTTCGGCGAATCCGGTTGGGTCGACAACGTCATCCTGACCGAGGGCGAGAACATCTCGAAGCTCGTCAAGGTGAAGGTCCGCAACCAGCGGGTCCCCGAGCTCGGCGACAAGTTCGCGAGCCGCCACGGACAGAAGGGCGTCATCGGGCTCATCGTCCCGCAGGAGGACCTTCCGTTCACGCGCGACGGGATCACGCCGGACCTTCTGATCAACCCGCACGCGATCCCGTCCCGGATGACGGTCGCCCA
>DAEB01000028.1:7119-8054 GCA_002495185.1 Thermoplasmata archaeon UBA184 | reverse complement strand
GCGGAGCACCGGTTCCACCCGACCTTCGACTCGACGGTCAAAGAGACCGTGACGGGAGACGTCGTCATCACCGCGATCGGTCTCGCCCCGAACACCTCGGCGTTCGCGGCCGAGGTGGAGCTCCAGCGCAACGGGACCATCAAGGTTCACCCCGAGACCCTCGCCACCTCCCTGCCGGGCGTCTTCGCGGGAGGAGATGCCGTCACGGGCCCCTCGATGATCGTGACCGCGATCGGGCAGGGAAAGCGAGCCGCGTTCTACCTCGACCGGTACCTCCGTGGGGAACCGCTCGACGCGGTAACATTCGATGACCGCCTCCCGAAGGTCGACCCCGCTACCGTCGCCGAGGAAGCTCGTCGCGACACGACCTCCCGGCCGCCGGTACGCATCCACCACACGCCCGTCGCCGAGCGGGTCCGCTCGTTCACGGACTACGAGACCGTCTTCTCGGAGGAGGAGGCGCGCACGAGCGCGAACCGGTGCCTCGACTGCGGGGTCTGNNCACGAGACGGTGACGGTCCGGTCGGTCGCGCTCGCCACCGGATTCTCTCCCTTTGATGCGAAGCAGAAGCCGGCCCTCGGGTTCGGTCGGTTCCCGAACGTTATCACCGGTCCCCAGATGGACCGGATCCTCGCCCCGACCCGGCCGTTCAACGCGGTCGTCCGTCCCTCGGACGGCAAGGCGCCGAGCAACGTGGCTTTCGTGCTCTGCGTCGGCTCGCGGGACGAACAGGTCGGGAACCGGCTCTGCTCCCGGGTCTGCTGCATGTACTCGATGAAGCAGGCGCAGCTCCTGATGGGGTCGCTGCCCCTCGCGGACGTGACCATCTACTACATCGACATTCGGGCGTTCGGCAAGGGGTACGAGGAGTTCTTCCAGCAGACCAAGGGGATGAGCGTCTACTTCCAGAAGGGACGCGTCTCCCGCATCGAAG
>DAEB01000028.1:4920-7094 GCA_002495185.1 Thermoplasmata archaeon UBA184 | reverse complement strand
AGGGGGCGTTCTCCCTCTTCCCGAAGCCGCCGCTCGAGAGGGATTCCTACTCCTATGTCCGCGAGGTCAACGAGGAGCTCGAGCCCGGAGCGACCAACCTCGAGGGAGTCTATGTCATCGGCTCGGCGACCGCCGTCCGCGACATCCCCGACACGATCCTGCACTCCGAAGCCGCGACCACCCAGATCGCCGCGTATCTCAAGCGGCCGGAGGTCTCCACATGACGGACGAGCCGTCCGCGCGCGAACGGAAGATCGGAGTCGTCGTCTGCCAGTGCGGCGGGAACATCTCCGACTACGTCGACGTCGAGAAGGTCCGAGCGACCCTCGAGAAGGAGAAGGGCGTCGCTTCCGCCCAGATCGAGATGTTCGCCTGCTCCGAGGCAGGTCAGCAGGACGCGATCCGGGTCATCCGGGAGAAGAAGCTCAACGGGATCGTCGTCTGCTCCTGCTCCCCGAAGCTCCACACCTCGACCTTCCGCGCGATGGCCGAGCGCGCGGGGCTCAACCCCTACCAGTACACCCAGGTGAACATCCGGGAGCAGGACTCGTGGGCTCACACCCACGACCGCGCCGGCGCGACCGAGAAGGCGATCCAGCTCGTCCGGGGAGGCGTCGCGAAGACGGCGCTCTCCGAGCCGCTCGAGCGGATGCGCGTGGAAACGCTCCCCCAGGCCGTCGTCATCGGAGCGGGAGTCGCCGGACTCCGCGCCTCGCTCGCCCTCTCCGACCTGGGGATCTCCGTCCATCTGGTCGAGAAGGCGCCCGCGGCCGGCGGGCAGGTCGCCCGGTGGGGGGACCTCTTCCCGAACGACAAGGTCGGTCGGGAGCTCGTCGACCAGGTCCTCCTCTCGGTGGGCTCGCGCGACAACATCACCACGTACCTTTCGAGTGAGGTCGTCGAGAAGACGGGGCGTCTCGGGGCGTTCGACGTCACGGTCCGGACCGGCACGGGGGACACGATCGCCCTCCGGGTCGGTGCGATCGTCGTCGCGACCGGGTTTGAGCCGTACACGCCACCCGCCGGGGAGTTTGGCTATGGCCTGGACGGCGTCGTGACGCTCCCCGAGTTCAAGGAACTGCTCGCGGATCGGCCCGACCGGCTCACCTACCACGGGAGGGACGTTCGGTCGATCGTCTACGTCTACTGTGTCGGGTCGCGCGACGCCTCCGGGGGTTCCTCCCGGACCTACTGCTCGCGGTACTGTTGCACCGCGACCTCGCACATCGCGACCGTCGTGAACGGCCTCGACCGGTCGGTCCATCAGTTCCATCTGTTTCGGGACGTCCGGACCTACGGTCGGTACGAGGCGATCTACGAGAAGGCACTGCGCGCCGGCTCCGTCTTCCTGCGGTACTCCGAGGAGGACCCTCCGACCGTCTCCGACGAGCACGGGACGCTGGTCGTGAGGGTGCGGGACCGCCTGATGGGCGGTGAGGAGGTCGAGGTCCGGCCCGACCTCGTCGTCCTCGTGACCGGCATGGTCCCTCGCGCGAGCCCGACGCTCGTCCAGGCGCTCAAGCTTCCGGTCGGGAGCGACGGGTTCTTCCGCGAGGTCCACGTCAAGCTCCGTCCGGTCGAGACGGTCGTCGACGGCGTCTTCATTGTCGGCGCCGCCCAGGGACCGAAGAACGTCGCCGAGAGCGTCGCGAGCGCCCTCGCCGGCGTCTCGAAGACCGCCGCCCTGCTCCTCAAAGGGTACGTGAACCTCGACCCCCTGGTCGCGCGGGTCGACCCGAGCCTCTGCACGTGGTGCGACGAGTGCACGAAAGCCTGCCCGTACGGGGCCGTCGAGAAGGTCGCCTACGGTGAGAAGGAGGTCGCCGAGGTCAACGCCGTCCTCTGCAAGGGAGAGGGGGCCTGCGTCCCCGTCTGCCCGAAGCAGGCCGTCTCGGTCCTCGGCTACACGAACGAGCAGATCACGTCGATGATCGACGCGATGGCGAGGGAGGTCGTGGCATGAGCGCCCGGCCGCCGCTTCGGAACCTGGGGGAGGTCCTCCGGGACGAGATGGTCGAGAAGGACGCGATCGCCGCCCTTCTTAAAGGCGGTCCTCGCACGATCCCCGAGATCGCCGCCGAGCTCCGCGCGCCGCCGGCGGAGGTCACGAAGTGGCTGATGGCGATGCGGCGGTACGGCCGGGTCCGGGACCTGCCGAAGTCCCGCTCGGACGA
>DAEB01000028.1:4264-4727 GCA_002495185.1 Thermoplasmata archaeon UBA184 | reverse complement strand
CGGACGGTCGTGAACCGCGAGGTCCACGGTCTCGCGGAGGCCTGAGGGAGGGACGGGAGATGCCGGTACCGATCGATTCGACCCTCGGGATCCTCGGCGACAACCTCCGACGGCGCCGCAGCGCCCTGCCGCTCGGCCGGCGGAAGGCTTCCGCCTGGGCCCGGGGCCTCGACCTGCCCCGCGGGGGCCCCACGGTCCTCTACACGGGGCAGATGTGGCAGATGGTCCCTGCGATCAACGCGATGAGCCGCCAGCTCGAGAAGTACGAGCACCGGGACAGCGCTCGATTGTTCCGGTTCGCCCGCTCGATGAACCGCCTCGTGAACTTGACCCCGTTCCTCGCCCGGACGAACGCCCGGGAGCGACAGGCGTATGACGATCGCCTCCGGAACATCGCCTACCTCTTGCGCGCGGCCGGGGTCCGGTTCGGCTATCTCTACGAGAAGGACCTCTACACGGGGGC
>DAEB01000028.1:0-4185 GCA_002495185.1 Thermoplasmata archaeon UBA184 | reverse complement strand
GTCCAGAGCTACCTCGAGGTCCTCGCGGAACGACGGCTCGAGCCGACCGCAAGCCTCGGCGAGACGGTGGCGCTCCACGACTCGTGCGTCTACGCCCGGTACGAAGGGGTGATTGAGCCACCCCGGAAGCTTCTGGCGGCGGGCGGCGTCACCCTCGCGCAGCCCGAGCTCTCGGGAGCCCTCACGTTCTGCTGCGGCGGTCCCCTCGAAACCCTCTTTCCGGGGAAGTCGTCCGAAATCGCACGGAAGCGCGTCGACCAGCTCTCGGCCTGCAGCCCGAAGATCGTCACCGCGTGCCCGCTCTGTCTCGCGAACCTCTCGCGCGCCGCGCCGGCGGGCGTCGAGGTCCGGGACATCTCGGAGTACCTCTCGAAAGCGTTCCTCCCGGGGCCCGTTCCCCTCTCGCCTCGCGGGTCGGGACGGGGCACCGGGGTCCCGGCGGGGCGCCCCTCCCTCGCTCCGGCCCCGTCGATCGCGTCGGACGGGTGATCACTCCATGAGCCGCGAATCGGGGCCACCCTCCTCCGGGGGCTCGGAGAACGGACGAAAAGCAGAGTCGAAGATCGTGATCATCGCCACGCACGGGGTCGATATGCCCGAGCTCGCCACCGTCCCGCTCGTCGTCGGGAACGCGGCGCTCGCGATGGACGTCGGGGTCGTGATGGTCCTGCCGTCGGCGGGCGTCGGGATCGCGACCCAGGGGATCAGCGAGCACATCGCGGCCGAGGCGTTCGACCCGGTCTCGAAGCTCCTTGCCTCGTTCCTTGAACTGGGAGGGAAGCTCCTCGTCTGCGTCCCGTGTCTCGCTCCGCGGAAGATCACCACCGACCAGCTTGTGAAGGGGGCCGAGCCGGTGAAGGCCGGCCGGGTCGTGACCGAGATCCTGAACGCCGACCGCGTCGTCTGCTACTGAGCCTTCTCTCGGATGCGCGCCGTCCGAAGGCAGGTCGGCCGGGCCGGTTCCCCGACGGGGGGCCTCGTCAGGGTCCGACCCGTTCGATCACCGTGGCCCATCGGCTCGGCTCGACGGTAGTGTC
Organism: Thermoplasmata archaeon UBA184; assembly: GCA_002495185.1. GTDB lineage: Archaea > Thermoplasmatota > Thermoplasmata > Lutacidiplasmatales > UBA184 > Lutacidiplasma. The sequence goes on along the minus strand of DAEB01000028.1, from coordinate 3,148 downwards.
CCCGACGCGGATCGCGTCCGCGAACCGGTTCGGCCGCGGGTCGCTTTTCATCCCGGAGAGCAGGATGACGAGCTCGTGAACGTTGAGCGCGGGGAGGGTCCAGCGCATCCACTCCTCGAACAGGGGAAGCGGGATCCGGTTGTAGAACTGGGCCCGAAGGGCTCGGAGCTTCGGGTCCGTGAAGTGCTCCCACATGACCGGGACGAGCACGGCCTCCTCGTTGTTGAGGTGGGCGAGGTAGAACGCGAACAGGTCGTTCGCTTCGAGCACCAGCCGGTCCCCGGCTTCGATGCGGGCCCCGGGGTCGGAGATCGCGACCATCTCTTCGGCGAGCTTCGCGACATCGTACACCCGTCGGACGATGACCGCGTGCTCCGCCATCATCAGCCGGACCGGGTCCTCGTCGAACTGGCGGAGCGCGACGAAGAAGTCCCTCTCCTCGTGGGTAGAGTGGGTCTGGAGCATGCACAGGAAGCAGTTCGAGGTCGAGAGCGAGAGCTCTCGCTTGAGCTCGGTCACGACGGCGTTCGACTCTGCGACGTTCGTGAAATCGGTCGAACCGAGCCGGAGCCCGAGCGTGTAGATCATCGACCGGATCCCCTTGTGGATGGGGCGGAACAGATTCTCGCGGTCGGACATGCAACGCGAAACGAACGTGCGAGTTCCTTCGCTATATACACTTCGACCGGGCGAAATCGACTCGCGAGCGCGAGTTCTACCTAGGGTCGATCGCTCCGCGAACGGGAGCCGGCGCGGCCGAGATGTCGAATCCGGCGGCCGCCGCCTGCTCTCGGATTCGGTCGACGTTGTCGACCCGCATCCGTTTGTAGACCAGCACCGCCGCGAGAGTGTTGCCCGCCCCGGCGAGGAGCTGCGAGTGCACGCTCGCGAGGTCGCCCGGGTTCTCGACCCCGACCTCCGCGAGCCCGAGCTCGAGGTTCGGGAACGCGAGACGAGCGATGGCGAGCGCCCGGAGGGAGACGGGGAGGGCGCCCTCGCGGCGCCGCTCCCACGGGGTTCCCGGGACCGGATGGAACGTGGAGATGTGAAGGTGGGTGGTGTGCGGGAACCGTCGGGAGGCGAGGATCGTCTCGAGGAGGTCGTCGGCCGAGCCGAGGCCGTTCATCGCGATGTTGCCGAGCCGGCCTCCGGATCGCTCCACGAGCTCCATGAAGGCGAGGCGGGCCCAAAGGTCGTCCCCCGGCTTCGCATCGGCGAACGCCTTCTCGTTGATCGTCTCCATCGAGCAGTAGATCGGGCGGACCTTCTCCCGCACGAGCCACCGGACCGTGGCGGCCGAGAGGGACGGGCCGACGTCGATCCCGAGCGGGAGGTCGGTGACCTCTCGCACACGCTCGACGAGGGTCCGCACCTGTTCGTCGGAGCCGTCGGGGTCCGTCCCCCCGACGAGCACGATCGAACGGACCCCCCGGCGTAGCGCGTAGCGGATCCCCTGGAGCGCCTCTCGGAGCGCGAGCGGCGACCGCTCGTCGCTCACCGAGGGGATCGTGCTCGAAAGACTGCAGTACTTGCAGGACGCGGAGAGCTCACAGCGCGTCACCATGTGGATGTGAGCGGAGAGCTCGAGGGTCCGGCCGAGCACTCGGTCCCGTACCCCGGCCGCCGCGCCGAACAGCCGGGCCGCTCGCTCCGGGCGGGACGACCCGCGGAAGAGGGTGAGCGCGCTCTCGAGGTCGACCTCGCCGGCGACCGCCTGCCCGAGCGCGTCCCCGAAGGTGCGGTCGTCGACGAAGGTGCGGGCCACGAACCAGAATGCGGTTCCCCCAAGAAATACACCCCTTCCGGGCAGAGGTCGCCCGGAGGTCGAACCGCATGTAAGTGGGCTCCTCAGGCGGAAGAGCCTTTTCCGCGCGCGATGGTGCGCAAGCGCGATGGGAGCTTCTCCGTCGAAGCACCTCCTCACGGCCGCCGGCACCCGGTACGACCGCCGCGCCGCGCTCGCCGTCATGGCCGTCCTGGCGGGGATGGCGCTGATGGTCACGTACGTCGAGACGATGGTGCTGCCGGCGTTCCGGTCGTTCGCCTCGTTCTTCGACGACGCCCCGACCACGACGGTCGTCTGGATCGTTTCCGCCTATCTTCTGGTCGGGACGGTTGCGACCCCGATTTTCGGGAAGGTCGGGGACAAGTACGGGAAGAAGCGGACGCTCGTCCTCGTNNCGCGCGAACCAGATCTACCTCCTGATCGGGGTCCGGGCGTTCCAGGGGCTCGGGATGGGGATGTTCCCCCTCGCGTTCGCGATGATGCCCGAGGTCTTCCCGGCGTCCCGCGTCGGCCGGGCGCAGGGGGTCATCTCGGGGACGTTCGGCGCCGGCGCATCTCTCGGTCTGACCGGCGGCGGGTACCTCGCCTACGAGTACGGCTGGCAGCTGACGTTTCACACCGTGGCGCCGGTCGCGGTGCTGCTCGCGGTCCTCGCGTTCTTCCTGCTCCGGGAGTCCCCCCACCGGAGCACGACCCCGATCGACCTTCCGGGGATCAGCGCCCTCGGTTTCGCGCTCGCGATGACGATGTTCGGCCTCACCGAGGGCGTCTACTGGGGATGGACCAACTTCGCCGGAGTCTCCTTCGCCGGGATCCCCTGGGGCGTACCCGAGTTCTTCCTTCTCGCCGTCGTCGGCGCGCTCTTCTTTCTCCTATGGGAGCCGCACACCCCGACGCCGGTGGTCTCCTTCCGGGCGCTCAAGCAGCGGAACATCTGGATCTCGAACGTCAACGGCGTGATCATCGGCTTCGCGATGTTCCTCGGCTTCGTCACGATCACGATCCTCGTCGAGGACCCGTTCTCGCCGGGGTTCGGCTACAACGAGTTCCAGCTGGGTCTGATCGCGCTTCCGGTGACGATCGGGATGCTCCTGAGCGGCGTCTTCCTCTGGGGGCGGTGGGTCGCCTCGGGCGGGCCGAAACCCGCGATGGTCGCCGGGTTCGTCCTCATCGGCGTGGGCTCGCTCGGGCTCGTCTTTCTCCACTCCACGATCCTCGAGCTCGAGCTGTGCATGGTCCCGGCGATGGTCGGGAACGTCGGCGTCCTGATCTCGATGTCGAACATCATCGTCCTCTCGGTCTCGAACGAGGAGCTCGGCATCCAGATGGGGATGAACCAGACCCTGCGCAACCTCGGGAGCG
>DAEB01000033.1:6515-6651 GCA_002495185.1 Thermoplasmata archaeon UBA184 | reverse complement strand
TCGTCTCGATCGAGGACACGCGCGAGCTCAACCTCCCGCACGAGAACTGGGTCCCGTCGCTCACGAAGGCCGGGTTCGGCGCGAAGAACCTCGTCAGCGGCAAGGCGGCGGGCGAGATCGACATGTTCGACCTCCT
>DAEB01000033.1:6317-6443 GCA_002495185.1 Thermoplasmata archaeon UBA184 | reverse complement strand
GATGGAGAACCCGCCGATCTCGCTCCCCCGCTCGCTCGTGAGCGCGCTCAACCTGGTCCTCCTCCAGCGGCAGGTGAAGGTCGGGACGAAGATGACCCGCCGCGTCCAGTCGCTCACCGAGATCGT
>DAEB01000033.1:0-6199 GCA_002495185.1 Thermoplasmata archaeon UBA184 | reverse complement strand
CAGGCGACCCGGCAGAAGCCGTACACGCACCGGGACGTGGGTCAGCTCGTCGCGTACTACTACAAGGAGCCGCAGAAGGCGCTCGCCGAGGCCCGCGCCGAGCTCCAGCGGATGAAGGCGGCCCCGAACCCGACCGGCGCCCGAGCGTAACCTCGCATCGCCCGCGCGGAAGCGGTCCCCGGGGTCAGTCCTATCCGCCCGGACGCTTCCCGGCCGGTCGGAGGAGGCGTCCCGTTCGTGCTGTTCGACACGGTCGCGCTCCCCGGCCGCCGGTCGGTCCGGCTCTACTGCGAGGACGCCCTCCCCGGCCTTCCGCTTCGGCTCGGGCGGGCACGGGCGGACGTGGTCGTCACGAGCCCGCCCTACAACCTCGGGGTCCGCTATCGGTCGTACCAGGACGACCGGCCTCGCGAGGAGTACCTGCGCTGGACCGGCTCGCTCCGCGACTCGGTCGGAAGGGTCCTCGCCCCGAACGGCTCCTTCTTCCTCAACGTCGGCGGGCCGCCGTCCGACCCGTGGCTCCCGTGGGACGTTGCCCGGGAGGTGGCCCGGGGGTTCGTCCTCCAGAACGTCCTCCATTGGGTGAAGTCGATCGCGGTCGACCGCGCGGCGGCGGGACGGAGCTCGGGCGTCCGCTCGGACCTCGCCCTGGGCCACTACAAACCGGTGAACTCGGCCCGGTACGTCCACGGGGCGCAGGAGTACATTTTCCACTTTACGCGACGGGGAGACGTCCCGCTCGACCGGCTCGCGATCGGCGTCCCGTACGGGGACAAGTCGAACGTCCGTCGCTGGCACGGCGCGGCGGCGGACCTGCGGTGCCGGGGCAACACCTGGTTCCTCCCCTACCCGACGATCCGCTTCCGGGCGCGCGACCGGCCCCACCCGGCGACTTTCCCGCCGGAGCTCCCCGAGTGGTGCGTCCGTCTCCACGGCCGCTCGCGGACCCGCCTCGTCGTCGACCCGTTCGTCGGAATCGGATCGAGCGCCGTGGCCGCCGCGCGGCTCGACGTCTCGTTCGTCGGGTTCGACCTCGATGCGGAGTACCTGCGCGTCGCGGCGCGGAGGGTGCGAGAGGAGCTCTCCCGCGAGCGGCGACGCCCGCGGAAGCGAACCTCCTCCGGGCGACGCCCGGTCCGGTCTACGGGGGCGGCGATTCCTCGGAGGGGAGCGACGACTCGGTAACCGGGGGAGACCACTCGCGCATCGGGGTCCGACGGACCCCCGCCGCGGCCGCGAGCGCGTTCCTCGTGCTCGTCTTCGCGGCCTTTCCGGCCGCCACCACGCCGTCCCGCACCGCGCCCGCGGCGCGAACCGTTCCCGAGCTGATCGCGGCGCCGGCGTCCGAGAGCCGCTGGGGGATGCGACGCATCTCGGCGTCCATCGCCTTTCCGAGGTGGGAGAAGTCGTCCTGGATCTCGAGGCTCAGGTACTTCGCTTCCTTCACGGTCGCGTTCCCGAGGCGCTCGATCTTCCGGTCGATGTCGGAGAATTCGCGGGCAAAGTCGTTCCCGAGGCCGCTCGCGGCGTGCCGCATCTCGGAGAGGTGCGCACGGAACTGGGCCTGTTCGCGCGGAGGGCTCATCATGGTCGTTCGACCGTGGGAGCGTCGGGTCGGGAGATAAAGGTTGACGGGCACCGGCAACGCCGGTCAGCCGCCCATGCGGCGGTCGGCCTTGCGACGCCGCGCTCGGGGGCCGCTGGGAGCGGCCGGGGCGGGCAGCGGCGGCTCCTCGCTCACCATCCGACGCTCGGTCTCCTCGCCGTGCGCCCACCGGACGAGCAGCTCGACGCCGAGGCGAGCGGGGTCGGTGACGACCATCTCGCCGTGCAGGGTCCGGGCGATCGCGCGNNCGCGCCCGCTCGAGCGCGTGCTCCATCGCCACGTCGAGCTGACCGCTCCGGACACGGCCGTCCTCGTCGGTGTACGCCTCCGGGAGGCCGTCCGTGATCAGGTAGAGCTCCCGCCGAGTCGCGCGGGACGGCCGGAGGAGAAGGTGGACGGCCCGGAGCGCCTCGGCGGTGTTCGTGAACGCTCCCGCCCGACACTCCCAGAGCTCGACCAGGTCGAGGACCTGGACCTCGTTGTCGAAGGCGAGGACGTCGATCGTGGCGTCCGGATAGCGGCGGCGGACCGCGACAAAGAGCGCGAGGAGCGCCTTCTTCGCCGCCTCGAGCTTTCCCTCCTCGGCCATGCTTCCGGACCGGTCGAAGGCGAGCACGACGTGCACCCGCTCGCTCGTGATCTCCCGGAAGACGTAGCTCGTCGATTCGTCGATGTGCCGGGACCCCGTGAGACGGGCCGCGAGGAGCGACCCCGGCACGTCGAGGTGGGCGACCTCCTCGGGACGTCGGAGCCGGGCCTTCTCGTAGACGCCGGTCGACCCGCCTCCGCGGAGGGACATTCGCACGTCTCCCGGCAGGCGCTGGCTCTCCTCCTCGAGGAGGAGCCGGGCGAACCGCTCGACCAGACCGTACGTGACCACGAGCTCGCCGCGATGCTCGGCGACGAACCCGCGTTCCTTGAGCTCCCGCTCGAGGCGGCGCTCCTCGGCTTGCCGGACCCGGGACTCTGCCTCCGCTTCCGCGCGCCGCTGCGCCTCGGCTCGTTCCTCCTCGAGACGGCGGCGCTGCGCCTCCGCCTGACGGCGCTTCTCCTCTGCCTCCCGCTCGATCCCCCTCTCCCGAGCCTTGAGCGATCCGGCGACCTGGTCGGAGAGCTCCTGCCGCTCGGATCCTGAGAGCTGCGCGAGCGCGTTCCCGAGCTCCGACGGACCGATCGCGCGGCCGTCCGTGGCCGCGGTAGCGAAGAGGACCCGACGTCCCTTCGAGGGAGCCGGGGCGGCCGCCCGCTTCTTGCGCGAGAAGAGGGACTTGAGCCACGCGACGAATCGGGCGAACGCTGCTCGGATCCGGGCGAACACGCCCGGACGCGGCGGAGGCTGGTTCCAGGACGCCGACGGGAGGAGGAGGGCGGCTCGGACCTCGTCGAGGAGGTCGGGAGAGGGAAGCCCCGACCAGTCCGTCGCGCGGGCGGTGCGCAGGCGCTCCTCGAGCTCGGCGATCTGCTGCGCCACCTCCTCGTCGCTCTTGTGCCGGACCTCCTCGAGCGACACGAGCTCCCGGTCGTACTGCTCGATGATCCGCTCGACGCGACGTCGTCCCTGACGGCGCAGTTGGTCCCTCAGGCGCTCGAGGCGGTCCCGAAGCTCCGCATCCTCGCGGGACCGCTCTCGGAGGAGCTGCCGGGCTCCTTCGAGCCCTTCCTCGGCGAGGGCCCGTACGAGCGCCGCCGAATCGAGTCGGTCGAGAAGGTCGTCCGAGACGACGTCGTCGACGTACTCCGAGCAGTCCGGGAGCTCGATCGCGTCGGCGCTAGAGGGGGGCGTCGTCGCTCTCTTCCTCCTTGCACGAGAAGAGCGAGAACTCCTCGAGCAGGCGGAAGACGCTCGCCGCCGCGTCGGCCGAGGAGATCGTCGGTCCGGGCCGTTCGCGCTCTTCGACGTACTTCGCGAACGTTCGGAACCTCGGGAACGTGTCGGGGGCCGCCGCAGGCTGCGACCTCAGCGCCGCGTCGTCCCGAAGACGCCGACCTTCCGAAATCAGCGACTCCGCTTCCCCCGAGTTTTCCTTCAGGACCCCCCGGTAGTATCGGCACCAGTAGACCCCGGCGCTCCGCTTGAGCGAGGGGGCGAGGTACTGGTCGACGAACTCCGTTACCCGGCGCTCGTTCTGGCGGAATGAATCCCCGCTGCGGGCCCGGATCCGACCCCGCATCGCATGGAGAAGGCCGCTCCGGAGGTCGTTGCTCGAAGGAGGTACCCGACCGGCGAGAGTGGCGACCGCCGCCGTGCGGGCCGCGACGTCGATGAGCGTCCGGTTCGAGCCGACCTCGCCGATGTCGGGGTTGTCCTCGCTCGTCCGGAGGCGCCACGCCTCCACCACCCGGACCCCAGCGTCCACCAGGATCTCGGGGACGTACACGGAGGGGAGGTCGGCGCGGGCGAGGTTCACGATCTGGCGATTGTCGGCGTGTCGGTCGTTGTAGCCGACGTGGAGGCTCGTCAGGCGGTCGGAGAGCGGGTCGTTGATGTTGTCGAGGTCGGAGAGGTTCGAGGTGCTCACCGCGACGAACGAGCCGGGGAAGCTCTCGCGCGACTTCGAGGGGGTCACCGTGCCCTCCTGGAGCGCCTGGAGGAGGACGTTTTGCGTCCCCAGCGGCAGCTTCCCGATCTCGTCCACCAGGAGGAATCCCCGGTTGGCCTGGAGGAGCTTCCCGGGTTCCAGGACGAGAGGGCTCATCGGGTCGCCGATCTCCTCGAGCTTCCGGAGGTTGATGTTCCCCGTCAGATGGTCGGGGAAGACCTCCGAGCTCCCCTGCAGCCGGGCGAACCCGAACCCCTCGCGGAGTTGAACGAACTCGGCGGGGACCTTGGTCGGGTCGACTGACGCCGGGTCGAACCGGGCGGGATCTCCCTCGGCCGCGAAGCGACGGACGCAGATCGGACACGGGGGAAACCGGGTCGCCGCCGCCGGGTCGATCAGCGAGAGAGGATGGTCGAGGACGGGACAGTCCTCGACGACCCAGACGCCCTTCGGAAAGAGGTTCCAGAGCTCTTTCGCGAGGCTCGTTTTTCCCGCCCCGGAGGGGCCGAAGAAGAGGAGGTGCGCGCCCGACACGATCGACGCGACCACGTCTTCGTACGTGGCGTCCGAAAGCACCGTGCGCGGGAAAAGCGCCCTTAGGGCGGAGGCCCGGTCGAGGCCCTTCGAACGCAGCCCCTCGAGGGTCCGTAAGACTTCGTCCCGGAACCGCTCGGCCGGGCTCTGGACGGCGGTTCCCGCCGCCTTCAGGTCGGCGGCGCTCGCGCGAGTTCCCAGAGGAGGCACATCGGACCGTGGCGGGGCCGCCATGGCGCGCGGATTTGGGGTCGGGTTATGTAGTTTGCCGAGTCGGCGAGCGCCGGCCGACCGGGGTGGGCGGCTCCTCCGCTCAGGACGAACGGCAGCAGGGCCGCCGAGGGGCGGCACTTTTAAGTAGCGTTCCCGGGTCCGCGCCCCGCGAACGATGGCCGAGAAGGAGACACCGGCGAAGAAGCCCTCCGTCGCGCGGACGGTCAAGGACAAGTGGCGGTCGAAGCGCTGGTACCACGTGCGGGCTCCCGGTCTCTTCCAGCACGTCGAGCTCGGCGAGACGGTCGCGACCGAGCCCGAGCAGGTCGTCGGCCGGACGATCGAAGCGACCCTTCCCGAGCTCTCGGGGTCCGGGGACGCGGGGAAGGCGCACGTCAAGCTCCGATTCCGCATCGAGCGGATCTCGGGCGATGGGGTCGCCGAGGCCCGGTTCATCGGACACGACCTCACGAGCGACTACGTTCGTCGGCTCGCCCGCCGGAAGCGCTCGAAGATCGACCTCTCTCTCACCGTCACGACCAAGGACGGTGTCCAGGTCGTCCTCAAGCCGGTCGCCGTCGGCGAGCAGCGCCTCCAGACCCGTCTCCGCGCCGAGCTCCGCCACAAGATGGTCGAGATCCTCCTCGCGGAGGCCCAGCTCCGGACGTCGCCCGAGTTCGTGCGCGAGATGATCCAGGGCGACCTCTCAAAGGTCCTCGCCCACGGCGTGAAGACCCTCTACCCCCTCAAGAAGATCGAGATCCGGCGGTCGGAGGTCCTGGGCACGATCTCGGACGAGGTTCCCCCTCCCGAGCCCACGGCTGTCTCGGAGGCGACCCCGCCTCCCGAGCCGGTTCCGGCGACCGGCGCGAGCGAGGGACCCGCCGCGTAACGGCGCGGGGCGCGGGAGGGCGCGTCCAGCGATGATTCCTGTCGGAGTGGCTCAGCCTGGTAGAGCACGGGACTCATAGCGGAACGTGCGTGCGTTCCGGGAGAGATCCTGGGGCCGGGGGTTCAAATCNNCATTTCGGATTTGAACCCTCACGTACCCGGATTTGAACCCCGGAGGTGGATCGACCGTGCCCTGGACCACCCTCCCACGTGCCGGTCACGACGATGGGGGGGCACCTCTCTCCGAACCTCGTCGACGGCCGCTTCCTACATCGACCACTACGGTGTCGACGACGGCCCGGGAGCATGCGCCAACCACGACGGTAGTCCGACGTACCGAAAGTGTTGCTTCAGTTCTTTCTGATAGATCTCGTTGTAGAGATGCCGGTACCGGAGGAAATGAGCGACTCCCTTC
>DAEB01000006.1:20595-52440 GCA_002495185.1 Thermoplasmata archaeon UBA184 | reverse complement strand
GCCTGGTCGTCGGAGAGGAAGTAGACCGGGTTCTCCGCGAGCGCGACGCCTCCCGTCGGCTGGCCCATCGGGGCGGGGCCGGCCATGCTCGCCTCCGGGGTCGTCGGGCTCTGGCTCGGAGGACGGTAGAAGGAGGTGACCGCTTTCTTCGACTGGACGTAGAGCGTCAGTTCGTGGGATTCATCGGCCATGGTGGTCCCCGAAGGATTCGGTGGCCGTATTTAATCAAATGCGGACAGTGGCGCGCGCCCGGCCCTCGGAACGACCGACGACCCTTCGGAACGCTCCCCGCTACACGACGTTGTTTCCGTGCCACTGGAACCAGAGCTGCCCTAGGGCCATCGGGTTTAGGTCCACCGTGCTCGGGTCGATCCAGCTGGCCGTGGAAACCAGACCCACCTGCTGCTCATCGTACACATAGAGTACCAGCCCGTTCGCGACGTGCTCGATGAGGTTGTAGTACAGAACCCGTTGAGGTCCTTCGGCCATCACTCCGGCTTGCTCCATCGCCCAGGTCATGACGGAGTAGGCGGTTCCCTGGCACGTCTGCGGGACAATCGGTTGCTGGTCCGCCCAGTACACGAGGTTCTCGAACGTATACCCCGCGTGGGCGGAACACAGGTCGTACACACCGCCGTACTGTCCTGTGACCAACGTCTCGCTGAGTTGACTCGGGTAGGTCCAAGACCCGTCCGGAAGGTAGAACGGGGACATGTAGTCGGTCGGGTCGGGGTAGTCCGGCAGCCACCCTGTCAGGAATGAAGTGCAGTCGTCCGGCGGGCCGAAGAACCCCGGGCAGTTGTAGCACCAACCGGAGAAGCCGCACCCATCCCACCGGATGAATTGTATCGCTCCGTGCGTGGTGGCATTCACCACGGAGCTCCAGAGATCGACGGCCGAATCGAATGGCACGGATCCGATTTCGGAGCTCATCGGGAAGCGACAGATGGTCACCTTGCAATGGGCAGCTTCGGGATCATAGAACGGGCTGTTCACCTGAGTGATGTTGGCCCACCACCACGCGGCGCTCCCCACCTGAAGCGGGTTCTCGCTAGGGTTCTGCCAGGTCTGGGGCCACAGCCCGTGGGTCGTGTTGAGACCTGGCCACGAAATGTTCTGAGGGTAGTAGTTCCCCATGTACTGTGGGATCGCTCCGCCTTCGCCCTGGATGAACGGAATCCCGTCCACCCGGTTGTCGACGTTGATGTACGAGGAGTACGGAAACGCTTCCGCGAAGAATTCTCTCATGCCCACCCACGCGAAGAAATCGCCGGGGACGTTCGTGAGGATACCGGAATTGGACTGAACCGCCGCCGGATTGAAGTCGAAGGCGAACGCTTCGGGGAAGATGTTCAACGTCGGAGCGCGATAGAGCGAGATGCGACCCTGGGACTGGAGATGCAGTAGAAGGGGAAGGTCCGAAGGGACGAACGAGGACGTGTCGGACTGCCCGGCTTCGTAGGCGTTGATTCCGGTCGTCGAATCCGGGTCCCAGAAGGCGTAAACCTGGCTCGCATAGCTCGCGGGAACCGGAAAGCAGCCCGGCAGACCCGCGCAGTTCGGCTGCACGTAGTACGGGTTCGCCTTCAGGATGTAGCCCTGGCCCTGGTTCACGCTCTGCAGCCAGTACGGACCGCTCCCTACGATGTTCCAGCGAACCTGCGGATACGGGTTCTGGTAGTTGATCGTGTCGAGCCCGATGATCGAGTCGTAGAGGGTCGGACTCGCGCCGGTCACGTAGCTCTTGAACGCTGAGGTGTTGGTCGTCCGGACCCCGCCCGGCAGCAGGCACGGACCATCGCCGCCCGCGGCGTTGGTCGTGAAGCCCGGCAGACCCGCGCCCTGCCGGGTGTACCAGCCGCACGGAACCACCGACGCTCCTTCGGAGCCCTGGACGAACTCGAGGAAGTACGGCCAGACCTGGCCGGAACCGGCCGCCTTGAAGGTGATGCAGCCGTGCTGCGCCAGCGCCTTCGCCGGGCAATACGTGCTGTCGTTCACCATCATCGAGGTGAGGACGTTCTGCGGCGTGTTGTTCCACGGAGCGTGGAGTCCACCGTCCCAGTGCTTGTTCCCGAACGGCAGCATCGACTGGCCGATGATCCATCCGTTCGTCGTGTACTGGCTCGGGTTCTCCAGCCACATCAACGTCCGCGCCACGCTGAACATCACGTCCGACGGGTAGACGCCCCAGTGGGCGCCCGTCCCCGGGTCGTAGAAGCTCGCGTTCGGGTCGATCGGGAACGTCCAATACGTCCCGTTCGCGCCCGTGTTGAGGTCGCTCCCGTACTGCGACTGACAGGACGTCGGACCACTCGCGGCCGGTCCGGGGATGCAGGTCGACAGGACGGGGACGTAGCCCGATGTGGACGACGCGTTGTAGTCCACCAGCGTCTCGAAGACATTCTGGAGAATCTCCCCGCCGGTCGACTCGTAATCGACCGCCGGGTCAAGGCTCGTCGCGCCGCCCGGAACGATCTCGTACGCATAGAGGGAGCCGGGGTGGGGACTCGCGCCCGCCGAGCCGACACCACCGGAGTTCCGACAGAACAGACATCCCAGGGGTTCCCCGGTGGGGCCGACGTAGATCGACCAGGTGTAGTTCTGGAATATCGTCCCGTTCGGGCTGGCAATCGGCCCGACCATGGTGAGCTCGTACGTTCCGGGAATGGCGAACGATGCCGATGCGGTCAGCGTCGTTGAGGAGTTGGATTCGGAAACGAGGGTAGCTCCGGCAGGCACCACAAGGCGCGGTGGCAGAGCCGAGTAGCCCGTAGCGGTCGGCACCGCGGTGTACGTTCCGGAGACCGTGACCACTCCCCCCTGGTGGATCCACGGGTACTGGGGCCATCCGGACGAACCGTTGGTGAGCTGGGTCCCCAGCACGGGGAACTGTCCGCTCGAAGTAGCGGCTGATGTCGGACCGACCGAAAGAGGATAGAGCGATATCGTTCCCGTGTGAAGGACGCCGCTCACGTTCGCGGTCGCGTTAAGGACGTACAGTCCGAGACCGCGGTAGGAGTGGACGAACGGAGAGGTCGGTTGCTTCGCGGCACCTCCGTCCCCCCATGTGATCGAGTAGTTGGACGCCGTCTCTCCGGACGATCCGGAGAGGGATGTGGTAGCCGTGACGGGTTGACCCTCGGTGGCCTGGGGCCAGATCTGGCCCGTCGACGGCGCGTCGTTCACGAACAGAAGAACGTCGTTCGCCGACCGCGGAGGGACACAGGAAGCGAGAGAAGGTGGCGAGCATTCGAGAGACGAGCTCGCGGTGGTCTTCGTCGGGCCGATGGCGTTGAGACCTGCATATCCGAGCCCGCTGACCGCCACCCCGACCACCGCGAGGACAACGATGGCCGCGCGGGGGGAGAGCTCCCGCCGACGCTTTCGCGGAGGGGCGGTGCCGTGCGGCGTCCCGATCGGGCTCGCCATAGCACCCGGACTTCCCGAGCGATGCGGTTCTAGGTCGAGTAAGGAAGATATACCCTAGGAGTGGCCGTCGCACGGGCTCACTGGAAGGGAAAGAGAAGGGGGAATGGGTTCCGCCCGCGACTCGGGTCCGCCTCGGCGGACCAGGGTCGACGGGCGGGCTTCTGAGACCGGAGTCCGGATGCGGGTCTAGTAGCGCTTGTAGGAGTCGGAGCGCTCGCGCCCTCCGCCCCCACCGCCGCCACCACCGCCGCCACCGTACCGCCCGCCGCCGTAGCCACCGCCACCGCCTCCGCGGTCACGGTAGCCGCCGCCGCCGAACGACCGGCGCTCGCTCTCGAACTCCTGCTGGCTCATGTCGAGCGACTGGTTGACCTCGGGGATCGCATCGGTCGACTTCGACAGGTTCCCGTACCGGCCCACGTTCAGGCGCATGTGGCCGCGCACGAGGGACACGTATCCGTTGTCGACGAGGATGACCTCGTCCTTCGCGATCGATCCGATCTGCTCGTTCCAGAGCGAGAGGATGATGGTCGCGGTGTCGTCGCCAACGACGGCCTCGCAGACCTTCCTCGGGTCGCCGAACTTGCCCATGACCTCTTTGGGTTCTCCCACGGAGATCACCTTGGCCAGCACGTTCACTTGTTTCGAGTTCGGCGTCAGGTCTCGCACTTTCGTCAGGGGTTTGTCTGCCATTTCGGGTTCGCCTCTTCCTTCGCGTTTCGCTTCTTTGCGTTCGAGGAATCGCGGCGCACAACACGTCCTTGCGCGAACACTCGTCTCAAAAGTAGGACGGGCGAAACGCTCGGGTCGGGATGGGGCTTTGGGATTCCTCGGCCGACCGACGCCGGGGGGAGCATATAAACCCGCCGCCGCGCGACATCGTCGCACGGAAAGCGGGTCCGGACGGCGTAGTGCGATTCGGACGGCAGGCTTTTCCGCCGAGTTTCCGTCCGCGGAACGGGTACCGGGTTTGACCCACCGTTTCGACCTCGCCGTCAGCTACTTCCTGCGCCACGAGTACGAGAAGGCGGCGACCGCCTTCCGAGAAGTGGTTCGGGAAAGCCCCGCGGACGGCCGCGCGTGGGCGTACCTCGGCATCTCCCTCGCCCATCTCGGCCAGGCGGCCGATTCCGAAGGCGCGCTGAGCCGTGCGATCGCGCTTTCGCCCGAGAACGCCGAGGCGTGGTTCCACCTGGGAGTCGCCCGCTCGCTCCGGGAGGAGTGGGCTTCGGCGGCCCAGGCGTACCAGCGGACGGTGGCGCTCACTCCCCGGGACATGGTCGCGTGGCATCGACTGGGCGTGGCCCTCGCGGAGTCCGGGGACGAGCCGGCGGCGTCGGTCGCGTTCGAGCGGGCGCTCGTCCTCTCCCGCGAACCGTCCGGGGCTTCGGAGAGCTCCGACGCGGAGACCGAACCGGCGCCCGCGCCTCCTCCGTCCCGGCCGGTGACCCCTCCCGTGCGCGTACCGGTCGACGACCACCTCGAGGAGACCGGGGAACGGGAAGGCGCGCGCGAGGCGAAGAGCTGGCTCGACCTCGCGCTCTCGCTGCTCAGCCTCGGCGACCAGGACGAAGCGATCGCCGCGTACGAGCGGGCCTACACGTTGGACCCCGAGCGGGCGCGCCGGTCTCTCTTTCGCCCGATGCTCCGACTGATCACGGCGGTCCAGGAGGGAACGGAGGAGCCCGTCGAAGGGCCGGGCCCGAACGACCCCCGCCAGCCGCCCGAGGCGCCCCGGCGCCGGCCCCCTCCGCGCCCGGACGTCCTGTAGGAAGACCGGGAGTCGCTAGAGCGCCTTCGGCGCCGCGGTGATGATCGTCGATTCGGCCCAGTCCTTCACCTTCTCGCGTGCCTGGGCGTGGTGCCGATAGAACGAGTGGACCCGTTCGAGGAGCTGCGACTTGCACTCGCCGCAGAGCAGCGTCCCCGACCGGCACCCGGCGGTCACCTCTTGGAACTTCTCTTCCGACTCCGCGAACCGGGTCCTCCAGAGCGCCCAGACCGAGCAGACCTCGGGGGTGGCGCCGAGGCGTCGCTGCTCCTCCACGGTCGCGCGACCGCCCGTGAACGCGTTCCGTATCTTCCGCTCGACCGCGCCCGGCGGGTCGTTCAGGAACAGCGCGTTCTCGGGCCGGTCGCCCGAGGTCGACATCGCCGCTTCGCCGAGGAGACCCGGGATCATCTGGCTGTGGAGCAGGGCGGGTTTCGGATACCCGAGACCCTCCGCGATATCCCGAGTGACCCGGAAGTGCGGGTCCTGGTCGATGCCGCACGGGATGAGGCACGGGACCGAGCGGCCCTCCGCCCACGAGGGCCAGAAGCACGGGACCGTCTGGAGCGCCGTATAGAAGACGAGGCCGATGTTCGTGCTCGGCTCGAAGCCGAAGACCGCCTTCACGGTCGAGTACGGGACCTTCCGCGCGACCCGGATCGCGAGCGGGTAGAGCGCGGCGATCGACTTCGAGTCGAAGAAGACGTGCGTCCGCTTCGGGTCGAAGCCGAGCGCGAGGATGTCGTAGAGGTTCTCCATCCCCCACTTCACNNCCGAGCCGCTTCTGGAGCCACTGGCAGAGGTCGAACGGGACGAGGTGGGAGGTGTGGAGGGGACCGGACGGCCCCCGGCCCGAGTAGAGGAAGAACGGCTTCCCGTTCGCGAACCCGTCGAGGAGCGCCGCGAGGTCGCGGTGGGAGTAGTAGATCCCCCGGGAGAGGAGCGGATGGAGCTCTCCGCCGGTGACGTGGTGGATCTTCGCGAGAAGCTCCGGCGTGACCTCCTGCGTCCCGAACAGCTCCCGGAGGCGGGCGTAGTCGATGTGGCCCCGCACTTCGTACGGGGTGACGACGAACTCGTCGGGGTCGGGCATGCGCGCGGCCGTTACCCCTCGGGGAACGTGATCTTCGANNTGCTCGAAGTTGATCGTGTGGCCGCACGAGGGGCAGCTCGCCCAGCCCCGGATGAGCCCCCGGAGTCCCTCCCGGGACGAGGACGTGTCGCGCCGTGCGAACTTCTCGACGAGGATCGCGGCCCCCGCCGAGCTCTCGAGGCTGCTCAGAGGAACCCGGACGGGAGTGTTGCAGATCGGGCATCGTGCCGGGTTGCGGCAAGTGCAGGGCATGAGCGTCGAGGGTACCTATCGAACGGACGTAAAAGGAAACCGGCCCGCTCGAAGGCAACGTTCAAATGCCTCCTCCCGCGAATCGACGCGGCGATGGCGCTCTCCCCACTCGAGGCCGCCGAGGAGCTCGGCGACGAGCTTCTCGAGGTCCTGAAGCAGCTGAACCGCTCCGAAAACCAAGCCGGTGCGACGTCGGGCCTCGAGGTCGATGAACTCCATCACATCCTGGGCCGCGGCCCGCTCCCCCGCGTCTCGGGCGGCGACGTCGAGCGAGCGGTGAGCGTGCTCGTGGGGAACGGCCTCGCCCGATGCCTCGACACCCCCGAGTACTCCTGGGAGAGGGGTCGCATCGTCGCGACCCGGTATGCCATCACGACCCAGGGGAAGGCGTTCCTCGTCTCCCGTCTCCGCAAGACCGGTCGGGTCGAGTAGGCCGCTCCTCGGGGTGGGCAGCCCCCCAGTTTAAGTAGGGGAGCCCCGCGTAGTTAGTCCCCGCACGATGGCCCCCGGCGACGAGCAACGCGACCCGGTGCGCGCGACGTTGATCGCGATCCTGCAGCAGCTCAACCGCGTAGAGTCGATGCACGAGGGCCAGGAGCACCGGCAGACGCTCGAGCTCCGGGAGATCGAACGGCTCCTCACCGACTTCTGGGCGATCAAGCACGACCGCGTGAAGGTCCCGCTCGCGCTCGGCCTCCTCGTCCGCAACGGAATGGTCACGGCGGAGGTCGGGAGCCCGTACCCGAGCCGCGCCCGGGCCGCCACTCCCGCCCTCTACCGGATCACGACGGAGGGGAAGCGGTTCCTGGTCGATTCGTCGCAGCAGGCGGACCGGATTCGCTGACGGAGAACGGCCGTTTCCTCCCTCCGGGAGAGCCCGTCTTCGCCAACCGTTAAGTAGCGGTCGAGTGTCCCCGCGACCCCATGTCGCGGATCCACTCCGGGCACAAGGGTCGCGCCGGGTCGCACCGGCCGTACCCCCTCACGAAACCGGCGTGGGTCACGGTCTCCCAGGAGGAGCTGGTCGACCAGGCGGCGCAGCTCTCGAAGACGGGGCTCTCGGCGGCGCAGGTCGGTCTCCACCTTCGGGACTCCCTCGGCGTCCCTTCCGCCCGCGCGGTGACCGGAAAGCGCCTCGGCACCCTCCTCAAGGAGAAGGGCGTCCAGCCGGAGATCCCGGACGACCTCCAGGCGCTCCTGAAGCGCGTCGTCCACCTGCAGCGGCACCTCGAGACCCACCCCAAGGACCTCTCGAACCGCCGCGGCCTCACTCTGATGGAGTCCCGGATCCGCCGCCTCGCCCGCTACTACCGGCAGCGCAAGCGGATTCCCGAGACGTGGCGGTACACGGCCGCCGCGGCGGCCCTCCAGGTGGAGTGATGCCCTCGGGTCCGGATGGACTCGTCTCCGACCCTCACTACACCTACGAGTTCGCGAAGGCCCGCTCCCTCCTCCTCGCCCACCCTCAGCGGTGGCGGGTCATCTACCATTACGACGGAGACGGGATCGCGAGCGCGTCCTCGGCACTGCGAGCCTTCGCCCGCCTCGGCTACCCGTCGCAGGCGACCGCGCTCGTCGGCGTGGAGCGGAGCCACGTATCGTCCCTCCTCGACGCGACGCCCGGACCGGTCCTCGTCGTCGACACGGGGTCGACCGTCCTCGACCTGTTCGCGGCCCACCGGGCGCCGGTGGTTGTCCTCGACCATCACCGCTACCCGGGAGCCCCCACGCCCCCCGCCCTTCCCGACCACGTCGCGTTCGTGAACCCGCTCGACTGGGGCGTCGACGGGATGAGCGAGATGTGCGCGGCGACCCTCACCTGGCTCTACACGGTCTTCCTCGACCCGGTGAACTGGGACAACGCGCCGTGGGGACTCTCCGGGGCGATCGCCGACCGCCAGCACGTCGGCGGGTTCCGGGGGCTCAACGCGCTCCTCGTCGACGAAGCGGTTCGTCGGTCCCTCGTGCTCCCGCGCGCCGGGGTCGCGCTCTTCGGCCCGACCGTCGGAGAGGCCCTCGCCGGTAGCATCGACCCGTTCGTGCGCGGCCTCTCGGGCCGGCCGGAGGCGGTGGGACCGTTCTTGAACGACCTCGGGGTCGACCCGGCCCGCTCCCCGTCGAAGCTCACCCCGGAGGAGAACCGCCGGCTGGTCGCCGCCCTGAAGGAGAAGCTCACGACGGCCGGCGTCGTTCCCGAAGCGGCGAACGTCCTCGACCAGGAGCGCTGGTTCCTCCCGTCGCTCGGCCTCGCTGCGGAGGAGGTCTCGAACCTCCAGAACGCCGCGGGCCGCGCCGGGATCCCCGGTGTGGGGGTCGCGTACGCCCTCGGGGACCCCCGGGCCGCGGAGCGGGTGAGGGCCGCGGAGCGGGAGTGGCGGACGGGCATCCTCCGCGGACTCCTCCGGGTCGAGAACGACGGCGTTAATTCGATGCGATTCCTCCGCTGGTTCGAGAGCCCCGAGACCACTCTCGCGGGCACCCAGGCAGGCCTCGCGATGAACTATCTGCTCCCCCCCGACCACCCGGTGTTCGTCTTCTCGGACGGCGGACTCGGGCCCACGAAGGTGAGCGCCCGCGGGCTGCTCCGGCAGGTCGACCGGGGCCTCGACCTCGCGGCCGTGTGCCGCATCGCGGCGGCCGCGGTCGGCGGGGAAGGAGGGGGCCACCGCGTCGCGAGCGGGGCGTCGATCCCGCCCGGGACGAGAAGCGCGTTCCTCGACGCGGCGGATACGGTGCTCGCGGAGCAGCTCGCCGCGACCGACCCGAGCGAGGGGCCGTGAGCACGCCTCCGCCGGCCGCCGTCGCGACGCCCCCGGTGGACCGGGTCCACGACCGGGCGCTGGAGCAGGAGATGCACCGGTCGTACATCGATTACGCCATGAGCGTGATCGTCGGCCGGGCGCTCCCCCTCGTCGGGGACGGCCTCAAGCCGGTCCACCGTCGGATCCTCTGGTCGATGTGGGAATCGGGGGCGACTCACGACCGCCCGTACCGGAAATCGGCGCGCACCGTCGGAGACGTCCTTGGAAAGTACCACCCGCACGGCGACATGGCGGTCTACGATGCGCTCGTCCGAATGGCCCAGCCGTTCAGTCTGCGCTATCCGCTCATCGACGGACAGGGGAACTTCGGCTCGATCGACGGCGACTCCCCGGCGGCGATGCGGTACACGGAGGCCCGCCTGAGCGCGATCGCGGAGGAGCTCCTCCTCGATATCGAGAAGGAGACGGTCGAGTGGGGCGACAACTTCGACGGGTCGCTCAAGGAACCGCTCCTCCTCCCCTCGAAGGTCCCGAACCTCCTGGTCAACGGCTCGGCCGGAATCGCGGTCGGCATGGCGACCAACATGCCTCCGCACAACTTGGGGGAGGTCGCGGACGCCCTCCTCCTTCTCATCGCCCGAC
The DNA here is from genome assembly GCA_002495185.1 of Thermoplasmata archaeon UBA184. Lineage (GTDB taxonomy): Archaea > Thermoplasmatota > Thermoplasmata > Lutacidiplasmatales > UBA184 > Lutacidiplasma. The sequence continues at coordinate 42,488 of DAEB01000006.1, read as the reverse complement.
CGGATGCCTCCTTGGACGAGGTGATGAAGGTCCTCCCGGGGCCGGACTTCCCGACGGGCGGATACCTCTCGACCGAGGGGATCCGGGAGGCGTACGAGACCGGTCGCGGGATGATCCACCTCCGCGGCACCGCGGAGATCCGGGAGCGGGCGGGGAAGGACGAGATCGTCATCACGCAGATCCCCTACGAGGTCAACAAGGCCGACCTCCTCCAGCTCATCGCTGACCTCGTGAAGGGGAAGCGGATCGACGGGATCACCGACCTGAGGGACGAATCGGACCGGGACGGTACGAGCGTCGTGCTCGAGCTTCGGCGGGATGCCCCGAGCGAGATCGTCCTCAACCGGCTCTACGAGCACACGCCGCTCGAGACGAGCTTTGGCGTGATCAACCTCTGCCTCGTTGGCGGGCACCCGAAGGTCCTCTCGATCCTCGAGCTCCTAAAGCTCCACCTCGAGCACCGGCGCACGATCCTCACCCGGCGGACGAAGTTCGACCTACGGAAGACCGAGGAGCGGCTCCACCTCCTCGAGGGATTCCTCACCGCGATCGACCACATCGATGAGGTGATCCGCATCATCCGCCGCTCGAAGGACGTCCAGGTCGCCGAGACGAACCTGATGGGGAAGTTCCTGCTCTCGAGCGAACAGGCGAAGGCGATCCTCGACATGCGCCTCGCCCGCCTGACCGCGCTCGAGCGGGAGTCGGTCGAGAAGGAGAAGGCGGAGAAGGAGGAGCTCGCGAAGCACCTCAAGGCGATCCTGGCCTCGCCGAAGCTCCTCGACCAGCTGATCGTGGAGGAGCTCGCGGACCTCAAGAAGCGGTTCGGGGACGAGCGGCGCACGCGGATCGTCCCCGCGTTCACCGAACGGACGCTCGAAGACCTGATCCCGGACATGGACGTGGTCGTCCTCGTCACGAGGGACGGTTACGTGAAACGACTGCCGCTCGACCAGTACCGACGCCAGCGGCGGGGCGGGCGCGGCCTCATCCAGATGGAGACGAAGGAGGAGGACTTCGTCATCCGGACGTTCGTGACCCGGACGCACGACGACGTCCTCTTCCTCACGAACCTCGGCCGGGTCTACCGGCTGAAGGCGTACGAGCTCCCCGAGGGGAGCCGGCACTCGAAGGGGAAGGCGGTGATCAACCTCCTCCCGAAGCTCAAGGACGGCGAGAAGGTCCAGACCCTCCTTCCGCTCCACACGATCCAGGGGGCGGGCTCGCTCGTCTTCGCGACGCGGAAGGGGCTCGTGAAGCGGACGACCCTCGACCAGTACCAGAACATCCGCACGAACGGCATCCAGGCGATCCTCCTCGAGGAGAAGGACGAGCTCGTCGACGTCGTGCTCATGACCGACGAGACGAGCGAGGTGATCCTCGCGACCCTCGCCGGCCAGCTCGTCCGGTTCCCGCTCTCGGAGGTCCGGCCGATGGGGCGCGCGACCTACGGGGTCATCGGGGTCCGCCTTTCGGAGGAGAAGGGCGACAAGGTGGTCGCGATGGCGCCGGTGAGCGAGAAGTTCCCGATGCTCCTTTCGCTGACCACGACCGGCTACGGAAAGCGGAGTCCGACCGAGGACTACCGACGCACGCGGCGCGGCGCGAAGGGCGTCCGCACGATCAAGACCGGCGGGCGCAACGGCTCCGTGGTCGCCGTCCTCCCGACCACGGACGCGAGCGAAGTGCTCGTCACGACCGAGCACGGCATCACGATCCGGATGGCCGTCAAGGGGATCCGTTCCCAGGCGCGCAACACGCTCGGCGTCCGCGTGATCCGCCTCGATGAGGGCGACACGGTGCGGGACGCGGTGATCCTCGAGCCCCCGATCGAGGCGCCCGGCGCGGAGGGACCGGAAGAGAAGCGGGGCCCCGCTCCCGAGCCGACCGAACCTCCGGCCGACGAGGAGGAGACCGAGGAGGACGACGATTCCGAGAACGACAAGCCCTCCTCGGAGGACGACGACTCCGAGGACGACCCGGAGGAGGACGAGGATGCGGCGTCGCCCCAAGCGCGGTAAGACCGTCCTGCTCTGCCCGAAGTGCGGGTCGATCCGGGTGTCGCTCGTCGCGGGCTCGATCGTCGGGCAGGTCTACCACTGCGCGAAGTGCGACTACGTGGGCTCGCTCGTCTTCGAGACGGACGTTCGCGAGGACGGCACTCCCATCACGAACGAGTAGGGTCGCCAGCGGCCGCGGGGCCGCGGCCGGTTATGGTTCGCTTTCGGGAGACGCCACGTCCACCGGAGGAACGGCGAAGGTGAGACGCTGCGCCGCCTGGACGAGGGAGAGCGCGCGCACCGTCGGGCCCACGTCGTGCGTGCGGACGAGCGCGACCCCTCGCTCCGCCGCCACGACCGCGGCCGCGAGGCCGGCCTCGAGGCGATGCGCCGGATCGTCCATGCCGAGGACCCATCCGAGGAACGATTTCCGGGACGCTCCGACCACGACCGGGTAGCCGAGCCCGCGGAACTCTCCCGCGTGGACGAGGAGCTCGAGCGATTGCTCGGCCGACTTCCCGAACCCGAGCCCGGGGTCGATGAGGATCTTCCCGGCGGGGACCCCGTCGGCCACGGCCCGGTCGGTGGCCGCGGCGAGGGCCGTGTAGACCTCGTCCCGGAGGTCGGCGTACGCGAGGTTCGACTGCATCGTCGCGGGCTCGCCCCGCATGTGCATCGCGATGACCGCGGCCCCGCTCTTCGCGACCGCCCGGCGCATCGCTTCCGAGCGCAATCCCTCGACGTCGTTGACGATGTCCGCACCGGCATCGACCGCCTTGAGAGCGACCTCCGCGTGCCGGGTGTCGATCGAGATCGGCACCGAGAGACGCCCCGCGAGCCCCGCGAGGACGGGGCCGACCCGGGCCCACTCGGCCTCGGGGGTGACCGGGGAAGCCCTCGGTCGCGTCGACTCGCCTCCGATGTCGATCACGCTCGCGCCCTCCGCGGCCATCTCCTCGGCCCGGGCGACCGCCCCTGTCGCGTCGAAGTGGACGCCGCCGTCGTAGAAGGAGTCCGGCGTGACGTTGAGGATCCCCATGACGCGAGGGCGGTCGCTCACCTCGAACGAGCGGTGCGGGCCGACGATCGTGCGCGAGGCCCGGGAGACGTAGGCCCGCAACGCTCGGTCGATCTCCTCGGCCGCTTCGGAGAGCCGAAACGGCTGCCGGCGGAGTTTCGGGAGCAGGCGCTGGTACTGGCCCCAGGTCGCGAGGATGACGACCGGGGTGGACGCGACGGAGTGGTCGGCGATCCCTCGCGCATGCGCGGAATCGGCGCCGACGGAGAGCGTCTCCTGCTTCAGCAGTGGCGCTGCCTTGAGGGAGACGCCGTCGAGCCGCACCGGATAGATCCGTCCCTTTCGGCTCATGATCGCGACCCCCTCGGGGTCGCTCTCCGTCCGGGCGACCTCCCGGGCGACGTCGGCGAGCGTGTCGACCTCGAGCACCCGGGCCGGGAAGCGACGCTTCGGAGGGGACGCCGCAGGCTGAGCGGACACCGGCTTCGGGATGGCGCCGCGCCGAGAAAAGCACGCCGTCGCTCGGCAGCATGGTTTTCCGCGGGCGCGGCCGTTCCGTCGGCGGACCGATGGCACGACGACGGGGACGCTTGGTCGCGGTCGAAGGGGGGTCCGGCGCCGGGAAGACCACGCTCGTCCGCGCGGCGCACGAGGCGTTCGGCTGGGAACCTCTTGCGGAAGCGTTCGACCGACTCGACCCCGCCCCATCGCTCGAGTACCGATCGTCGCAGGAGCTCCTCCGGCTCGAAGGGACGCTCCTCGCGGAGGAGGAACGACGCTACCGGGAGGGGGAACGATCCTGCGCGGAGGGTCGGACCGTGGTCGCGGACACCGCTTTCTTCGGGCCGCTCACCTACACGTGGGGCTTGGTTGGCCTGGGTCGCGCCCCGAGAAGCGTCGCAACGAGCATCACGCGCGCTGCCCGAGCTCTCGTGAGGCAACGAACTCTAGGACTTCCGGACCTCGTCGTCTTCCTCGATACGACGGCCCGAGTACGGTCCGCCCGGGCACGGTCCGACCGGGCGCACCACCCTCACTCCCTCTTCCTCCGTCACGAGTCCGTCGGCCGGCTCGAACGTCGCTACTACGAGGAACTGCTTCCGACCGTGCTTCCGGACCGCGTCCAGCGACTGGACGGACGGCTCCCTCCCGAACGTCTCGCGGTCGCTCTCCGCGAGACGGTGGACCGCGCGCGGTGGGGTCCCCCCGCGTCGCGCGACGCGCTCGCCGCGATCCGCCTCCTCCCTTCCTTGGTCGAGGGCGCCCGCCACTCGAGGGGCCGCCCCAATCGTTAAAAGGGCCACCCGGCCTGCTCCGCACCCTCGTGACGAACGATGATGAAGCCGCTCGATGCGCTGCAGCAGAGCCTCCACAAGCGGGTGCTGGTGGAGCTGAAGGGCGGACGCTCGTTCCGGGGCACGCTCGACGCGTACGACCAACACCTCAACCTCGTCCTCTCGTCGGCCGAGGAGGTCGTGAAGGACCAGGTGACGCCCCGTCCGGGGGTCACGCTCGTGCGCGGTGACTCGATCATCTACATCTCACCGTAAGAGAACCGTTCGAAGGGAGTCCGACCATGGGAAAGGGAACACCGTCCCGCCGCGGAGGAAAGATCGTCCACATCATCTGCCGCCGATGCGGCCGCCACTCGTACCACCGCCAGAAGGGCGTCTGCGCTTCGTGCGGATTCGGTGCCTCGCCCCGCCGGCGCGGCTACGACTGGGCGAAGCTGAAGTGACGGGGACGTTCCCGGACGACCGACCGCGTCGGTCCGGGCCGCTCCCGTTTCCCCGACAGCCGTCCAAACGTTGAGCGCTGGTCCTCGAGCCGAGACGCCGTTCCTCGAGGCATGCCTCAGAGACGCACCATCGGGTTCCCGCAGCGACGGCAGGTCCGTCGGACCCCGGTAGGATCGCGCGCGCCGCATCGGAGGCAGACGGATTGCTGGGCGGTCGCGGCGCCGGTCGATTCGCTCTTCCCGATCGGGTCCCCGGTGCCGGGTCGCGCCGCGCGGCGGGTGATGCCGGCGGACCAACGGAGTACCCAGAGTTCGGTGAGGACGCCGACCACGACGAAGCCGATGCCCGCGACCTCGAAAACCCGGACGTTTTCGACGTATCCCAGGACGATGAGGTAGGCCCCCACCAAGATCAGCACGTGGTAGGCCACCAGGGGTCCCACCACCGTTCGGAAGATCGATCGCGTCGGTGTCGGTTCCGCCTCGAGCGACACGGGCCAGTCCCCTCCGGTCGGCATGATTCGGCTCGGGAGCCCCCTCATGGAGTCGGCGCCGACTCTTCTCGGTTCCTTGGGACGGACGCCGACCGGCCCGGGACCGGCGGCCGCCGTTGTCACGCCCCGACCGCGACGTAGAGGGTGACGTTGACAGTGTCGATCTGCCACCGCACGCCGCAGTGGAGGTCCGGAGAGAACCATTCGGAGCGGACGGCGGGGACGCCCACAGCGCCGTGGAGTTCCGTTCCGCCCGGTTCCCTCACGAGTACGGCGACCCCCGGACCGCACAGGGAGCAGAAGACTCCGGGCGGAGGACACGCGGCGCCCGGGATGAGCTCAAATGCGAAGCTCCAGAACTCGGCCCCGATCGGGCTTCCGCTCACCGCGGTGCCGTTGTCGCAGTGGGGAACGAGGTACAGCGCGAACTTCTCGAAGCAGTAGGAAGAACCGCTGATGTTCACGACGGGGGTCAATCCCCCGTTCGGCTCGCACACGCTCGGCGAGGGGCTCGATGGTAACTGAGCGCCGATCAGCAGGCCCGCGACGAGCGCAACCGTGAGGACGGCGAAGAGGACGCCCACCGCTTCCGGCGACACCGGGTGGGGCATGATGCCCATCCCTCGTCCCCCAAAAACCGTCGTGCCCCTAATTACGGATTCACCCTGGCCCGCCACTGACGGGACGCCCTCCCCCCCAATGGGCGGGGGAGTGAGACCGCCTTCTCCTTCGCAAGAGTGAACCGCAACGGCCGGTCGGCCGCCTTTCGGATCCCCACCCTTGGGCCCACGTGAACGGGCCCGGCTCGCTTCGTTCGAAGATGGAGTTCCACGCGGTGTCCGGAAACCGTGTCCATACCGTCATCCTCGCGAACGATTCCGAGGTACCGGCACAGGCGGCCCGGGCCGGAAGCAACTCGAGGGGGGACGGACGCGGAGGAGCCCGCGCGGAGAAGCACCGCCTCGCCGAGGTGGGCGACGAGGTTGGCGCAGACGACCTGGTGGATACGATAGACGTAGAGAGTCCCGGGTCGGGAGAACATGGACCGGTTGCGGAGCGTGCGTCCCCGGAAGGCGTGACTCGCCGGGTCCTTCCGAACGTAGGCCTCGGTCTCGACGATCCGAACCGACCGGACGGACCGACCCGACCGCACGACGAGGACGGCCCCGAGCAGGTCCCGGGCGACTCGGGACGCGGGGCGGTCGAAGAACGCTCGACCTGCTCGGGGACCGATGCCGTCCGGTGACCTAGAGGACCTTCCCGCGGTCGCAGAGCGGCGCACCGTCAACGGCGACCGTCGCCTCCCCGACGGTGATCCACGAGAGGAAGCGGCACCGGTTCCGTCCCCCGTAGAGCGAGTTCCCCCCGATCGCGACCGTCACGGTCCCCGCCTCCTCGTCCTCCGCCTGCGGGACTCCGCCGGGGAGCTCCGGGTTCAGCCCGAGCGCGAACAGCGCAATCGTCTCGCGGCCCCGCGGCGCCGCCGCGAAATCCGTCTCGAACGCGTCTCCGCCTTCGGTGTACCAGTAGTTCCGGAGCCGGCCCCCGGCCACCTCCCACTGGCCTCCGTCCACTCGTCCGGCTGAGAGGAAGCTCGGTCGGTTCGCGATGATGACCCCCTCGGCCGAGGACTCGTCGACCGCGACCACGACCGAACCCCCGGGCGCCGCCGTGACCACGCGGCCCCGGCGGCGGTCGTCCGCGTCCACCGTCCCGTCGTCCACCCAGGGAGTTCGGCCGCGCAGGCGCAGCCGAAGGTCCGTCCCGTTCCCCGCCGTCAGGCGCAGTTCTCGGCCCTTCGCGAGGAGAGCGCCGGCCCTCTTTCCGTCCGTGCGAAGGGTTCCGTAGTCGACCTCCGTGATCCCGCGAATCAGCTGGCTCCGCCACATCGCCCCCGGGACCTTCCAGTGCTCCGCCTGGGGGTCGGACGCGTAGCCGAGCAGGCATCGGACGGCTCGACGGCGGGACCGTCGGATCGGGGAGAGCCATTCCTCGTCCGCTCCCTGGAACGGAGCGAGCAGGTGGGACGGGAGCGCGTGCAGGCGCGGGCGGTCCGCCGGACCGGGGAAGTAGATGAGGGCGTCCGCGTGCGCCAGCGCGGCGTGCGCCGGACGGGAGAGCCCGGCCCATCGACGCGATGGGACCGCGCCCTCGACGCTGTGCCAGAACGCTGCTTCGTCCTCGAGGATCTGGAACGCCCGCGCACCGGCCCGTCGTGCTTCGGTGACGCACGCGGACGCCCAGGGAAGACTGTGGTTCCAGCTGACGACAACGACGTGTTCGCCTCGTCGGACCGCGAGCGCGCTCCCGACGAGCGCCCGGGCTACCGCCGGGGGCGTCGCCTCCACCAGAGACATGCGGAAACGGCAGGATAGGTCCGTCCCGATTAAAGATTCGAGCGGCGCCAGCGAGCGACGATCTCCGGGGCCCGGGCCCCCGGTCGTGCGAGCTCGCGCGCAACGGCGACCAGGATTCCCCCGGCGTCCTTGCGGTCGGACGGGATCCCGACGGGGGCGAGCTCGCGCGGGAAGCGCGCCCATCCGTCCTCGTGGCGAGCCGCCCGGCGGACGACAGCGGCGACCCGTCGACCGCGCGCAAAGTCGCTGAGGTCGCTGCGGAGCTCGCGGGAGACGCCGGCCCGGCGGGCGAGGGCGAGCCAGGAGCGGATCTTCTCCGGCCGGTGAAGGCGTCGCCGGGCTCCCGTCCCGAGGACCCCGTTGAAGTAGAGGAACGGTCCCCCCACCTCCATCGCCTCGAGGAGCGTTCGGCTCCCGGTCACGATCCGTAGCTCGGCCCGGGCGAACCGGGACCGCCACGACGCCGGCGAGAGCGGGGTCGTGACGAGCTGGAACCCCGTCCTCCCCGGCACGCTCGGCCATTCGCGCGGGGACCGTACATAGAGGTTCACTCGCGGACGCGCTCCGGCGAGGCCCGCGAGGACCTCGGGACAAATCCGCTCCGCGCTCGCCGGACTCGCGTACCAGACCCACTCGCGCCGACGGGGCCGAGGACGACCGGCGGGAGGGCCGGCTGCGTGGCCCGGGCGCAAGGGACCGGTCTGCACCGCTTCCGGGAATTCCCGAGCGAAACTCTCGTTCCGCTCGAACGTCGCGAACAGGTGAAGGACGTTCGGACGGTCGAAGCCGCGGAACGCGCGGAAGGCGATCCGGAACTCGTCGACTTCGTTCGCGGCGTCCGCCGCCCGGAGCCGCGGGGGGATGGCCCGGGACGGGACGCCTCCCTCGCGGAGTCGCTCGCGCGTCTCGGCGCGGCTCGGGAGGGTCCGGGCGAACTCCTCGAGGCTGACGTGCAGGGTCTGCGAGGCGCCGTAGGCGCGCTCGACGTTCCGGGATTCGACCTCCCAGGGGCCGCCGCGGCCGAACCGCCCGGGGCGGCTCGGCCCCGCGCTCACCCCCCAGGACGGGGCGACCGTGAGCGCGGCAGAACCGCGCCGCTCGATCCGGGCGCGGCGTTCCATGGGAGGCCACTCCCACGGTCCGTCGACGTTCGGTGGAAGAGGACGATCCGGCTCGCGGTAGAGGATCGGCCGGAAGCCGGCGCGAGCGAGATGTCGACCCGCGGCCAGGACCTCCTCGATGTCGCCGAGGCCGCCTCCCACGACGGCGGGGAAGAGGTAGACGTCGACCCCGCCCGGGGAGGGCTGGTCAGTCGACGCTTCGGTAGAGCGTCCAGAGCGCCTGCGCATCGCGGAACCCCGTTGCGTCGAGGGCCGCGCGCCCCCGCGCGTTGTCGCGGTTGACCATCGTGAGGATCCGCGGCGACCTCCGCGTCGCGCACCACGCGCTCGCCGTCGCGACGAGGGATTCGGCGAGCGCCGGCTCGACCGATTCCGCCACGACCGGTTCCGCGAGATAGGCCGCTTCCATCGCCGCGGAGACCGTCGCCCCGACGTACGCCTCCGGGCCCTTTCCCCGGTCGACGACCCAGCTCGCGTCCTCGGATTCGAGCATGCGCGTGACCATCCCCGATTCGACGAACCGAGCCTTGCGAGTCGGCAGGACTTCCTCAACGGAAGCCGGAGCTTGCCGTCGCACGAGCTCGACGAGGGCCGGGACGTCGGACCGGTGGAACGGACGGACCCCGGTCGGCGACGGGGGAGCTCCCGAGAACCGGGCCATCGAATCGTTGACGAGACGCAGCTGCGCGCGGAGCGGCCGGTACCCGATCGATTCGTAGAGGGCGCGCGCCGGGGTGTTCGATTCGAGCACGTCGAGCGCGATGTAGCGACGGCCGGCCTTCTTCGCCGTTCGACGCGCCTCCTCGAGCATCGCGCGCGCGTAGCCTCGGCGGCGGTACGGAGCGTCGACGACCACGTTGCTCACGAACGCGCATTTCGGCGGGAAGGTGACGATTGTGGTCGCCGCGACCCGCCTGTCCGCCTCGACGACGAGGAGCCGGACGATCGGTCGACGGAAGACCTTCAGGATCCCGAGGAGGAGGCGCGCGTCCGGGCGGAAGACGCGACGGAAGATCTTCTCGAACTCCTCGGGCCGATTCCCGAGCATCGCTGACTCCTCAGGAAAGCCGCGTTCCATCACTCGGAGGAACTCGGGTCCGTCCGCGCGACGAAGGTCGCGCAGCATCAGCCCGAGTCCTCTTCGTCGGTGGTGGACGGGAGCGCGTTCTCGAAGAGGGCCCTCAGGGTCGGCGGGGGCTGGTCCGGCTGGAGCTCGGGAAGCGGGAGACGCGCGAGCCGGTCGAGCTCCTCCTCGCTCAGCCGCTCGAACGCGTGGATGAGCGAGCGGTGAATGAGCGGGTCGCTGAGCCCGTGCGAGAGCCGACCGAGCGCTTGCACCGCCGCGTCGAACAGGCGGCTCTCCGCGTCCGAGGAGAGTCCGGGGACCTCGGAATCCTCCCCGCCCAGGGTCGCCGCGCGGGAGGGCCGGCTGTGATAGAGGATCCGGACGAGGTCGTCTCGCGCCCCGTCGTCCCGGAGGTTCCCGAGCGCCCAGACGGTCGCGAGGCGGACCTCGGCCCCCGGGTCGTGGAGGCCCTCGCGGAGGCGGGGGACCGCCTCGGTGAGTCCGAGGCGTCCGAGCGCGTACGTCGCGCCTCGGCGGACCCAGGGGTGGTCGTCCTCGAGCCCCCCGAGCAGGAGACCCAGGTCGTCCGGCGCCCCCACCGCTCCGAGGGCGATGGCCGCGGCGCCCCGGACCGACCAGTACGGGTCACGGAGATGCTTCTGGGCGACCGGACGGGCCTCGGGGAGGCCCATCTCCCCGAGCGCGTAGACGGCGCAGACGCGGATCCAGTGCGACGGATGCTCGGCCCAGTCGACCAGGGTCGGCACGGACGATGGGTCGCCGATCCGGCCGAGCGCCACCAGGACCGCCGGCTTCTCCCACGTCTCGGGGGTCGTGAGCAGGTGGTGAAGGAACGGGACGCTCGCCCGGTCCCGGTGACGACCGGCGACCACGGCCGCGGCGACGCGGACCCGGCGGGCCGGGTCGCTCAGGAACCGGCGAGCGGTCGACCACTGCCCGGGGTCCGGAGACCTTCCGACCCCGAGGACCGCTTCCCGACGGACCCGGTCCACCGAGTCGTTCAGCATCCGCTCCAGGGTCGGGAACGCCTCCCGTGGCCCGAGCCGGCCGAGGGCGAGCGCGACCACGCGGCGGACGCCGGCGTCGGGGTCGTTCGCCGTGCGCTCGAGGGCCGGAAGGGACCGTACATCCCCGACCGCGAGTAACGCTAGGACGGTCTTCGCCCGGACGCCGGCGTCGCCGTCGTCGAGCGACCGCTCGAGGGCTTCGCGGCTCGCGGCGTGACCGATCACCCCGAGCGACTCGGCGGCCGCCTCTCGAACCCGACCGTCAGGGTCATGGAGGGAGGCTTCGAGGGTCGCGCGGCCCCGCGGGTCTCGGAGCTTGCCCAGGGCGACCGCCGCGGTCTCCCGTACCCCGGGAACCGGGTCGCTGAGCGCGACGAGGATCGGGCCGACGTCCTTCACGACCCCCTTCTCGACGCTCCCCCGGATGTGGGCGGCTCGTTCGGACGCCGTCGGCCTCTCGGCGGGCGGCGCGGGAAGCTTCCGGGGCGGGGCCCTGTGTCGGGCGCGACGAGGACGCGACACCACCAGCCGCCACGAGCCGAGGATTAATAGCTCGCGTCGGAGCCGACGGCTCTGAGACGCGACTGGTGGACGTCCTCGGGGGAGTGATACGGGTCCCGCTCGGGCGCCGGCGGGACCCCCCATCGTGCCCGGAGCCCGTTGCGGTCGACTCCGAGCGGGGCGAGCAGCGTCTCCGCCGAGCGGGCGAGGAGCTCGAGGTACGCGGCGGCATCGTACGACTCGTTCCCCTCGAGGAGCTCGGCCGGTCGCACGCGGTCGCAGAACGAACGGCTTCGCCGGTCGAGGAGGACGTACCGCACGACCTCGCCGGCGCCCCGGGATGCGCCCGCCTCCGCGAGCTGCCGGAGCGCGGCGACCGAGTCGGTGAACGTGACGAACGCCTCGGGGGCCTGCCCGATCCGGTGCGCGATGAGGAGCTCCTCGACCGGCCACGACCCCGAGCGGACCGCCTCGGCGAACCGGTCGGCGCGCGCGAGCGCCCGCGGTAGGAGCGCCCGGACCCCCTCCGCGTCCCGCGCGGCGCGGAAGAGCGCGAGCACCTCTCCCTCGAACCGTCGGACGAGAACCGTCGTGTCGTGCCGACGGGCGCCGATCCCCCGGAGCTTGAACTCCCCGTGCTCGTAGTAGCCGTAGTAGCGGTTCGGGACGCCGAGCCCGTGGGTCACGGCCGGCAGGAAGACGATCCAGCGGTACCGGCCCTCGTAGCCGAGCGGGAGGCCGAACCGCTCGGTCATTCGCCGGGCGAACGCCTCGGGGTCCGGGGGACGGTCGACGTCGTTCGGTCGCAGCCAGAGGGAGTCGACGATCCCGTGGACGACGGAATAGCCCGTCCGCTCCGCCTCCGGGACGAGGCGGGCGAGAAGGTCCCGGGCGTAGGCGTTGATCGCCTCGTGGCACTCGATCCGCCCGAACCGGGCGTTGCGGTACCCCTGGTAGCCGAACGCCGTCACGAGGATCCACTTCAGCATCTTGACCCGTCGTTTGAGGCGGACCGCCTCGTCGGGGTCGACCCCCGGCCGCTTGATCGCCGCCTTGTACGCGAGACGCCGGCGAAGGAGCGGGGCGAGGGTGCGGGGGATGAGGCCGACCCGGCGCGTGCACGACCGGTAGCCGAGGCCGGGCGCCCGCACCGGGCTCTCCGGGCAGCACCGGCACTCGAGCGTCTCCGCCGAGAGGTTCTTCGTGACCATGATGTGCGGGTAGAGGCTCGCGAAGTCGAACTCGTCGATGTGGTCGTGGACGCCGACCGGAGGAAGGAAGATCACGCCGCCCCGGTCCGCCGCGACCAGTTGGTCCGCGCGCCGGAACCCCTCGGGCCGGTTCTTCTTCCACGGGACGTGCGCCCCGAGCTCGAGCGCGTGCGCCATCTCCATCGCGGTGAAGCACGTCCCCGGGGACTGGCGAACGACCGTCGTGAGCGAGAGGCGCGAGAGCCGCGCCGCGTCGACGAGTCCGGCGAGCTCCGCGTCACGGTAGAGGAACGAGTTCTCGCGGTCGATGTGGAACCGTCCGGGGAGCGGGTAGAAGGCGTCCCGGTGGAGGACGCGTCCGTACGACTCGAACGAGCGAGCCGGGCGACTCGGCCGGAACCGGACGCGTTCCCGTCCGAGAGGGAACTCCGCCGGGGAGAGCCCGCACGTCGCCGCCCGACGATAGAGCCACGGGAGGTCGAACGAGTCGCCGCCCTCGGTCAGGAGGACGTCCGGGTCGCTCCTCGCAAGCTCGTCCACGAGCGCGCGCAGAAGCTCCTCTTCCGGACCCTCGAGCGTCACCTCCCCCAGGCGGACCGACCCGATGCGGCCGTCGGGAGGGGGGATCCGACCCCGACGCTCTCCGGCGATGCGGACCTCGAGCGGCGCGATCCGAAGGGGCGGGGTCGCGTAGTCGATCGTCTCGGGGGGCTCGGTCGCGCGGAGCGCGGGAGGGCGGCCCACGACCGGGGCGAACGGGTAGAGGTCGTGGGCGAGGTGGTAGAGCTGCGGGGGACCGAGGTCGACGTCGTAGAGAGAGAACCTCTCGTAGCCGCCGAGCGCGTCGACGCTTCGCGCGAGCGCCCGGCGGGCCGGGTTGCGGCTCGGGACGACCGAGAGCACGGGCCGATTCCGACGGTCGAAGAGGGACGGGCGGCCGGACCCGAGCCGGACCGACTCCACGTCGGCGTGGTCGGCGAGACGGCGCGCGAGAAGGGAGAGGTCGTTCCTCGTTCCCGTGACGAGGAACGGGGGACGGTACTCGACCGCCGTCCGGTGCACCCGGCCGCTCGTGCGCTCCTTCGTCCAGAGGACGACCGACCGGCCGTCGTCGCTCTCGGTGATGTCGAGGAGCCAGCCGTCCGGCTCCGACGGCGGGGAGGCCGCCGCCATCGCTACCGTCGGGAGGCGGGAGCCGAGGTCTCGGAGCGGACCCGGACCGCGAGGTCGGTCAGGACGGAGAGCAGCAGCGACTCGAGGAGGTCCGGGCTCCCGACGTACGTCGCCTGCGCGACGTACCGGCGGGCCCCCGTACGGACCATCTCGAACGCCGCGCGCTCCTCGGGGCTCGTGAGAAGGCGCGCGAACTCGTCCCAGCGCTTCATCCTCTCCTCGAGCGCCTGGCGGTAGGTCGGGGCGGTACGTCCCACGTCATCACCTCCTCGGCGAACTCTCCGCCGAACTGTTCGATCCCCGTCTGGCCGGGCGGGCGGGGCACGAGGGCGACCCGGGCGTCGTCCCGGAGCGCGCGCAGACGCAGGGTCCCGGGGCCGCGGGCGAAACTGATGAGGTCCGCCCAGGGAGGTCCCTCGTCGGCGAGCGAGCGGAACCGCGCGAACCCGTCCGGAGGGAGCGTGAGAAGGAGCGGACGGCGGACCTCGCGGGCGAGGGTCGCCAGGGTCCGCGCGACATGGCCGAGGAGCGCGAACCGCTCGTCGTCCGGGATCTCGGCGTCCCCGAAGAGGGCGGGGAGGTCGTGGCCGACCAGGAGGGTCGGAGGGCGCCGCCGGACCTCCCGGGCCCAGCCGTCCACGAGCGCGACCATCTGATAGGCGGTGAACGCGCGGGCGAGGCGGATCCGGCCCAGCGTCTCGGTCGCATCGACCCCGAACGCTCGGCCGAGCTCGCCGATGCGGTACGGGTGGAACCGGTTGGCTCCCTCGAGCAGGGAGATCCGGCCCCGGGCGAGGGCGTTCCCCGCGTAGAGGAGCTCGAGGACCGGCTCGACCGCGTTCGTCGGTCCGGTCCAGACGGTCGCTTCGCCGGGGGCGAACCGTCGCTCGAGCCAGGGAAAGAGCGCCGGCTCCGGAGGAAGGAGGGGAGTCGCACGGGGCCGCCGGGCGCGGGGGGCGAGCCGCGGACGAACGGACGCGGCGGAAAGCGAGGCGCGAGGTTCGGGCCGGACGGGGGATTCCTCGGGGAGGAAGAGGTCCTCCGGCGCGAGCTCGGGCTCGGTGAGAAGAGCGTCGACCATCATCGATCGATCCGGGAGAACCACCGGCCGCGGTGCTCTAAAGCCGTGGTTCGGGGGAGGTTGAAACAGCCCCGAGAAGGGACGGTTTCAGGGAGCGTTCTCCCGACCTCGTCTCGGGAAGGGCGAAGGGTTATCGGTCCCGCTTCTCGTTCTAGACGAGGAGAACCCCGATGGCGCTCCCCCCGACCACCCCGGCTCCGTCCTCTTCCCCTCCTGCTCCGAGTCCCCCCGTCCGTCGGAGACGAACGGTCGCGTACGTGGCCGGTGTCCTCGTCGCGGTCGCGGTCGTGCTCGCGCTGGTCCTCTTCGTGGTCCTCCCGGGGCTGACGGTGTCGGCGACCTCGCCGGCGGTCCTCACCTACTCGGGAGCCCGTCCGGTCGCCGACCACGCCGCCTCCGGGTTCCAGGGCGGAGGGTGGACGCTGCTCTTCGCGGCCGGACTCGTCTCGTCCGCCAACGAATCCCTCCCGGTGAACGCCTCCACGCTGGGCGGCTTCTCGGGATGCACGTACGTCCTCAACAGCGGAGTCCATGTGTTCACGCTGCCCGGATTCACCGGCAACCGCTCGGCCGGGCTCTCGCCGGCCTGGGAGTTCGTGTACCGCAACGGCACGGACGCCCTCGCGATCGTTTCGGTCGTGGACGGCTCCGCGAGCGTCCTCGCGACCGTGACCGGGGCGACCTGCACGTTCTACGCCGGGCTCATCCTCGGGGTCCCCGGGAACGTCATCGACAGCTCCCGCGCCGCGGCGGCCGTGGAGCCGAGGGCGGCCGCGTTCCTCGCCACGAACCCGAACGCCTCCGCGTTGTTCGTCCTCTTCGGAGGCTCGCCGCTCCTCGTCGGGACCAGCGGGCCCGACTGGACGGTCGTCTACACGACCTGTTCCCTGACGTCCACGGGCAGCGCGACGGGAAGCGAGTTCAACGCGACCGTCAACGCGGTCAGCGGCGCGGTCGTCTCCTCCCATACGAACTCGAGCGCCTCCTGCGGCGGCACGTTCACGGCGCTGGTTCGCGAGCCGGGAACCCCGGCGGGGCGCGCTCTCGCCCTCGCCGTCTCCCGGGACGGTCCGCGCGCGGGAGCCTGACCGCGGACCTACGCGTCCAGCCGTCCGCGCCGGGCCGGTGGGGAAAGGCCCAGCTCTTCGGTCAGAGTGCGACAGTTCGCGGCCGCGTCCCCCCGGAAGTGGTTGTTGAAGAAACCGTAGACGGTCGCCGCGCTCTCGGTGAGCGTCCGCACGCGAGGGACCCACTGCTCGAGCTCGGGCGCCGAGTACGTGTAGTCGTACCAGAGCGGGCTCCCATGACCGTGCCAGCGGACGTAGGCGAACGGTGCCGTCACATCGAGCCGGATCGGTAGATGGGGGCCGTCGACGGTCACGTACGCCAGACCGAACTCCCGGAGCATCTCGATCGATTCGGGGACGATCCACGAGCGTTCCCGGAACTCGACCGCGACCGGGAGGTCGCGGGGCAGGGTCTCGTAGAAGTGGCGCACCGTGGTCGGCTCGAACGGGAGCGACGGCGGGAGCTGGAGGAGGGCGGCCGCGAACTTCCCCGCATCCCGGATCGGCTTCAGCACCGCGAGGAACCGCGCGAGCTCCTCCTCGGTCCGAACGAGACGCAGGTCGTGCGTGATCGTCTGAGGGAACTTTGCCGCGAACCGGAACCCGGCGGGGGTTCGCTTGACCCACGAGGTGGCCACCGAGGGAGGAGGGAGACGGTAGAACGTCGAGTTCACCTCGACGATGGGAAAGAGGCCGGAGTAGTAGCGGAGCTTGTCGCTCGCTCCGCGCGGCGGGTAGACCTTCCCGACCCACTCCGGATAGTCCCATCCGCTGGTCCCCAGCAGGATGTCGGTCATCCGGACCCTCGGACGACCGAACGTCGTCCCAGCCGGTAAAGGTTACGCTCGAGGGGAAACGGGGTCGGACGGCGCCGCCGACCGTCCGAGAACGGTTATTTCGCGGCCGGGGGTTCCGTCCGCACCGTGTACCCCATCTCGTACGTTCGGGAGTCGGCGGATACCCTCCGGGCCGGCCTGGTCGCCCGAGGACGCGACCCTTCCGCGGTCGACCGGATCCTTTCCCTCGACCGGGAGCGGCGCGCGGCGGGCGACGAGGCGAACCGGCTTCGGGCCGAACGGAACCGGGCGACCGAGCGACTCGCCGAGGCCGCGAAGTCCTCCACCCCGCCGGACGACGCCGACCGGGCCCGTCTGGGAGAGCTCCGTGACCGGATCCGTGAGCTCGAGTCGACGGGGAGCGCGCTCGACGGGGAGATCCGCGAGCGACTTCTCCTCCTCCCGCAGACTCCGCACTCGAGCGTTCCCCACGGAACGGGTGCGGCCGACAACATTGAGGTCGCGCGGTTCGAAGCGAAGCGACCGGCGCCGAACGCGCCCCGCCCCCACTTCGAGGTCGGCCACGAGCTCAACCTGTTGGATGAGGAACGCGGAGCGAAGGTCGCCGGGGAGGGGTTCTTCGTGCTCTGGGGTGACCTCGCCCGGCTCGAGCACGCGCTCATCCGGTTCATGCGGGAGCTCCATCGTTCAAGGGGGTACGTCGAGGTGTCGCCTCCGATCCTCGTGAACTCCGAGTCGATGGTCGGCACCGGGCAGCTGCCGAAGTTCGCGGACGACTCCTACCAGGTGAGCCCCGACGGGCTCTGGCTCGTGCCGACCGCCGAGGTGCCGGTCACGAACCTCTTCCGGGACGAGGTGCTCCTGGCCGACGATCTCCCGCTCCGCCTCGTGGCCTACACTCCGTGCTTCCGTCGCGAGGCGGGGTCCCACGGGGTCGAGACCCGCGGGATCGCCCGGGTCCACCAGTTCGACAAGGTCGAGCTCGTCCAGTTCACGACCCCGGAAAGCTCGTACGATGCGCTCGAGGAGCTCCGGACCGAGGCGGAGGAGGTCCTCCGTCGGCTCGACCTTCCGTTCCGGACGATGGACCTCTGTACGGGGGACCTCGGGGAGAAGGCCGCGAAGTGCTACGACCTCGAGCTGTGGGCGCCCGGGAGCCAGCGTTGGCTCGAAGTCAGCTCGGTCTCGAACTTCGAGGCGTACCAGGCCGTTCGCGCGAACATCCGCTGGCGGCGCCACCAATCCGCGAAGCCCGGACCGCTCCACACGCTCAACGCGTCGGGGGTGGCGCTCCCCCGTCTCGTGATCGCCATCCTCGAGAACTACCAGACGGCCGACGGTCGGGTCGAGGTCCCCCCGGCGGTCCGGGACGAGATGGGAGGACAGAAGTTCCTCGAACCCAACCCGTTCGTTGGCGAGAAGGAGCTCGGGCGCGGGCGGCATTCTCGCCGGTCGTCGCGAACCCCCGGACCCGCCACGGAGAAACCCTAATAATCGGAGGCCCTGCCTCGCGGTCGGGAGACCTTCGGATGGTCCAGGTCGACATCGACATCGCGAAATGCACCGGCTGCTCCCACTGCAAGGACGTCTGCCCGGTGAACGTCTTCGACCTTCGCCCCCGCGACCAGGTCCCGGACGTCGTGGACGACCCGAGCGTCGGCGCGAAGTTCCAGTTCCGCGGCGAGAAGTCCCTCGCCGTCAACGGACCGGAATGCATCGTCTGTGAAGCGTGCCTGTTCGAGTGCGAAGGCGAATGCATCCTGATCACCGACGACGAGAACCACGTCCACTTCTCGGTCTACAAGTGACCTCTTCCTCGGCGCCGGTGCCGGCTCGCTTCTTCGCCTCGGTCGATGCGCTCCGAGCGTGGTTCGAAGCGCACCACAAGGGCGCCCCGGAACTTTGGGTCGGGTTCTACAAGGCCCACACCGGAAAGGGCGGCGTCGTCTATCCGGAAGCGGTGGACGAGGCCCTCTGCTACGGGTGGATCGATACCACGGTCCGACGGATCGACGCGGACCGGTACGCGAATCGGTTCACGCCCCGCCGACCGGACAGCGCGTGGAGCGAGGTGAACCGCCGTCGGTTCCGAGAGTTGGAACGGGGCGGGCGAGTCACAGAAGCGGGACGGCTGGCATTCCAGAGAATGTCGAAGAACCAACGCCTCCAGTACACCAGCGGGACGACGTTCCTTCTCTCGAAGGAGTTCACGGGTCGGATGCGCGGAGTGCCGCCGGCACAGCGCTTCTTCGAAAGCCGAAACCGAAGTTATCGAAACCGCGCGGCGTTCTGGGTGATGAGCGCCGTGCGACCCGGGACCCGGGAACGCCGGTTCTCCGCGTTGCTCGATGCCTCTGCGTCCGAGACCGTTCCTCCAGCCCTCCTACTTCCGGGCGAAGTCGCGCCCCGACCGGGCGCCCGTCCGGCCCGTCGTAATCCGAGCTCTCCACCTCGGTCGGACCGTCGCCGTCCCCGTGGTGCCGGCAGTCGTTAAATACGCCGGTACCCCGCCGACGCTACCGTGCCCGAGACGCCGAAGGAGCCGGGTCGCACCATCGTCGTGGGCGAGCGGGAGCTCGCCATCGGGTTCCGCCTGATCGGCCTCAAGGACGTGGTCGAGGTGACCCCCGACAACTCGGTCGCCGAGTTCGAGAAGGCGATGAGCGGCGACTACGCTCTCGTCATCGCGACGCAGTCGATCCGCGCGCTCCTCTCGGAGACTGAGCGGGCGGCCGCGGACGCTTCTCTCCACCCGCTCGTGGTCTTCGTGCCCACCCCCTCCGGGGAGTACGAAGTCGAGAGCATCGAAGCGCTCGCGAAGCGCATCCTGGGCGTCACGCTCACGGTTGCGAGCTAGACGCAGCACGGGAACGACAGTCCACCGAAGGAAGGAACATGGCAGGGTCTGTAGCGCGAGTTTCCGGCCCGGTTGTCATCGCCGAAGGTCTCGTGGACGCCAAGATGTACGACGTGGTCCGCGTCGGGTCGCTCGGACTGGTCGGGGAGATCATCCGTCTGGTCGAGGGAACCGCAACGGTCCAGGTCTACGAGGATACGACGGGAATCCGCCCGGGCGACCCCGTCGAGAACACGGGGCAAGCCCTGAGCGTCGAGCTCGGCCCCGGGCTCCTCAAGTCGATCTACGACGGGGTGCAGAGGCCGCTCGACGTCGTTCAGAAGTCGGTCGGCGATTTCATCACCCGCGGGACCGCGGCGGCTCCGCTCGATGAGAAGGCGGTCTGGGAGTTCACCGCGACCGCGAAGGTCGGAAGCGAGGTTTCGGCCGGGGCGATCCTCGGAACGGTCCAGGAGACGGCGCTCATCCTCCACAAGATCATGGTCCCGCCGGGCCTCAAGGGGACCCTCGCGGACCTCAAGAGCGGCAGCTACACGGTCCGCGACCGGATCGGTTCGCTTCGGACCGCGTCCGGAACCGTTCCCCTCACTCTTTCCCACAAGTGGGTCGTTCGCGTCCCGCGACCGGTCACGCAGAAACTCCCTCCCGAAATCCCGCTCGTCACAGGTCAGCGGGTCATCGATTCGTTCTATCCGGTGGCGAAGGGGGGAACGGCCTGCATTCCGGGACCCTTCGGGAGTGGCAAGACGGTATGTCAGCAGCAACTTGCGAAGTGGGCCGACTCGGACATCGTCGTCTACGTCGGTTGCGGAGAACGCGGGAACGAGATGGCCGAGGTGCTCGCCACGTTCCCGAAGCTCCAGGACCCGAAGTCGGGACGCCCGCTGATGGAGCGCACGGTGCTGATCGCGAACACGTCGAACATGCCGGTCGCCGCGCGCGAGGCGAGCGTCTACACGGGCATCACGATCGCCGAGTACTATCGGGACATGGGTTACGACGTCGCGCTGATGGCCGACTCGACCAGCCGCTGGGCGGAGGCGATGCGGGAGATCTCGGGACGGCTCGAAGAGATGCCGGGTGAGGAGGGATACCCCGCCTACCTCGGCCGACGCATCGCGGAGTTCTACGAGCGCTCGGGCCGCGTCATCACGCTCTCCCCCGAGGGTCGACCGGGGTCGATCACCGTCGTCGGAGCCGTTTCCCCGCCCGGCGGGGACACCTCGGAGCCGGTGAGCCAGAACACGCTGCGCATCGCCCGGGTCTTCTGGGCGTTGGACGCCTCCCTCGCGTCGCGCCGGCACTTCCCCTCGATCAACTGGCTCCAGAGCTACTCTCTCTACACGCGCGACCTCGACCCGTGGTACGCGGAGATGGTCGCGAAGGATTTCGGCGCCCTTCGTCAGAAGGCGCTCGAGACGCTCCAGAAGGAGGCGGAGCTCCAGGAGATCGTCCAACTCGTCGGGGTGGACGCGCTCCCCGAACGAGAGAAGGCGGTCCTGGACGTCTCGCGGATGCTCCGGGAGGACTACCTCCAGCAGAGCGCGTACGATGAGGTCGACACCTACACGTCGATCCGCAAGCAGGCCCTCATGCTCCGGATGATCCTCAAGTTCGGTGACCTCGAGCAGGACGCCGTCGCGAAGGGTACGACCGTGTCGAAGCTCCAGGCCCTTCCCGTCCGCACGAAGCTCTCCCGGATGAAGTGGATCCCCGAAGGCGAGGCCGACCGACAGTTCGCCGACCTCGGGCGCGAGACCGAGCTCGCGGTCGGTGCTCTCGCCGCCGGAGGTGCCTGATGGCCGCGAAGGGCGCCGCCTCCGCCCCCCTCGCCTCCCCCGTTCCCATCGACTATCGGACGATCGACCGGGTCGCCGGCCCTCTCCTCTTCGTCAAGGACGTGACGAACGCCGCGTACGGAGAGATCGTCGAGGTCCAGCTTCCCACCGGCGAGCGCCGGCAGGGGCAGGTGCTCGACTCGAGGAAGGGACTCGCGATCGTCCAGGTCTTCGGCGCGACGATGGGGATCAACCTCGAGCGGACGAGCGTGAAGTTCCTCGGCGAGGTCGCCACGCTTCCTGTCTCGGACGAGATGCTCGGCCGGGTCTTCACCGGCCTCGGGGAGCCGCGGGACGGCGGTCCGCGCATTGTGAGCGAGACCCGGCTCGAGATCGTCGGGAGCGCGATGAATCCCTACTCGCGCGAGGAGCCGAGCGAGTTCATCCAGACGGGGATCTCCACGATCGACGTCAACAACACCCTCGTGCGCGGGCAGAAGCTCCCCATCTTCTCGGGCGCGGGGCTTCCCCACAACCAGATCGCCGCCCAGATCGTCCGTCAGGCGAAGCTCCGGGACTCGACCGAAGGGTTCGCGGTCGTCTTCG
>DAEB01000006.1:0-20485 GCA_002495185.1 Thermoplasmata archaeon UBA184 | reverse complement strand
CGAGGCGCTCCGCGAGGTCTCCGCCGCCCGCGAGGAGGTGCCGGGCCGACGCGGCTATCCCGGGTACCTCTACACCGACCTCGCGAGCATGTACGAGCGGGCCGGGAAGATTCATGGTCGCAAGGGGTCGATCACGCAGATCCCGATCCTCACGATGCCGGCGGACGACGTCACGCACCCGATCCCCGACCTGACCGGGTACATCACCGAGGGTCAGGTCTACGTCAGCCGGGAGCTCCAGCGCAAAGGGATCTACCCTCCGATCGACATCCTTCCGTCCCTCTCCCGTCTCATGGGTCAGGGGATCGGCAAGGGCCGGACGCGCGAGGACCACCGCGGGGTCTCCGACCAATTGTTCGCCGCCTACGCGACGGGGAAGGACCAGCGGGCCCTCTCCGCGATCGTCGGCGAGGAGGCGCTCACGCCGACCGACCGCCTCTACCTCAAGATGGCCGACCGCTTCGAGAAGGAGTTCGTCAACCAGCGCCCGGACGAGGACCGAACGATCGACGAGAGCCTCGCCCTGGCGTGGGATATCCTCGCCGACTTCCCCGACTCCGAGCTGAAGCGGATCCGACCAGAGTTCATCGAGAAGTACCGGCCGAAGAGAGGTGCCGCGCCTTCGTAGGCGCCCCGGACGCGACCCACGATGCCCGCCGAAATCGTTCGACCGACCCGCCTCGAGCTCATCAAGACACGCCGGCGCATCGTGGTCGCGAAGAAGGGGCTCAACCTCCTCAAGCTGAAGCGCTCGGCGCTGATCGTGGAGTTCTTCGCGCTGTCGCGCGAGGCGCTCAAGCTCCGCGGCGACCTTCGGGCGCGCGTCGAGCGCGGCTACGAGTCGATCCGGATGGCCGAGATGCTCGAGGGGCCGACGCGCCTCGAGAACATCTCGATGCTGCTCCCCGACATCGCGCCGGTCGCGGTCACGACGAAGAACGTGATGGGCGTCCGCACCCCGCGGGTCGACCGCGGCGGCTACGCGCCGGTTTCGAGCGTCGACCTCCTCGACCTCCCGGTCTCCGTCCAGGAGTCGGTCCGCCGGTTCCAGCGGATCTACCAGATCGTCCTCGATATCGCGGAGAAGGAGAACGCGCTGCGCCGGCTTCTCAAGGAGATCGAGAAGACGAAGCGGCGGGCGAGCGCCATCGAGAACGTCCTCATCCCGCGGCTCGACGGCATCGTGCGGTACATCAAGTTCCGATTCGACGAGNNCGCGACTCGTTCAGCATGCTCAAGACGGTGAAGCGCAAGATGGAGCGGGAGGGGAGCGGTGCTGCCGCCGCGTGACCACGCGAACGTCGCGGTCCGGCGGTTCTCCGCCGTCCGGGCCGCGAGCCTCGCGGTGAAGGGGGCGGCGGTGCTCGTGGTCGTCTACCTGGTCGCGAGGATTCTTCTCGGAGGACCCTGACGATGGCGACCACCACATCCCCGGCGAGCGAGCCGAACTCGGTCGAGGCGCTGAAGCGGGTGAAGGCGACGGAGAACGAGTGGGACGCCCGCCTCGCCGCGGCGCGCGAGGAATCGCAGGCGGCGCTTCAGTCCCTCCGCGCGGCGGTCGAGGACGAAGCGCGGACGACGAGCGCCGACGCGGAACGCGACCGCGTCACGCGCATCGAGACCGCCCGCGCGGAGGTCGGTCGGGAGGCCGACGCGATCGTCGCGGAGGGCCAGAAAGCCGCCGACGAAGCGCTCCGGGGAGAGGGACGGCGACCGTCCGATAAGAAGGACGCCATCCTGGCGGCGGTCCTGGGCTCGTTCGGCCAGGAATAATCGGCGCGCGGATCCGGTTCGATCGTTCGGGAGGAAGCGAGAATGGTCCTGCGTCCTCTCAAGATGACCAAGATCGGCCTCCTCGGCCTCAAGGGGGACGAGGAGCGGATCCTCACCGTCCTCCACGACCTTCGGGTCGCGCAGATCGAGATCCTCTCCCCGGAGACGATGGCCGAGCTCGGGCCCGAACGCGGCCCCGAAACGCTCCGCCAGGTCGGGGATGAGACGCTCCGCTTCCGCGGACTCCTGAGCGCCCTCCCGCCGGTCCCGGTCGGCGCGCCCCGACGGTTCGACTCGACCGCGGAGATCCTCGCCGCGGCGAAGACGGTGCCGATCGACGCGGAGGTGGCCGACCTCCGGCGCGAAGACGACCGCCTCGCGACCGAGGAGAAGGCGACCGCCGCGACCGCGGACCTCCTCCAGAAGATCTCGTTCTACCCGGACCGGCTCGAGTTCCTGAACTCGAAGAGCTTCCTGACGTTCTACGGGACGATCACCGCCGAGAAGTACCCGGCGTTCGCCGCCGCCCTTCCCGAGGAGACGGACGTCCACCTTCTGCTCGGTCCGTCCGGGGAGGCGATCCTCCGATTCCTCGTGCTGATCCCTCCGAGCGGGGCGGACGTCCTCGCCCGGGTCTCCCAGGCCCACGGGGTCCGCCTGACCGCGGTCCCTCGTCTCGAGGGGACGGTGCCCGAGGAGCTCGAGACGCTCAAGCAGCGGGCCATCGAGATCGTGCGGCGTCGGGCGGAGATCCATTCGCGTCTCGTCGCCCTCTCCCTCGATTGGTACCCTCTCGTGAGCGCCATCGCCGAGGCGCTCGAGATCGAGAACCGGAAGGCCGAGGTCGTCTCGAAGCTCGGGGCGAGCCAGACCGCCTTCGCGCTCGAGGCGTGGGTCCCCGACCGGGACGTCGCGCGCCTCGAGAGCGTCGTCGACCGGGAGAGCGGGGGCCGGACGTTCTTCTACCGCGTCCCGACCCAGGAGGAACCCCCGACGATCATGGCGAACCCGCGCGGGGTCCGTCGGTTCGAGTTCTTCGTTCGATTCTACTCGCTCCCGCAGGCGACCGAGTGGGACCCGACGCTCGTCTTCTCGATCGTCTTCCCGCTGTTCTTCGGCTTCATGCTGAGCGACTGGGGTTACGGCCTCACGATCCTTCTCATCTGCCTCTGGATGATCGCCGGCTTCCCGGCGGCCCGGTACCTTCCGAAGTTCGGGCGCAACTTCGTGAAGCTGATCATGGGCCCGAAAGGGATGCAGCAGCTCGCCTACGCGCTCATCCCGGGCTGTCTGCTCGCGATCGGGCTCGGCCTCTACACGGACCAGTTCTTCGGCTACCCGCTCCTCCACCAGCTCATCGGCTACGTCGGTCCGAACCCGGCCTCCGAGCAGTACCTGCCGAAGTACCTCCTCTTCGCCGGCTTCGTCGGCCTCGGGATGGTCCTCCTCGGGTTCCTGATGGGCGCCCTCAAGGAGTACGCCCACCACCACGTCCGCGGGGTCGTGGCGAAGTCGGGCGGGATTCTCTTCGCCCTCGGGATCGCGTTCGTCGGCCTCGCGTTCCTTCATAAGTCGGTCTCGGTCCAGTCGAACCCGTCGCTCCTCGTCTGGTTCGCCTGCCTCGGGGCCGGGCTCCTCATGCTCCTCTTGGGCGAGGGGCTCCAGATGGGGATGATGGGGCTCATCGAGGTGGTGAGCCACATCCTCTCCTACACGCGTCTCGTGGGGATCCTGCTCGCGAGCGTCATCCTCGCGCTCGTCATCAACACGATCGCGGGCGGCCTCGTCCACGGAGGGACGCTCGTCGGGATCATCGCCGGGCTCGCGATCATCCTCATCGGCCAGTCGTTCAACGTCATCCTCGGGGTGTTCGAGCCCGGCATCCAGGGCGCGCGGCTCATCTTCGTCGAGTACTTCTCGAAGTTCTACTCGGGGAACGGAAAGCTGTTCCAGCCGTTCGGCGCGCCGCGGACCCACACCATCTCGCCGGTCTCGACCGAAGCCGCTCCGGCCCCCGCCGGGCCGATCATGAAGACCCCCGGCGAAGGGTAGATCGACGCGCGTCCTGTTGGCGGCCCTAGAGGCCGGGCGACACGAGGAGCGACGTGAGCCGCTCAGCGGGGACTCCGTAGAGGCGGCCGAACACCGCCCGGCGCAGGTCGCTCCGCTCGACCTCGTTCCGGATGAGGTAGGCGAAGATCACGCTGAGCGAGAGCGGGTACGTCCGCAGGCGCCTCAGCTCGGTGGTCGCCCGGTCCCGCTCGATCGCGACCTCGTAACCGGTGAGGCTGTCGGCGGTGGTGTACTCGGCCGTCCCCTCGGCGACGGACGGGAACCGGGCAGCGAGCCGCTCGGCGAGCTCGGGGACGGTGCGCGCGGCGTAGAGGTCGGAGGCCTGGGCCGAGGTCATCGTCCCACCGTCGAGGAACCGGGAGAGGACGTCGTCGACGGAAAGGTTCCGGTCCTTCCCCTTGAGGAGAAGGAGGGCGTTGCGGCCATCAACCTCGCTCTGGACGAGGCCGCGCACGACCCACTCGTCGCCCTGGAAGAACCGCGCTTGGGCGAGGACGGTGCGGTAGTACTCCTTGTCGAGCGCCCGGACGATCGGGAAGATGTTGTGGGTCCGCTCGAACGCCTCGAGGAACGGGAGGATCGTCGTCCCGTAGCCGTACTTCACGAGCGACGTGACCATCGCCTCGAGCGTCGGCTGGCTCAGGAGAATGCGGAAGTCGTCGAGGTTCATCGCCCCGGCGTAGAGGCCGGCGGGGATCTCGCGGCTCGACACCAGGTGGTCCTCCGTCTCCGTGACCCCGCGTCCCTGGACCTTCGCGGTCAGGATCATCTCGATGTTCTGGATGTCCCAGCGGCCGAGGTACGCGGCGACGACGGCTCGGCCGGCGAACGGCGTCGCTTCGTAGGCATGCCGGTTCCGCCGGACGAACGTCCGGTTGATCGCGACCTCGACCATCGAGACGTCCGAGTGGGTCGACCGGGCGCGGGCGATGTCGTCGGCATACGGAGTGGTCTCGAGCACCTTCGCGAACTCGTTCGGGTCCTTCGTCGCGAGAAGGAGAGGGTACGTCTCCTTCGGCAGGAACTGGGGGAATTCGGGGTTCAGGCGGCCGAGCGCGCTCGCGTACGGGGAGGCCGCCATCGTCGTCGCGAACCTACGCGAGGAGTTCCCGCACCCGGTCCTCGCGCAACCGGAGCAGCTCGTCGAACGAGAGGTTGAGCCGTCGGTTCCCGTCCGGCGTCTCGGCGATGAGGCCGCCCAGGATCGGCTGCGGCGTCGGGTCGAAGGAGCGGCCGGCGACCTTTGAGAGCACCGATGCGTCCTCGCTGCGGCCGAAGATGCGGACCTGCTTTCCGAGCGTCTCGGTGGCCGCCGCCATCATCCGCTTCAGCACGGCCGGGTACTGCGGGGACCGCGTGTAGTCCCGTAGCAGCGAGCGGGTCTCCTCGATCGCGCCCTCGAGCCGCTGTTCGCGGGCCTCGTAGAGAAGTTTCCGGGACTCCAGCTTCGCCGCCGCGATCCGCTGGGCGCGCTCGTGCGCCACCTCGAGGTCGGTCTCCCGCGCGCTCTCGGCCCGGATGGCGGCGACGCGTTCGTCCCGCTCGGCGAGGAGCTGCTTCGTCGCCGCCGCGCGCTCCGCGGTGACGTCCGCGAGGCCGGCCTCGCCGCGCCGGCGGATCTCGTCGACGAGGGTTTCGAGGCTCATGGAGCGAGGCCCGGGTCCGTCGTTCCGTCTAAATGACGCCGAGCAGCAGGATGATCCCCAGCACGAAACCGATGATCCAGAGCGTCTCGGGGATGACGAAGAAGAACAGTACCTGGCCGAACTTCTCCGGCTTCTCCGCGATGATCCCCATTCCGGCGGCCCCGATCCCGGACTGGGCCATTCCCGTCCCGATCAGGCCTCCGGCGATGGCGATGCCCGCGGCGAGCACTTCGTACGACTGTACTATGTCGCTGACCATGGTGCGACCCGGGCGGCCGAGCAAGGTCGGGTATATAACCCGGAACCCGCGCTGACGGGCCCCGTCCACCGGCGAGAAAACGAGGCCTCGGCCGAGTATCGCCCGGAGCTCCGGGACGGACCGTCCGACGCCGACCGCTAGAGGACGGTCAGGTAGTACGTCCCCGAGAGGAGGACCGTGCGATTCGCTCCGCTGACCGAGGAGGAGGAGAAATCACACGCCCAGAACGGGACGGCGCTTCCATTGCTCTCGAGAGAGGAGTACCCCGACGAGCTGTTGGTGAACAGGTCGCCCACGACCACCACCGAGGAGACTGGGGGACCGGTCGGTGCGGCGACTTCCCCCACGGGCTGTCCGTCCGCGGAGCTCCACTGATAGGCGAGGATCGCGCCGGCGGGGAGGTCGACCCAGACCGCGTCCGACGGGACCCGGATCGGGGGCCACTGGCACGAGCCGACCGGGACCTCCTCCCGGAACGAGTGCGCGACCGGCGCCGTCCAGAGGACGGGCAGGAGGAGGAGGACGCTGACCACTCCCGCCGCCGCGATCCAGCGTCGGAGCGGATGTCGGACCGGGGGCCGGGAGAGAGGGTCGAGGCGCAGCTGGTCCTCGCGAACCCGCTCCGCTCGGGAGATGCCGAGGAGCCCCACGCCGATACCGGCGCACACGGCGGCGAAGGCGAAGACCGCGACCGAGAGAGGTGTCGCGAGCGGGGAGAGAGGGACCCAGGTATCCGCGACGCTGGCGAACAGTAGGTTCGTCTCGTCGACGCCCGCGAATTCGGTCACGAGCGCGACCCCGATGAGGAGGAACGCCGCGACCGCGGCCACCGACCCGCGGACCCGCCATCGGGCTCCCAACGTGATCACCATGGAGCCGACCTCGACTACACCCTCCGGGGTGGTAACGACGGAGTGGGCGGCAACCGGACCCGGAGCAGGTAGCACGCCCCGAGGGCCGAGGCCGCGACGATCGACCCGCCCGCGAGCCAGATGGCGAGCGGCTCCAGGGGCGAGGTCTGCGCGACGACCGTGACGATGAGCGCGGAGGAGTTCGCGACGATGCCGTCCTTCCAGCTGACCGTGGCGACGACGCGGTACGTGCCCGGGTCACGGTACGCGTAGTCGAGGGGATACGTCGAGTTCCACGGAGCGGAGGAACAGCTCGCATGCTCGAACACGGGCACCATCGGCCAGCCGGACGCTTCGTAGACATATCCGTCTCCGAGCGCGACCGCGAACTTCACGACCGTCCGGTTCGGAAGGTCGAACCCCGTGCAGTTGTCCGGGCTGACATGGAGCTTCAGGTCGACCGAGCTCCCCTGGGTCGCCGTTCCGTTCGAGGCCGTGACGTCCACGGTCCGGGAAGAAAGCCCGTCCGGTGCTGTGACGACCGTCGGGGCAGCGGGGTGCGACCCCCCCGAGGGCTCGGCGAAGCCCGGCGGTAGCAGAACGCCGGCGAGGACCAGGACGAGCCCCAGGGCCACGAGGGATGCGGATGCCCTTCGAGCGACGCGGGACACCGGCGACGACGTCCGCATGCCTTCCTCCTCCGAAACGGTCCGAGGGGCTTGAGGGTTTCAACCGGTCGACCGTTGCGCCGTGGCGGAACGGAAGCGCCCCGAACGGGGGTCGTTCTAGTCGGCGGAGCTCGCGTCCTTCTTCGACTCCGCCGACCTCTTCGAGCTCGAGTCCGAGGTCGAAGCGGAGGTCTCGACCGCTCTCGACCGCGCCTTCTGCCGCACCCGGAGGAGCAGGGCGAACGACCCGACCCAGGCGACCCAGCCAAACACCCACGCCGTGAGGCACACCGGGCAGAGGGCGTGGATGAGGGCGAGCTCGACGTACACGAAGTAGAGCGAGAACGCGACGCCGACCGTAGCGACGAGGAAGAGGAGGTACGGCCAAAGGAGCTCCCGGCGGCGGGACTCGGCGACCGCGGCGAGGAGGAGGAGGAGGACGAACCCGCCGATGCCGATGAACGCGTCCGGAATCCCGAGGACGGTTGTCATCCCGCTCTTCGCGACCGTCCCGCACGAGACGAACGAGTTGACGTTGCAGCTGCTCTGGAGCGACGAGTCGATCGTCTCGATGTAGGCGTAGATCGCCGCGATCAGCCCGAACCCCGCGGCGAGGTAGATGACCGACCGAATGTCCTTCGTCCGCATCGCAGCTCCCGAACTCAGGAGAGCTGGGCGAGGTCCGTCGAGACCGACGACTGCGTACCGGTGCCCCAGATCCCGCTATTGCTCCATCCCGCGTAGTACGGCTGCTGCGCGAGGTTCGAAGGGGACGCCCCGGCGCATTTCGCGAGGATCGCCATCATCCACCAAGTCTGGGCCTGGACCACCGACCACGGCACGCCGCTCGCGGTCCCGATCGATTGCTCCATCTGTTGGAACGTGTACGAGCTGACGTCGGTCGGCTGGACCAGCGTGCCTCGGGCGTTGTCCGGGTTGCCGTTCCCGCTCCCGTGGATGTACTGTCCGTTGATCACCAGGAACGGAATCGCGCTACCCGAGTACGCGCTGACGTAGGCCTGCTCGACGCAGTTCGAGGTGGTCGGGAAGGTCCCGGTCGACCCCGAGGTATCGATACTCGGGACGAACACGACGTAGCTCGAAGTGAGCTGGGCGCCCGAGAGGTCGGCTTCGGGAATATTGTCCTCGGCCGAGTACATGTACGCGACGCCGCTCCACGTGCCGAACCCGCTCAACGCTTTCCAGATCGGCCAGCTGCTGGCGGAACAGTACGGGCACCAGGTCGCGCCGTAGAAGTAGAAGACCGGGCGACCGTCCTTGGTCCACGTCGGGTCCCCGTGGAACGCGCTCCAGCCGGGCGCGGTCTGGGGAGAACCCGAGGTGGACGGCTGGAGGACCGGGCATCCGAAGAAGAGGACGCCCACCGTCGCGATAATGCCCGAGATCAGAAGCCCGATCACGACCCCCATCACGAGGGTGTTCCGGTAGACCTTCGACCAGCGGTCCCCGGTCGAGCGGAGGAGGCCGTAGAGGAGCAGGAAGGCCGCGACGACGAGCCCGAGGGCGAGGTACGGGATCGCCGGTAGGACGATCCCGACCGGGGACGGGACGAAGTAGGCGAAGGCGAACCAGATGGCGAAGATCGGTACCAGGAGATAGCCGACTCGGGCCAGCTTCCAGCGACGTTCCTCCTTCTCCTTCTCGTCCTTCGATGGCACCGAAGACGTCGGCGCCTCCTTCCGGCGCTCCTGGCGGAGCCGCTGACGGTGGTAGAGGCTTCGAAGGGCGCGCCCGGGTTCGTGGACGGAGGCGTCCGGATGGAATCCGACCTTCGGGTCGTTCGCGATCTTCTCCCAATCCCAGCCTTTTGACCGGAGCTCGTCGACCCGGTCCCAGTCCACCATCGAACGACCCACTCGGCTACCCCTTTTCCGCTTTTGCCCTGGAGGGAAGACGTGGGCTAGGGGGGAGGGCGGAGCGCGCTCCTTTTACCCCGAACGGGGTCGCCCCTCGCGATGCAACTCACCTTCCTCGGGACGGCAGGCTCGTGGCCGACCAAGGAACGGTCGGCGAGCGCGATCGCCCTCGACCTCGAGAAGGAGCTCATCCTCCTCGACTGCGGCGAAGGGACCCAGCGCCAGTTCTTCCAGTCGTCCGCCTCGTTCATGCGGGTGCGCCGGGTCTTCGTGACCCATTTCCACGGCGACCACTTTCTCGGCCTCCCCGGGCTGATCCAGAGCATGTGCCTCAATCACCGGACCGAGCCGCTCGACATCTACGGCCCGCCGGACGCCGAGGAGATGGTCGGCCGGGCGCTCAAGATGGGGTACTTCACCCTCCGCTTCCCGGTGACCGTCCATCCGCTCACCCCGGGGTCGACGGTCGAGCTGGACGGCTACTCGGTGAAGACCTCCCCGGCGATCCATCCGGTCCCCTCCCTCGCCTACCGGATCGAGGAGGGACCGAAGCGCGGACGGTTCGACGGCGAAAAGGCCCGGTCGCTCGGCATCCACGGCCGCGACTTCGCGAAGCTGGAGGCGGGGGAGCCGGTCCGGGTCGGTGCGACCGTCGTCCACCCGGGCGACGTCATGGGCCCCCCGAGGCCGGGACGGACGGTCGTCTATTCGGGCGACACGGCGCCCTCCGACGACGTTCGCCACCTCGCTCACCGCGCCACCGTCCTCATCCACGAAGCGACCGTCGCCCAGGAGCTCGAATCGGAGGCGAACGAATGGGGTCACTCCTCCGCCCGCCAGGCCGCCGAGATCGCGACCGAGGCCGAGGTCGCGACGCTCTTCCTGACGCACTTCTCGGCCCGGTACAAGGAGCTCGATGCGCTCGAGACCGAGGCCCGGGTCCTCTTTCCGGGGTCCAAGGCAGCTCGGGACTTCCTCGACCACCTCATCCACCAGCCATGATCCGCGCCGACCTCCTCGTCACGGAGATCGCCGAGCTCGCGACCCTCGCACGAGGACCCGTCCCCCGGATCGGGCCCGCCGCGGAGGAGCTCGGGATTCTCTCGGACGCGGCGGTCGCGGTCGCGGACGGCCGGTTCGCCTGGGTCGGGCGGGAGCGAGCGCTTTCGCGCTCGGTCCGGCTCCGACCGGGAGGCCGGAGGGTCTCGGCGAAAGGAGGGGTCGTCGTCCCAGGGTTCGTCGACGCTCACACGCATGCGCTGTTCGCTGGCAACCGCGCGTTCGAGCTCCCGCGGAAGGTCCGGGGCGCGAGCTACACCGAAATCGCGCGCGCGGGCGGCGGGATCTATGCGACCGTGCGCGCGACCCGGGCCGCCTCGGACTCCGAGCTCCTCGGCGCGACCGCGTCCCGGCTGGGCCGCATGGGAGCGTGGGGGTCGACCTCGGTCGAGGTGAAGTCGGGCTACGCGCTGTCGACCGACGGTGAACTTCGGCTCCTCCGGCTCATCCCCCGACTCGCCCGTACGACCGGCCTGAGGCTCGTCCCGACGTTCCTCGGGGCCCACGCGGTGGCGCCGGAGTATCGGAGCCGGTCGGACGCGTACGTCGACCTCCTCGTTCGAGAGATGCTCCCCCGGGTGGTGCGCGGCCGCCTCGCCCGGTTCTGCGACGTCTTCTGCGAGCCCGGGTTCTTCTCGGTGCGCCAATCGGAGCGGATCCTCCGAGCGGCGCTCGCCCTCGGGCTTGGGGTCAAGGTCCACGCCGAGGAGTTCGTCCTCTCGGGCGGCGCCCGGCTCGCCGCAAGGCTGCATGCGGTCTCCGCCGAGCATCTGCTCGCCTCGACGAAGGACGACCGGGCTCTCCTCGCGAAGGCCGGCGTCACCGCCGTCCTCCTTCCGGTCACGGCCTTCACCGCGTCGCCCGGTGTCCGTAGCCCGGGGAGAGAGATGGTCGATGCGGGGGTCCCGGTCGCTCTCGGCACCGACTGTTCGCCGAACTCCTGGGTCGAGGCGATGCCGGTCGTCCTCGCTCACGCCGTCCACGGCGCCCGCCTCTCGCCGGCGGAGGCGCTCACGGCGGCGACCGTCAATGCCGCGCACGCGTCGGGGCTCGAGGACGCGGGGATGGTCCGCGTCGGGTCTCCCGCCGATTTCTCGGTGTTCCCTCTTCCGTCCGTCGACCAGCTCGGGTACCGGTTCGACGCGATTCCGGCGTCGGTTTACCGTCAGGGAAACTCGATTTCTCCGCCGACATTCCGTCAGTACTTCTAAATAGGGGGGCCCTCCTCCACGCCCTCGAGGTCGCCACAATGGCGGAGCGTGTAGGCAAGGAGCAGATCAAGCGAGAGAAGGGCTACCTGTACTATCTCGGCAAGGACGGGTACCTCTGGAAAACCCCGACGAAGCTGAACAAGTCCGGTAAGAAGGGACGCGTCGGCACCGAGAAGATCACCCGCCAAGACGGCTACATGTACTTCCTCGACAAGAAGGGGTACGTCTCTCGCGCCAAGATGAAGAACGCCTGAACGGCGTCACCCTTTCTTGGGGACCTTCCCTCGGGAAGGTTCCCTCTCTCTTTTTTCTCTCGTTCCTCTTCGAAGGAGCCGTTCGGCGGAATCCGATTCCGTCCTGCCTTCGCGTCCAAATAGCTGGACTTCCTCCCGCGCCTGCGAGGGAGCCGCGATGGTCTGCCGCAACGACCCGGACGACCCGCGAAAGTGTGAGCGGTGCGGTTCGTTCCTCTGGGTCGCCGAGGAAGGGCTCTACTGCGGCGACTGCGGAAGCGTGATGCCGTGCACGATGCGCCTCCTGCCGCCTCCGCCCGCACCTCGCACGCCGACCTCAACGCGCCAGTAGCGCGCCGGGCGGGTGGGTCGGGCCGGGAAGGGGTCGGTACCGCCGCCACAGCGTGTAGAAGAACAGGCCGAAGAGGACGTCCGCCCCGAGGACGATCGGCACGGCGAGCTGGAGGAGCAGGCCGAAGAAGACGATCGGAAGGATCGCGCCGAGGGCGAGCATCGTCAGCGCCGCCTCGTTCCCCGTCCTCCCGATCTCACGGCGAACGAAGAAGAACAGTCCGCCCGAGAGCGCGAGGTCGATGGCGATCGTGACGGGAGGCCAGAGCTGGGCGGCGCCGCCGAACGCCGGGACGAGGAGGAGGATCGGGTAGAACGCGAGACCGAGTAGGAAGAACCACCCCGGTGAGAGCCGCGGTCTCGGGCTCGGCGGGTCCAGCGTGCCATGCGGGAGCGAGTGAGCGGCAGCGATGAGGAGGGCGGCGACGAGTGCGGCTCCGAGGACGAGGAACGGCGCCACGAGCACGTACCTCGTGATGAGCATCAGCACAACGATGTCGAGCGCGTAGATGCCGAGGGCGAACCGAACCCCTCGGGACGTGAGGAGCGGGCGACCCCGGGTCTCGGGGAGCGCGAGACCGAGCAGTGCGATCGGGAGGCCGACGCTGTAGACGATGTGGACCCCGAGGACGCCGATCGTCCAGACCCAGTTGACGCCGGCGAACCGCCCGTAGGTCCCGAGGCCCCCGACGACCTGCGCGTGCGGGTTGAACAGCGTGCTGAGCGCCGTTCCTTCCTCGAGGAGACCATACGCGGCTCCCATGAGGAGGACTCCCGCCCAGCCGGGACGCCACCGGACGAACGCTTCCCGCACGAGAAGGACGCCCGGTCCGTAGAGCCCGAGGTTGAGGAGGAGAAAGAGGGCGAAGAGAACGACCGCGGGGAACGCGAGGACCCCCACGAAGGCCGACGAGCCCGAGAGGTACTCCGGGATCCCCGGCGTGAAGCAGAGGAAGAGAAGGATCGGATGTCGGCGGAAGAACTCGTACGCGCCCCGGAACGGAACGCTTCGGACTCCCTCGACCACGGTGAATGGGCGTCGTTCGGCCTACTTAGAGCCGGGGAGCGTTCGGAAATGGCAATCGGTCACGCAGTAACGGCCTGTGCGCTTCGGGCGACGCGATTTTTCGCGCGCCGGACTTTTCTGCGACCAAGCAAACTTATAGCAGGGTGCGCTTGGCTCGCACCCGGAGGGTTTTCACGGTGTCCCGAGCGACACCACACGCGTCCTCAACCCGAAGCGACCCGCGCGGAACAGCCTCTCGAGAGAGGCGTTTCAGTGGCCGGCCGCGGACGGAATAGGCTCCCACGCGGTGGTAGGTCGTGCCAGTCGGTCGGGAATCCCAATCGACCCTCGAGGAGTAAGCCGTCATGGCAGTTGCCAAGAAACGCGCGGTGCCCGCGTCGGAGGAGTCGGCCGGACGGCCGGCGAGCCGCATCGGGCGCGAACCGATTCCTGTCTCCCGCCTCGTCCCCCGCGGAAAGACCGCGTTCGATACGGTCCAGTGGAGGACCCACGACGCCGTGATCAAGAACGCCGAGGGCAAGGTGATCTTCGAGCAGAAGGGGATCCATGCCCCGACCTCATGGTCGGAGACGAGCGTCAACATCGCCGCGTCGAAGTACTTCCGCGTCCTCCAGGGGCGGCGGGAGAACTCGATCGACGGGATGATCCGGCGCGTCTGCCACTTCATGGCGGAGCGCGGACTCGAGCTCGGCTACCTCGACGCCGCGGACGAGGCGACGACCTTCGAGGAGAGCCTTTCCTACCTGATGGTCCAGCAGATGGCGGCCTTCAACAGCCCCGTCTGGTTCAACGTCGGCGTCCGCGACCCGCCGCAGTGCTCGGCGTGCTTCATCCAGTCGATCCAGGACGACATGGACTCGATCCTCGGGCTCGCGACCAGTGAGGGTCGCCTGTTCAAGGGCGGCAGCGGCACCGGCACCAACCTCTCGCCTCTCCGCGGCAGCCACGAGAAGCTCGCCGGGGGCGGGATCGCCTCGGGCCCCGTCTCGTTCATGCGCGCGTTCGATGCCCTGGCGGGCGTCATCAAGTCCGGCGGGACGACACGCCGCGCGGCGAAGATGGTCATTCTCAACATGGACCACCCCGACATCGTCGACTTCATCGACTGCAAGGTCCGTGAGGAGGACAAGGCGGCCGCTCTGATCCGGGAAGGCTACTCCGCCAACTTCGACGGGACCGATCCCGACTCGGCGTACGCCTCGATTGCCTACCAGAACGCGAACCACTCCGTCCGCGTCCCGGATGCGTTCATGGAGGCGGTCGTCCGCGACAAGGACTGGAAGACCCTCAACCGGACCGACCACTCGGTCGCCGGGACGCACCCGGCCCGGGAACTGTGGCGGAAGCTCGCCTACGCCGCCTGGCGCTGCGGAGACCCGGGAGTCCAGTTCGACGACGTGACGAACGACTGGCACACCTGCCCGAACACCGGCCGGATCAACGCGTCCAACCCGTGCAGCGAGTACCTGTTCTTGGACGACTCGGCGTGCAACCTCGCGTCGATCAACCTGATGAAGTTCCTGGACGCGAAGGGACAGTTCGACGTCGAGCTGTTCCGCCAGNNGCGATGGAGATCATCGTCGACGCGTCGAGCTACCCGACCGCCGCGATCGCCCAGAACTCGCACGACTACCGGCCTCTCGGGCTCGGCTACGCGAACCTGGGTTCGCTCCTCATGCACTACGGGCTCGCCTACGATTCGGACGCCGGCCGCACGCTCGCCGCCGGGGTCTCCGCCTTCCTCTCGGCCGAAGGATACCACATGTCGAGCGAGGTCGCGAAGCGGATGGCGCCGTTCCCCGGCTTCGAGCGGAACCGCGCGCCGATGCTCCGCGTGATGGGCAAGCACGCGAAGGCGGCGGAGGAGATCCCGCACAACGACCCGCGGCTCACCGCCCTCGTCCAGGCGTCCGTCGACCGCTGGCACGACACGGTGAAGGCCGGCGAGCTCTGGGGGTACCGAAACGCCCAGATCTCCGTCATCGCCCCGACCGGAACGATCGGGCTCCTGATGGGGTGCGACACGCTCGGCCTCGAGCCGGAGCTCTCGCTCGTCAAGGTGAAGAACCTGGTCGGCGGCGGGGTTCTCCGGATGGTCAACCGGACCGTGCCGGACGGCCTCCTCGCCCTCGGCTATTCCCCCGAGGAGATTCGCGCGATCTCGGAGCACGTGGAGAAGACGGGCTCGATGGAGAACGCACCCGGGCTCGACCCGGACGACCTCCCCGTCTTCGATTGCGCGCTCGCGCCCGCGGGGAGCACCCGCACGATCTCGCCGATGGGCCACCTGAAGATGCTCGGCGCCGTCCAGCCGTTCCTCTCGGGGGGCGCGTCGAAGACGATCAACCTCNNGGACATCGAGCGGATCTACCTCGAAGCGTGGCGGCTCGGCATCAAGTCGGTCGCCCTGTACCGGGACGGCTGCAAAGCGTCCCAGCCGTTCGAGACGGGAAAGGGACGGGCGGCCGGCGGTCCTCCGGTCGGCCCGCGGGGTCCGGCGCGCGAGCGGCTCCCGGACGAGCGCAAGGCGATTACCCACCACTTCTCGGTCGGAGGGCACGACGGCTACGTGACGGTCGGGCTCTACCCCGACGGACGACCGGGCGAGATCTTCTTCCGGGTCACCAAGGAAGGGTCGACCGTGAACGGTCTCATGGACTCGCTCGGGATCTCGATGTCGATGGCGCTCCAGCACGGGGTCCCGCTCAAGGACCTCGTCCGGAAGCTCGCCCACCTCCGGTTCGAGCCCGCCGGTGCGACCAACAACCCCCGGATCCGGTTCGCGAAGTCGATCCCCGACTACGTCGCCCGCTGGCTCGCCCTCGAGTTCCTGACCGAGGATGAGCGGCGCTCGATCGGTCTCGAAGGGCCGACCGAGGGCAACGGGAACGGCCACGGGACCGCTCCGGCCCCCGGCGCGAAGTCGGGGGAGGCCGTCCGGCCCTCGACCGCGAAGTTCGAGACTCCGCCCCTCGACGCCTTCTCGGAGGGGGCGGGCGGGGTCAGCGAGGACGCCCCGTCGTGCGCGATCTGCGGCGGGATCATGGTCCGGTCCGGCACGTGCTACGCGTGCACGGTCTGCGGTTCCACGAGCGGCTGCTCCTAGAGAGCTCGGCCCAGCGCCGATTCCTCCGTCTCGGGCACGGGGCCCGACCCTTCCCTGGGCGACCCGCACCGACGGTCGCGCGCGTCAGAATTGCTCCGAGCGGCAAAACGCGGGTCTAAGTAGGAGGAGCGGGTCCACGCCCGCAGTTCGACCGTGGAGCTCGCAAGGTCGCCCAGGGAGGAAGCCCCGGAGACCGACCGAGGCTCGTATCCTTTCGGGCGCCTGCGGGGCTGGCGGCGCCTGCGTCGGACCGGGGGATCTCCCCGACGGGCGACCTGGCAGGTCGTCCTGGCCGTCTCGTTCGTCGTCCTCCTCCTCGCGGAGGGGGTCCAACTCTCGAAGGGGGCGGCTCCTGCGTCCCCCAGTTCCTCGAGCGTCACGACGCCTTCGGCCGTGGCACGCCCGCCGGCCAGCGCCTCTCCACTCCCGAGCGACACGGGATATCGATCGCTCTGCCTGCTCGGCGTCCTCGTGGGCTGTCCCCCCGACGGCGCCCCCTCGCCGAGGGTCGCGCCCGTTCCGCTCGGCGCCGGCGACCCGGTATCGTCGTGGGCCAACCTCACCCCGCCCGCCGGCAAGCCGAATCCGACGCAGCGGGTCCTCCCTTCGATGACATACTATCCGGCCGGGCACGAGGTTCTGCTCTTCGGCGGCCACGCCGCCTCCGGTCCGACGGAATTCCAGGACACGTGGGCGTTCGACCAGGGCCGTTGGACCGAGCTCATCTCGAACACGAGCTGCACGCCCTCGACGTGTCCGTCCCCGCGGGCGGACGCGGGGATCGCCTACTACGCCCCGCTCAACGCGGTCCTTCTCTTCGGCGGGGAGGTCTCGTTCTTCGTCGTCCAGCACGTCTACAATGACTCCTGGCTCTTCTACGGCGGCGCGTGGCACAACATCACCTCGAGCGCGGGCCCGGCGCCCTCGCCCCGGTTCGGCGAGGCGATGACGTGGGACTCGCTCGACAACGAGGCCGTCCTGTTCGGGGGCTCGACCCAGGGCGGCACGGCTCTCGGCGACACCTGGACGTTCAACGGGACCTGGAAGAACGTGACGGCCGCCTCCGTCCATGCGGACCCGGCCTATCCGGTCGACCGCGCGGGAGCGAGCATCTCCGACTCGCCGACCGGCTACCTCCTCATGTTCGGAGGGGAGGCCAACGCGACCGTCCTGACCGACGGGGCCGATCCCGGCGGCTCGTTCTGCGGACCATCGGTCGTCGCGTTCTGGTTCCATCTCGGCGAGTGGCTCCCGCAGGACCAGCCGCCGTGCGTGATTCGGCCGGCGTCTCCCGCCGCGACGGCGGCACCGGTCGGCCCCAGCACCGCGCCGCCGTGCGGTCGCGAGTACGCGGCCGTCGGGTGGAGTCCGAAGAACCAGCGATTCGTCCTCTACGGCGGGTTCGGTTACCAGGTCCAGGTCGCCGCGCCCATCGCCTGCAACGGCGGACCGGGCCCCCTCAACGACACCTGGGTCTACGAGAACCCGCCGGGGAACGGCTACGACTACCTCTACGCCGGCGACGCGGGCGACCCCTCGAACCGCAGCGACATGGGGTATGCGAGCGATTTCACGGACAACTACTTCATGATCTTCGGCGGGTCGACCTCGGGTCCCTGGGAGAATGAGACCTGGAGGTTCTACCAGGTCGTCCACGCCACGCTCACGGGGCCGAGCTCGATCGACACGAACACCTCGCACCTCTCCTTCGGCGTCCCGTTCCAGGTCACGGCCTTCGGGGGGTCGGGGACCCTCGACTACGCCTGGTCGTACACGACGTTGCACAACTCGAACGCGCTAATCGATTCGGGGAGCACCAACTGCAACGAGCTCACCAACGGCTCGCACGTGTCGAGCTACGGCCCGCTCCCGTACGATGGCGTGGCGCAGGTCTCGTGCCAGCCGACCCCGACGAGCTACAACATCTTCCGGGTGACCGTCCACGTCTGGGACGTGAGCAACGGCTCCGACCAGGCGAGCGCGAGCTGGACGTTCACGGTGAACCCGCCGGAGTACGTGGCGCTCCACTCGCAGTACTCCGGGTACTTCTACTCGGGGATCAGCTTCCCGAACAAGTTCGCGGTCAGCGCCGACCTCGCGGGAGGCGCGGCGTCCGGAGTGACCGCGACGCTCGCGGGCGTACCCGTCCAGTTCTCCCCGCGGTCCGGTGCGTCCGAATGGTGGGATGCGTCCGTCGACATGGGCACGGTCCCGTACGGCAACCAGGTCCTCGAGGCCAGCGTCACCTTCCCCGGTAACTGGGTCGTGAACGCGAGCTACTCGGTGAACGTCGTCGAGGTCCCCGATTGGCTCGAGAGCGTCATCACGTTCCCCGAGGTCACCCAGTCGATCCAGACCCAGGGCCCGGGTCCGTACAACCAATCGTTCTCGATCACCGAGGCGTTCCAGTGGTCGCTCGACCAGGCGCTCGGCTTCAACATCACGCTACCGTTTGTCAAGGGGAACGTCTCGCTGATCCCGGCGATCACGGTCTCGATCACCGCGACCTCGTCCGGGAACCTCACCCTCGCCGGCTCCCTCGGACTGACCCCGCCCTCCATCGACCTCGGGATCGTGAGCATCCAGATCTCGATCGTGTTCTCGATGAAGGGCTACTTCACGCTCGGACTCGTCGGAGGGCAGGTCACGGGGGTCACCTGGGTCAGCGCGGTCGCCTCCGTCACCCTCTCGGGAAAGTTCAGCGTCAACGTGCCGATCTACGGGTTCGATATCCTGGGGATCAAGGTCGGGTTCAATCTCGAGGTCGACGTGAGCCCGTCGGTCACGCTCGGACTTCTCCTCGCTCCGACCACCCCCGGCTTCGATGAGTTCATCCAAGGGATCGCGGTGAAGATCCAGCAGTTCGTCGGCAGCTTCATGCTGCCGCTCTCGGTCGCCGTCTCGTTCTCGATCGGGATCGCCTCGGTCGGGATCGGTGGGTCGGTCTCGATCGCGCTCAACTTCGCGTCGAACACGGGGCTCTACATCCCCGCGGGATGGATCAACGGGACCGTCTTCGCGAACGCGAGCTTCCTCTGGTGGTCGACCCAGTGGAACATCGTCAGCGGAACGATCTACTCGTGGACGAGCCCGCCTCCGGCGGGTCCCGCGGCGCTCGCGCTCGCGGGGATGAGGAGCTCCGAGACCGCCGCCTACAACAACGGGACGGGGACCCACTGGACGCTGCACGCTCGCTACTACGCCGGCTCGGGCTACGACGAGAACGTCTGGGCGACATCCGAGTCCCAAGGGTTCGCCATCTCCGACATCTACCCATCGACCGAGGTGAGCGGCGCCGCGGCGTCGAACGGCGCGTACCTGTTCTACACGGACGACAACGTGAGCGAACCCGTGGCGACCGGGCTCGGGATCTCCGGCCTCGCCCTCAACGCCACGTCGAACGGGCTCGCCCGCGTCTCGACCCCCTCGGAGGCCGGCGACGTCCTCGCGAACCCGCGGGCGACGACCCTTCCGAACGGGGAGCTCTACGTCCTCTGGGACGCCATCCCGGCGGGGGAGACGGGCCTTTCGAGCCCGGCGAACCTCACCACGATCGAGCTCCAGGGTGCCACGTTCGACCCGAGGAACGGGACGTGGGGCGCGATCCGCACGTTCACCTCCTGGGGCCTCGCCCAATCGTACCTCGTTGACGCGACCGCCGGCAACGAGGTCGTTCTCGCCCTGGTGAGCAGTTCGTACCTGGTCGGTACGACCTCGGCGGAGCGGCTCGTGGAGTTCAACCTGACGACGGGGTCGATCCTCGCGAACTCGAGCGTCCTCGGGGTCTCGACGCTCGTCTCGGTTCGCGCATCGCTCGCGGAAGCGATCGTCCGGGACGTCGGCGGAAACTACTCCACGGTCGCGCTCGGCACGGGGAGCGAGACCGCGATCCCGGACGCCTCTCCGATCGGGGGCAACCTCATCTCGGCCACGCTGGCGGCCGGCTCCCGCTCGACCGCGGTCCTCTTGTACCGGGGAGGGACCCGGTCGCTTCTGGCGCTCTACGACCTCGCGACGGCGACCACCGTCGCGACGCTCGTTCTCGGCGGTGACGCGTTCTCGGCGGATGCCGTCGCGAACGGGTCGACCTACTTTGTCTTCCTCCGCACGCATGCCGGGGTCGATGCCTGGACGGAGACCGGAGGGATTTTTGCGAACCTCTCCCGCCTCGTGGAACCCGGCCTCGTGAGCTTCTCCCTGGTACAGTTCGGGACGGGGATCCTCGTGGTCTCGCTCGTCCGTGCGGGAAGTTCCTCATCTCCCACGGTCGACCTCGAGCTGGCCGAGGTCGGAGCCGCCCTCGTCCCCGTCGTCGCGCCCCCGGCTCCGGCGACCCAACACCCACCCCCCT
>DAEB01000039.1 GCA_002495185.1 Thermoplasmata archaeon UBA184 | reverse complement strand
CCGTCTCGACGCCCGTCGTCCGGAGGTCGGTGTGGGACGATGACGGGCTCGAGGACTTTCCGGGCGTCTCCGAAGCGGGGACGGACACGCCGGTAGAACCGGGAGGGTGGAGCGCCGGACCGGGGCCGGTCTTTCCCCCCGAGAGCTTCCGATTGAGGACGAGACGGTGGTCCTCCGAATCGTACCGAAAGAGGTCCGCGTACCGTCCCCAGGTGACGATGTTGCGCACTGCCTCCTCCGGAGAGGTGGTGAACGCGACGATCTGGGCGAGGTCCTCGTCCGTAAGGGAGTGGTCGGGGGCGTTCTCGAGCGCCCGAAGGAGGGTGCGAAAGAGCGTGGTGTTCCGGAGCTGCTCGCGGATGATCGTCTTGCGGTCGCGGATCGACCCGTTGACGACCTTGCGGCCTAGGTCGGTGAACGTCGCCCGACCGTCCACGACCTTCACGAGCTGGAGGACTTCCGCGAACTCGACTGAGGGGAGGATCTCATCGATCTCAAGGTCCAGGTCATCGGCGAGGAGGGCGACATCCTCCGAGCCCTTGTGCGAATTGAGGAGGACCAGCAACCCCATCATCTCCGTGGGGTTGCACTTCGGGAAGGTCGTCGGCACGTCGTTCCTCGACAGTCCACCCCACTCAGGACCGTTTGATAAGTCTTACCCGGCCGGCGGAATCCCCTCGGAAAGGGGGTTTCGGGCGGGCGCGGAGGACCCCCCCTCCGTGATGAGGGAGTAGACCCGGTCCGTCAGGTCGTAGAACGCGGTCGACTTGCGGTCTCGCGGTCGCGGGAGGTCGACCAGGACCTGAGCGAGGACCTGGCCGGGTCGGCGGGAGAGCACGATGACCCGGTCGGCGAGCTGGATTGCCTCCTCGATGTTGTGGCTCACCAGCAGAACGGCATCCGGCGGCAACTGCGGGTCGCGCCAGAGCTGAAGGACCTCCTCGCGAAGGCTTTCCGCGGTCAGGGGGTCGAGCGCACTGAACGGTTCGTCCATTAAGAGGACCGCCGGCTCGACCGCGAGGGCGCGAGCGAGGCCGACCCGCTGGCGCATCCCTCCCGAGAGTTCGCGCGGATAGGCGTCGTGAAATCCCTCGAGTCCCGTGACCGAGATGTAGCGCTCGACCTGAGCGTTGATCCGCTCCTTGTCCCACCCGAGCGCCTCGAGTCCGAACGCGACGTTCCCCGCGACCGTGAGCCACGGATAGAGAGCGAAGCTCTGGAAGACCATCGCCATCTCGGGACAGACCGTTTCGACCTTCTT
Source organism: Thermoplasmata archaeon UBA184 (assembly GCA_002495185.1). Classification (GTDB taxonomy): domain Archaea; phylum Thermoplasmatota; class Thermoplasmata; order Lutacidiplasmatales; family UBA184; genus Lutacidiplasma. Next base: position 26,470 of record DAEB01000039.1, on the reverse strand, counting down.
GTCCCGGAAGTAGATCGCACCCGAGGTCGGATGGTCGAGACCCTGGATCAGGCGAAGGAGGGTCGACTTCCCGCATCCCGAGGGGCCGACGATCGCCACGAAATCGGCGTCCTGGACCTCGAACGAGACGTCGCGCATGATCGCGATCGATCCATGTCGCGTGGCGAAGCTCTTGTCGACATGCTCGACCCGGATCAGCGCCATCGGAGCCCCGTCCCTCGCATCCGGTCCCGAATTCAATCGTACCGGTATCGATCGACCGCTCGCCGGTAGAGCGGCTTCCATAAGAGTTCGTTGATGGCGATGACGGTGGCGATCAGTGCGAACAGCGCCCCGACCATGAGCGGATACCCTCCCGACGATGCTTCCGCGTACCCGATGTCGATCATCTGGCCGATTCCGAGGACGCTGAGCGACTGATTCGTGCCGACGTTAAGGTACTCGGCCACGATCAGCGTGTTCCATCCACCGCCAAATGCGGTGATCGAGCCGGTGATGAAGGCCGTGAAGACACCGGGGAAGACGACGCGCTGCAGGAACCTACGGCCGCGGAGACCGAACGATCGCGCGGCCTCGATGAGGTCGGGAGGGATCGAGCGGATCCCCGAGAGGAGGTTGAAGAAGAGATACCAGATCATCCCCGTCATCAGCATCAGGATCGAGGCGCCCTCCTGCGTGATGTACGGCACGAGCTCGAAGATGATCACCGGGAAGAGCGCGGTCGCAGGGAACGACGCGACGACTTCGACGATCGGAAGCCCGATCCGCCGCGCGCGGGGTCCCCGGGCGATGGCGAGCGCGAGCGGGAGCGAGATCGCGAGGCAGATGGCGTACGCGGCGACGAGCCGGACGATGGATGCCCCGACCGCCAGCGGGATCTGGAGCATCTGCGCTCGAACGGATGGGACGATCGTCCCGCTGAACACCGTGTAGACCGCCACCACGATCGCGATCAACATCAGCCAGACCAGAGTCAGAATCGTTCCGAGCGAGAGGTGGTAGATCACGGACTGACGACGTGGGTTCGGCGGACGCGCGGGGCGCGCGGTGATCGCCGCGAGCTGAACGAGCGGGGTACTGAGCCGTGCGACGCTGCTCCTCACGCCACGGCCCACGTAGGCCGCGGCCCGTCGGAACCGTCCCGACGTGCCCGAAGGACCGCTGAGGTCCGCTTCCCCGCTCGGAGCCTGGTCGTAACGGTACTTCTCCGCACGCCGTCCGAGGGGCCGCCAGAGGAGGAAATCGAGGGCGACGATGACCGCGACGAGGACGATGAGCCCCGCGATGAACTGCGTTCCGTTGTGGTCGCTCGCCGCGAAGGACAGAAAGCTCCCGATGCCGGGAAGGGCGGCGCCGTTGGTCGTGAAGATCTCCGCTTCCACGAGGAAGAACCACCCGCCGGTCCACGAGAGAACGGAGTTGTAGACCAGCCGATTCACGGTCGCCGGGAAGAGGAGCGTGCGAAACCGGTTCCAGCCCCGGAGTCCGAAGGCGTCCGCAGCCTCCCGGAGGTCCGCCGGAATCGTCTTCAGCGATTCGTACACCCCGAAGACCATGTTCCATGACATCGAGGTGAAGATCAGGATCACGGACGCGAGATTGGGCCCGAATCCGGCCGGCTGGAGATTGTAGAGGACCAACACGACCACCGGGAAGAAACCGAGAATCGGGACCGATTGGAGGATGTCCAACACGGGGATCATCACTCGTTCGCCGGTGTGATGCGCGGCCGCGTACCAACCGTAGGTGAGCGCGAACGCGAGCGAAAGAAGATAGGCGGCCGACATGCGGAGGAACGAGTAAGTGACGTCGAGCGTGGCCGTTGGAAGGTAGGAGGCGAGCCCCGAGAGGGTGAACGCGGGATCGGTGGCCGCGATTAGACCGACCGCCGCCGGGACCGCGAGGTAGAGGAGGGTCGCCGGTCGGCTCCAGCGGAGCCGGCCCGGCTCAGCGGAGGCGGCTCGGCCGTCCCCGGTTCCAAAGCTCGCTGGGCTCGCCGCTGGCGGCATGGTACGCCCTCGACCCGGCAAGTGGACCCACCCTTCCCGCGCCATGCGACGCCTCCGGCATGGACGCGCGGGAGACGGCCCCTGTCTATTTGTGCCGTGTGGTCGAACCTCGTCGTCGCAAAGGCGGAAGCTCCTCCGTGCGGCAACGTTTATCAACGGCCCTAAGCTGGCTTCGCTGTAGCCCCGTAGTGTAGTGGCCAATCATGCGAGACTCTGGATCTCGCGACGCAGGTTCGAACGCCGTCGAGGTCGAACTCCTCGATGGCCGAAGCTCCTGCCGGGGCTACTCTTCCGACCGTCAACCACTCGCCGTGCGGGGGTGCTCCAGCTCGGCCAAGCCGTCCGACCGTTCGGACGGGGCCACCGAGGCAGGGCTTAGGACCCTGTTGCCCAGGGCATTCGCCGGTTCAAAGGGTGGGCCGGTCCACGTGACCGGTCCCCGGGAATTCCGGCCCCCCGCACCTTTCCGTCTCCCCTAGGAGGTTCGACCCACGTTGGGAGAGCACCGACTCCGGACGCCCACCGAGATCCTCCGTCTCGCTCCGGAGGAGGCCGACGATCTGCTCGGGTATCTGGAGCGTACCGTTCCGGTCCGTCCGCCGCTGGTCGAGGTCCCGGAGGGCGTAGCAGAGGAGGCGATCGTCTTCGGGGATTCGCACGGTGACTGGAGGTCCGTGGAGGAGGTGGTCCAACGATACCGGGAGGGGAAGCGATGCTTGATCGGGCTGGGGGATTACGTCGACCGCGCCCCCGACGATTGCGGGCCCGCCGGATCGGTCGCGAACGCCCTCTATCTTCTGGAGCTGGTCGCCGAGGCACCGGCACTCGTGATCCTGATCCAGGGAAACCACGAGATCGTCCATCGCATTCCGGCCGTTCCTCACAACCTCCCGGAGGAGGTCGACGAGCTTTGGGGCCCGGATTCGACCCGGTACGACCGCCTTCTGGGCCTCTTGGAACGAGGTCCTTTCGCCGTGACGACTCCCAACGGTGCGTACTTGGCCCACGCCGGCTTCCCGCGCGGAAAGCTTCCGATCCCTTGGACCCGGGCGTTCGTCGACATGGACGACGACCGTCTCTGCGAGATCACGTGGGCGGAGTGCGACGCGTCCCGGATCCGGCGGGGGGCGGCGCCTCCCTGGGGTCGCCTCGACCTCGAGGAGTTCCTAACGAGCACCGGACTCGAGATCATGCTGCGCGGGCATGACCCCGACCTGACCGGTCGACCGCTCTACGGAGGGCGCTGCCTCACACTGCACACCTCGCGGATCTACGAGCGGTTCGGAGGAGTGATCGTCGCCCGGGTGCCGCTCGGAACTCCTCTTCACTCCGTGACGGACCTCCGGGTGGAACACCTCGCGACCGAGGGTCGGACGTTCCCGAATCCCAGCTGACCGAGGGGGCGGGTCGTCAGACCGCGCCGAACAACTCTTTCTCCGCCGCGAGGATGTCGGCGGCGTTCTTCGAGGCACGGTAGCGATCGAACCGAATCTGGTTCACCTCCCAGAACTCTTCGCCCCCCGCAAAACCATCGATCACCCGCCGTGCCTCGGACTCTCGCCCGAGGACGTAGAGCGCCGCGGCGAACGCCTCGACCGTCGTAAGCTGAGCGACCCGTCCGTAATGCTGAGGGTTGGTGGCCATCAGGATCGGAAGGCGCCGTCGAGACCCGTGTCGCGACGTGCGGCCATCCTCGCCGGGGAAGCCCCCCCGTGCCGAGAGGCGGTTCCAGGAGCAGTCGACCACGAGCAGCCCTGAGCGCGCGGCGGTCGCCCGGTCCGCCGAAGAGAGGGGGGTCGGGGCGTACGGGTCGAGCACGACCGGCCCGGGGGCGTCTCGGGAAGCATTCGCCATAAGTCGGACTCGGCCCCAGTGCATCAAGCGACGCCCGGTGCAAGCCTTCGGGTGGTCCTCCCCCGCGAGGATGACCCAGAGGCGGAGCGGCCCACTACGACGGGGGTTGTGCGTACTCCCGGAAGATGGCATGAAGCTCCCGGGTCAGTCGGAGGGCATCGGCCTTCGGACGCTGCCATAGGTTCCGACCAAAGATGATCCCCGTCGCCCCGGCATCCATCGAGGAACGCACCTTCGCAAGCAGTTCCTCATCCCCGACCTTCTCACCACCGGACACCAGGACGAGGGAACGTCCCGCGCTCTGGACCACCTTGCGGAACGCCTCCATCGGGCTGANNCTTCACCACGTCCGCTCCCAGCTCGTGGGCGACCCGGGCCGCGTAATCGATCGCATAGAGGCTTTCTTTCCCGCCCTTCTTGGAGACCGCCTCTCCCCGAGGATAGGCCCAGACCACCAAGGGCATTCCGAGGCGGAGAGCTTCCTGGCGAACCGCGAGGAACTGAAGGAAATCCCGGTCCTGAGCAGGGGAGCCGACGTAGATGGTATAGCCGACCGCGTCCGCCCCCAGGCGCACGGCGTCCTCGACCGTTCCGGTGAGAGGGCTGAACGCTTGGGAATCGCTCGGGATGGCGGTCTTCCCGTTCAGCTTGAGGATCAGAGGGACATCCCCCGAGTACTCGTGAAAGTACTTCTCCGCGAGGCCGATATGGAGCGCGATCGCGCTGAACTTCCCTTCGCGGGCGAGGTCGTATTGGTACTGGGGGTCGAGAGAGTCCGGGTTCGGGAAGAAGTCGACCGGGCCGTGCTCAAGCCCCTGGTCGATCGGCAGCACCAGCATCGTTCCCCCGCCGGGCCCGTACGTGTAGAGAAGCCGCTTCAAGCGGGTCATCTTGCCGGGACTCAGCCCGAGGCGGTTCAGCCGCGGGCGCGGATATCGGTGGACCGACGGAGGGACCGGGCCGGAAACCGAGGTCACGGGTCGGGGGGAACTCTCGCTCATCGCAGCACCGCGCGCCGAACACGGGTCTCCGCGATTTAACGGTTCGTCCTGGGCGATGCCTCCGGACGAGCAGGGTCGGGAACCAATCCTTTAAGGCGGGACCGCCGGTCGCCCTTCCGCTCGAGGGAGAAATCGGGCGCCATGCGTTCCCAGGTCGTCATCGTCGTTACCCTCGTTCTCAACGCCGCCCTCTTCGCCCTGAACCTCGACATCGCCATCGTGTCGGGCAGCCGGGCGGTCCTCGCGCAAGCGATCTACAGCGTGACCGACCTGGTCGGAGCCGGCCTCCTGCTCTTCGGACTCTACGCGTCGCAGCTCCCGGCGGACTACCGCCACCCGTTCGGACGGGGGAAGGAGCGGTTCTACTGGTCGCTCATCTCGATCGTTGTGACGTTCACGATCGCCGGGCTGCTTGCGCTCTCCGCGGGAGTCGCCCAGTACTCCTCCCCCGCGCCGATCACGCACATCGGCGAGGCGCTCCTCGTGGTCGGAGCAACGCTGACGGTCAGCGCGGTCGGGATCGCGGTCACCCTTCGAGAGGTACGGCGGTCGCAGACAACGCTGCAGGCGTTCCTCGAGTCGCGCCGCATCGGCCTCAAGTCGGTGTTCTACCAGGACGTGGTTTCGATCGTGGGGTGCCTCGCGGCGTTCGTCGCCCTCGTGATCATCTACCGGACCGGCCGCTACGAGGCGGACGGCGCGGCCGCGATCATCGAGGGAGTCCTGCTCGTGATCACGGGGATCGTCCTGACGCTAGAGAGCCGGGGTCTCCTGATCGGCCAAGCGCTCGACCCCGCCGAGGCGCGGACGATTCTCTCGGTGGTCGAGCAGGACCCACGGGTCGCCAAGGTTCGCGCCCTTCAGTCGATGGTCCTCGGACCGGAGGATGCATTGCTGGCGCTCCGCGTGAACTTTCACGACGGCCTGACAACGGACCAGATCGAGAAGGCGATCGACGAGGTCACCCTCGCCCTGCAGCGCAGCCATCCGGTGCTGCGCCACGTGATTATCGAGCCGGAATCGTAGCGGGCAGCGGTCCGGACCGGCGGAGCTCGAGGTACCGCGCGGCCGTGAGGGCGGAGATGGCCGCCGCGAGCGTACCGAAGAAGACGTAGAGGCCGGGGGTCCCGAACTGCGCGTAGAGGAGGGAGACTGCGAGCAACCCGACCAGCATCCCGACCGAGATCGAGAGCGAGTAGATCGCCATCGTCGTGGCGCGGCTCATCTCGTGGGCCAGGTCGGCGAGCGACGCGAGCGCGGCGGGGCCGTACATCAGGGCCGCGAGAACGCTGACCCCGAGACCTGCGAGGAGCGGGAGCTTCGGGCCGAACGCGGCGATGAGGGATGCGAATACCAGGACGAGGACGAAACCGGCCGCCCCCGCAATCATGAGTCGCATCCGGCCGAATCGGTCGGAGAGCCTTCCGAAGAATGGCTGAGTAACGACGAGGATGAGCCCGGCTACGGCGATCACCGCTGCAAGCTCGGTGAGCGGGATCCCGAGTCCGCTCGCCGCCGACCCGAGGAAGAAGAGGGCCGCTCCGATCAGCATGTAGATCGCGACCCAGGGCAGAGTGACGAGGAGCACGCTCCGGCGGAACGCCTGGCGCAGCACTCCCTGGAACGAGTAGGAGCTGCTCCTGCGGGGCGTGGGTTGCCCCCGGACGAGGAGGGCCGCGAACCCGAGTCCGCCGGCCAGGATCGCCGCGCCGAGCTGAAAGACGAGGGGGAGGGAGGCGAGGGGCAGGAGACCTTTCAGGGCGAGCCCGAACGCGAATCCTGCGATCCACCCCGAGAGATTCATCGCGTCGAACCGCCCCATCTCGAGACCCCGCTCCGACGCTCCCGAGAAGTCCGCCACGATCGCGAGGCTGGAGGCCAGGATCGCACCGCTCGCGACTCCGTATCCCAGGTTTGCGAGCGCAAGCGAAGCCGGGTCGTGCGTGAGCGAGATCAGCACGAAGATGACGGCCGCGGCCCCGATCCCCGAGAAGAGAACGGGGAAGCGGCCGTAGCGGTCCGCGGCTGCCCCGGCGAGGAGGACCGTCGAGAATTCGCCGACGGGGGAGAGGGCCGCGACCACCCCCACGACTCCGACCGTCTCCTTCGGCAGCCCGCCCGAGGTCCCCGAGATGTAACTGGCGAGAACCGCGACCGTGATCCCGAACGCGAACCGAACGAAGAACGTCGCCGAGAAGACCGCGAGGAGCGGGCGCCCGAGAGAGTGCTCGGCCGAACGGTCGGGCGAGTCCGCCACGGTCCCCCGTTATCCGGACGGCGCCTTCTCGATGAGCTCGATCCAGACGTCGTTCGGGTCGAGGACGAACGCGATCCGCGACGAGCCGCCGGAAAGGCGATAGGGCTCCTTCGCGACGCGGACGTTCTTGGTCCGCAGCCTCATGAGCGTCCGGTCGAGGTCGTCCACTTCGAACGCGAGGTGGTCGAGCTGCTCTCCGGCCTCGAACTGGTCCTTCCCCTCCCAGTGCGTGAGCTCGACCCGCGCTCCCGAGAGCGGGTCCCGCACGAACGCGATCTCCGCGTGATTCTCGGGGATGGTCCGGCGCCGCTCGAACTGGAGGCCGAGCATCTCCGTGTAGAACGCGAGGCTCTCCTCCATGTTCCGCACGGTGATCGAGGTGTGCAGGAACCGCATCGTCGTCCGGCGAACCGAGCGTCTTCCCGTACTAAAGGTTCGGCGAACGACTACGGGTGTCCGTAGACCACCCGCAGGGGAGAGGACCCCGGCGTCCAGTCCGCCTCGACTCGGACGAACCCGACCCTCTCGAATTGGACGATATCTCCGGGAGAGGCGTTCGCGAGCGCCAACTCGCCGAGCCCGCTCGTGTGCTCGCCTTCGAGACCGAGAAGGTCGACCGAGACGGACGCGTCGGCTCCGACCCATTGCAGCCGGGGGAGCTTCCGGTTCTCCCGGCTCGTGAAGGTTCCCCGCATGGTGCCTCCGGCGGCCGGCAGCTGGGAGTCGAGCCGGATGTTCACGAGGTCTTTCAGTCGTACCTCGGCACCGGCATGGGATGCGAGGTCGCGGCGGGCCAGGAAGAAGGTCGGTCCCGCGACCACGGGTCTCTCCCCGAGCTCCGGGCGGTCCGGGTGATTCGGGAGGTTCACCCGGGCCAGGTCGAACGGGTAGCCGTCCACCTGGACCCGGACGGGGTCGGCCACGAACGCCCGTCGGACGGTGGTCCCGTCGATCCGCTTGCGGTTCTCGGCGTAGAGCGTCTCGGCCGGGACCTCGATGTCCGCGAGGGACATCCCGAAAGAGAGGATGAACTGGCGGAGAGCCTCCATCGAGACCCCGCGACGGACGAGGGACCGCAACGACCACGTCCTCGGGTCCGCGAACCCGTCGTAGAGGCCCGACTTCACCTCGGCGTACGACTTGCTCTTCGAGACCTTGGCCTCCCGGACCCGGAGGATCCCGAAGTGCAGGAACGGCGGGCCGACAATCCCGAGCAGGTCCCACAGGTACCGCTGCATGCGGTCCTCCATCACCAGGTCCTTCCCGCGCAGGACGTGGGTCACGCCGAGCTCGACGTCGTCCACCGCCCAAGAGAACTCGAGCAAGGGCCAGACACTGTATTTCTTCCCCACTCGGGGGTGGTCGATGTCGCTGATGCGCAGCAGCACCCGGTCCCGGAACGCGGGGTCGGGGTCGGACATATCCGTCCGGAGTCGCAGGACCGCCCCCCCGGGACCGTAGACGTTCCCGAGCATCTTCTTCCACTCCGCGAGAGTCTCCGCGATCGACTGGGATCTCTCGGGACACTCTCGTCCGGCGGCCCGGTTCTGCCCCAGGAGCTCCTGGGAGCACCGGCAGACGTACGCGGCCCCCTTTTCGATCACTCGCTGCGCCCAGGCGTAGAAGACGGGAAGCCGGTCGGATTTGTAGTAGACGTGATCCGGATGGATTCCGGCGAGCTCCAGGTCCCCCAGGATCAGGTCGAAGAACTCGGGCTCGATCCGCTTCTCGGCCGAGCCGACCGTATCGTCGAAGACGAGCAGAAGCTTCCCGTGGTAGCGTTCCTGATAGAGCTGGTTCACGAACAACATCCGAGAGTTGCCGATGTGGAGCACGCCGCTCGGGAACGGGGCGAGTCGAAGGACGACCTGTCCTGGCACCGCGCCCACGAGGTCGGGAAAGTCCGGCGCCTCGACGCGCGGCGAGCGGGCCGGCGAGGAGAGGGAGCCCCCCAGGGAAACCAGCCGGTCCTCGAGCTCGTCGACCGGTACGCCGCGGATCTCCGCGACGACCTCTGAGACGTACGCGCGGACCTCCTCGGCCCGGGGGCGAAGGGAGGCGTCGGTCGCGAGGAGACGCGCGACCACCGGTCCGGTCTGCGCGCTCCCGTCGTGAGCGATCGCGTTCTCGATCGTCGCCCGTCGGGCTCGAAGCCCGACCTCCGGCGAAAGTGTCACGGACCGGGCGACGGTGCGACGGATTAAAGCGATTCGCGGAGGCTCGTGGGCTCGGGGGAGGGGCGCCCGCGGGAGGGACGGGCCATCGCCTCCGCCACCGCCTCGGCGAGCGTCAGTTCCCCTTGGAGGACTCGATGCGCGCTCGACCGGGAGATGGTCAGCCGACCGCCGCTCCCTTCTCGGCTCAACCGTTGGAGGTTGGCGACCTCCCCCGGCGTGACGGTGAGGGGGATCGGGTCGTGGACGGGTCGTCCCCGGAGATGGGCGATCGTGCGAGCGGCGGCCGCGTCCCGGGGCCGGCGGCGCCCCCGCGGGGTCGTTCCTTGTTCGTCGACGAGCTCGATCGACCGGTGGTGTTGGAGCAGGGTGTTCACGATGCGGTTGCGTGCAAGGGGGTCCCCGCGACCGACTCGGAACAGCACGGACCGCGAGGGGAATCTGTGCCGCAGGTGGCTCGCGAACGGTCCGGTCGCCTCCGGCGACTCCAGGACGCCCTCGGCGAGGATCGTCGAACCGGCGAGGATCGAGAATCCCGGCCGGGGGCCGGGGTCGATTCCCACGACGATCGCCTCGGTGGCGTCCGCGGACTCGAGCGCGTGGCGCACGGCGGCCGCGAGGCTCCGACGGTCCAGCGTCTCACCGACCGAAAGCACGTTGGAGTGCGAGATCAGAGACGCTTCGGCGGTCGACGTCAGGACCACCGCGACCTGAGCGGGAATTCGATCTCCGGGCCAGAGACTGATCGTCGGTACGCGTCGCTCGCGCAAGAACCCCGCGAGCTCCTGGTAGAGCCCCGGGTCCCGCGTCACGAGCGCGACCGACCTGTGTCTCACTGAACCCCTGACGGTGATATACGCCATTAACCTTGCCCCCTCCCGTGACGGTTTGCCTCCACTGCGGCGAGCTCGCGCCGGACGGGTCTCTGTTCTGCCCAAAGTGCGGGTACACCCTTCCTCAGGTGGGCGCACCGGCCCCGGCGAGTTCGGCGTCGGCCCCTCCCATGACCGTGGGCGCGCCGACAGCCGGTGCTCCGTCCACCGCCCGCGCCCCTCCTCCTCCGCCCCCGACCGCAGCCCCATTCTACTGGCCGTATCCGGCCGCTGGGTACGCGGTACTCGCCCCTCCGCCCGTCCCGGGGTCGGTCGGTCCGGTTCCGTCCCCGCCCGCGGGCAAGTACTGCGCGCGATGCGGGACCGTCATCAGTCGAGTCGCCGTGTTCTGTCCCGTATGTCAGCAACCCCAACCCTGAAACGGACGGGCCGACGGGGTCGGCGTACCGGGGCGATGGTCCGCGTCGCGCGCCAGAGGATCTCCGACCTGTTCGCGCTCGCCGACCGGGAGGTCCGCGGGGGGGATATCGAGTTCGCGAACCGCTATGTGGAGCTCGCCCGCCGGATCGGAATGCGGTACAACGTGCGGTTGTCGCGAGAGTATCGAGACCTCTACTGTCGCTCCTGTTCCGCGTTCTGGGTGGAAGGGCGCACGGTGCGGACTCGGCTACGCTCGGGACGTCGGGTCCGGACCTGCCTAAGATGCGGGCGCCAACGTCGGATTCCTACCGCCACCGGTGGACCAGGGGCCTCGACGTTGGCTCTCAGCGAGACGCGGGGCGTGCGTCGGGACGAGGGGGCGCTCGTCCAACCGGTCGGTGCCGACCTCGACGTTGCGGACGAGGAAACGGAAGACGAATAAGGTCGGCGGTCTCCTCGCGTCGCCGAGGCCGGGGTGGCCGAGCGGCCAAAGGCGGCAGACTCAAGATCTGCTCTCGTAGGAGTTCCCAGGTTCGAATCCTGGCCCCGGCACTGGGACCGAGCTGCTCCCGAAGAGCCGCTCAGGGACCCCAGCTCGTCAACCCGACCCGCGGGATCGGTCGGCTTCGCGGAGGAAGGACCCGACCAGTCGCATGTAGTCCGAACGTTCCTCCCAGAAGCTCGTGTGGGAACTTCGGGGGAAGACATGAAGACGAGAGCCGGGGATCTTTCGGTGGATGCGGTCCCCTACGGCGGGGGTCACCTCGTCGTAGCGTCCGTGGATCAGGAGCGTCGGCACCGTGATTCTTCCCAGGTCGGAGGAGAAGTCGATGTCCTTGATGTTCCCGATGATCGTGTACTCGTTCGGTCCGTTCATCGTGAAGTAGACCGGCTTGCTGATCCGCACGAGGCTCGATTGGACATCTTCCGGCCACGGCCAGAGTCGGCACAAGTGCTTCCGGTAGAACGTCAGGAGAGCCTCCTCGTACTCGGGATGCTGGTACTCCTTCCGCCTCTCGTACTTCCTCAGCACCGCCCGGGTTCGGGCCGGAAGCTCTCCGACCAGCCGCCGCATTTCTCGGGTCGCGAACGCAACGTCGCAGAGTCCCCCCGTAGCGTTGAGGCTTCGTAGGTGTTCCGGGTGCCGAGATGCATAGGCGAGGACGAGCATCCCCCCATAGCTCGAGCCCATGAGGTGGATTCGGCCTCCCCCGAGCGAGCGGCGGACCTGGTCCAGAACGAGGAGGTCGTGCTCCCACGTGTAGAGCGAGGTCCCGGCCGGTAGGTCCGACCTCCCGCACCCCAGGGCATCGTAGAACACGACCCGGTAGCCGAGCCGACCGAGGTCGGAGAGAGGGAGAAGGTAATCATGCGTGGCCCCGGGTCCACCGTGCACGCAGAGGAGGGTCCCTCGAGGGTTCCGGGCCCCAAACGTTCGTACATAGACTCGCCCACCATCGACCTTGAGAAACCGCGAATCGGAGCTCGGCCACATGGCGAGCCCCGGACGGAGCGGAGGTTAATCAACGTTCATCCGACCGGCCCGCCCGGCTGAAGGCAGATCGAGCTTCGGCTTCCATGCGCCTCATCGGCGCCGGTAGAGCGTCCCGGGTTGGGTCGGAGGAGAACGAGTCGTACTGCCGTGGCGAGTCAGCCAGAGGGGTGGAGCTGGTTTTCTCCGGCGGTAGGGGGTCCCAGCCGAGGGAGAAGTTCGATTGCCGGCGGAAGCCGTTCGGGAGGCGAGTACTCCGCGAGGCTCTTGCCGCCAATTCTCAGGACCTTTCGCGCCACTCCGGGACAGTAGCCGCACTCGTCGCACGTGGTGTGGTCGCAGTCGACTTGGGCGATATGGTGCAAGAAGTCGCGAGGGAACGCCCGGTTGTCGATCGAGATATCGGCGAACGGGGCGAACGCCTTCTCGAGCGACCCGGCCGACTCCGAGGGGTCGGAAGCAGCCACCCGTCGAAGGGCGGAAAGCGGTCCCTTGAGTTGAACCAGGCTCAGAATGTCCGCGAGGTCGCCGGGATAGGATCGAGATGCGTACGCGCGCGCGCACCGGAGGAGCCAGTCGGTCGACCGGTTCCGGCCCGAGACCTTGAACCGGGTCACCCCGGCCTCCTGGTAGACCTCGAGGTCCTCGGGTCGTACGAAGATGCCCGAGATCAGTCGGGCCGGGTCCCGAAGGTACTCGAGCCCACATTCGAGGATCGGATACTCGAACGCGGGACAGGGAGCTCCCGGTTGCGATGCGAGCGAGCTCGTGTTCAGGTGATGACCCCGGTAGGGGCACGACGGAAGGCAGCTCTGGTTGACCAGGATCTCGACCTCCGCCCCGAGCCGGACCAGGCCCCGGATCAGCCGGAAGTCCCGGTTCGCCTCCTCGAGGATGATGGTCCGCGCGCCCAGGTCGAGGAAGTACTGCGCCTGGGTCACCGACCGGATGCGAGCGAAGGTGGACACGGTGATCGGGACGTCGGGCCATTCGGTTCGGACGGCCTCGATGAGGGCAGGGAGGGCGATGACGAACCCGTCGACGCCGAGGTCGATGAGCTCCGCCGCCTCCCGAAGGAATCGGTCGATGTACCCCGGACCGTACTCCCGAAGGCCGAGGTCGCTGCTGTTCAGAGTGGCGAAGAACTGACGAGAATGCTGGTGGACCACCTCGAGGTGGGAACGGAATCGGTCTCGGTCCACGGTGGGTAGGATCTTCGGGGGTCGCCCACCCCCGGTGAGCTGCACCGGGAACCCTCCGAAGAACGTGGAGACCGGTAGGTCGGCCGTTTCGACTACGAGCCGGTCGTCGAAATTGGAAGCGAGGACGAGCTCCATCGACCGAGAGACCCCGTGCCGTATGTGAAACTCGTCCCGCACCGGTGCGGTCGAAGTGCCATGGCCGCGAAGACGTTGGGAGAGCGCATCATGGCGGTGCCCTCCGGCCGACCGCGTTCGCTTCGGTCGATTCGACGCGAGCTCGAGAAGATCGACCGCCAGATCGTGCTCCTCCTCGCCGCCCGGGTCCGAACGGCGCTTGACGCCATCGCGCTTCGGTCGCAGGAAGGTGAAACGGTCACCAACTCCGCTCAGGAGGATCAGGTGCTCGCCCGCGCACGGGCCTGGGCGGCCGAGGTCGGTCTTTCGCCAGGTCTGGTCGAGAGCGTGCTCCGTTCGACGATCGAGGAAGGAAAGCGGAGATTCTCCCTCGCTCCGGCGCAGTCCCGTGGGATCCGGCGACTGAACGCAGACCCGAGCGCGCGTCCACCGAAGCTCTCGCAGCCCGCGTTCTCAGAGGCCGAGGAGCCGGTCGCGGCAGCGCGCTGAGAAACCCGGCGGCCACGAAGCTCTCGCCGGCGATGTGGTCGCGATCAGAGCGGGAGATCGACGGACGGTTCTGCGAGAAACCGGTCCGCGGTGACCTTGGTCGTCGCTTTGCGGAGGAGCTCGAGCGCGGCCGAACGGCCGACACCCAGGCGTCCGGCCACGGCGGAGAGCGAGGCCCTCCTCGGGTAGTCAAAATACCCCAGCTCGAGCGCGGTTCGGATCGCGAGCTCCTGTCGGCCGGTGAGTCCCCACTCGCGTCGGTACGCCCCGGCACGAACGAGGGTCGGGCGGGGATGACCCCGACGGCTTGTGGCGGCGAGGAGAGTCCGCGCATCCACGATTCGCGGCACCAGAACCCGCCACAGCGGAGGTTCGGATGCGGAGCCGCCCCCCGCGAACGGGCACCGGATGCAGAAGTCCCCGAGGTCGAAGACCGCGGAACATCCCGGAGGCATCGGTACCGAAACGCGGACGAGCGCGCGGTCCGGACCGATCGAAGTGAGCGCGACGTCCCGGGCGGCGAGACGCGCTCGGAGATGGCGGACCAACGATGCGATCTCGGCGCTGCCTCCTCGGACCTCAAAGAGGCGGAGGAGGCGGCGACGCCCCCGATCACTCGGCCGGCAGGCGAGGAGGCGGAACGGGGTCCCTCTCGAACTCAGCGTCTGGGTGACCCAGTCCTCGCCCTCCGGGGAGCTGATGACGATCTCGACCAGCGGCGAGGGTTCGCTCGCATCACGAGCCGGCCGTCGGGTCCGTTTCGGGGACCGGCTCGGATGTCGCGGCGGAGGTCGTGACATCGTCGACCCCTCCTCCGGTCCGGGACGTCGGGCGTATATGGTGGCCCCGTCGGCCTCGCTTGACGGCGGGCGGCCCCCGCACGCTCGCGCGCTTAGGGGATGGGGGTCGCGAAGGTCGGCTCGTAGTTCTCGGGGAGCGAGCCCACGATGGGGATCTTCCGGCCGCACTTTCGGCAGCAGTTCTCCTTGTCCAATCGCCACGACTGGATCGTGAACCCCAGGCGTCGGACGACGACGGCCCCGCAGCCCGGACAGTACGTGTGCTCGAGCGGATGACCCCAGACGTTCCCGAGGTAGACGAAGTCGAGGCCCTCGGCCTTGACGACCCGATGCAGCTTCTCCAGCGTCGCGACGGGCGTTTCCGGAAACTCCATCATGTGGTAGTCGGGGTGGAATCGGAGCAGGTGGAATGGGGTCTCGGGGCCGAGCTTCTCGCGGACGAACCTCGCGAGCGTCTGGGTCGCCTCGACCGATTCCCCGACCTCCGGCACGATCAGGTCGGTGATCTCGACATGCGAGCCCATTCTCTTGAGTGCGACCGCAGAGTCGAAGATCGGGTCGGGGCCCTTGGCCGCCACATACTTCCGCAGGAAGCCCGCCTCCCCACTTCCCTTGAAGTCAACGCTCACCGCGTCCAGGTTCGGGCCGAGGACGGCGACCGCTTCCGGGGTCATGTAGCCGTTGGTCACGAAGTTCGCAAACAGCCCCGCCTTGTGCGCGTCGTGAATGACATCGAGCGCGTACTCGGCGAAGATCGTCGGCTCATTGTACGTGAACGTCACTCCGCTACACCCGAGTCGGAGGGCTTCCGTTACGGCCTTATGAGGAGGGAGCGAACGCCCGACGATCTCACGTTCCTGGGAGATCTCGGCGTTCTGGCAGTANNCGCCAGTTGCAGCCGACCGTCCCGATCGAGTAGACCCGGGTCCCCGGGTGGAAGTGAGAGAGCGGCTTCTTCTCAACGGGGTCGACCTGCACCGCCGAAGCTCGTCCGTAGCTCAGGAGGACCAGTCGGCCACCGACGTTCTTCCGCACGAAGCAGAACCCGTGCGACCCCTCCGGGATGGTGCAGTACCGGGCGCAGGCCGTGCATCGGACCTTCGCGTCCGGTAATGGTTCGNNGACCGGACGATAAGGGTGGCCCGTGCCGGCCGGTCGGACCGAAGATTCATCTGCGTCGAGACGTCCGGTTCCGCTCGATGATGGGAGGGGGCGGGGCCGGCTCCGCGTCCCCCCGCGCGGACGAAGTGGAACGCGCGGTGGAGGCTCGGATCTCGCCGTCTCCCGAGTTCCTCGAACGCGTCGCGCGGGTCCGGGTCGACCTGGTGACCCGAGTGACGGCCGCCGCTCGCGAGCGGTCCAGCCCGCTCGTTCGGGCCCTTGTCGCCGGGAGCGCGGCCCGAGGAACGTTTCTCCAGGACCGTCTCGATATCGACCTTTTTCTCCTCTTCCCGCCGGAGCTCTCGCGCGATCGTCTCCGGGAAGAGGGCCTCGCGCTCGGCCGAGCGATCCTTTCGTCCCCCGAGACTCGGTACGCGGAGCATCCGTATCTCCGTGGGACGTTCGAAGGGTTCACCGTGGACGCCGTCCCCGGTTTTGCGGTGAGCGACCCCTCGCGACCGCTCTCGCCGGTCGACCGGACCCCGTTCCACCAGGAGTACTTGGCAGCGCGAGAGTCGCCCGCTCTGGTGGCTCAGGTGCGGTTGGCGAAGCAGTTCTTCCGGTCGCTGGGCGTGTACGGCTCCGAGGCCCGGACCGAAGGGTTCTCGGGCTACCTGGTCGAGCTTCTCGTGATCCGATTCGAATCGCTCCGCGGGCTCCTCCGGGCGGCCCGCAGCTGGCGCATCCCGGTCCGGCTCGCCGAACCGGGAAAGGAGCCGCCTCGCCTTCCGCCCGAGGTCGCGCTCGTCCTCGCGGATCCGGTCGACCCGAACCGGAACGTCGCGAGCGCGCTGTCCCGGAAGAACCTCGGACTGTTCGTCCTGGCGGCCGGAGCCTATCTGGACGCCCCCGCGGAGAGGTTCTTCGAGGTGCGGCGGGACGATCCCCTCTCGAAAAACGTCGCGCTCGAGCTCGTTCGGAAGCGTGGCACGCATGTGACGGTCGCGGTCCTGCCCCGTCCGGACCTGGTGGACGACACGCTCTATCCACAGCTCCGGAAGGCGGCCCTCGCCGTCGCCGAGGAGCTCGCGCGTTCCGACTTCACGGTCCTCGGGCACGCGAGCGCGGCGGACGCGGACTCCGTGGTCGTCGCGGTCGAGCTTTCGCACCCGAGACGGCCCGAGGTCCGGGTCCAAGACGGGCCTCCCGCCGGCATCGACCGGACCGGGAGCTTTCTCGAAAAGTGGGGAGCGAAAAGGGACCAGGTGCTGCAGGGACCGTACGTCCGCCCCGACGGGAGCCTCGGAGTGGACACCCGCCGGAGCGATCGCGATGCCGAAACCGTTCTCCGGGCCGCGTTCCCGCGTCTCTCGCTCGGGAAGGACCTCACCGCCCGGGCGACCGCCCGCCACACGGTGAAGGCGCTCGGAGAATCGGACGACTCCCCGGCCCTTGGGGTCGCCCTTCGTGACCTCCTCGCCCGTCGACTACCGTGGCAGGACGCGGCCGAGGCGATCTAGAGCTGGTGCGGCGAAAGGTTCTGGAGTACGAACCAGAGCGCGAGCCATCCGAAGAACTCGAGGGCCATCAGGCCGAACCAGTCGCTCCGCGTGTAGACCGAGGACTTCGACCGGAGCCGGCGGATCAGCATGGGGCTGAACGCGATCAGGACGATGCCGACCGGGAAGACGACGTACCACCACACCCCGAGCACCGAAAGCGCCCACGATAGGACGCCGAGCAGGATGGTGATGACCCCCGCCAGGGTCAGCGCGTACGTGAGTTCGAACTCCTTCTCGGCGAACGCCTTCTCATCGAAGACCGGGAACTCGAAGGCCGTCGGCTCCTCCTCCTCGGGCTTCCGCCGAACCTTCTTCGCCATCGCTCAGCCTCCCCGGTCGGTGCGCGCCGCGCGGTATAGTTCCTCGGCGCGGTAGGAGCTTCGGACCAGCGGACCCGCGGCGGTCGCCGAGAAGCCGAGCGTACCGGCGCGCGCCTCCCAACGCCCGAACTCCTCGGGGGTCACGTAGCGGTGGACGGGCCGGTGCGAGCTACTGGGTCGCAAGTACTGACCGAGCGTGAGGAGGTCGACGCCCGCATCCCGAAGGTCTCGAAGCGCCGCGTCGAGCTCGGGGTCGGTCTCCCCGAGCCCGAGCATGACCGAGCTCTTCGTCACCAGCTCCTCGGGTCCGAGCCGGCGGGCGGCCCGAAGCACGGCGAGCGAGCGGTCATACCCGGCCCGGGGGTCGCGGACCTCGGCACTCAGGGAGCGGACGGTCTCCAAATTGTGGGCGAGAACGTCCGGCGCAGAGTCCAGGACCGCCCGGAGGGAGGCTTCGCGACCCCCGAGGTCCCCGACCAGGAGCTCGACGAGGGTGGAGGGCGACGCGGTCCGGATCCGTCGGACCGTCTCGGCCATCACGCTCGCGCCCCCGTCGTCGAGGTCGTCCCGGCACACCTGGGTGAGGACGACGTACCGGAGCCCCCACCGTCGCACCGCCTCAGCGACCCGTTCCGGCT
This sequence comes from Thermoplasmata archaeon UBA184, assembly GCA_002495185.1. Taxonomy (GTDB): domain Archaea; phylum Thermoplasmatota; class Thermoplasmata; order Lutacidiplasmatales; family UBA184; genus Lutacidiplasma. The sequence continues at coordinate 8,183 of DAEB01000039.1, read as the reverse complement.
CCGTCCGGTCGACCGCGCCACGGGGCCAGTGGGTCGTTACCGCGCAGAACGTGCACCGCCGAGTGCAGTCGGTTCCGAGGAGCATCAGGGTCGCCGCGCCGGCCGACCAGCATTCGGGAAGGTTCGGACACCGTGCTTCCCGGCAGACGGTCCCGAGGCGCAGCTCGCCCAGAATCCCCTTGACGTCGGGGTAGGCAGCTCCTCGAGGCGGTCGCACGCGGATCCACTCGGGGAGCGGCGCCGACCCCCGAGGAACCGGGGCGAGGGAGGATTCGGCCACGGCCGCGCACCCCGCGAGGTCGCTTTAGGGTTTGCGCGAACGCCCGCGACCGACCCGCTCCTCGAGGAGCGTCGTGAGGAGGCTCGCCGGAAGCTCGTCCATCGAGACCGTGTTCGATTCCCCCGACGCGCCGCTCTCGAGAACGACGAGCCCGTCCCGCTCCAGTTCCTTCAGGGTGCGCCAGAAGGTGGTTCGGCTCATCGCCGGCGCTCCGAGCTCCTCGAGCAGAGCGGTGTGGTTCGTTCGGAGCTTCTGGCTCGAGGTCGCCGCTCCCCGGCGCTTGAGCGTCCGCGTCAGGGCGAGGAGGACCCCGAGTTCGTGCGTCGAGAGCGACTCGAGCTGAGTCTCGGTCACCGTTGGAAGGAGCGAGCCCTTGGCGCGGCGCACGTGCTCTGCCTCGATGGTTTCGGACCCCGCCTCCTCGGCGGCATGGGCAGCCCCGGAGAGGATCTCGAGCGCGAACCGTGCGTCCCCGCTGGGCGCGGCGATCCGGGCGATCTGGTCGAGCGTCTCCCGGTCGACGCTGCCGGGCCGGAGCGCGAGCTCGGCGCGCGCCTGCAGGATATCGACGAGCGCTGCTCGGTCGTAGGGGGGAAGGGACAGCCGGTGCGTCACCCCGAAGCTCGACCGACTCGCGGGGTCGAGGTAGGGGAAGAGGTCCTCGACCGCGACCAGAACGAGCGAGATCGACCCGAGTCCGACCTCGCGGGAACGGGAGAGAAGGTAGACCAGCTTCGTGTCCTGCCGCACGAGGCTGGACGCCTCGTCGAGGAGGACGAGGAGGTGCGCGGGGTTCTTCCGGATTCCCTGTTCGAAGACGTCCAGCATCTCCGAGAGCGAGTATCCCCGGTCCGGGAGCGAGACCTGGACCGTCCGCAGAAGGTCCAGCATCACGGTCCGGTCGCTCGCCCTCCTCCAGCAGTTCACGTAGGCGGAACGGACCGGAAAGCCGCCGAGCCGCCCTCCCTTCTCGAGGTCCGACGCGAGGCGGCGGGCGAGGGCGGTCTTCCCGCTCCCGACGCCTCCGGTAAGCATCAGGTGGAAGGGCAGTCCCTTCGATAGGGCCTCCCGGTAGCGACGTCGAAGGAGGTCGAGCTCGACGTCCCGGTGCACGAGGCGGGGCGGGACGAACGAGGGGTCGAGGGTCTCCTCTCGGACGAGGATCGGTCGAGCGGGGGTCATGGTCGACGCGGGGGACTTTCGCCGGGCTTATCATTTCGCCGTCGGCGGGCAGGCGCGCGACGGGCGCGCCGGGACAGGGGGAGACGTGCGATCACCTCACGAACGAGCTCGGAAGGGGATGCCTGAGCGTCCAGTACCTGCCAGTCGTTCCTTCGGGCGAGCTCGCGGTAGGCCCGGGCGACTCGGTCGAGGGTCCGGCGTCTTTCGAGGGGCCCCCGCTGCCGGGACCGACCGCCGAGACGCTCGAGGGCTTCGGAGGTCGGAAGGTCGAGAAGGACGACGCGGTCGGGACGACGCGTTGCCGACTTCTGGAGGTCGGCGAGGCGTCGGCGGTCGCGGGCGGACAGGGCACTGCCCTGGTAGGCGATGGTCGAGTAGAACGAGCGATCCTGGAGAACGAGGTCGTACTTGCGGAGAGCGCGTTCCAGTTCCGGCGCCGCGAGGTGCCGGTCGACCGTGAAATAGACAGCACCGGTCCAAGGGTCCTCGGCCGCGGCTGCCTGGGCCATCGCCCCCAGACGCGGGTCGGCCGGCTCGCGGCGCACTCCGACCGAGAGGCCGCGGCGACGCAGGGCCCGGGCGAGCGACTCGAGAAGGGTCGACTTCCCCACTCCGTCGATCCCTTCGATTGCGATCAGCGTCCCACGCTTTCGAGCGGTCACAGCGCCGCCCCCTCGGCGGAGAGCTCCGGTCGCCACCCATAGACCTTCTTAATCGACTCCACGAACGGGACCCAGAGAGATTCTGCTCCTAGCCCGGCGTCCGTTGCGATCGCGCTGGCGCGTCGAGGGATCGTCGCGAGGTCAAGGACGGCCCCCGGCCGCTTCGGGTCATCGAGAAAGTCGGTCTCGAGGAACCAGGGTCCCGAGGTTCTCGCGACCTCGCGAACCAGGTCGCGCCGGGCGAGATACGAAGGGACGACTCCGCCGGACTGGCGGGGGTCGACCGGGGTCCGGGTGTAGTGCTTGACCACGCGTTCCGGTCGCAGACCCACGCTCCGGGCGAGGTCCGCGAGCTCGCGAAGACCTCTTGCGTCGAGGTCGGCCGAATGCACGACGACCGGACAATCCGCGTCGCGGGCGACCTCGAGAGCATGGCGGAAAGCCGGTTCCACCACGCTCGCGACCTCCTCGCTCACGGGAAAGTGGGGGCGGCCGACCTCGCCAATCGCTACCGCTTTCCTCTGACGAACCCACTCCCCGGCGAGGTCGAGCGCGGAGAGGTAGAGTTCCAGGGCGGCGGGAGAGCCGACCTGGGCGGTCGCTCCGATGAGATCGATCGGGTACGGCGCGACGACCGGGTAGGCGCGCACGCCCGCCTCCTCGATCGACTGGTCGGCGAGCCGACGGGTGACCTCGAACTGGCGGGCGTACGCGTCGACCGAGAGCGGCACGGTCCCCTCGTAGTTTTGCGTGGCGAGAAAGAGATGGGTCCCGCCCGCCGCGCGGAATCGCTGCACCGCCCGGACCCCCTCCCCGGAGGGGGAGAGATGACAGTGGTGATCGACGATGGGCAGACCACGCGGGAGCGTCATCCCGACACTGTCCCGAGCGCGGACTATCGAAGCAGACCCGCGCCCTGGAGCTCCTTCGTGATCTTCTTGACGGCGACTTCGACGTCGGACGGCTTCCGAGCCCCCGTGCACACGAGCTTCCCGCTGCCAAAGAGCAGGACCACGACTCGCGGCTCGTCGATCCGGCACACGAGGCCCGGGAACTGCTCGGGTTCGTATTCGACCCGGTCGAGGCCGAGGGTGACGGCGATCGCATTCAGATTGATCTCGCTCTCGAGGTCGCTGCTCGCGACGATGTTCTGCACCTCGATCTTGGGGTGCATGTTGATCTTCTGGCCCCCCTTCTTGATCTGCTGGGAGACCGTCTGGATCGACTCCTCGACCTCGTGCATGCTCTTCGCCCCGGTACAGACCACCTTGCCGGACCGGAAGAGGAGGATCGCCGTTTTCGGCTGCTTCAACCGGTAGATCAGACCCGGGAACTGTTCGGGTTCGTACTCCGCTCCGTCCAGGCCGAGGGCGATGGACTGCAGGTCCAGCTCGTCGCCGAGGGAGGTAGAGGCAACGACATTCTCGATGCGAATCTTGACCAAAGGAATCCCCGAGGCGGGAGTATTTAAACCACTATTTAAAGCATCGCGCGACGGAACCCCCCGTTCCCGAGAGAAACGTTGTCCGACGACCCGGGCGTGCCCAACGGTTCGGCCCCGCGCTCAGCGGATCCGTCGGCTGCGGGCCAACACGAGGAGGAGGACGACCGCGGCTGCGAAGACGACCGTGCCCGAGACCATCAGCGTGAGCCGAAAGGTCAGACTGAGGGGAAGGAAGGCGCCGGCAAGGATGATGGCGAGCGCGGGTACGAGGAGCCTCCCCGACCAGACAAGCGTGGTCCGCCGGTCATCGAACCGGGGAGGGGCCGGACCGCTGGCCCCTGCCGGGCGATGGGATAGCTCGAAGACCGCGAACCGATGGCACATCGGACAGCGCATGTAGCGGGACCTCCCCAACCGAACGGCCGTAACGGAGGCGCCCGGGAGGACGTCGTAATCGAACTCCTGGTGGCAGTGGGGGCAGGTCAGCCGACGGGTCCGTCGGCTGGTTCCCTTCGGGTCGGGCGCAGCCCCCGTGAAGGTCATCGCCCGCTCGTCCGCACCTCAACCATCGGGCTCCGCCGGGGAGTGCGGGACGAACACAGGGCCGATGTACGCATCGTCGGTGGAAACCCCGAAGAACTGGCAGAGGACCCGGCGGGTGAATCCCCAGAGAACGTGACCTTCGAAAACGGTCGCCCGGACCTCGCTCGGACCCCGCATCGTCTCGCGCTCGATCGAGCGGGTGGTGGAGAGGGCGGACCGCGGGAGCCAGAACACATGCGCGACCTCCTCTTCGCTCCGGGCGGTGGGCGGCGTTCCCTCCTCGGCCAGGGCCGTCGCGAACACCGCGACCTTGAGACCGAATCGGACGGCCAGCACGGTGTCGACGTACCGCAGATCCCCGATGAAGTCCGACCGGGTCAGCCCGACTTCTTCCTCGAGCTCCCGGAGGGCGGTGGCGGCGAGGGAGCCATCCGCGTCGCTGACGTGCCCGCCCGGGAAGGCGACCTGACCCGAAGCCGGATCCTCCGACCGAACGGACCGCTCGATCAGAAGAGTCTCCACCTCGTCGCGTCCCTCCCGAAGCACAATGACGACCGCCGCACCAGCGGTCGAAACCGGAGGGGCAAGAACGGGGAATCTCGCGAGGAGCGCGTCGAGTTCTTCGGGTGCTGTCCCGGGAACGGAAGGTGCCCCCGGGCCGAGGGAGGTCATTTCTGCCAATCGTAGACGACTTTCTTCTGAACGGTCGAGGAGTCGGTGGGATGCAACTCCCCCGCGCCCTCGAGACGCTCCAGAGCGATTACCCGGGCCTTGAGTTCCATCAGCTCCCGCTCGAGCCGGGCCAACCGCGCCGCGAGATCCGAAGTATCGTCCGAGGCCATCATTCCCGAATTCGGCCGCCGGAAGATAAGCTCACGGTCCGCGCGACGGGCCCCCCGGACCGGGGGGTGGGGCAGTGCCGGCCGATTCCGTCGAGTGGACGAACGTGCGGATGGCCTCGACGATCTCTTTCGGGCGCTCGACGGGCGCCAGATGTCCCGTGTCTGCGAGGATGCGGATCTGCGCGCCGGGGATCGACTGGCGGAGGATGCGCGCGTGGGATGGATCGACCACGGCGTCGTTCATTCCCTGAATGATCAGGGTCGGCCGCTGAACGGTCGCGATGCGGTTCCGCTCGTCGAAGGAGGCCATCGAGATCGCCCACTTCACTGCCGGTCCATAGTCCTGATGCCGAACCTGCGCCCGGACCTCGTCGGCAAAGTCGAGGTTGGCCTCGACCCAGTCGGGGTAGTAGAGGTCCTTCAGAAGACGCAACGCGAACCGGTCCGGTCCTTCGCTGGCGTACGTTTCCGCCCAGCGCTGGGCGACGGCCTTCGTGTGGGAGTCGGTGTACGCGGCGCCGCTGATCATCGTCAAGCTGCGGACGCGATCCGGGCGCTCCAGCGTGAGGCGGAGCGCCAGCAGCGCTCCCCCGCTGACGCCGACGACGTGGGCGGCAACGACCCCTCTCTCGTCGAGGACTCGCAGGACATCCCCCATCATCTCCGCGAACGTGAACTGGGACCCCGGGGGTGCGGGACTTCGGCCGTGCCCCCGAAGGTCCGGTGCGAGGACGAGGAACTCCTTCGCGAGGCCGGGNNGCGGGACCGCTCCCTTCGACACGACAGGCGAGTTCGGTCGGCGGTGCGGCGACCTCTTCCGGCATCGACCGTTCGACCCGGGTTCTGTATTTACGCCTCACGGAGCCCGTGCCCCGTACCGAAGCACCTCGGGCGCAGTTCGACGGCGGGGGCCTCCGTGTGACTCGAGTGTTCGGAGGTCGCCGCCTCCGGGAGAGAACCAAGGGCAAGCTCCCTACCCGAGTCCCGGCCAAACATCCATCAGGGAGGACGCCAACTCACCCCCGTGGAGTCCCCAGAGGATCTGTACCAGGCCGAGCTCGACGCCGACGAGACTCAGGACGAGATCCTGAACAAAGGCGGAATCTACCCGCTGCCGTTTCGCCAGAGCGTCCTCTGGAAGGTCCTGCTGGCCATCGGCGTCCCCATCCTCTTCCTCGGGCTCGTCTTTTGGTACCAGATCTCGGGATTCCAGTTCCCGAGCTTGTCCAACTTCGGAGCCGCCCTCATGCCGTTGCTCGCGATCTTCCTCGTGGTCCTCGGGGCAGGGTGCGTGATCGCGGGGATCGCGGTCGCAGCGAGGAGCAGTCGGGACCCGTACGATATGGAGCCAATCCGCTAGTGCGCCCTTCTTTCTCTCGGAGCGGAGGGGCACCCCTAAATAGCACGACATCGTGAAAGAGGCGCATGGCGCGCGGAGCGATGCTCATGAGCGGAGGCATCGACTCCCCGGTCGCGCTCCACTACCTACTCCGCCAGGGCCACGAAATGGTGGCGGTGCACATGGACAACCGACCGTTCACGGACGACTCACCGCTGTCGAAGGTCGTCGACCACCTGGCGGTCCTCCGCGAGCGGTATCACCAGCCGATCCCGCTCTACCTGCTCCCGCATGGCCCGACCCAGGTGACGTTGATGCGGTCGACAGACCGCCACTTTGGCTGCGTCCTGTGCCGCCGGTTCATGTGGCGGTCGGCCGAACGGATCGCAGCCCGGGAAGGAGCCTCGTTCCTTGCGACCGGAGAAGCCCTCGGCCAGGTCGCATCCCAGACGCTCTCGAACATCCGCAGTGCGACCGCCTCGGTCCACCTCCCGATCGTTCGGCCGCTGATCGGGTTCGACAAGCAGGAGATCGAAAGGGTCGCGAAATCGATCGGCACCTATTCGATTTCGACCCGTCCCGGGGTCTGCTGTCAGGCGGTCCCGGACCGGCCCGCGACCCGGTCGAACCTCGTCCAGATCCTGAAGGAAGAGGACCGGATCGACGTGGACGAGATGATCGACGATTGCATCCGGAAGGCGCAGATCCTCTGAGGGACCCGGGCCAACTCCCACTCCCCACGCCAAGCCCGGAGTGAAATAGCGCAGGACTCGTCTCTGCCTCGTGGTTGGACCCGTTCATCCTCCGATGGTCCCCTACAGCGCGCGGTGGGGGCCGCCCCTCTTTCCGCTCGCGGCGCATGTGTTCTCGGTCCTCGGGGGCGTCCTGATCGCCGTGGTGGGGGTTGCGGACGTCGTCGTCGCGTACGCCTTCCGATGGCAGCCGGAAAGCGCGATCCCGGGCTCCTCGGCCGTTTACGCAGTGACAGGCGTCGTGGGGGTCGTGAGCGGAGTCGCGATCTCCGTGCTCGGATTCCGTCTGCGCACCGACCCGAGGACCGCACGATCCTCCGGAATCGGGATCGTCGCGCTCTCCCTGGTCAGTCTCTTCGGCGGCGCAGGGTTGTTCGTTGGGTTGGTCTTCGCGTTCGTCGGGGGCATCATGGCGATGACCTGGCAGCTCCCCTTCTACACCGTGCTTCGTGCTTCGTCCCGGCCGTACACCCTCGGGAGGGGGGAGCTGGCTAGCTCATCGACTCCTCCGCTTCCACCGACCGTGACACAGCGGTTCTGTGAGTCGTGCGGGACCGCGAACCCCCTCCGCTCCCGGTCCTGCTCGAAGTGCGGAGCGTCGCTCTACTAGGAGACGGGGTCCGAGGAACAAGCGATAATTGGGGCCGGAGTCCCAGACCTTGCCGACTATGTATCGACGACTACGGCTCTGCTCGAATCACGGGGGGTACGAAGCGGTCGCGGACCCGCCGAACCGGCTCGACCTCCGGTCGGTCCGGACCGCCCTCGAAGGAGCGGGCATTCCCGTCGTGGATGCCCGCGTCATGCTGATCGCCACCCTCGAGTCGGAGGTGACGATCAGCCGCGCGGGGCGGCTTCTGTTCAAGACACCGGACCCGGGCGTCGCCGAACGGTCGTTCGAGCGCTTGCGGGGGATTCTGGGACTCCCCCCGATGGAGCCGGTCGAGCCGACCGGGTCGGGGAGCGGTTAGGTTAAGCCCGTCCTGACCCTTCGACCCTTGTCGGATCGAGAGGTCGGCATGCGTGAAACGTGGGTGGTCGGAGCGGCGCAGAACCGTTTCGGCAAGATGAAGGATTCCGCCCGGGAGGCGGCAACCCGGGTGTCGATGGAAGCGATCCGCCAGTCGGGTCTCGAGCCC
>DAEB01000017.1 GCA_002495185.1 Thermoplasmata archaeon UBA184 | reverse complement strand
TAGCCACGGCGCTCCCTCGGCTTCTTTCAGGGTCCTTCGACCAGCTTAAAGCTACGCGCGGAGAATCCTCGGCCGATGCCGAGCCGGACCGAGTATCTGGTCATGCATACGGAGCGCCCCCGGGAGTTCGTCAACATCACGGAGCGTGTCCGCAAGGTCGTCCGCTCGAGCGGGGTCTCGGACGGACTCGTCCTCGTCTCCTCGATGCACATCACGGCGGCGGTCNNCTACGTGAACGACAACGAGTCAGGCCTTCTTCGCGATATCGCGGCGTGGGCGGACCGGCTCGCTCCGCCGGGAGAGTACGAGCATCACCGGACCGGAGAGACGAACGGGGATGCCCACCTCAAGAACCTCCTCCTCGGCCACCAGGTCGTCCTCCCCGTGACGAAAGGCGACCTCGACCTCGGTCCGTGGGAACAGGTGTTCTACGCCGAGTTCGATGGCCAGCGGCCGAAGCGGGTCATCGTCAAGGTCGTCGGCGACCGCTGACGCGACGCGGAACGGCCGGGTCGGACGAGGGCTCCGATGCGGCGACCCCCGTGCAGGACGCCTACGCCTCGAGCGCTGCGTCTCCCGAGGGTCCTCCGCCGGACGGCCGGGGGAGCGGGGCGCGCGGGTCGACGAGCGGGACCTTCCGCGCGATCTCGCGCGCCATCGCCGAACAGGAGGAGGGAGCGACGGGGCGGAGCGTGTAGCCGGGAAGCGCGAGGTCGTACGTGACGACCTTCTTCTCCGCGATCGTCTCCCAGACCGCACGGAAGACGCGGTCGGCGGCCTCCGTCTCCCCGATGTGTCGGAGGAGCAGCTCGAGGCAGAGGATCTCGGCGACCGGGTCGGCCCGGTCCTGGCCCGCGTACTTCGGTGCCGAGCCGTGGACCGGCTCGAACACGGCGAGCTCGTCCCCGTAGAGAGCGCCGGGGGCGACGCCGAGGCCCCCGGCGAGCCCCGCGCAGAGGTCCGAGAGGATGTCCCCGAAGAGGTTCGTCGTGACGATGACATCGTACTCTTCGGGCTTCTTCGCAAGCTGCATGCACATGTTGTCGATCAGACGCTCGTCGCTCTCGATGTCCGGATACTGAGGTGCGATCTCGCGGAAGACCGACTGGAAGAGCCCGCCGGTCGTCTTCATGATGTTCGCCTTGTGGACGGCCGTCACCCGGTGGCGATGCTGGCGGCGGGAGAGCTCGAACGCGAATCGGACGATCCGCTCGGACGCCTTTCGCGTCACGATCGCGACCGTTTCCGCCGCGGAGTGCTCGCGGTCGACCCAGTGCTCCACTCCCGAATAGAGCCCCTCCGTGGCCTCCCGGACCACGATCAGGTCGGTCTCGGGATAGCGCGTCCCCTCTCCCGCGATCGAGCGGGCCGGTCGCACCGAGGCGAACAGGTCGAGCTGCTGGCGGAGGGCCACGTTCACTGACCGGAAGCCGCTCCCGATCGGGGTGGTGATCGGCCCTTTGAGGGCGAGGCGGTTCTTCCGGATGGACTTCAGCACGTCGTCCGGAAGGGGAGAACCGGTCGACGCGATCGCCTTCTCGCCGGCGTCGACGACCTCCCATTCGAAAGAAACGCCGGTCGCGTCCGCCACGATCCGGGCGGCGTTCGTGACCTCGGGCCCGATTCCGTCTCCCGGGATCAGGGTGACGCGCCGTACCATCGGTGAGCTCCCGGCCTGCGCCAGCTTCGGAGGGATTTAAGCAGTCGGCCGCCGGTGAGGGTCACCCGGCCGCGCGGGACGCCGGAAGGCGGTCCAGGACGGCGCGGAGAACGTTGTCCCGGACTCTTCCCTCATCCGTCGCTGTCGTCCAGACGACCACGGCTCCGTCCCAAGTCGTCTCGGAGATGTCCGCGACCTCGAGCCGGGGAACGGGGGCCGTGGGAGAGGTCCCGGGGAACCCGCTCGCGGCAGCGCGGAGCGCCTCCTCGACCGTCCCGACAGTGACGGACTGAGGGAACGTCATCCGGACGCGAACCGCGCGGGGGCTCCCCGGGACCTGGTGGAGACTGAGCGCATTGAGCACGATCCCGTTCGGGAACTTCGCGAGTCCCCCGGCGTCGAGCTCGATCACGGTGTAGATCAGGCCGACGTCCCGGACCACTCCCGAGTATCCCGGGTACATCATCTCGTGCGGATAGCTCGGGGCGAGCGCCCCGTAGCTCGACGTGATGAAGGCGACGCGGTCGCCCGGCCGGTAGGGGTCGGCGAGCACGATCAGAAGCCCCGCGAAGACGTTCGCGAGGACGGTCTGGGCCGCGAGGCCGATCACGATGCCCGCGAAGGCGCTTCCGAGGAAGAGCGACTCCGCCGAAACCCCGGCGAGACTGAACAGGACGAGGACGGCGACGATGGCGACCACGAGGTTGGTGAACAGCCGGACGGCGTGACTTCGGGTCGAGATCCCTCGCCGTTCCATCACCGCATCGGTGGCCCGAGTCATCGACCGGGCCACGAGCCACGCGACGAGGAGGACGGCGCCCGCTTCGAGCGCGAGGAACTCGGGATAGTTGAACCCCTTCGACTGGAAGTAGTGCTCATTGAACTCGAGGAAGAGCGCGTAGAGGACCACCGCAAGGAGGGTCGAAAGGAGGAGGTCGCGCAGCAGGATGCTGAGCGGCCGGGACGACGTGGAGGCTGCCATCGACCCCGGCAGCCCTCGGGGTCCATAGCACTTTTCACACGCGGACGACGCTGGTCAATAGAATTCTTATATTCCATAGATTATGCATGTTCAATGATGACCGCGGCGCATTCGGAAGTGCTGGCCCATGACTGGCTCCCCCCGGTGGCTCTCGGGCGTGCTCGCGAAGTCGAAGAGGTGGTACAACGGCTGGACCCTCCGCGTCCTCGAGCACCGCCGCCGTGGATGGTGGCGGTCGCCGGGCCGTCCGGGAGCGGCACCTCGACGGTCGCACGCCGGGCGGCGCGGGCGGTCGTGGAACGCGTGCGTTCCGAACTCGGCGAGCCGTTCCCCCGCCTCCTGACGGTCCGAACGGGCTTCCTCCGAGGAACTCATGGAGTCGCCACCGAGCTCCTCCGACGCGTCGACGACGGCTTCGATGGGAGAGGGTTTCCGGTGCCCGAGATCCTGGCCGGCTTTCTGCGTCGCCTCCGTCGGGAATCGCGTCCCTCGGTCGTCATCCTCGACGACATCGGCATCGGAGGTCCGGACCTCGCCCCGATCGTCCGGGCGTTCGCAAGACCCGACCGATTCCTCCCCGAGGGAGAGTTCGGGATTCCGCCCCTCTGGACCATCCTTGCTGGGACTCCGGACGCGCTCCGGAACCTCGAGGTCTCGCTGGTTCCCCGAGTCACGCTCGGTCCTTTCGTGGAGGTCGCTCCCTATCTCTCCGAGACCCTGCGCGCGATCGTCGTCGACCGGGCCGAGCGGGCGCTCGGTCAGGTCCCGCCGCGCTCGCTCGCGGACCGGGTCGTTCGGCGATCGGTCGAGGACGGCGGCGGGGCCCGCCGCGCGGTTGACCTTCTCCGCCGCGAGCTTCTGGGAGTCACGTACCGCGAGCATCGGGATGGAGTCCTCCCGGCCCGGCTGCGTGGGATCTCGATCGAGCCGTGGGTCGTCCGGGCGATCGGGGTCGCCTCGAAGGGGCGGACCGCACGGCTCGGGGACGTTCGCCGGCTCGAGACGGAGCTCGCCCAGGCGAGCGGCGCACGGCCCCTCCCCACGACGACCCTGTGGCGGAGGATCGTACGGCTCGAGCAGGCGGGCTACGTGCGCCGGGAGATCCGGCCCGGTGGGACCGGCGGAACCCTGTCGGTGCTGCGGGTCCTGAGGCCGATCGACGAGTGGGTCACGACGTCCCATCGGCCGGGAACTCGTCCAGCCGACGGACCGTGGAACGGCCTTTCCTCTCCTTCACCGGGAGCGGCTCCGCTCGAGCTTCTTCCGACGGGGGACGGGCGGCCCCTGGCTGGATCCTGAGCTGGCTCGCGACCATCTCGGCGAGCCGTCGCGACTTGAGCGCCTGCTCGATCCGGTCGAGGGGCGCATTGCGGAGCGACTCCCGGTCGGGGTACCCCGCCCGGAAGAGCATCCGGGCTCGCACCCGACCGATGCCCCGCAACCGGACGAGGTCCAGGAGCTCCTCTCGTACCCCGTAGCGGATGCGGAACGAAAGGTCGTCCACCGCCCGTCCGACCCTCCGCTGGAACACCCGGGCGAGGCGCCCTGCCGCGAAGAGGAGCCAGTCGGCGTCTTCGACCTTGGAGCGGAGGTCCCCGGCGCCGATGCCGAAGCGTTGGGTGATCTCGACGATCGGCTCTTCGCTGACCCAGGCCTCGAGGACCGACGCGGTCTTGAGGGTCGCGAGGTAGACGTCGAGGTCGAGGTCGAGCGGAGGCTCCTCGGGCTTCACGAGAAGCTCCTCCGCCTCATCCGTGTACCGGGCGAGGAGGTCCGCCTCCTCTCCGCGACGCAGGAACAGCGGCGGGAGGTCCGGGGTCGCCGCCACCGCCGCGAGCAGCGGAAAGCTGCCCACTCCGATCGGCGCCCGCGCGACGACGCCCCGAAGGACGATGGAGCTCAGCGGGTCGAGGTAGAGCTCGCTCGTGAGCTCGCCGAACCGGGTGGCCCGAAGCTCCCCGCCGGGGACCAGGAGGTCGTTGCGCTCCAGGAAGCGACGGACGGTCGCCACCTTCTCGTGGAGCTCCGAGAGCGGTAGGGTGCGGCCGTAGAAAGTGGCAGCGAAGAACGCCTGGAGGTCGCGGTCGTCCCGGACGGCATGGCTCGCGACCAGGGCGAGAAGGTGCATCCGGAGCGCCGGCTCGGCCGCGAGCCGGCTCTGGATGGGTTCCGGCGGCGCCGAGAGATACCGGTCCAGGAGCCGGTCCTCGTCCTCGGGCGCCCGGGCGACCAGGAGCGCCTCCCCCACGGGGTCGAACCTCGGACGACCGGCCCGGCCGAGCATCTGGTGCACCTCCATCGCCGGGATCGGAGCTTGAAGCCCGAGACGGTCGTCGTACCGGTTCGTGTCGCGGACGATCACCCGGCGCGCGGGCAGATTGATCCCCGCGGCGAGGGTCGGCGTCGCGACGAGCGCCTTCAGCGCCCGGTCGCGAAACGCGCGCTCGACCACCCTTCTCTCGGGGTTGGTGAGCGAGGCATTGTGGAAGGCGACCCCGTTCGGGAGGAGGCCGCTTAGCCGTCGGATCCCCTCCGTCTCCTCGTCCGAGGAAGTCGTGATCTCGAGGGCGGCGGCCTTGGCCCGGGCTCGCTCGTCCGCCGACAGGAGGTTGCGGACGGTCGGGACGAGCGCTTCGGCAAGCTGCTCGCTTGCCTTGCGGGAGTTCACGAAGACGAGCGCCTGGCCGCCTTCCTGGACGACCGACCGGACGAGACGGGGTACCGCCTCCCCCGGACCGGCGATGTCGCGCACAGAAAGGTCCGTGAACGTGATCCTTCCCTCATGGTAGACTCCGAGCTTCAACGGAACGGGCCGGAAGTCGGAGGTGATGTGATTCGCTTCCAGCCACTCGGCGACCTCCTCCGAATTGCTCACCGTGGCGGAGAGCGCGACGATCTGGAGGTCCGGGTAGTTCCGGCGCAGGCGGGTGAGGCTGATCTCGAGCGTGGGGCCGCGGTCGGGGTCGCGGAGGAGATGCACCTCGTCCGCGACGACGACTCCCAGCCGGTCGAGCCAGGGACTTCCGCGGCGCAAGAGACCGTCCGCCTTCTCGCTCGTCGCGACCAGCACATCGAGCTTCTCGAGCTTCTCCGCCGGAAGGTCGAAGTCCCCGATCGAGATCCCGACCTTGAGGCCGAGCTCTTGGAACTTTTCGAGTTCCTCGACCTTCTCGTGCGCGAGAGCTCGCAACGGCACCAGATAGAGCCCGGTGCGGCCCGCCCGGGCCGCGCGAAGGAGCGCGAGGTAGGCAACCAGGGACTTCCCGCTCGCGGTCGGGCAGGCGAGCAGAACGCTCTCGCCCGCGAGGACGGGCTCGAGCGCCTGGGCCTGAGGGGGGTAGAGCGAGGCAATCCCGTCCGCGACCAGGATCCGTTGCCAGGCCGGGTCGATGGCCGTGTCGGTGAGCGGGACGCTCGCCGCGGGCGCAGTGTGGCCGGGAGCGCGGACCGGCGACCGGCGGAGTCGAGACGTCACGGATTCTCGGAGTCGGGGTCGCTACAAAGGGTTTCGGCCGTCCCGGGGCGAGATGATGTTTCGCGCGAGGATCAGCTCCTGGATCTCGGTCGTCCCCTCCACGATCGGGAAGACCCTCGCGTCCCGGAGGAGCCGCTCCGCCGGGGAGCCGGCCCGGACGCCCGTGGGACCAGCGACGTCCACGCCGGCCGAAGCGATCTGGACCGCGGCGCGAGATGCGACGAGCTTGGCCACCGACGCTTCTTCGACGTACGACTCGCCGGAATCCTTTCGCTGAGCCGCGAGAGCCACCAGAGCGCGGGCGGAGGCCAGGTCGGCGTAGGAACGCGCGATCACCGTTCGCTTCCAGTCGGCGTCCTCCCTCGACACGGCGCTCACCATCAAAGCGAACGCTGCTTCGGCGACTCCGAGCGCGCAGCTCGCGATCCCCACGCGCCCCCCCTGGAGGGCGCCGAGCGCGACGCGGAGTCCCTCTCCCTCGGCTCCGAGGAGCGACTGGGGGGGAAGCCGCACCTCATGGAGGACGAGCTCCGCGGTCTCGCTCCCGCGCATCCCGAGCTTGTCGAATCTCTGGGCCACGGAAAAGCCGGCGGTCCCCGGGGGAACGATGAATGCCGAGATCCCTCGGTGTCCGAGCGCCGGGTCGCGCGTCGCGAACACAAGGACCACCCCCGCGCTCACCCCGTTCGAAATGAACGTCTTCGTACCTTCGAGAACGAAACCGTTCTCGTCCCTCGAGTAACGGGTTCTCAAGCTCGCCGGGTCCGACCCCGCGTTCGGTTCGGTCAGGGCGAACGCCCCAATTTGCTCTCCCCGAGCGAGGGGGCGGAGGAACTCGCCACACTGTGCGTCGGTCCCCCACGAAAGGATCGGCAGAGAGCAGACCGACAAGTGGACCGCGACCAGCACGCCGACCGCCGCGCTGGCGCGGGAGAGCTCCTCGAGAACCGCGACCGTCGCGCGAGCGTCTCCGCCGTTCCCGTCCCACTCGGGGGGGATTCCGAGCCCGAGGAATCCCGCCTCGGCAAGGCCGCGAAGGAGAGCGTCGGGGATGCGATCCTCCCGGTCGATCTGCTCGGCGACCGGCGCCACGGAGTGCGCCACGAACGAACGAGCCCGCTCGCGCCAACCCCGAGCGTCGCTCGGAAGCACGGGCGACATCGAGGACAGCAGAACGACGAACCCTTAAGGCGTGCCGGCGGGTCGCCGCCCCCGCCGCGGGAGGATCGCACGATGCCCCTCGTTCCCACCCCGAAGGACCGCTTCACCTCCCTCGACACGCTCGCTCTCGTCCACGAGCTTCGGTCCCTGCGTCGGGCTCGGGTCGACAAGGCGTTCGACGTTCCCGGGGGAGGGTGGGCGCTGACCCTGCGCGTCCCCCGCGAGGGTCGATGGGACCTGCGGCTCGTGCCCGGCCGCTACGCCGCTCTCCTCTCGGAGGCGGGGCCGTACGAGGAAGAGCTCTCGCCGTTCGCCCGCGAGCTCCGGCGGCTTCTGGAGGGGGCGGTCCTCGAATCGGTCCCCGACCCGAACGGTGAACGGCTTCTCGAGGTCGTACTGCGGAGGTCGGACGAGCCCGAACCGATCCGACTCGCCCTCGAGATGTTCGGGGCCGGTAACCTCGTCGTGGCCCGGGGCAGTCGGATCGTTGCCGCGGCCCACACCCGTCGGTGGGCCCACCGAACGGTCGCCGTCGGGGCGGAATATGCCCGACCTCCGAGCCGGTCGGACCCGTTCGCCGTCGGCGTCGCGGAGATCGAGGGGGAGCTCGCACGCTCAAGGACCGACCTTGCGAGCACGCTCGCAGCCCGTCTCGCGCTCGGCGGCCCGCTCGCGGAGGAAGTGATCGCTCGCGGAGGGTGGGATGGGTCGAGGCCAGCGGCGGCGGAGGTCGACCGAATCGGTCCCGACCTCCACCGAGTGCTCCGGACGCTCCTACTCGAGGTGGGGGAGGTCCCCCAAGGGTACCTCTACCGTCGGCTCGGGGCGGCGGTGGATGCGACCCCGTACCGGTCATCCCGGTGGGGCGAAGTTTTGGACGTCGAGGAGGCAGTCCGACCGAGGTTCTCGGAAGCGGCCACCGCGTACTTTGCGAGCCTTGTCTCCGCCCCCCTCTCCGCGGAGGAGAGCGAGCGGCTCCGGACTCTCCGGGAACTGGACCACCAGATCGAGAAGCAGCGCGCCGCCGTGACCGAGCTCGAACGACGTGTCGCGGAACTCAAAGCGGACGCGTCCGCCGTGTTCGACCACTATTCCGAAGCGGAGCGGGTCCTCGAAGAGGCGGCGCAAGGGAAGGGCGAGGGTCCTACGGTCGATGCGGTCCTGGGGGACCGGACGGTCTCTCTCCTCCGCCGGGAGAGTCCGAGGACGACCGCGCAGCAGCTCTATGAGGAAGCGAAACGGGTCCAGGCGAAGCTCGCCGGCGCCGTGAGCGCGGTCGCCGAGGCCGAGGTCAAACGAGGTCAACTCACGGAAGCGTCGGCGCCGTTACCGTCGGCACGGTTGGCTCCGCCGGTCGTAAGCCCTCGCCGGCGAACTCATTGGTTCGAGCGGTACCGATGGTTCATCAGCTCCGAGGGGGCCATCGTCGTCGGCGGCCGGGACGCCGCATCGAACGACGTGGTCGTGAAGCGGCATCTCAAGGAGGGGGACGTCTACGTTCATGCGGACCTGCACGGGGCCGCGAGCGTTGTGGTGAAACACCCGGAGCCGGGGGCCCCTCCTCTCACCGAGGTGACCTACCGGGAGGCCGGCCAGTGGGCGGTGGCCTTCTCGAAAGCGTGGCGGGCCGGCCTCGCCTCCGCCTCCGCCTTCTGGGTGACCCCCGACCAGGTCTCCAAAGCGGCGGAGAGCGGAGAGTTCGTCGCACGAGGCGCCTGGGTCGTCCGGGGTTCTAAGCACATCCTTCGGGACCTCCCGACGGAGCTCGCCCTCGGAACCATCGACTACGAAGGGGAGGTCCGCTGGACGGTGGCGCCACCGGAGGCGCTGCGCCGTCGCGGAGCGGTCCGGGTGATCCTTACTCCGGGGAACGAGCGGGAGCGGGCCGGCCAAGAGGTCGCGCTCTCCCGCGAGCTCGGTGTCTCGCGGACCGTGCTCCAGGGGCTTCTCCCCGCCGGCGGAATCGCGGTGCGGCCTCCCTAGCGCCCCGCCCAGGTCCCGGCGACCTACGCGAACGACGCAGCCCGTCCGAGTCCGAACCCTGAGGACGACAGTAGAGGCGCTGGATCCGCCCGGCCTCGAAAGCGTCGCCCGGACGCCGCCACGTCTTTCCGTCCGCGCGCAAAGCAACGATGTCGAGGGATCGGCCGGCGATCGAAAGCGGGTCGCCCACGGAGTACACCGTGGGCCGGGGGACCGTGAGATGAGTGGTTCGTGTCCGTCCCCCTTCGACGATGGAGACGGGCACCACCGCACCCAGGTCCCTCACGGCCCAGACGGTAGCGACCTCGTCGACCGATGCCTGCGGCACTTGCCGTCCGTCCCGCGTGTCAAGTCGCTGCACGCGAACCGTGCCGTCCGCGCTCGGAAGCGCCGCGCCCACCCGGAGGACGGTGTGCGCGGGGAGTTCGAGGGAGGAACGCACGGAGGTCTTCCCGCTCGAGAGGATCTGGGAGACCGTCACCCGGTCCGGTGGGGAGGATGCAAACGCATGAGTCCACCGGCACACCTGACATCGCGCGATCCCCTGCACGGCGCCGCTTCCCGGCCGGGCAGCCCGGTGTACCCGCAGAATCCGGTGCCGGGTGTCGGCCTGGCAGTTCGGACAGTACAGGACGGCGGCCGAGAGCCGGGGGACGAGAGACTCCGGGAGGACACTTTGGCCTTCGGCTGAGTCCGGTTCGGGCACGGCACGAGGCGCAGCGAGGCGGTGGGTCAAGAGGGTTTCCCGCCCGGCGACCCCCCCGCAGACCCGCGTGCGCTGGCGGGGTCCTTTCCCTCGACGGCCGCGGGGCGCAGGCCGACCGTCAACTTGATTTCGGGGCGTCCCCCACCTGCGAGGGATGGATTCTCGGCCGGTGGTGTCGTTCTGCGCCACAAACCTCAACACGATGGACCGTCTACCATCCTCCCTCGCGAGCATCGAGCGGGTGGGGGAGGGGCTCAGTCTCCCCTTCGAGGTCGTTGTGGCCGACGGGCCAAGCGACGACGGAGCTCGGGCCCTCCTCGAAACGAGGGCACGGGCGAACCCCCGCTTCCACGTGGTCACCCACGGGGAGAGGAACCGAGGGTACGGTCGGCGAAGGGCGTTCGAAGCGAGCCGGGGGACGACGATCGTGCCGTTCGACACGAGCCTCGTCTACGAACCGCTCTACGGCGGTCTGATCGCCGGGTACGTCTCGCTGGGCACGGACCGGATGCTGTTCTCTGAGGTCTGCGCGCTCTCGCGGAGGAGCATCGAAGCGGTCGGCGGTTGGCGGGATCTGATCGGCGGCGAGGACATCGACCTCTACAGCCGCGTGATCCGCGAGTACGGCGTCATCGCTTGGCCGACCGCCGCCTCGGGGTCGCAGTCCGCGCGGCTGGGCTCGGTCGCGCGACAGATGCGCTACGTCGGGGGCTCGAGGTCGCATCGCCTCCGGCGGGTCTACGCGGTCCAACGCGACCAGATGATCGGCTGCAACTTTCGGGTCCGGGACCTGATGCTGTTCAACTCGGGGAAACCGGTGTCCACGCGCATCGCCCTTTGGATGTTCTTCGGAATCTGTGCCATCGGCGAACGGTTCCGCGGGATTCCGCCGATCCGGGCCGAGAAGAACAACTACCTCATCTTCCGAGAAGCGCTCCTGCGGTCGTTGCAGGCGGAGGACTACCGGAAGATTCCCTGGGCCGGCCCGCCGCCCCGGCTCCTCCTCACCGACGACGAGATTCGGTACCTCTCCCGCGCCTCCTTGCTCTGGAGTGAGATGGGAACGGAGGTCGAGCGGTACGTCGGTCGAAAGGAGTGACCCGCGTCCGGACCGCGCACCCTCGGCGCCGCCTCTCATCTCGGTCGTCGTGATGTGCTACCGACGGACGGCCTTTCTTCGGGAGGCGGTCGCGTCGGTCCTCGCCCAGACCCTCCCGAGAGAGCGCGTCGAGGTCCTCGTCACCAAGGACTTCGCCTCGGCACCGATCGACCGGTTCCTGGCCGAGAACGGTGTGAACGCGACGCTCGACGACGACCCGCACATCGGCCCGTGGATGTGGCGGGCGATCTCGAGGACGCGCGCACCGCTTATCGCGTTCCTGGACGACGACGACCTCTACGCACCCGACCGTCTCGCGCATGTGCTGAAGGTCTTCGACGAACACCCGGACCTCGGATACTACCGGAACCGGGTCCTCTCGGTGGACGCCCAGGGACAGCCGCTCCCGCCGAAGCTCTGGGGCCGCCACGAGATCGACGCCGAGCTCGACCGGAGCGGTCCAGTTTACGTCGCCCCCGAGGCGAAGGAGAGTGCGCTTCCGACCCTCCGCCGGGCGTATCCGCTGTTCAATTCGAGCTCGATCGTCATCCGCCGCGAGCTCCTCCGGGGAGAGCTGGTCGACCGGTTCCAGGAGGTCCAGAACCCCGACCCGTTCTTGTTCCTCGCCGGCGTCGTCTCGCCGTTCGGGCTCTACCTTGACCGCGAGCGGCTGACGAAGTACCGTCGGCACCCCGAGAACATCACGACGAGCGTCTGGGCCGGAGAGCACGGGTTTCAGGACAGCGTCGCGCTCGCCGACCTCGCGGCTCGGCTCGCTCCTCCCGGCTACGCCGAGTGGTTCCGAGGCCGTTCGGTGAACGTCCACAAGTACCTTTGGACCAAGCGGATCGTCGAGCAGGTGAGGGTCGCCGGGCCGCGGCGAAGACCGGCCCAGCTCGCCGTCGAGTACCTTCGGTTCCTCGACCGGCACCCGGGCCAACGCCGCTGGGACGGTTCGACATGGGCCGCTATCGGGTACGCGGCCGGCTACCTCGTCGCACCGTCCTTCACCCGACGCATCCGGGGGGTCTCCTCCCACCTGAGGACCTACGAATGATGGCCCCGGAAAAGCGCCCGTACATCACGGTCATCGTCATGGCCTACCGGCGAACGAACTTCCTTCGCGGAGCCCTCGATTCGCTCGTCCGCCAGACCATCGACCCCTCCGAGTTTGAGGTCGTCGTCCTGAAGGACTTTTCCGACCCCGAACTCGAGGGTTGGCTCCCGACATTGCCGTTCGCGTCGAGAGTGGTCACCGAGGACATTCCGCGAATGGGCGAGATGCACGCGCGGGGAGTCGAGCTCGCGAGAGGGGAGGTGGTCTGCTTCCTCGACGACGACGACCGCCTCCGTCCCGAAAGGCTGGAGCGCGTTCGGGACCTCTTCTTGCGGGACCCGAGCCTCGTCTACGTGCACAACGCGTACGACCCGATCGACCCCGAAGGACGCCCGGTCGAAGCCTGGCTTCGAAAGCGTCCCCAAGCGAGTGAATCCCGGACCGTCGAGACCCATCGCGGCGGGGAGCGGTCTCTCCCCTGGGTCCAGCGGCATGGGGGCCACGCCAACAGCAGCGCGATGGCGTTCCGAACCTCGGCCCTTCGACCGTACCTTCCCTGGCTCTCGAAGGTCCCCGCCGGAATCGACCACACGCTGTTCGCGATCGTGACCCTGAGCGGCGGAACCCTGCGATTCGAGCCCGATCGATGGACCGAGTACCGCGTCCACCCGAGCCGGAGCCACCCGGGAATCCGGGCCGGCGGTGAGGACCTCGAGCTCCGGGAGGTGCAGCGACTCGCGATCACGGCGGACGTCCTTCGGGACATGGTCGCCCACTCGGACGCTCCCCGGCTCTCGAAGCGATTCGTTGAGGGGTTCTGTCTCGAGGTGGAGGTGACCCGCTACCTCCTCGACCCGAACGCCCGGCTCCCCGCCGACCGCCGGTTCGACCTCCTTCGCGCGGTTCGCTGGCGGGGAGAGTGGTATCTCCTGGTGCCGTGGGTCTACTCGTTCTACCGAGCCGTCCGGCCGAGGGCCGCGGTTCGGTCGTACCGCGCGAGACGGATGCGGGGAATCCAGGAACGGGCCGAGTGAAACGCCCCTCACCCGCGTCCCGCGACGCGCGTGCGGGGCCCGGACGGACGATGGACGAACGGTCCCGGAAGGTCGGGTCGACGCGGATGGGGCTGCCCGAATTTGAATCGGGGTCCCGGGCTCCCAAAGCCCGAAGGATGGACCAGTAGAGCGGTCGGAGGAGGTTGCCTCTCGACCGTAGCTACCCCACAGCCCCGCATCGCGGAAGAACTACACCGCGTCCACTCGTTTCAACGTTCGGCCGATACGGCATTCGGCAAGACCGTCCTCGACCCGCTCGATGCGGAACCGCTGCTTCGCCGGAAGTGATGGGCCCGCACAAATCGACCAGTTGGGACAGTCGAGCCGGTGGCAGGCGTACCGACCGGTCTCGACCGAGCTCCCGACGACCGCGGTCCGGGCGTCCACGACCAGGGGCCGGGGAACGGCCTTTACTTCCACGACGTGCGCCTCCGACTCCTGGAGGGCGCACGGGTGGGTCACCGGTCGGACGCGGGTGACGACGTACCGGCGGCCGGGGTCGAGGGTCAGGCAGGCGTGGCGGAACGCGCAGGTCCGGCAGATCGGGGCACCGCCCTGGTAGTCGAACTGGAATCCTTCGCGGGACTCGGCGATCGCGAGCAGGGTGATCTCCGCCATCCTACGCGATCACCCCGGTGACGGTGGCGAGCCGCTCCGCGGCTTCCTTCGTGAGGCCGTTGTCGCCCAGGATCGTGTAGCGGTCGGGACGGATGGAGTGGGCCATCACGAGCGCCTTCACCACCTCCTCGTTCCGCACGCCGAGCTCCCGCGCGGTCGTCGGGGCACCGATCGTGAGGAGGGAGCTCTTGACGCGCTTCCAGTCGCCGCCGTGCAGGTACATCATCATGATCGCGCCGACCCCGCACTGCTCTCCGTGGAGGCTCGGATGCTCGCTGACCCGGTCGAGGGCGTGGCTGAAGAGGTGCTCGCTCCCGGAGCACGGGCGGGACGAGCCGGCGACGCTCATCGCAATGCCGGCGACCAGGATGGGGCGGATCGCGATCCAGACCGATTCCTCGAGGTTCGGCTTGATCGACGAGGCGTGGTCCATGATCTCCTGAGCGGCGTACTCGCTGAGCGTCGCGGCCGTGCTCGAGTACTCCTCGTTCCGTAGGCGTACGGCGAGCTTCCAATCGAGGATCGCCGTCAGGTTCGAGATGACGTCCGCGCATCCCGAGGCGAGGAGGCGGAACGGAGCCTGGACGATGAGCTGAGTGTCGGCGATGACGCCGATCGGTACCGCGCCCTCCGTGCTCGTGATCGAGGTCACCCCGTGCAGGGACGCGCGCGGCGACGAGATCCCGTCGTGCGCTGCCGAAGTGGGCAGGCTCAGGAACGGGATGTGGAGCCGGGCCGCGACGACCTTCGTGATATCGATCTTGCTGCCCCCTCCCGCCGCGACCAGGAACTCCGCCTCCCCCGTGCGGACTTCCTCGGCGACCCGGTCGACCTCCGCCTCGTTCGCTTCCCGGGCGATGACCTTCGTGACGCGGAACCCTCCGTCTTCGAGAATGGACGCCGCGCGGCGGCCGGCGATCTCCGCGGTCTTCGGCCCCGTGACGACGGCACCGCTGTTCGGGAACCCGAACTGCCGGCAGGTGGTGGCGAGCTCCTCGAGCACGCCGTGGCCGACGAGGACGATGCGCGGGAAGACCATCCCTTTCGCTTTCCCGAAGACCGATTCGTAACCGGCCATCGCGACTCGGGGCAACGGTTCTTGCGATGCCATGACCCAGAGTTGCGGACCACGGACCGCGCCTCTTTAGAGTATCCCTCGGGGGAGTCTCGGGGGAGTCAGCGGCCCCGGACGTCTCCCCACAGAACCTTGTGTTCCTGGAGCATCACCCGGACGTCGAGGCGGTCTCGAAGGACCCAATCGGCCAGGCGGCCGGCGTCGGTCCCCCATACCGGCTGGAAGACGACCGTCGCCGGTCCGGAATACCGACGCACGACCTTCCGGGCATACAGGTAGTCGGTGCGGTCCCGAATGACAAACTTGAGGACGTCGTCCG
The DNA here is from genome assembly GCA_002495185.1 of Thermoplasmata archaeon UBA184. Taxonomy (GTDB): domain Archaea; phylum Thermoplasmatota; class Thermoplasmata; order Lutacidiplasmatales; family UBA184; genus Lutacidiplasma. The sequence goes on along the minus strand of DAEB01000017.1, from coordinate 27,335 downwards.
CCCGCAGAAGCGGAAGGTTCTGCCAGCGATTGCGACCTTCCATCCCGGAGGAGGGACATTTCACGTCGACCGACAGGACGACGCGGGGAATGCCGAGGAAGGGAGAGACATCCAACGAACCGCCGGTCTCGATCACGGTCGTCACTCGGCGACCGGAGAGCCGACGGACGAGCGCCGGGGAGTCCGACTGCAGGAGCGGCTCGCCTCCGGTCAGGCAGACGTAGTGCGTTCGGTGGCGCACCACCTCTCGAACCAGGGAATCGAGGGTCCGGGGGTGGCCCGGGCCGAAGGAGTACTCCGTGTCGCACCAGCGGCAGCGCAGGTTGCACCGAGCCGTCCGGATGAACGTAGTCCGGACGCCGCTCAGCGGACCTTCCCCCTGAAGGGAGTGGAAGACCTCGATGATGTGCATCTCTCCGAAGGGAGGGTCGCCGGGGTAAAGCGCCTGCCATCTGCGCGGAGGCGCCGGTCTCTCGGGAATCCCTCAAATACCGTGACCGTGTCGAAGGGCGAGATGGACGCGACTCGATTCCGGTACTGGCAGGATGCTTGGCACCGGGAAGGAATCGCGACCGGTCGCAGGGTCCCCGGACGCGGCAAGTTCTACGCCGTCAACGCCTACCCCGGTCCGAGCGGGTTCCTTCATGTGGGCACGGTCCGCGGGCTGCTCTACACGGACGCGCTCCACCGATTCCACCGGATGCGCGGAGAGTCGGTCCTGTTTCCGTTCGGGGTCCACGCTTCGGGGCTTCCGGCCGTCACCTTCGCGCAGAAGGTGCGGGACCGCGACCCGGTCGTCCTCCAACAGCTCGAGGACGAGAAGGTACCGCCATCGGAGTTCGAGAAGCTCGAGCAGCCCGAGTTCGTCGCCCGGTTCCTCGGGGATTCGTACCGGTCCGTTCTCCGCTCGATCGGAGTCCTCTTTGACGAGACGACCTACGTCACGACGATCGACGAGGACTACCGAGCGTTCATCCGCTGGCAGTTTCGCGTGCTCGAGCGGACGAACTCCCTGGTCCGCGGGGCATACACGGCCGCCGTTTGTCCGGTCTGCGGTCCGGTGGCGGTCGACCCCTCGGAGACCGACCTGTCGAGCGGCGGGGATGCGGAGATCCTCCGGTTCGCCACGGTCCCGTTCCACCTCGACGACGGGAGGATCCTGCTCGCCGCCACCCTCCGACCGGAGACCGTCTACGGCGTGACGAACCTTTGGCTCGCCCCGAAGGAGGTCCTGGTCGTCTGGCACGAAGGGGGTCGCGCGTTCCTCGTCTCCCGCGCCGGCGGAGAACGTCTCGTCGAGCAGCATGGGGGCCATCTGGGGCACGAGGTCCCCGCGTCCGAGCTCATCGGGAAGACCGTGACCGTCCCGCTCGCTCGAGCGCGCGTGCCGGTCCTCGAAAGCCGGCTGGTTGACCCGGCGGTCGGGACGGGCGTCGTGATGAGCGTGCCCGCGCACGCCCCCGCGGACGCCGCAGCGATTCGGGAGCTCGCCAACGAGCTCCGATCGACGCTTCTCCCCCCTCCGGTCCTGCTCGAGATCCCCGCGGGGGCGTCGCTGACCGCGTCGGAGGGCGCGCTCGTGGCGGGAGACGGAACCCCCGCCGAACGGGCTCTGCGCGCGACCGGGGCGGCGGGACTCTCGGACCAGGACGCGCTCGAAGAGGCGACGGAGCGCCTCTACCGGCTCGAGTTCTCCCGGGGACGGATGACCGTGCCGGCCCTCGAAGGAGTTCCGGTGCGGGACGCGCGCGCTCGCGTCGTGGAACTGCTCTCCCGCGAGGTCCCCCCGTTCGAGCTCGAGGAGTTCTCGAAGCCGGTGATCTGCCGAAATGGCCACGCGGTGATCATTCGAAAGGTCCCCGACCAGTGGTTCCTCGCCTACGGAGACCCCGAGTGGAAGGAGAGGACGCGGGACGCGGTCTCCCGACTCGTCACGTGGCCGCCCGAGTACGGCCGGGAGTTACCCGGGATCCTCGACTGGTACGCGGACCGTCCGTGCACTCGCAAGGGTCGCTGGCTCGGGACCCCCTTCCCGCTCGACCCCGAATGGGTCATCGAGCCGATCGCCGACTCGACCTTCTACATGGCCTACTTCATCGTCCGAAGGTTCGTCTCCTCGGGCCGGCTCTCGGTGCCGGACCTCACCGAGGCCTTCTTCGACTACGTCTTTCGCGGGGAAGGTCCCGGCGAGCCGAGGGTCGACCGTAACCTGCTCGACGAGGTCCGGGCGGAATTCCTCTACTGGTACCCTCTCGACATCAACCTCGGGGGAAAGGAGCACAAGCGGGTCCACTTCCCGGTGTTTCTCTACACTCATGTTCGCCTCCTCCCCCCCGACCTCCAGCCCCGGTCGATCTACGTGAACGGCTGGATCACGGGTCCGACCGGAGGGAAGGTCTCCAAGAAGGAGGTTTCGAGCAAGGGAGGCCGGATCCCTCCCATCGGCACGGCGCTCGAAACGTGGGGTCCCGATGCGCTGCGCTTGTTCTACGCGATCGCCGCCTCGCCGTCCCAGGACATCGTCTGGGACCCATCGCTCGTCGACTCGGCGTTCGGCCGCCTCACGGAGGTCGAGCGTCTCGCTCGCGAAGCCCTCTCGGGAGACTCGCCGGGCCCGCCCGAGCTCGACGCCTGGCTCTTCTCGGCGATGCATCGGACGGTGGGAGAGGTGAGGGCCGCGTACGAGGCGACCGACCTTCGCACCGCAGCGGAGCTGACCTACGTCGGGGTCCCGACACTACTCCGGCGGTACTACGCCCGTGGGGGAGCCCCCGGCCAGGCGACCGAACGCGTCGCCCGGGCTTGGGTGCGCCTCATGAGCCCCCTGACTCCGCATCTCGCAGAAGAGCTCGGGGAGGGCCGGTTCCCCGGTCTCGTGGCGGTCCAGCCATTCCCCGGGACGGACGAGTTCCCACGGTCCGAGGTGGCCGACGCGCACGAGGCGTTCCTCGACCGGGTCGAGGAGGACCTTCGGGCGGTCCTGAGACCGGCGGAGGAGCGGGGAGAGCCCCCGGTCGAGGAGGCCATCTTCTTTGTCGCCGAACCGTGGAAGGAGACCGTGGAGCAGTGGCTTCGCGAGTCCGTCGCCCGCGGGGAGGAACCGAACGTCCGGGATGTCATGACCCGGTCCGCGTCGGACCCCGTGGTCGCTGCCCACCGACCGGAGGTCGCGAAGTACGTCCAGCGGGTGGCGCCTCTGATCCGGGGCGAGCCTCCTTCGGCGGGCCCCCGCGTGAACGAAGACGCGGCCCTCCGGGAGGCGGAAGCGTACTTCGTCCGTCGCCTCCGATTCCCCGCGGTCACGGTGGTGCGGGAGAGCGAGGCGGAGCACCTCGACCCGCTCGGCCGAAGGGAGCGAGCGCGTCCGGGGCGGCCCGCGTTCTACCTCCGCCGGACGGCCAAGGCGTAGCCGTTCACGCCCGGGGTCGGCTCCTTCGCCGAGGAGGGCCCGGGTCCGTCACGAGCCGAGAGAAGAGGAGCGTCGTCTGCCAGCGACCCTCCTTCTGGACTTCGTCTCGGATCCGGCCCTCGTAGCGAAACCCGCAGCGCGAGAGTACCCGCCGAGAGGCGAGGTTTCGGGGCAGGACGAGGGCCTCGATGCGGTGGAGGCGAAGCCGCTCGAAACCCGCGCGAACGAGGATGCTCACCGCCTCGGTGGCGTACCCGTGCCCGCGGAACGGTTTCCCGAGCCAGTAGCCGACTTCGGCGCACTCGGACCCCCCATCCAGGTGATGGAGGCCCACCCCGCCCATGACCGCTCCGTCCGTGCGCCGGACGATCGTGAGACCCAGGGCGGAGCCGGTCCGCCGGTTCTTCGCGGAGAAGGCGACCCACTGCCGCGCGTCCCGCGCCGAGTACGGGTACGGGATTCGGAGCGTCCATCGCGCGACGGACGGCTCGCTCAGAAGACGAACGTACTCGGGGACAAAACTTCGTTCGGTCGGCACGAGGGCGACCCTCGGTCCTCGCAGGGGAACTCGAAGGTGGGCGACGCGTTGGGAAAGGGCGTCGGGTCGAGCCATGGCGACCTCAGGTCCGTCGACGGCGCGCGGGCGCTCGCCGCGCGAAGTTGAGGTACATGCGCGAGGGGGTCGGATGCGCGGATACTCGACGGTACTTCGCCGAGCGCTTGTCCGAATAGCTCCGCCGCACCGGGCCGGAGATCTCGAAATAGATCAGCTGTCCGACCGGCATCCCCGAGTAGATGCGGACCGGCAGCTTGACGCTCATCTCGAGCGTCCAGTAGTTGCAAAACCCCTCGTCTCCTTTTCCGGCGGTCGAGTGGATGTCGATCCCGAGCCGTCCCACGCTCGACTTCCCCTCGAGGAACGGCACGTAGCCGTGGGTCTCGGTGTACTCCTCGGTGACGCCGAGGTAGAGCTGTCCCGGGATGAGGACGTATCCCTCCGGGGGAATCCGGAACTCCCGTACGCGATTGTCCCGACGAGCGTCGAGCGCCGCGTCCTCGTAGACGGCGAGATACGGCCCGAGGTGGACGTCATAGGAATTCGTCCCGAGACACGGCGGTCGGAACGGACGGATGACGATCCGTCCGTCCTTCAACGCGTCCCGGATCGCGACGTCCGACAGGATCATCGGGGGCCGGGCGCGCCCAGTCTCCTTCTCTATTTAACGGGCGAGCGAGACGGACCGCTCTCGAAGACGAGGGACGCATACCCGACGACCTCCCGCATCTTCTCTACCTCGCCGGAATGCCCCCAACGGAGGAGGCGGGGCCGCGCGTCCATGCCCTGAAGGACCGCCAGAAGGACGGTCGTCGGCGCAATCCCGCACATCGAGATGTCGTTTCGGGTCACCGTGTCGTAGAGCCCGCGGGGGTCGCTCGCGAGGATCTGGGCAATCGCCATGTGGTCGAGGCGGTCGGCGGTCGACGGCGGGACGTAGTGGGAGAAGTCCGTGGAGGCGATCAAGAGAACGTCGTGTCCCCGGATGGCCGAGCGGACGACCTTCGCCACTTCGTCCAGGAAGTCGTACGGGCCAAATCCGACCTCGAGCGGGAAGAACTTCGGATGCGGAAGGACGTACTCCAGGAACGGCAGTTGCACCTCGATCGAGTGTTCGCGAAGATGAGCCGACTCATCGACCTCGACCGGCGCTCGGGCCAGCGCTCGGACGAGGTCCGAATCGACCGGGGTCGGTCCGAGCGGCGTGAGCCACGGGCGGTCCGATAGGGCCGCACCACGGCTCATCCCGTAGTGGTCGACCCCCAGGATGAGGACGCTCTCGGGCGGCCGGTCCGCTGCGATCAGCGCGTAGGCATGGGCCGCGATCTCTCCGGAAAAGACGTAGCCCGCGTGCGGCACGACCGCCGCCCGAACCCGGCGCTCGTTCGAGCGCTGGGGGGTGGGAAGCGATCCTGGCCCGCGCGACCCGGTAAAGCACGCCTCGACCTGACGTGCGAGGGCCGCCGGGTCGGCCTCGTAGAACTGTCCCGCGACGGCCGGAGGGCGGGGAGCCTTCGCCATCTCCTCCCACCTCAGGGTGCGGAGAGCTCGACGACGAGCGCCCGGGCATCGTTCGCGTCGAGCGCGGGCCGGGGGGAAACGAGAAACGGGTTCTCCTCGCCGTAGCGCGGAATGATGTGGAAGTGAACGTGGAAGACGACCTGCCCCGCGTTCGCCCCGGCGTTGAGCGCGAGGTTGTAATCGGGCGACAGACGTTCGGCTCTTCGGCAAAGTTCGTCCAGGGTTCGGATGAGCGCCATCTGGTCCTCCCACTCAAGGTCGGTGAGCCGAGCACCGTGCCGCTTCGAGACGACCAGAAGATGCCCGCGCGTAAAGGGATAGCTATCGAGGAAGGCCATGGTCGCGTCGTCTTCGAAGACGATGTACGCCTTGAGACGGTGGGCGACGATCTCGCAGAAGACGCACCGGGACGCGCGCTCCCCGCGGGATTCGGGCATTGGCGGCCCGGACCCCGAGTCCGTCTAAAGGATTGTCGGATTCCCGCGGGGGTTGATGACCTCATTAGGAGGCAGCGCCTCTCGTCGCTCGATGCGTCATCGTGGGCCCATCGCCGCAGCGCTCGTGGCAGTCCTGCTCGTCATTGCCTCTCTCCTCGTGGGCGCGCACGCGGGATCCCGGTCGAGTGGAGCCGCGGACCCCGCCTCCGCACTCTCGACGGATGTCGTCCACCTTCCTGCTCACTCGGTCGTGGAGGACCTCCCGGGCACGACCTCGATTTCGCTCACCCTGACGCTCTCGAACCCTCGCTCCTCGGCGCTGACCCAATTCCTAGAAGGAGTCGAGAACCCCTCGTCTCCGGGCTATCGCCACTTCGTGACCTTCCCGGAGTTCGTCGACCGGTTCGCTCCCCCGGCATCCCAGACGCGCAGCGTGGAAGCGGCCCTCTCCGCCGCGGGAGCGAGGTCAGTGTCCGCCTCGCCGGACGGCTCGATCGTGTCGGGGATTCTGCCGGCGGCCACCGTCGACCGGCTCTTTGGGGTCACCCTTGTCTCGTTCGGATGGAGCGGGGGACTCCACCTCTACACCGCGGTGGGCTCGCCCACGCTCCCCGGCCCACTCGCCGGCCTCGTTTCGGGGGTCAGTGGCCTTTCGAATGTCCCAACGGCCGAACTCGCTGCGGAGTCGACCGCGCACATCGCGCCGATGCACCTATTCCCGACCGGACGCTCCCAGTTCATCTACGACCCCGCTCTCGGTGTCAACTGGTTCGTCGGGTCGGACTTCACGCAAGCCTACGGGGCCACTCACCTGTTCCCGGGAGCTGGCAGCGTCGCCGGGGCGACATATCCGAGCTCGGTCGCCATCGCGACGCTCTTGGTCAGCTCGTACAACAGTACCCTCGGGATCAACCTCCCCCCCTGGGACCCCACCGTCATCAACACCTACCTCAACAGCACGTTGGGCCCGGGCTGGCCGATGCCGAGCCTCGCCGGAATCCCGGTGATGGCGGGCGGGGTGACTCCGCCCTACCCCGGCTCGTTCGGGAACAACAACGACTCGACGGAGTATGAGGTCGAAAACTCCCTGGACCTGGAGATGGCCGGGAGCCTCGCGCCGGGAGCTTCGCTCTACAACTTCTACTTCGCCGAGAGCCTGCTGGAGTCCTCCTCCGTGACGAACGGGGACGCCGCGGACTACTTCGCGCAGGCCCTGTCGCAAGCGCTCGCGTACTCGTACGCCCCGGCCCATCTCGCGGTCGTCAGCTGCTCGTTCGGGTTGCCCGACCTCAACGATTCGGCCTGGAGCGTCGAGCTGCTCACCGCAGCGGCCACGGGCGTTACGATCCTTTCCGCGAGCGGCGACCAAGGGAACGCTCCGGACTCCCAGACCGGCCGGGGGGATGGCCAGTGGCCCGTCTGGCCGGCGAGCGACGCGACCAACCTTTCGGGCGCTCTCTCGGTGGGCGGGGTCTCGCTCGACTTCTCGGGAACTCCGACGTCGTCCTACAACGGCACGGTGCTCAACCTCTCCTACGACCCGCACGACGGCTCGCTGATCGACGTGAGCGCGTGGTGGGATACGGAGGGAGGACCGGGACAGTACGCGGGGTCGGAGGGCGGTGCGAGCTCGGTGTTTTCGGAGCCATGGTGGCAGTTCCACTCGGCCGCTCAGCCGGCGATCGTCAACGCGACCGTGCTCCAGGGGCAGAAGTCGCTCGGGAGGTCCGGTCCGGATATTGCAATGCCCGCGAATTCGACGATCGCCACGATCGCCGCGGACTCCTCCGGGAACGTCTACTTCACCGTCCTCGAAGGCACGAGCGTCGCGTCCCCCGTGCTCGCCGGTCTCCTCGCCGACGTCGTCGCGGTCGAGAACAACCGCTCGGGCGGGTCCTCCTGGACCTCCCTCGGGTTCCTCGACCCCGAGGTCTACCGCATCGCGAGCTTCTTCACGGCGTTTCCCGCGTCGGGCGGGGACCCCTTCGTCGACGTGACGACGGGCGCCAACTACGTCTTCTCCGCGGCGGCGGGATGGGACGCGGTCACGGGGTGGGGGGAAGTGACCGCACCCGCCTTCCTCGCGGTCGATGAGAACACGACGGTCCGAGGGTATCTCTACCTCGGTCCGACCCCGACCCTGCCGTCGGGCGGATCGTCCGGGGGAGGTTCGATCCCCTGGGACCTCATCTTCATCATCTTCGGCGTCGGGATCGCGGTCGCCGTCCTCATGGTCCTTCTCGCCGCCCGCCCCCGGCGGCCCCGGTCGATCTCGACGGGGGTGCCGTCCGGCGCCGAGTGGGGCGGGGGTGGTCCTCCGCACCTCGGCATGCACACCGGGGGTCCGGGGTCGACGTTCCTGTGTCCGTTCTGCGGCGCGATCCGTCCCTCGGAACCGGTGCGCTGCCCCCAGTGTGGGGCGTTCTAGAGCCGGTCTTTCCGGTCGTCGTTACGACGGAAGTGGCGGGTCCGCCGGCGGGCTATCGTCGTCCGACCCGGGATCCGGTGAGGGTCCGGCGGGCTCCTTGGGCCCCTCGTCGAGTGGCGAGGGCTCCGGCGGGGCCCCTCCCTCGACGGGCGAGGGCGACGCCGAGGGTGGTTCGGCGGCCGGGGCGACCCCGAGCTTCTGCTCGAGGAACCGTCGGATCTCCTCCGGACGGGTGGAGGCGATCCCGAAGTACTCGGCGAACCGGCGGGTCGTCGTGAGGTCGAGCGTGGAGCCTTTCGGCTCGGTGTGTACGAGCCCGATCCCCCGCAGGCGCTGGACCTCCTCGTACGCGACGTCCCCGATCATGCGCACGAGGTGGCTCTGGAGGATCGGCTGGTGGTACGCGATGAGCGTGAGGGCTCGCAGCGTGCGCGGAGCCATCTCGACCGGCGTCACGGAGTGGACGGTCGGGACGTACTTCTCCTGAAGCTGGAGGGCGTAGCGGTCCCCGACCCGCCGGACCTCGAGCGCCGACTGGCGGTTCCCGTACGTCTGTTCGAGCGTTCGGACGGCGCGCTGGACGGGCCGGTAGTCGACGAGGCCCAGCGCGTCCGCGATCTCTTTCACCGCGAGCGGCTTTCCGCTCGCGAACAGCACCGCTTCGACCTGGAAGACCAGGTCATCGAGTTTTGACGGCATCGACTCTTCCTCTCCTGCGAGACTGACGGTCTAGTGCGCCTCCGTGACGGTCGGAGTACGGACTTCGGCGGTCCGCACGACGAGGACCGGGGAAGCGCCGAGGACCTCCTGGCGGAGCTCCACGGCGCTCTCCCGGGCAAGGAAGAGGAGGGCCAGGAAGACCGCGACGAGGCGGTCCCGGCCCGAGAGCGGGTTCCAGAGGTCGAGGAGAGGGAACGGCTCTCCGAGCGGGTGGTGGAGCGCCGCCGCCCAGGTGTCCTCGAGGTCCCGCTCGGGGACCTCCCCGTGAACGAGGACCTCGGGGGGCGCCCGTTGCTCCTCTCGGAGTCGGTCGCGAAGCTCCTCGATACGCAGCGCCCGTCGAGCGTCGGCCTCCGCTTCACCGAACGCCCGGACGAGCTCGAGGAGCGAGACGGGACGGGACTCGGGGTGCCGGACCATCTCGAGCAGGGGCGGGGGGTCCGTCGAGCCAAGCACCGTGCTCGTGAGGTCGACCGCCTCGGGGGTCTCGAGCAACGGCAGGTAGCCGGTGTCGCCGGCGTCCGAGAGACCCGAGTCGCCTTCGAGCGCCTGCTCGGCCGCGACGCGCATCTTGAGGATCTCCTCGGACTGGAGGTAGAGGATGTTCCAGGCCATGTAGAGGAGGCGGCCGGCGATCGCGAAGTTGACCGCACCGTCCTCCCGGACCCGTTCGAGGTACGCCTCGGTGAACTTGACGAGGTCGATCTCCCACGGGTCGAACTCCTCTTCCATCACGAGCTCGAAGAGGAGCGCGATCGCCTTTTGGAACGGGTCCGGGATCACGACGTGGACGCCTTCCTTCAGGCTCTCGACCAGCGTGAGGTATCGCTCGAGGAGCGGCGTCGAAGACTCCTCCTCTCCGAGCAGCGAGCGGTGGAAGACGAGGTAGCGAAGCACCTTCTCCGCCGCCTCCCGCGGAAGGGCGGTTGCGCGCTCCTCCAGGGTCGGTTCCACCTTGGCGACCACCGGGGCCACCGTCGGCGCGAGCTCCTGTGCATCCGACTCCGAGATCGTCATCGGGCCTCGAGCGGCGGAGCCGCCTCCGGGGCCCGAGCGTTCTCGCGGTTCTCCACGTCGTGGATGTCGTCGAGGTCGATCCCGACGACGCGGGAGCAACCGTCGCCCCGCATCGTGACCCCGAGGAGGTGGTGGGCGAACTTGAGGGTGACCTTCCGCAGCGAGATCACGATGAACTGGGCTCGCTCCGCGTTGCGCCGGAGCATCCGACCGACGAACTCGGCGTTGAGGCCGTCCAGCGACATGTCGACCTCGTCGAACACATAGAGGGGGCTCGGGTCGTAGCGCTGCATCGAGAAGATGAACGCAAGGCTCGCAAGCGACTTCTCACCGCCCGAGAGCTGCTCGAGCCGGGCGACCGTCTTCCCGACCGGCCGCGCCTTGATGAGGAGGCCGCCCGCGAGCGGGTCGTCCGGATTCTCGAGCGCGATCTCGCCCTCGCCGCCGGCCGACAGCTCGCCGTAGATCTCCTTGAAGTGGGTCCCGACCTGCGCGACGACCTCGGTGATCTTCTCGCGCTTCTTCTTCTCGATCTCGCCGACGAGGACGAGGAGTTCGTTCTTCTCGCTCGTCAGGCGCTCGACCTCGGTCTGGAACTCGTCCGCGCGGCTCTTCTCCTGGTCGTACTCCTCGACCGCGCGCTGGTTCACGTCGCCCATCGATTGGATCTGCTGGTCGAGGGCCGCGATCTTGCGCTTCAACTCCTCGACCGAGACCGGCTTCTCGTCCGGCTCGGGTTGGGGGAACTGCTTCAACGCCTCGTTGAGCTCGTTCACGCGAGTCTCGGCCTGCGCGAGGCGAGTCTCCTCCTGGACGAGCATGCTCCGGCGGGTCTCGAGGTTCGCCTCCGCCTGAGCGAGCTTCGCGGTGACCGAGAGCCGCTCGGCGTCGAGCGTGCGCTTCTTCTCGGTCTGGGCCCGCTGGGACTCGCTCTGCTTCGACTCCACCGACTTGAGCGCTTCGAGGGCCGCGCGGGATTCCTTGAGCGACCGTTCCGTCTGGACGATCTCCTTCTTCTTCGCGGAGATCTCCTTCTGGGCCTTCTCCAGGTCCGCCCGTCGCGCCTCGAGATTGGTCGCGAGCGCGGCGAGCGAGGCTCGAACCGATTCGAGTTCGCCGTTCACGCGCACGCGTTCCTCGGCGGTCTTCTGGGCCGCCTCCTGGAGGGAGCGCAGATGCGCCGACACCGCTTCGGGCAGCTGACTCAGGTACTGTTCCTGGACCTTCTGCGCCTGTTCCTTGAGGGCGGCGATCTCGCCCGCAAGCCGGGTGACGTCCGCCTCGGCCTCGGCGAGGGTCGCCTCGGCCTTCTTCTGTTCCGCCCGGGCCGCCCCGATGCGCGCGCGGGACGTGGAAAGCCGGTCCCGAGCTGCCTCGAGGTCCTTGTCGAACGCCGCTCGGGCCGACTTCGAGGCCTGGTCCTGGATGGAGCGGGTCGATAGTTCCTCCGCGACCGCGCGGATCCGCTCGGTGACCTTCGCGAGCTCGGACCGGCCCGCAGTCTCGGCGGCGCCCTTCTCGCGAAGCTCGTCGCCGAGCCGCTTGAGCTCGATGGCCGAATCGCTTCCGCGCCCTTGGCTCGAGGGGTCGATGTAACCGCCCGAAATGGCTCCGGTCGCCTCGATCAGGTCGCCGGTGAGCGTCACGAGCCGGACCCCTCCCATCTGGGCACGCGCGCGGGCGAGGTCTTCCATCACCACCGTCTCGCCGAAGACGTACCAGAATGCGGACCGAAGCGACTCGTCGAACTTGACGAGGTCGATCGCGAATCCGGTCGCCCCCGAGGACTTCGCCACGACGAGGGATTTCCCGTGCGCCCGGCCCGGGAGCATCTTGTTGAGCGGGAGGAAGGTCGCTCGGCCCCGCTTCTCGTCGCGCAGTAGCTTGATGCACTCTTCGGCGACCTGGTCGCTCTCGACCACGAGGGCCTGGAATCGACTTCCGCCCGCGACCTGGAGCGCGGTCTTGAGCTTCGGGTCGAACTCCGCGAGCTCCTCGACCGTCCCGCGAATTCCCCGAACCTTCCCCAGGTTCCGCTGCGACAGGAGGTAGTCGACCGCCGCGAGCGCGGTGGGACGAGCTCCTCCCTCGGCCCGCGCCTTCAATCGCGCGTCGAGGGCCATGTACCGACGATTGAGCTCGAGGACTTCCTGGCCCAGGCGATCGACCTCGGCGGTGAGGTTCTTCTCCTTGGTCTTGAGAGCGAACAATTCCTTCTGGAGGTCGCCGGTCGCCGTACCGGTGCCGCTCTTCCCGGGGGACGCCTCCTTGATTCGAAGCTCGAGGTCCTTGACCTCGACCTCTCGTTCCCGGAGGTCGTCTTCCGCCTGAGCCTCCGAGGCCTCCGCGGTGCGAAGGGTGGCGCTCGCGGTCTCGCGGGATTGAACCGCTTGGGTCCAGGAGTCCTGTTTCGACTCGATCTGCCGGGATAGCTCGATCTGCTGCTTGCGGACCAGCGCGAGCTTGTCGCGCCCTTTTCCCGGGGATCCGGTCGCCGTCTGGATCTCCCGCGCGTTCTCCTCCGACGCCTTCTCGAGCTTTGCGAGCTGACCCGCGAGCCCCGACTCCTGCTCCCGCAGGGACGCTTCCTGCGTCTCGTCCGCCTTCAGGGACTTCGAAAGCTCATCCGCCTGGGTCGAGAGCGCTTCGAGCGCCTCCCGAAGATGGCCCAGGTTCTGGTCGAGGCGGGCGTAGGCCATCTTCTTCTCGTCGACCTCTTGCTTGAACTTGACCGCGGCTTCCCCTCCGGCCTCGGCAATCGCCTTGTCGATCGCGTCGATGGCCGAGGCGAGGCGCGCCTGCTCCGAGGCGAGTTCGGTCCGGGACCGGTCGAGCTCCCCGATCTCCGCTCGGACCTCGTCGACCTGCTTCCGGCAGGTCGCGAGCTCGCGCTCGGCGAGGCGGTGGCCCGCCCGGGCGAGCCGGGCCTCGTTCCGCTTCTTGTCGTCTTGGAGCTGTTTGTACTGGATCGCGAGCAGTCGCTGACCTTCCAGGCCCTGGAGCCGGGACTTGATGTCCGTGAGAAGCGTCTGGATCCGGTCAAGGTTCCCGTCCAGGTCGGCCCGCTTCGTGGCCGCCCTCTCGAGCTCCTCGTCGAACTGGCTTATCCCGGCCAGCCGCTCGACCAGACCCCGACGGGGGATCGGACCCATCGTGACGATCTTGTTGATGTCGCCCTGCTGGACCAGGTTGTAACCATCTCCCGAGAGGCGCGCGTGGGAGAGGAGCGAGTCGATCTCGGTCTGGGTGGTCCGCTTCCCGTTCACGTAGAAGTAGGAATAATAACCGTCCGGGTCGCTCGGGGCCAGCTTGACGTACCGAGTGACCTCGACCTCCGGGGTCTCGACGGGGAGAAGCTTGTCCGCGTTGTCGAAGACCAGGGAGACCTCACACTCGGTCGCTGGCTTCTTCGACGAGCCTCCGTTGAAGAACAAGTGCGTGAGTCGTTCGGCTCGTAGGGCTTTCGAACTCGTCGGACCCAGGACGAAGAGGATGGCATCCGAGATGTTCGACTTCCCCATCCCGTTCGGCCCTGCCACGCCGGTGAACCCGGACTGGAGGGGAATCTCGGTCGACCCGGCGAACGACTTGAAGTTCCTCAGCTTGACACGTTTCAGGTGCATCGGGTGTCTCCTTCGATCCCTCGACCTGCTGCCACCGACGCCGGAACCCGCCCGTTTGTCGGACGGATGTCAGCAGCGCTTCCCGAGCCTCGTCCGCCATATATAACTCTGTTCTTGCTCGGGTACTGTCCGAGGAGCGAGCCCGCAATCACAGCCCCGAGATGGATCCTCGTAAACCCCGGCGTTGGTGCGAAGGGGTAATCTCACTGACACCGGGAATTCAGTAACTTCTTACCCAGAGGCGATACTCCAATCCTGGGGAATGGGAAATGGATCATTCAACGCTGTCATCTCTTGCGTCGGTCCTGATGCCGCTCGCAGCGGGACTGGTGACGGTGCTGTCAGGGCGTCGAGCCGGTCGTACAACCGACCCCGGAGGGCCGAGCGCGAATCGCATCAAGGAGCCGGTCACGCGGGGGGATCGGTCCAGCGACGCGATCGACGAGAACGTCGAGACCTCCGTCGCGCTGCTGGAAGAACTCGACCGAATCGAGCAGCGCCTGCGGGAAGGGTTCGAGGATCACGTCGCCGCGAATCCCCGTTGGGACCGAATCCCTCCGATCATCACACCGGTCTACGAGGAGCTCTGTGAGCAAGAGCGTGTGGCCAAGCTCGGCTCCCCCATCGCGGACCTGGTCGGTGAAGCGTACGAGGAGATTGCGAAGTTGAACGCCGCGCTCGAGGTCGTGAAGCGAAAGGCGGAAGCCGATCCGGGGCGGGCGATCACTCAGCCGGAGCAGTATCTGGGCGATGCGTGGTCGCCCATCCCCGCGGCCAAGGCGAGGTTCTTGGGCATGCTTCCCACCGTCGAAAGGGGCCTGAGAGAGGTCGGGATTCCGTCCGAGGGACCTTGACCTGGCAGGATTCCCACCGGCGAGCCTGACGGCTGTCTCGAGAGCTCCTGTCCGTCTCGGTGTCCCGTGAAGGGGACGCCGCCCGGACTTCGTCTCGCTTCGATGGCGCGAAGCGGCGGCCCGAGATGCCGGCTACGGAGGCGGAGGAGGAACGGTCGAGCCCGCTGGCGGAGAACTGACGGGAGGGGGCGGCGGAGGCATCGGCCTCCCACAGCCCTGGCAGAACTTTGCGTCGGGGGCGTTTGCTCTGCCGCACTCCGGGCAGAACCGGCTTCCGGGAGACGGCGCGGTCGCGGCTGCGGCGGTCCGGTTCTGCTGAGCCTGGGTCAGCGCGGCGGCGAGCTCGGGAGGGAGGCTCCCCGCTCCTCGCCCGACTCCCTGAGAGGCGGACGATGTCCGAAGACCGCTCGCGACCAGGCCGAGCCCGAAGATGCAGACTACCGTGCCGACTCCGAACCCCGCGAACCCGAAGCACTGCGGGGAGGTCGAGTTGGCGGAGCTGCCGCTAGTACAGGACGGGTATCCGATCAGACCGGGGAGGTTGACACCCGCTACCACTCCGTTGGTCGAGACCAGTAGGATCCCGAAGGCGAGGATGACGACGCCAAGGATGATCGACGCGAGACGCATCCCATCGCTCGACCTTCTCCCCCGATATAGACCTGCCGAAAGCCGGACCCTCTTTTTCGGAAGCTCGCACCCGAGACCGCGGCCCTCCGGGAACGGGCGCACGGGCCAGCTTCCGCGTTTGGACCAATGAGTTAAACCCCACGACCGTGAGTGTCGGCGCCGTGGGGCTCGTCGAGATATTCCTCGCGGTGCTGATCGTCGGGATCTCCTGCGTGAACGCGGCGGCGCCCGCGGCGGCTTGGTGGCGGTCGAAAGACGGTCGCTTCTTGATGCTCTCGGCGGCGAACGTGATGCTCGCCGTCCTGGGAAGCTTATGGGTGTGGGGAGAGCTTCCGGGGAACCCCCCCTCGTGGACGGCCGTCGGGACTCCCATCCTCGTCGTCACCCTGATCGCGGTCCTCCTATTCCTCGCGACCACGCTGTGGCCACGTCGAACGTGAGCGATGGACGAGGACCTTCTCGCGCTCCCCACTCGGAGGCGGGTCTACGACGCCGTCCGACGGTCCCCGGGCATCGGAGCGCGAGAAGTCCAACGCGAGGCGAACACCGGCTGGGGCGAAACGGTCTATCATCTCGACCGCCTGACCGAGGCCCACCTCCTTCACCGAGAACGGTCGGGGCATCAGGATCACTACTTCGTCGCGGCCGTTCCTCTCGGAGACCGCGGGCTGCTCCGCCTGACGAGGTCTCCCTCGGCGCGGCGACTTCTCGTCGCTCTCCTGGAGACTCCGGACTCCACGGTTCCCGACCTCACGAGTCGAACGGGTCTGAGCGCGGGGCGGATCTCGGTCCACATCGGCCGGATGGCGAGGCTGGGGCTCCTTCGCACCGGTAGGCGGGACCGATTCCGAACGTTCGAGGTCGGGGACCGGGAGCGAGTCCTGCGCCTCCTCGTCAGCTACCGTGAGAGCCTCGCGGACGAGTGGGTCGAACGCCTGCTCGAGACCTGGTCGGAGCTCCTCCGGACATGAACACCGCGGCTTTGGACCAATCGCTTCCGACCTTGAACCAAAAACCGGGTGACCCCCCCACCTCTTGGGAGAGTCGATGAGCGAGGGTCGTACGGTCCGAACCCCGACCTCCCGGGCGAGGCCACGAACATGGCTTCTGAGCGGGGCCCTTCTCGTGGCCGGTGTCGTCCTGCTCGCCAGCCTCCCGCCGGGTGCGTCGGCGTCCACCACCTGGGCACCCGACCCGGTCTCGTGGACGAACGGGTTCGTCCTCTGCGACTTCTCCGCCTCGGCGCCCTCCGTCGCCGTCTCCCACCTCGGTACCACCGAGTCCGGGATGACCGTCTCGGTGCTCAACGTCTCCGAGGTCACGGCCAACCAGCAGGTCGTCGCGTCGGCCCTGCTGGGGAGCACAACGTGGCAGGTCTCGAATCTCTCGACCACGGACGCCTACGACCTTTCGTACAGCACCCATGCGCTCCTCGAGGGACCGACCGGGTCGGCACCGGTCACGGGTTCGACCGACCTCACCACGAGCTTCCTTCTTCCTTCGTATCAGGGATCGCCGGAGGGCCCGACCGATTCCGTGAACGTCGTGTTCACGGTCGCCAACTGGACCTGGCAGGGAACGGGAGACCATCTCGCCCTCTCGTTTGCGATCTCCCCCACGTACCCGAGCGCGGAACACCTCAACGTTACGAACGCTCCCGGCTGGTCGCTCGCGAGCACCTCCAACTCGAGCGGGTCGGTACTCGAGCGGATGGGCGCCGGGACGAGCGCGAACGCTACGTTGGCCTCGGGGTCCACGGAACCGGTCCCGGTCGCTGCGCAGCTGACGATCGACTCTCCGTCCCACGCGCGCATGGGAGTATCCTTCGGCGCCTCCGCGGGGGAATTCTCGTCGCTGACGTTCCAGTCGAAGGTCGGGGTCGTGCTTCCCGCCAGCGTCGCAGGGATCCCACTGAGCGAGCTACTGGCCGCGGCGGCTGGCGGCGTAGCCGTCTCGGCACTGGTCGCCATCGGTGCACGACGAGTGCGTCGGAAACCCTCGAAGTTGATCTACGCGACGGAGTCGGAGGATCGATGATTCCGATGAGCCTGCGTGCCTCCGATCCGCTCGGCACGCGCGTGACGCTTCCGTGCGGCCACACGCTGAACCTTCCCTGGGGAATCTCTCCCGAGGCGGGGCTCGCGGAGCTTCTCCATCACGAGACTGTGTGTGACCAGGATCCTGCCTTCCTCTTCTCGGGCGCAGTCGCCTCCGCCCGCCCCGCCCTGCCCCCGGCGCCGGAGGTTCGAGCGTGATCGTTTCCCCCGGGCCCAGAAGGGCGATTCCTGTTCCGGTCGGCGGGGTGAGACGAAACCACGAGCCGCCGCGCCCCGCAGTTCCGTAGTCACTTCGGCCGAGGAGAGCGACGGTCATTCTCGGGGGTCGTGCACGGATGGAACTCTCGGGGGTCGGGGGGGATGTCCTTCCGCGGCCGCGCGCAGACGGTGGCCCTCGCGTCTTGGCAGGCGGGATCCTGGCGCACAACGACGAGCACCGGATCGAGCGGTCCGTACGGTCGCTCCTGGGCCAGCAGCTTCCCGATAGCGTCACGTGGGGTCGCCTGTGGATCGTCGCGAGCGGATGCACGGACCGGACCATCGAGATTGCTCGAGCGCTCGCGGCGGTCGATTCCCGCGTCCAGGTCGTCGTCGAGCCCGAGCGACGCGGAAAGGCGGCGGCGATCGGGGAGGTCCTCCGCCGAGCCGAGGGAGAGTCGCTCGTCCTCCTCAACTCGGATGCGGTGGCCGAGCCCGGGGCGGTGGCGGAACTGCTCGCCAAGGCGGACGGTAAGCCACGACCGTTCGCAGTGATGGCGCGTCCGACCGTCCCGTCCGGGCTCGAGGGCGATTGGGCCGGGACGCTCCGATGGATGTGGGACCTTCACCACGAGCTCCACCTCGAGATGCTCGCGGACGGTACTGGGTCGCATCTTTCGGATGAGATGCTGTTGGTGAGCCTCCCGGCCACACGATGGATCGAGGACGGGATCATCAACGACGGTTCGTACTGTGCCGTCTGGCTTCGGAATCACTCGGGCGGTTGCTGGTACGCGCCGGACGCGCGGGTGACCATCGACATCCCTCGAACGCCGGCGGACCACCTGCGCCAACGGCGACGAATCCATGTCGGGAACGCGCAGGTGGGGGCGCGGCTTGGACGACCGCCGACCACGGCCGGGAGGTTTCTCCTTGAGAATCCACGACGAGCGCTCGCGGCCCTCCGTAGAGCACTTGCACGACCGAGAGGACTTCGACACTTCGCACGGACCTCGGGATACGAGCTCGTCTCGCATTTTCTTGCGGCGTGGGATCGCGTACCGCCCCGGCGCAATCACGTTCTTTGGTCGCGCATCGCATCCCCCCGGAACGACGAGGGCGAACGGAGAGGCGAGGCCCCCCGGGCACCCGTCGGTGACCTGGAGGTCGACCGACGGGTTCGCGTTCTGTTCGAGGTCTCGCGAATGTTTGGCACCTCGGTCGATGCGGCACAGCTCTCCGATCTCCTCCCGGAACGCGGCCGCACTCCCTCCGAAGAGCTTGCGGGTCTTCTGCGGCGGCATCCCGAGCTCACCCCACCGACCTCCGCAGGGGAGGTTGGGTTGGGCGACACCGCTGACCACGACCGGGCGGCGCGAGGCAAGCGATACCGTCTCGCCGCGGAAGAGATCCTCGCCGGCCCGCTCGGGTGGCTCCGCCCGTCGCTTCGATGCATCGGTCTCACGGGGTCGACCGCGTACGGAAGGCCGGCGGAGGGAGACGACTTGGATTTCTTCGTGGTCACTCGATCGGGAGCTCTCTCTTGGTTCCTGGCGGGCACGTACCTCAGCCTTCGCCTCGACCGGCTCCGGGGGGCGGGTTCGTCCCGTCCCACTCCCTGCTTCAACTACGTCGTCGACGATCGCCGCGCATCCGGGGAGTTTGCGAACGGCCGGGGTCTCCTGTTCGCGCGGGAGGCGCTGACGGCCCAGATTCTCGAAGGGGACACCTACTACCGCGGACTCCTCGCCGCTGCACCGTGGTTGGGCCTTGAGATCCCTCGACTCTTCGCGGCGCGCGCGTGCCGGGGCGTGGACGTCGGCCCGTCCTCCGCAGGATTGGGCATCCGGATCCTGAGCGGACTTTCCTTCGTTCCGCTCGCGGCCTACCTGCAACTCGCGGGGCTCCGCAGGAACGCTCACGCGCGAGCGGAAGGTCGCCCTCAGGCGACGTTCCGCACCCTCACAAGTCCTGTCCGGATCGCATTCCAGTCCCGGCGATTCGAGGACCTTCGAGCGACGTACGAGGGCGCGGTCGTCGCCTCCTCGGGATACCCCGCGAGCGCCTCCAGCCCGAGGGTTTCGACACTCCGATGAGCGCGTTTCCTCTCGCCGAGTCGGTCAGCGATTATACCGGATTCGATTTCCCGTCGTTCTGGAAGGGTCGGGAGAAGGTCACCGAGGTCGAGCGCTCGATACTGAAGGTCGCGCTCCGACCGCTGGACCGGCGACGGATTCTCGAGGTCGGCACGGGATTCGGGCGGCTCCTGCCGGCTCTGCTCGGACTCAGCGAGGAGGTTGTCGCAACGGACTACGACGCTCTATCGCTCGCCCGAATCCCCCGGGACGGGGACGAACGGGACGCTCTGCGCGTCGCCTCCAATGTCTACCACCTCCCGTTCGTTGCCGGAGCGTTCACAACCGCGACGATGGTCCGCGTCTATCACCATCTCTCGGATCCGGTAGCGGCGCTCACCGAAATCGCCCGAGTGCTCCGGCCGGGGGGTCGATTGCTGGTCTCCTACAACCCGAAGCCATCGGTCGGAACGATCATCAACGACGTGCAACGCGCCCTCCACCCGTCCTCGCGAACCAGGTTCCGCTCGATCACGTTCGCGCAAGGTCCGACGGTCCTCGCACCGGACCCCTATCCGGTCTACATCGCGGGCCGAGAGGACTTTCGGAGCGCTCTCCGGGCGTCGGGCCTGCGGCCCGGTCCCGAGATCGTCTCCGGACTGGAGGAGTACTACCTTGCGAAGTACGTTCCCGCGCCCTGGTTCGTCCGGGTCGGCGTGGCGTGCGGACGGGTGCCGGCGTTCCCGATGCGTTTCGCCCTCGTCGCTCGACCGGAGGGGCCAGACGAGCCCCTCCCGCACCGGGGTCGGATCCTGGCGTGCCCTCGGTGCAGGACCCCGCAGCCGGGGTGGGGAAGCGAGGGAGCTCTCGCGTGCGAGCGATGCTCGTTCGTGGGCCATCGGCGCGACGGAGTGCTGGACCTCCGCTACGTACCCGACGGCGCGACCCGTTGGGAGGCACTTCCGTGAACGGCGAGTCCTCAAGCGGGCCGGACTCCCGCCATCTCACCCTCGACCTCCCTACAGGATCGGTCCCGCTCGGCTTTGCGACCGAAGGATCATCGGTGTACCTCGTCGGGCGGGACCGTTCCGCTCGATGGCCGGTGCAGGCGCTCCGCGAGGGGGTCGCACGCATTCGACTCGCCGATGAAATGGTCGCGGGACCGGTCGAGCTGATCACCGACGAATCGGAACGGCGCCGGATCCTGGAGCTGTTCCGTGCGCGTTACGGAGACCACGATTTTGAGCGCTGGTACGCCCGGCCCGCCCGGGTCCTTCGGGTGGACGTCCAAAGCCCGAGCCCGGCGCCCCCCGGACGGGACCGGTATCGCAGCTGGCTCGAGTCGGAATTCGATAACGTCGCCTACGACTACGACCGTCACATCACCGGCAACCGGATCAATCGGCTCCTGCGCGACCGCTCCCTCGCGGAGCTCCGACGGTCGTTCCGAAACGCGCGACGGATCCTCGAGGTCGGGTGCGGGTCCGGGATGGAAACCCTCCCTCTGCTCGAAGACGGACACGAGCTCGTCTGTATCGACATCTCCGCCCGGATGCTCGAGGTCGTCCGGGAGAAGGCCCGACGAGCGGGCGTCTCGGAGCGTCTCGAGACGATCCACGCCCCGGCGTCCGCGATCGGGTCCCTTGCCCTTTCCCGAACTCTCGGCTCGTTTGACGGGGGCTATTCGACGTACGGCGCTCTCAACTGCGAGCCGGACCTCCCGCCCATCGCACGCGCCCTCGCGCGCGTCCTCCGGGACGATGCCCCGTTCGTCGCCGGCGTGTACAACCGGTTTTGCGCGTTCGAGCTGCTCGGCTACGGCCTCACCGGTCGGCTCTCCCGCGCCGCGGGGCGAGCGCGGCATCAGATTCCGGTGGGCACCTCTCGCTTCTGCGTCGACATCTACGCCCTGTCGGCACCGGAGTTCGAGGAAAGGTTCCGGACCTGGTTCCGGGTCGAGAGGGTTCAGGGGGTGCCGGTGGTGCTGCCCCCTTCCGACCTCGTCGGGTACACCGACCGGTTCGATCAGGGATTCCCGCGTCTGGCCCGATGGGACACCGTCCTCGGCCGTCGATGGCCCTTCCGCGTCCTCGGGGACCATTTCCTGATGACCCTTCGCCGTCGGGCGGTGGCCCCGCCGGACACATGATCGCGCGGACGAGCGCCGACGAGGCATCGGACGGTTCGAACGGGACGCTCGCGCGGCGCTGGCCCACGTCCTTCCGGTGGCTTCTCGTCGCCATCGTGGCGTTTGCGGTGGGTTCGTTCCTCCTCTCCTGGCTGCGGGCGGTCGAGTTCCAGACGTCGACGTGGGACATGGGCGTCTATCAGCAAGCGATCTGGACGACCTCGCGCGGTCGTGCCTTCTACGAGACAGCCGACGTCGAGACGGGGGGGTTCGGGTCCCTGCTTCAGGTGCATTCGGTCTTCCTGTTCTACCTGATCGTGCCGCTGTACGCGCTCCTGCCGTACCAGACGACCTTGTTCGCGGTCCAATCCTCCGCCGTCGCGGTCGCGGCAATTCCGGCGTATCTCCTCAGCAGGCGGCTGACCTCCTCGAGCGGGGCGGCCCTCGCGGTGGGGGTGCTGTACCTCGCATGGACCCCGACCCTCTCCTCGACGCTCTACGACTTCCATCCGGAAGCGTTCCTCCCGGTGGAACTGTTCACTCTCGCGCTGTTCTGGGAGGAGGAACGGTACCGGTGGGCGTTCGTGGTCGCGGCGGTCGCATTTGCCACGATGGAGGTCGCCCCCGTGCTGACGTTCTTCGTGGGGGTCTTTGGACTCCTGACCGTCCGCGCCCCCTCGCAGGCCGTCCCCGCGGCCGTCGTCGGACTCGCGAACCGGTCGCCGCTCTCGACTCGCCTCGGACTTTGGCTTCGAGAAAGGAGGGTCCGTGCATCGGGGGCACTGATGGTCGTGTCGGTCCTCGCGTATGCGCTCCTGCTCTACCTGAGGACCGATGTCTTGACGGGGGTCCTGGGAACCTACCCACTGCCGGTCGCCGCGGCCGGCTACGTGATCGGGGCGAGCCCGGCCGCTCTCCAACTGAGCCTCAGCTACGTGGGACTCGGGTTGCCCCAGAAGCTGACGTACTGGCTCTTGGTTCTCGGACTACTCGGTTTCGCGCCGCTGTTCGCTCCCCGGGCCCTCGTTCTGAGCGCCCCGTGGTTCACCTTCACGCTGCTCAGTGCCGACACGAACTACGCCACGCTCGGCTTCCAGTACGGGTTCATCGTCGCGTGCTCGCTCGTCGTCGCCCTTCCCTACGGTCTACCGACAGCGAAGCGATTCGCCCGCGGGGTCGCCGGCAAGGTCGCGACGATGGCGCCGGTCCTTCGATTTCCGCGCGTCGTCCCGTTGTGGCGGACCCACCGCAAGGTCATCCTGGCGGGAGGATTCGCCTCGCTCCTCGCGCTCAACCTGGCCCTGACTCCTCTCAATCCGTATCTCGACAATGCCGCCGGCCTGGGGTCGGCGTACCATATTTCCTACGCTCCGCCGGCGACGGATGCCGAGGTCCAGCAACTCGTGGAGATGATCCCCTCGGGAGCCACCGTTCTGGTCTCGGACGACCTGTTCCCGCTCCTGGCCAACGACCCGAACGCGTACTCCTTCCTGTGGGCTCAGGACCCCGGTCTCTACCTTCCGTTCAACGTGACACGGCTGCCGGCGTTCGTGCTCGTCTCGCAGGAGAAGGTCTCGGCGCTCCCTCCCTGGGTTGCGGGAGCGATCTCCAACCGCACGCTGTTCGGGGTCCGCGCGGTCGTCTGGGCGACCAGCGCGGGCGAGGTTGTCCTCTACGAGGCATCCTACTCGGGAACGGTGACCGAGTTCGGCGCCCCGCCGCCCTCGACCAGCTCGTACCTCCCGACCGGAGGGCCGGCGATCTTCGGGAACTCCCCCCGGGTGGCCTCGACCCCGGTCGGCGGATCGCGAGGGCTGGCGCTCACTTCGACGTCGACGAGAACGTGACCGTTGCCGCCTCGGGGGCCGCGCGCGCAGAGTGCCGGACCACGAGCGGGTAGAGGAGAGAGATCAACCCCGCGGCCGTCGCAATCCCTCCGACCATCTCGAACATCGACGGCGCGCCGTCGGTCGCATACACCGCGCTCAGCAGGACGGGACCGATCAGCAGTCCCAGGTCCTCGAACGACCCGAACACTCCGATCGCGGTTCCCTGAAGGGGCGCGGCTATCGGTCCCAACGCGAGGGGAAGGAGGCTCGCCGCCAACCAGCCCGCTCCGACCGAGAAGACGAGGGTCGCCAGGACCATCTCGCCGTACGAGGTCGACACTAGCGTCCCGAACGCTCCCGACGCGAGGACGAGGAAGCCGAGCGGAACGCTGCGGAGCGCGCCGAACCGGTCGACGACGCTCCCGAGCCACCAACCCGCCACAAGGAGCGTGGCGCGCGACGCGCCGATGACGTACCCCGCGTCCGTCGGCGTACCGTGGAAGTTTGCGACCGAGTAGATCTGCAGGAAGTTCACGACCAGCGTGTACGCGAGATAATCGAGCACCACGAGCCCCGAAACGAACAGGAACGGCGCGGTCAGGACGCGACGCACGAGAGAGAGCGACCCCCGCTCCACCGGCGGGAGATGGGTCGTGTTCCACGGAAGGAGGGTCATGAGCGCCACACCCGCGACGTACATCGCGAGCACACATTCCATCAGGGCGCCGAACCCCTCGGTGACGTACACGAGCGGTCCGAGCGCCGATCCAACGACCATTCCGCTCATGAAGAAGAGCGTGTAGCGACCCGTCCCGGAACCTTCCGTGCCGGGTCCGCGCGCCATCATCGCCATCCATCGAAAGAGCGGCACCGGGAACACGATGAGCGCTCCGAGAAGACCGAGCGCGAGGAGGAGCCCGGAGTAGTCGGTCAGAACTCCCACCGCGAGATACAGGAGCGCCGTGGCGGCCCCGAGCGCCAGGATCAATCGCGACCGGCCGATCCGGAACGCGAGCAGTCCCCAGAGGCTCTCGGTCGCGAGCATTCCGAGGGCAAACGTTCCGACCGCGACCCCGTACTGGACGACCGAAAAGCCGAGCGCCTCGAACCGGAACGGTAGCACGACGGCGAGAAGCGAGTACGAAGTCCAGACGACCGTCGTGGAAGCATAGACGAGACCCACGACCGAGGTGGAGCGCGGCGGGCGGGAATCCACGAAGATTCTCACCGCGCTTCGCGCTAAGGCGTTTGACCTCCGCCCGCCGCCGTGCGTCGGCTCCCGACCGTGGGTCGCCGAAGAAGGCACCGGCGGGTCTCGAACGGAACATCCGAGGGAATAAGCCCCCGAAGCGCATGGGACACGGGATTGGCCGTGGACCGAGAGGAGTACTTCGTCCGACCGTTTCGGGACGACGATTACGAGGCAACCTGCCGCCTCGAGAATCTCGCCTCCCCCGAGCTCCTCCAGGACCCGGAGGAAGAGCGACACTGGGACCGCATCATGACCCAGGGACACATGGTCGTGGAGCGATGGGTGGTGGAGAGCCGCCGGTCCGCGGAAACCATCGGATTCGCCGCGCTGAACAACGACCCGTTCAACTTCGACCCGCACAAGTTCTACGTGGGGGTGTTCGTGGACCCCGACCACCAGGGCCGAGGGATCGGTCGAGCGCTCGCGGGTCTCCTTGAATCGGAGGCCACCCTCCATCATGCCACGACTTTCTGGGCGAATGTTCGCAAGGACAATGCGCGGGGCGTGCACTTCGCGGAGCGCAACGGATTCGTCGAGCTCCGCACATCTTGGATGAGCGTCCTAGACCTCTCTGGGGGTCCGGAACCCGGCGGCCCGCGCGAGATCCCGGGGGTCCGCCTGACCACGCTGGCCCAGGAGGGCGCGGACTCCCCGGAGGTGCGCCGACGCCTGCTCGACCTCGTGAACGAAGCGTCCCGCGATGTCCCCCGCATGGGGGAGTTCGGCTCCATTACCCCAGCGCAGTTCGCAGAGATGCTCGACGGGCCGACGACGATTCCCGAAGCATATTTCCTCGCCCGGGTCGGGTCGGAGTACGTGGGCGTGAGCAACCTCCAGAAGGACCTCGCTCAGAGCGACTCGCTGTTCATCGGCTTCACGGGCACTCGGAAAGCGTTCCGGGGACAGGGAATCGCTTCCGAACTCAAGGCCCGAGGGATCGCCTACGCGAAGCGAGCGGGGTTCCGGTACCTGCGTACCTTCAACGACTCGCTGAACCAACCGATCTGGAAGATCAACGAGAAGCAGGGGTTCGTTCGAACCGTTCTCTGGTCGAACCGAGAGCGGAGATTCGCCCCGGTGGCCGGTGCGCCCTCCGGGTCTCCGGGTCGCTCGGAGGCGACGTAGCGCTGTCGTTGGGCTGGATTCGGCGGTCTCGGCCCGTCGAAAATCCTTTTAAGAGGGACTCACCTCGTCGAGACGAATGCCTTGCTTTCCGACGGAGGCGTAGACCTCCTGTGACGTTCCGCGCCTGAATCCTTCTTGGTCGAACGCCATGGACGTCCTCGACGCAATTCGCTCCTTCCGACCCTGCACGCAGTTCAATCCGCGGCCGGTCCCTCCCGAGAAGCTGAAGGCGGTCCTCGCCGCGGCCCGCCTCGCCCCCAGCCAGCAGAATCTCCAGCCCTGGCGCTTCGTGGTCGTCCAGGACGACGAGCGCAAGCGGCTCCTCGCCCAGGCTTCGAATCGCGGAAAGCTGATCGCCGAGGCGCCCGCGGTGATCGTCGCCTTCGCGGTCGAGGAGGACATCCCCGTGACCGTCGGGGGCTACATTTCGGCGTATCCGCTCGACGTCGCCGTCGCGGTCGACCACCTGCAGCTTACCGCCACTTCGGAAGGCCTCGGGACCTGCTGGATCATCGACTTCAATGACGAAAAGGTCCGCCACGTCCTCCACGTCCCGGAGGGAATCCACCCGATCGCGATCATCCCGATAGGATACCCGGTCGAGGGGAACGGGGGGACCCGACCCGACGGCGACGGAAGGAAGAGCCCCGACGAGATCATCGCCTACAACGAGTACCCCTGGTAGGGGCTCGTGGTGGAGATCCGCTTCGTCAGCACGAACCCGGGGAAGTTCCGGGAGGTCCGGGACATCCTCGCCCCCTGCGGGGTCCGCACCCGATGGGTTCGACGCATCCTTCCGGAGCCCCAAGCGGAGGACCTCGCCGAGGTCGTGGCCGCCAAGCTCGATGCGACGAGCGATCTCTCCGGATACGTCCTTGTGGAGGATTCGGGTCTCTTCATCCCCTCCTTGAACGGATTCCCCGGGGTCTACTCGGCCCACATCCTCAAGCTCTGGGGGTTCGACCCGATCCTCGAGCTTCTCGAGCGGAGGAACCGTCGAGCTTACTTCCGCACGGTCGCCGGCCTCCGAAAGGGGAATCGACGGTGGATGTTCGCCGGCGAGGTGGACGGGGAGATTGCTCCTCAACCCCGCGGTCACGAAGGGTTCGGTTACGACCCGATCTTTGTTCCCACGGGGTCGCTCCGAACGTTCTGAGAGACCCCTCCCGAGGGGAAGAATGAGCTCTCCCACCGCGCGCGAGCGGTTCGCAAGGTGGGGGAATTCCTGAGCGGACGGAAGGGCTGAGCCGAACGGAGAGCGAGCCCTCTCCAAACTCCTTTCGAGAATCCGTTCCGGTCCCCGGGGGGCCCCGAGGACCGAAGGAAAAGGTTGACCGGGCTTTCGCGGAATTCAGTCTTCGCCGAATTCGCCGCCGCCCATGCCGCCCATCCCGCCCATGCCGCCGCCGGGTCCACCGGGGCCGCCCGAGGGGGGAGGGTTCGACTTGGAGGCGATCACGTCGTCGATCCGCAGGA
>DAEB01000031.1 GCA_002495185.1 Thermoplasmata archaeon UBA184 | reverse complement strand
ACGACCTACCTGGCCCTCATGGTGGCGGGAGTTGCACTCGCAGTGTGTGGAGTGGTCGTTAGCTTCTATCGCGAAAAGGGGTTGCCGCGTCGCGCGATGATCCTCTGGCTTTGATGCCGACTCTCCTGTGCCGATAGGACGTACCCCCTTCCTCATACGCTGGCACGTCGGCACAGCGTCGGCACGGTCGGGAGCTCAGTTGTTAGGTCCCTGTTCCGATTTGCCGCCACTGTCGTGCTCGTCGCGACCACGGTCCGCGGAGTCGCTCGGATTCGCCAGCTGGCGGTTCCTTAAGCACGTTCTGGCGCGAGTGGGGGTTGACGCGCCAGGCAATGATCCTCTGATTCCATTGAGTCCTTGGACCTAATGGACCGACGCTGCTCAGACCCCGCCTTTCCTAATCAGTCGGTCCATCGCGCGTTGTCGGTCCGCATCACGTGTTTTCTGACGGAGGATCGCTGGACCATCGAGCAGATCTGGGTCGGTCCATCTCAGTTCCGTTACGCCCCATGGGCATGTTGGTTGGTCCACTCTTGACCCGGGGCATGGTGAATCCAGTCGAAGCCAAGGCTGGTTGAAGGGGACCCGACGGACCAGCACACCCCGAACCCCCCTCTACCTAATCATCCGGGCCCGCTGGGTCCCGTGCTGGGTCCTCTGACGCGAAACCGGGGACCCAACGGCCTGAAGCACGCTCAGGTCCAGCTGCCCCCGCAACATGTCGGGTCCCGCAACCGGGTCCCCGTCAGGGTCCCGTCAGGTCCCTATCGAGATTGCTTGGATACGCCAAGGGGTCCCAGCCGAATCGCGAGATTGGGTGGTGGGCGTGGCCCTCTCGATCTCTTGGTCGGTTGCCTCTTCCCCCCCTGGCGTGCCTCGGGACCAGCGGACCAGCGTACCTTCAACCCTGCTCTACCTAATCAGCTGGTCCACCCGACACCGCTGGTCCACTTCGGGTGGTGTCTGACGGAGAACTGCAGGACCAGCGACGTGGACCCCGCTGGTCCAAGGTTGACCCAACAGAATCGCTTGTCCAGTGTGCTTGTCCACCGCTTGTCCAAGGCGTTTGGGTCGTGCTTGAAAGGGAGACCCTCGGGAGCACCTTGACCAGGGACGGACCACAACTCGCGGGGAACCTCAGCTCAGATTCCCAACCCATTGAGCGACTGGACCGACGACCTGCAGACCCACTCATTCCCAATCATCCGGGCCAGCCGGGACAATCGGGACGGACCCACCATTCTCCCTCACGAAATCGCTGTCCCGACCCCGTGGTCCGGGTTGGGGGATGCCCTCGGCGCAATCACCGTCGGGCCAGATCGTCGGGACGAAAGGGCGTCCGCAGCGATGTGACAGCGTGGAGTATCCGAAAAAGAGGGAGTCGTACCGCATGATCGTCCCGCGGTCCAGGACGGACCCCGGCTCCACTCGACCGACGCCGCCCCGATTCTCCCGCTCCTAATCCGTCGGTCCGGACCGGTCCGATCTTCCTTGCCGCGCAAGCGACTCGGTAGACAGGGAAAACGCCTTGGTGATCGTGGCGGCGGCGAGTTCGGGATGAGCCCGCACGTGGTTCTCCCTCGCGTGACCATAGCCTTCTTTCACTGTTCAGCAGGTGCGGTCGCTACATAGGCGAGGATTCGGTCTCGCACACAATGGCGACCAATGCTGCCCGAGGTTCAGCCCTAAGTGCGAGGGCAGGAGTCCAAGAATCCGTCGTCGCTTCGCCGCCAGTCTTCGTGCCACGGATCCACGGCGCAGACATGATGGTCTCGCTTCGCGAAATGAAGGCCATGGTCCAGTGCCTGGACCCGTCGCATCCGATCCGTATTCTGCTTCTCGGGGAACCGGACGAGATCCCCCGTCAGGAGTACGCGAGCAAGGTCGTCGGCTGGTTCCGTCTCATCGTGACGCCGGGGGGTTCAGTACGACCTGATGGCCGTTGACCGCGGTCACCACCGTCCAGCCTTTTTCGAGGTACTCCTTCAGCTCCTTCGAGTCCACCAGACGCTGCTTCGTGCTCGAACCGGCTGCGCCTATCTTCTTGGTCACCAGGTTCTGAAACCCTGCGACGTCCAGGTGCTCCAGGTCGATCGTACCGATCTCGTCCTGAGAGTACCCCAGGCCAAGGAGCATCGTCATCGCCATTCGGCCCTGAGCGTCCTGCTCGTTCTGAGACGGTACGGTCGACAGGAACGATTCGCACCGTCGGTACGCCTCCCTCATCTCTTCGACCATCGCCGGCTGCAGCTTCTTGGAGAGGTTGTATCGACCACTCACTCCAAGGTCATGGCCAAGGATTGCCTCCCGGAAGTCACGCGTGATTCGGCCCTTTGCCTCCGCGAGCAAGAGTTGTGTCGAGGCGTAGCTTCGGAGAACGTACGGCCTCCACGAAGTATCGTCCGGCACGACCTTCGCAATCGCCGACCTAAGTTCCGCCGACACCGCCTTGACCGTGACGAATCCGCTCTCGGTCTCGGTGTCGCGGACCGCGACCACGGGCGACTCTGGAGACAGGGCTTCCGGGCCCACGACGGAGCCGCCCTTCCATCGGGGCCGGATCCGACGTTCTCTCAAGTACGCGGTCAGGGTCTGCGCGAGCTCCTCCGAACCGAACGTGACGTACGCGCGGCGGTTCTTGCTGAGAGCTCCGGGAATCCGAATCAGGAACGGGCTCGCCCGAAAGCGAAGCTCCGCAAGGTCCAACTCCGGGAGGTCCGCGAGTCGGAGGGCCACCTCGCCCGAGCGATACACCGCGAAGGCTCCGGGCCGCAGTCCCGCGTGGGCCATGAGCAGGGCCGCCACCTGACCACGAAGAGGGAGGGCGCGAAGCAGACGCGCCAGCTCCTCCTGGGTCGGCACTCGTTCGTTCTCGATCGATTGGCCCCGGATCACCGTGACCCTCGGGAAGCCGTGGAACTCGACCTCGTGGAAGCGGAGGAAGCTCGACACCCCCACGAACGTTTTCGCGATGTACGAGTTGAGTCGCCCTCGGCGTTGGAGCGAGCCAGCGTAGTCCACCAGCCGACCCTTCAGTCGCGCGGGGGAGTTCCGGGCCTCGTCCAGGAGCTCCCACGGTGTCAGCCCCAGCTCGTGAAGACAGAGCCCCAGTTGCCGGAGGTTGACGTCGGCGGTGCGATTCGACCGCAACCGATTCTCCGCGTGCCACGTCCGAACGAGGGGGGTTTCGAGCAGTGCGCGGTGATCGAGCCGACGTGCTTTCCGGGGCATTGTCCGGAGGCACCCTTTCCTCCCGTATAACGAATCCCGGCGGCTGAAATTTGAGACGCCCGTGCTGGGATTCGAACCCAGGTCTGAGGCTCCGCAGGCCTCTAGGATAATCCAATGCAGCGGGCAGGGGTGCGTCCCCCGATCCCGTAGCTACCCCACACGGGCATCCCGGTCGCTCTTTCGGCTCCGGCGCGCCGAGAGGGGTCGGCTATAAAAGCCCGGGGACGCGAGGCCCGCTCTCCGAACGAGACTTTATACCGGTCACCGCTCCGTCGGCCATCGGACTCGGTTCGCTGCGGATGAACGACCGTCCTTCTCACGACGTCTGGGACGAATTGCGAGCGCTTTCCACCGGTGAGCGGGTCGAGATCTCGGACGACGCGGGCCACTCGTGGAGTGGCACCGTCGTCCCTCGCCACGACTTTTCCGGAGACCGCGTGCTCCAACTGAAGCTCGAGAGCGGCTACAACGTCGGAGTCCGCATCCAGCCGAACTATCGGTTTCGTCGGATTCCGTCGAGCGTCGTGGTCGCCGCTGCCGCGCCCAGATCCCCTCCGCCGGCGGCTCATGCCGACGCGGGGTCGTGGATCGCCCTCCTGACCACGGGAGGGACGATTGCATCGCGCGTTGACTACGAGACGGGCGGGGTTCGCCCGGTCAAGGATGAGCGGGAGGTCCTCGAGTTCTTCCCGGAGCTTGAGGCGGGTGGCCGCGTCCGGATCGTGCCGGTCTTCGACCGGCTGAGCGAGGACCTCGTACCGGAGGACTGGCGAGTCCTTGCCGAGAAGGTGGTCGCGACGTTCGGAGCCGGCGCCCGAGGGGTCGTGGTCGCCCACGGGACCGACACTCTCGGCTTCACGGGAGCGGCCCTCAGTTTTCTCCTCGCCGACCTCCCCGGGCCCGTCGTGCTCGTCGGAGCGCAACGCTCGCCGGACCGGCCGTCCTCGGACGGAGCGTCCAACCTGCGCGCCGCGGTCGATGTCGCGCACGACCGCCGCATCGGGGAGGTCGTGGTGGTCATGCACCAGGGGCCGTCGGACGACCGGTTCGCGATCCATCGGGGCACCTGGGTTCGGAAGATGCATTCGAGCCGGCGGGACGCGTTCCGGAGCCGGAACGGACCGCCCCTCGGGTTCGTGGAAGCGGGGAAGGTGGTCCTCGAGCAGGCGGTCCGTCCCCCGGTGGTCGGACCCGCGCGCTTCGACGGGCCGATCGACGCTCGTGCCTCGCTCCTCTGGTTCTACCCCGGTCTTACCCCTGAACGGGCCGCCCGGTTCGCCGAAGGGTGCCGGGGGATCGTCCTCGCCGGCACGGGCCTCGGCCATGTCGGGGTCGATCACGTCCCGTGGATCCGTGCCGCGACCGAGAAGGGCGTCGTGGTCGCGATGACGACCCAGTGCCTCGAAGGGAACGTGGAGCCGTACGTGTATGCGACCGGCCGGGAGCTCCTCCGAGCCGGAGTGCTCTATCTGGGCGACCTTCTCCCCGAGACGGCCTACGCGAAGATGGTCTGGGCGCTCGGACACTCTTCCGACCCGAAGGTCGTCGGGGACCTCCTCTTCCGGGACCGCGCCGGCGAGTTCCACGAACGCCACGACGCGAGGGATTCCGCGTGAAGGCCGGCCTCGAAGTCCACCAACAGCTCGCGGTCGGGAAGCTCTTCTGCGCGTGCCCTCCCGAGCTTTCGGAGGAGGTCACGTGCGCTTTTTCCCGTAGCCTTCGTGCCGCGGGAGGAGAGAACCGCGCGGTCGACGTCGCCGCGGCCCTGCAGGCGTCCCGGGGGCTCGTGTATCGGTACGAGACCGGTCCGTCCTCGTGTCTCGTCGAGATGGACGAGGAGCCGCCCCACCCCCTCAACGAGGTCGCTCTCGACGTGGCCCTCACGTTCGCGCTTCTCGTGAACGCCCGCCCGGTCGATGAAGTCGAAGTGATGCGCAAGATCGTCGTGGACGGCTCGAACACCACGGGATTCCAGCGGACGGCCCTCGTGGCGACGGACGGCGTCCTCGAGGTCGGCGGGAAGAGCTACTCGGTCCCGACGATCTGCCTCGAAGAGGACGCGGCGCGCAAGGTTCGAGAGACCCCCGGGGAGGTCACGTACCGCCTCGACCGCCTCGGGATCCCGCTCGTCGAGGTGGCGACCGGCCCGGAGATCCTGTCGGGGACCGCGGCCCGGGAGGTCGCCGAAGAGATCGGCGCGCTCCTCCGCGCGACGCGGAAGGTTCGGCGGGGGATCGGGACCGTCCGCGAAGACGTGAACGTCTCGGCCGAGGGCGGCCATCGCGTCGAGGTCAAGGGGGTTCAGGAGCTCCGCCTCATCCAGGAGTACGTCGAGCGCGAGGTGGGTCGGCAGAAGCTTCTTCTCGAGCTCCAGGAGGCGCTCGTTCGCCGCAACGCCCGCGTCCCGACCGAGCCGCCGGCGGATGTTACCGCGATGTTCCGCGAGGTGCCGACCGGGCCGTTCTCGGGGGCAGGGAAGGGGGGCCAGATCGTTCTCGCCATCGGCCTTGTCGGTTTCGCCGGCCTCCTCCGCTCTCCCGCCGGCAGCGAGGAGCGTCTGGGTCGCGAGCTCGCCGACTATGCTCGCTCGGTGGGACTGCGGGGACTCGTCCACTCGGACGAGCTTCCGGCGTACGGGGTCTCGACCGAGATGATGGCGGAGCTCAAGACCCGTCTCTCACTTTCCGAGCCGGACGCCTTCGTGCTCGTCACCGACCGCTCCCTTGAGCGCGCCCGGTCCGCCCTTGAGCGAGTCCGGGAGCGGGCGCGCGCAGCGCTCGCCGGAGTTCCGGGAGAGACTCGGGATCCGCTTCCCGACGGACGGACCCGCTATTCCCGGCCGTTGCCGGGCCGGGACCGCATGTACCCGGAGACTGACATCCCTCCCATCCCGATCACCGCCGCCCGGCTCGAGCGCCTCCGAGCGGGCCTCCCCGAACGCCCCCAGGAACTGAAGGCCCGCCTCGCGCGGACGCACGGACTCCCCGACGAGGTCGTCCGACAGCTCGTGTACGGCGACCTCGCCGGGAGGTTCGAGGTTCTGGCAGCGCGCGGGCATTCCGCCGGTCTCGTCGCCCGCCTCCTCACGCAGGACCTTCCGGCGGTCTTCGCCGAACGCGCGGACGCGCCGCCGTTCGACCCGTCGGACGAGGTCCTCCACGAGCTTCTCGCCGCGGCCGAGGACGGGCGGATCGCGAAGGAAGGGATCCCCACCGTCCTGAAAGCGCTCGCGGCGGGGGAGCCGACCGTCGGCGTGGCGATCGAGCAGTCGGGCCTCTCGGGGTTCACCCCAGAAGACCTCCTCGCGCTCGTGCGTCGGGTGGTCGCGGCGAACGTCGACATGGTGCGCTCCAAAGGGGACGCCGCGTTCTCGCCTCTGATGGGGGACGTGATGCGCGAAGTCCGAGGGCGGCGGGACGGACGCGAGGTTTCCGACGCGCTGCGGGCCGAGATCCGCCGGGTCGCCCAGGGCGAGGCGTGAGCGGAGGAGACGACGATGAACGGTTCGTCGCTCACCCGGCATCGAAGCGCGCGCCCCCGCCCCCTCAAGGCGGTCGTCACGGACGTCGACGGGACCCTCACGGATTCCGAGCGACGTCTCGACCCGCGCGCGTTCGAGGTCGTCCGGAGGCTGGAGCGGCGCGGGGTCTCCGTGGCTCTCGCCACGGGGAATGTCCTGCCGATCGCGCTCGGACTCCACCGCCTGCTCGGACTGTCCGGACCGATCGTGGCGGAGAACGGCGGGGTCATCTATCACCGCGATGCTGACGGAAAGGAGATCGCCGAGAAGCTCACGGACCGGCGCGTCGCGCTCGCAGCGTTCCGGAAGCTCCGGAAGTCGGGCCTCGCGGCACAACGGCTGTTCACGGACCGCTGGAGAGAGGCGGAGGTTGCGATCGAGACGAACGTGAGCCTCGCGTCGGTCCAGCGGGTCCTTCGTGGGAGCGGGCTCGTGGTCGAGTCGACCGGCTACGCCATCCACATCATGGAGAATCGGGGAGGAAAGCTTCCCGCGTTGAGACGGGCGCTCGCCTATCGAGGGTTGGTTCCCGAGGAGTGCGTGATCCTCGGGGACGGCGACAACGATTGCGCCATGCTCCGGGCCGCCGGTTTCGGCGTGAGCTTCGCCTCGGGGAGCCGCCGGGCGCGCCGGGCCGCCCGGTACGTCTCCCGGGCGCCATACGCCGCCGGGTTCGTCGAAGGGCTTAAAGCGAGTGGAATCCTCGACTGACCGGTCCTTCCGGGAGGGGCCGAAGTTGCTCGTCGGTCAGTGTGCGCGGTGCGGGGCGCCGGCATCGCTCGGTTGCACGGTCTGCGGCCGGACGTTCTGCCGGGGCTGTCTCGACGCGGACGAGAGGACCTGTTCGGATTGCGCGGAGACGCTCAAGCACACGAAGAGCCTGATCGAGGCTCGGCCACCCCCCTCGCGCCGGATCCACCGGACGCCGTCGCGGCCCGGCCGGATTCAGTAGTTGTATCCCGGCAGGACGAACGGGGCCTTCGGCGAGCTCCGACCAAGGGCGAGCAGGACGACGCCGAATCCTCCGGTGAAGACTCCGAAGCCGAACGTCGCCCAGGCGTAGGGCCCGAGCGTCGAGGTGATCGTGTGGCCCGCGAACGTCATGCCTCCCGGACCGGCGGCGTAATGGAGGAGCAGGTTCAGGACGACCGCCAGGCCCCAGCCGACCGCCACGAGGAGCCCGCCGCCGATGAGGTATCCGTACCGCTCGTCTCCGCCGGGGTCCATCGGGGGGACGGCCGGCGTCTCCTGTAGGTCGACCACGGCGGAGCCACTCCCGCCTGCCGTAAAGGGGTTTTCGCCCGGGTCGGCCGAGGGCCGCGGTCGCCGGGAGCGGGAGAGCGGGCGCGCTCAGCCGAGCGCCCGGAGCTTCGGAAGGGCCTCGTTCGCGGACTCGATCGACCGGCGCGTGTACGTCTCGAGAGAGCGAGCCTCGGCGCTGGTCAAGGAGAGCGCGGCGTGGTTCCAGTGGAGAGCGACCTTCTCCCCGACCGAAATGCCGGGGAGGATGCGGGGGTCGTACGTGAGGGTCCGCTCCCGGTCTTCCTCGAGGGTCAGTCGACCCTGCGCGACTCCGAGGACGGGACCGCGAACCCGGAGCGAGGTCGCCTCGACCGCTACGACGCGCGCCCAGGCGGGTCGGCACGCCTCGATGTTGGCGAGGGTCGTCTCGACGTGGCCCGTGACCTCTCCCACGCCGACGAACGAGACGTGGAACGCGTGGTGAGGGATCGGCCGGTCGGGGAGGTGGTCCGAGAGACGGCGGGCGGTCGACCGCGGGAGCCCGCGACGCACGAGAGCGTCCAACAGAGCGCGGAACTCGCTCGGTCCGAAGGCGTCCAGAAGGTCGTTGCCGAGCCAGTACGCCTCGACGACCCGGCGGTCGAACGGGTCGAGGGAGTGGCGCGACGCGATCGCCTCGAGGTACGGTGTCAGCGCCTCGAACCGCTCGAGCGCCTGCCGGGCCTGAGGAAGCCCCGTCCCCTCCGTGATCGCCCGATAGAGGGCTGGCTCCGCGTCCCGGGGACCGCAGTACTGGAGGCGGTTCGTGGCGATGCTGAACCGGGCGCAGAGCGCGACGCCGTCCATCTCCCTAGGCGAGGTCGCCCTGGGGCCGGACGAGCCGGCTCAGGAACGACCAGGCTTCCTTGAGCTGCGCGAGACCGACCACGGCCCCGACCCCCGCGACGACCGCGAGCACGCCCGCGGCCTGGTAGAGCGTGAACGAGCTCCCCTGGAGGAGGACCGCGAGGACCCACGTGACCGGGAAACCGAGGACGAGCGCCGCGCTCGCGACCCCGAGGTCGACCCGCTTCAAGCCGGGGTAGAACGCCGCGACGAAGGCGCCCAGGAGCGCCGCGCTGATCCCGACCCACTCCCACTGGGCGCCCGTGAAGCGCGCCACCGTGGTCCACTGGGTCGTGAACGAGAGGTACCCCACGAGGATGAGCGCACCGAAGCCCATCCGTCCGAGCACGACGGTCGCGGACGGCAGCTCCTTGAGCGTCCGCTTCGAGACGGTGTACTCCGCCGCCCACAGGACCGTCGCCGCGAGCACATAGGCGGTCCCGTTGGTCCAGATCGGTGAGGTGAGCGACAGCATCAGGAGGCTCCCCCCGAGAAGGAGGGTGGCGCCGAGCGCGACACGCCAGTGGAACCGCTCATGAAGGAACACGATCCCGAAAACGGTCGCCCAGAGGAACAGCGTCCGGTAGCCGAACGACGCGGTCGCTGCACCGCCGGCGGCCGTCGCGAGCTGAAGACCGTAGAAGAAGAGCAGGAACGGCACGGCTCCGCCGATGAGGCCGATGAGGACGAGCCGCGCCCAATCGACGCCTCGCAGCGCCGGGGCCCGGAGCGACCTCATGGCGACGAGCGCGATCGGGACGAACGCTGCGGCGACGACGATGTTGCGCACCGTCACGAACGCGGCCGAACTCGTCCCGTGGACCGCGTAGGCGTTGACGAAGGTCGAGACCCCGCTGATGAAGGCGGTCGTGAGGACGAGGAGGATCCCCGGCCCGGTCCAGGAGCTGCGGGCGCTCATCGGGAGCCTCCCGGAGCGGCCATCTCGTGGAGGAGGGCGAGCGCTTCTCTCGCCTCCGCTTCCGCGAGCGTGCGGGTCGCGAAGCCCGAGTGGACGACCACGAAATCGCCCAGCCGAGCCTCGGGGGTGAACGCGAGGTTGACGGTCCGGGTCGCGACCCCGAAGTCGACCTCGGCGGTCCTCACCTCGGGGGATGCCGCGTCGATCCGGACGATCTGTCCGGGCGTCGTCAGGCACATGGAACCCCCTCCAGGGCGCGGACATTGAACCACGCCCCCCTGCCGATCGTCGGCCGGCCCGGTTCGTTCGGCCCCGCGGTCGCTCCTCCCCAATTCGTGTTCGATCGTCCTGCGTTCTCCATGGTCAAGTCGCCCCCTCGAATTCACTCCTCGACGTCCAGACTTCGCAGCATCACGCTCTCGGCGTTCGGGTCGTCCCGGTCGGCCGACAGCTCGACCTCGATGGGCGCGCCCGAGAGCGCCGTCCCGGTGACGGCATCGGCCCATCGAGCGGCGAGCTCCGGCCCTTGGAGATGGGAGCGCGCTCCGACCCAGAGGCGGATCCGGGTGACCCGGTGGCCCCGCTCGGAGCGAGCGACCTCCTCCGCCTTTCGGAGGACGTCCCTCAGCAGCGCTTCCTCATGCATGATGCGTGACCCTCCCGGACGATGCCCCCCCGTTCCGCGGCGCCAGCTCCGCAGCGATCCGCTCGGTCGCTTCGCGTACGGCGCGCGCGACCGGTGGCGTGAGACCGTCCCCGACCTCGACGAGGTCGGCCTCGATCCCATAGACGACCAGCTCGCGAGGGAGACATCCGAGTCCACGGCCCAGGCTCACCGCTTCGGCGAGCGAGAGGCCGTGGGTGGAGGTCAGCGGGTGGACGCCCGGGGAGAATCCGTCCCCGGCCTCGAACCGGAGCACCGTGCCCGGGACGGCGCCCGAACGGACGGCGTCGACGACCACCACGCGGTCGGCGTCCCTCCAGAGCTCGAGCAACGCGATCCCCTCGGTCGAGCATTCCTCGACCCGGGCGAGCCCGGCGAGACGCGGCTTGAGCGCCCGGGCGACCTCGATCCCCGACCCGTCGTCCCGGCGGTGCTCGTTGCCGAGCCCGATGACGAGGGGGAGTCGGTTCTTCGGGCCGGAGGGGGGTTCGTCCATGCGAGCGTCCTCGGTCGGTGCGTCAGTTCCTCTCGAGGTCGAGCTTCAGGAAGTGCGTGGCGCACGAGATGCACGGGTCGTAGTTGCGGATCGCGCGCTCGCACGCATCGGTGAGCTCGGCCTCGTCGAGCGAGAGCGACCGCTCGACCAAGTGCCGCAGGTCGTCCTCGATCCGCTTCTGGTTCTGACTGGTCGGTGCGACGATCTTGGCGTCCGCGATGAGGCCGCCCGGCGCGACCGTGTAGCGGTGGTAGAGGATCCCGCGCGGAGCTTCGGTGACCGCTCCTCCGGTGACGGTCTCGGTGACCGGGGGCGGCTCCACCCAGGAGCTTTCGGGACGATGGTAGCGGTCGATGATCCGGAGCGCCTCCTCGACCGCGTAGACCGTCTCGACGGCGCGGACGATGATGCTCTTGTACGGGTTCCGGACCACGTTCTCGAGCCCGACCGAGCGGGCCAGGTCATCGGCCCGTCCGGTGAGGTGGTCGCGGTTGTTCGCGTAGCGGGCGAGAGGTCCGACGTGGTAGGAAGTTCCCGTGCCCTTGCGCACCGACTGAAGCGCGTTCGCGTAGGGCATGTGGACCTCCTCGAAGACATCGTCCCAGCGCTCCTGGGGCACCTTGAGCCCCTTGTTCGAGACGAGCTCCCCCTCGTTGAACGGGTATTCCTTCGGGTGCCGGAGCGAGACGAACTCGTAGTCCTCCTCAATGTCGGGGAAGTCGAGGCCGGCGGCGAACCGGACGGTGTCGGCAGCGAGCTGGAGCGCGGTCTCGAGCTGGGGACGGAACTCCTGGAGCTCGTGGACGGTCGGGGCGCGGTAGAACCCCCCCACCCGGACGTTAATCGGATGGATCTCGCGTCCGCCGAGCAGGGTCATCAGCGCGTTCCCAATCTTCTTGAGGGCGAGTCCGGTCTTCACCGCATCCGGATAGTCCTTCGCCATCTGGATGGCGTCCTCGTACCCGAGAAAGTCCGGGGCGTGGAGGAGGTAGATGTGGAGCGGATGGCTCTCGATCCACTCCCCGCAGTAGAGCAGGCGTCGCAGGTCGCGGACCGGCCCTTCGACCTTCATCCGCAGCGCGCGCTCCATGGCGTGGGTGGAGCTCATCTGGTAGGCGACGGGACAGATCCCGCAGATCCGGGCGGTGATGTCGGGCGCTTCCAAGTACGAACGGCCTCTCAGGAACGCCTCGAAGAAGCGGGGCGGCTCGAAGATCTTCAGCTGGACGTCCTCGACGCGGTTGTCCTGGATCCGGACCTTGAGGGCGCCCTCGCCCTCGACGCGGGCGAGGTAGTCCACGGCGATCGTCCGCTCCGTCATGCGCTCTTCGCCTCCGCTTCGCTCGCCGCTCGGAACGCCGGGGCGTTCGAGTTGAACGTCCGGAACAGCCGCATGACCCCGGGCGGGGTCACGCCGAGCTGGTGGAGCTGGTTCGTCAGCGAGAGGGTGTTCGGCGAGCCCTGCGGCCCGAAGCATCCGTAGCATCCCCGAGTGAACGCCGGGCAGATCGCGCCGCAGCCGGCCTGCGTGACCGGTCCGAGGCACGGCGTCCCGTGGGCGACCATCACGCAGACGTTCCCGCGCCGCTTGCATTCGATGCAGACGCTCTCGTTCGGGAGGTTCGGCGCTCGTCCCTGGAGGAACGCGCCGACCGCCTCGAGGAGCTGGAACTTCGAGATCGGACAGCCGCGCAACTCGAAGTCGACCGGAACATGGTCCGCGATCGCGGTGGACGTCGCGAGCGTCGAGATGTACTCAGGGTGGGCGTAGACGACGCGGCGGTACTCCTCGATGTCCCCGAAGTTCCGGAGCGCCTGGATGCCCCCGGCGGTCGCGCAGGCCCCGATCGTGACGAGCGCCTTCGACTGCGCGCGGATCTCCTTGATCCGCTCGGCGTCGTGGGGGGTCGTGACGGACCCCTCGACGAGCGACAGGTCGTACGGCCCCTCGAGGACGGCTCGCGACGCCTCGCGGAAGTCGGCGATATCCACCGCTCCCGCGATCGCGAGGAGCTCGTCCTCGCAATCGAGGATCGACAGTTGGCAGCCGTCGCACGAGGCGAACTTGAACACCCCCAGGCGGGGCTTGCGAGTCGTGGGCATCGACCTCACACCTCCTTCACCGCGAGCAGCGGCGCGAGCGACTTGTAGGGGAGCACGGGGCCGTCCCGGCAGACGAACGACGGGCCGTACTGGCAGTGGCCGCAGAANNCGCTCCATCGAGATCCAGATCTCCTCGGATGGCACTCCCCGTTGGGCGAGCGCCTGCGCGGTGAGCTTCATCATGATCTCGGGCCCGCAGACGAAGGCGGTGGTCTTCGGAGCGTCGAACCGGGCGTCGGGGAGCCGGGTCGTCACGACGCCGACGTCTCCGTACCAGTCCCGGCCGGCGGCGTCCACGGTCGTCTGGATCCGCATCTCCCGGCGCGTGAGCCAGTCGCGGACCTCTTCCGCGTAGACGAGGTCCTTCGGCGTCCGGGCTCCGTAGATGATTTCGATCCGACCGAACTCGGCGCGGCGACGGAACAGCTCGTAGAGCGTCGGCCGGAGCGGGGGCAATCCGAGCCCGCCCGCGACAATGACCACGTCGCGGCCCCGGGCGGAGTCGAGGGGCCAACCCCGTCCGTACGGCCCGCGGATCCCGACGGTGGAGCCGGGCTTGAGCGCGGCGAGCGCGTTCGTCACCTTTCCGACGGCGCGGACCGTGTGCGTGAGCTTCTCGGGATGGGAGGGGTCGCCGCTGATCGAGATGGCGCACTCCCCGACCCCGAAGACGTAGACCATGTTGAACTGGCCCCCCCGGAACGGAAGGCGGTCCCCGGGCGTGCGGGGGTCGAGCTTCAGCGTGAAGGTGTCCGGCGTCTCCTGGATGTTCTCCCGGACCACGAACGGTCGTGGGGCGTAGGGATGCGAAACGACCGGGCTCGGGACCCCGTGCGCGTGGACTTCGGCGGGGTGAACTTCAGCGGCCATGGATATCCAGGAGCTGGACGCGCGTGTTCTCCAGTCGTTCGCCGACCACGGGGAGGAGCTTCATCAGGAACTGATAGGCGAGGGCCGGATGGGCGGCGAGGGCGTAGCGGGCCGTGGCGGCGTTGATCGCGATGACCTCCGTCGGCTTCGTCGCCCGGGCATCGAACCTCCAGTGGTACGGGGGCACCAGCCACGACCAGCCGAGCAGCTCCCCGCGGCCGAGCGTCTCGACCGTGATCACCGAGCGGTCGGCGCCCCCGATCTCGAGCGCGACCTTCCCGTCCAGCACGAGGAAGAACTCCTCGGCCGGCCGGCCTTCGCGGGCCAGCATGTCGCCGACGCCGTACTGCCGCACTTCGGCCTTCGCGGCGATCGCGCAGACGAGCGTGGGGTCCATTCCCTCGAAGAACGGGTGGTGCTGGACGCGGTCGGCGATCGCTTCGCTCTGAGTTTCGCTCATGTTTTCGCCTCCGAGGTCGCTGGAGCCGTCGGCGCCGTCCGAATCGCCGCGACCTCCTCCGTGAGGTCGATTCCGACGGGGCACCAGGTGATGCAGCGGCCGCAGCCGACGCACCCCGAGGTCCCGAACTGGTCGTGCCAGGTGGCGAGCTTGTGCGTGAGCCACTGGCGGTAGCGAGAGAGCCCCGACTTCCGGACCGCTTGTCCGTGCATCT
Organism: Thermoplasmata archaeon UBA184; assembly: GCA_002495185.1. Lineage (GTDB taxonomy): Archaea > Thermoplasmatota > Thermoplasmata > Lutacidiplasmatales > UBA184 > Lutacidiplasma. The sequence goes on along the minus strand of DAEB01000031.1, from coordinate 2,667 downwards.
CAGTAAGGCCCAGGTTGAAGCACGAATCCCAGCGGCGCCACCGTTCCACGGTATCGACCGAGAGGTTCGGCACCTCCTCCTGGTTGCTGCAGAAGCAGGTCGGGCAGACCATCGTGCAGTTGGTGCACGACAGGCACCGCTTCGCGACGATCTCCCATCGGGGATGGTCGAGGTTCTTCATCAGGAGGTCATGGATCCCGTCGGTGTTCATCGTCCGGCCCATCGAGGCGGCCGTCGCCGACACCAGGGCCTGCGCGCGGGAGTTGTCGTCTTCCGCCGGCGGTTCGAGGGGGACCCCCGCGAGGACGTCCGCTCCTTCGGGTGTACCGACCTCAACGAGGAAGTGGTGTCGGTGTCCGTTGAGGAGTTCGGTCAGGATGATGTCGGCGCCCCCCGCGCGCACGCCGGGCCCAGTTCCCATCGAGGCACAGAAGCAGGTGGCGCCCGCCTGGCCGCATTGGACGGCGATCCGGAGGACCCTGCGGCGCCGCGCCGCGTACCCGGGGTCGACCACGGGGCCACCGAGGAACACCCGGTCCTGGATCGCGACGCCGGCGAGCTCGCACGCCCGCATCCCGAAGAACGCGAGCGGGGGACCCTGGGTCGGCTCGGGGGTGACGACGAAGGAGTCCGCAGTGCGGTTCGCCGTCCACAGTCGCTCCCGGGGTGGATAGAGGAACTTCTTCCAGGCGAACGGGCCCACGGTGTAGCCAAAGAGGGCCCTATCGTTCCGGCGCTCGAGTCGGTACGTGCCGCCCCCCTGGCGGTCCGTCCACCCGATCGGAAGGTCATCGACGCCCGACAGGTAGTCGTAGACGATCGCCCCGTCCCGGACCGTGGGCCCCACCACCCGGTAGCCCTTTCCCTCCAGGGCGCGGAACAGGGCAGGAAATTCGTGCCGCTCGAGGACCCGACGATCGCCGACTTTCAGCGGTTCCATGGTCACGCCTAGGAAGGCCGGAGAGCCCCCCGCGTGGTGCCCCGATAGGCCGAGGGAGTAATGTTCCCTTCGTCGTCCTCTCGACGACCGGCCTGTCCCGCGCCTACGCGAAGAGAGCTCAACGCCGTACCCGAAACGGACGAGGCTCCGGGAGGGATGAACGAGCGGTCAAACGACCTTGACGGCGTCCCGCGGGTCAGGCCGGCCGGCACCCGCCGGGGCTCCGCAGAACGCCCTCAGAGGGACGCAAGAATCCGGCCGACCGACCCGTCTAGTTTTTATATAACCGCTTGGTTACTTTTGCGGTAACACCCTCGAAGGTGAAGAGATGGCAGACGAGATTCAAGCGAAAGAGCAGCCCCACGACACGTGGACCGACATCGACCGTGCGTTCGACGCGGTGCGGCGACGCTTCGCCGAATCGCTCGGGATCGTGCCGGTCGACTCCGCGGCCTGGTTCCGGGCCCCCCGGACGGATGTCACGGACAACGGCGCCGCCTACAAGGTGGTCGCCGAGATCCCCGGTATCCCGAAGGAGAAGCTCGACATCCGGATCCGCGGTCCGCTGGTCGAGATCCGCGGAGAGAACGACGCCGAGAACGAGGAGAAGAGGGAGAACTACCTCCACCGCGAGCGCAGCTACGCCGGCTACTACCGGTCGGTGGAGCTTCCGGAACCCGTCGTCGCGACCGGCGCGAAGGCGAAGGTCACGGACGGTCTTCTCGAGCTCGAGCTACCGAAGCAGACCCCCACTCCGACCGAACAGGAGGTCAAGGTCCCCGTCGCTTAGACGGGACGCCTTCCTCGCCCCGGGGGTCCCCCCGGGGTCTCTTTTTTTCGTCTCGTTCCTCGTTCGATCGCTCGGGCTTTCCCCCCCGGGGGAATCGTCCCGTCGTTCAGCCGAAACCCGGGATCGACTTTCCGTCCCGACCGGTGCCGGGCCGCAGCGGAGGCTTCCGGAGCTCCTTGGGGCACTCGACCAGGCGGACGAGAGGGGCCGACTGGACGATGTACGCCGGGAGGCCCGTGTTCGGGTCGTTGCCGGCCCTCAGGATGTTCATGATCTCGAGCCGGATCTCGACCACCGATCCGTCCTTCAACTTGAGGCGGACTTTCCCGTCCCCCTCGAGGATCGAGTAGTCGACGATCTCCGCGTTCGCGAGGTCGGGCGGGGGCGCGCCGGGAGCGCCGATCACCGGGCACCTCGGGCCGCGACGCGGGTCTTGAGGAGGGCGCGCGGGTCCTCTCCCCCGACCGTGATGCCGAGGGAGACGCAGCTCCCGATCACCTGGTTCATCTTCTCCTCCATCGTTCGCCCCTGCAGGTCGTCCCCCTTCGCGTCGGCGATCCGCCGGACGGCCTCCAGGCTGACGTCCCCGACGACCTCGGTCTTCGGCTTCCCCGACCCCTTCTCCTTCTTGGCTTCCTTGAGGAGGAGGGCGGCGACCGGCGGCCGGCCGACCACGAGCGTGAACTCTCGGGTGTTCGGGTCGACCCGGACGATCACCGGGACGCGCATCCCGGCGAACTCCTTCGTCTGCTCGTTGATCTTCGCGACGACCTGGCCGACGTTGACACCGAGCGGGCCGAGCGCCGAGCCGAGCGTCGCGCCGGCTGCCGCCTTGCCTCCCTCGACCAGGATGCTCACCTCAACTGCCACTCTTCCCGCCTCCCTTCTCGAGCATGCGCACGTGGTCGCCGCGAACGGTGACCGGGATCGGCACGAC
>DAEB01000026.1 GCA_002495185.1 Thermoplasmata archaeon UBA184 | reverse complement strand
AGCGTCGCCGTCTCCGATTCGGCTCGAGGACGAACGTATTTATGACGTCACGGCCGTCCACCGGCGCGGATGCCGGGCGGCGACACGGTCGAGCCGGGAACGGAGATGTCTCCCATCGAGGAGGTCCGCCGGCAGTTCCGCGCCGTCCAGGACGCCGAGGGGCGTCCCGACCGAACGCAGTACACGAGCGCGCTCAAGACGTTCCTCGCCGACGTCGAGCAGCGAAAGGGCGAACTCGGGGGGGACACCGTCGAGGTCACCTCCATGCTCCACGAGGTCGCGATGGCGTTCTACCGGACCTCCCAGCCCGACCTTGCTCGGCGCGCGGCCGACCTCGGGCTCGAGTTCGCGCCGGGGGCTGCGTCGCTACTCCATGACAAGGCGCTGATCCTGCTGGCCCAGAACGAGAACCTCCCCGAGGTCCTCTCGCTGATCGACCGGGCGCTCGAGGCGAGTCCGCACGACAAGGGGCTTTGGGCCACCCGGGGCGACGCACTCCGCCTCCTGGGCCGGGCCGACGAAGCCGTCGAAGCATACCTCAAAGCTCAGGACCTGGACGCCTCGTCCACTCAGTTCGTCGACCGGGCCCTCAAGCTCGCACCGGGGAACGCGGCGGCGCTTCGCAAGAAGCTCGCGATCGCGCGGGCCCTGGGAGGGGAACTCCAGGCGCTCGCCGCCTGCGACGAGCTCCTGAAGACGAACCCGGACGACCTCGAGCTCCAGTTCGCGCGCGCCGAGCTTCTCGTCGCGGTCGGGAATCTCGCAGACGCCCTACAGCCGCTCGAAAAGGTTCGCGAGGCACGTCCCGACGATGCGCGAACTGCCCTCCTCCGCGCGTACATCCTGTTCCAGCTCGGTCGCAGCGAGGAGGCCGTCCCGATCGCGAAGGCGATCGTCGAAGGGTCGGCCGCCCCCGAGGCGAGCGCGCTCTCGGAGCTCGCGCGGCTATCGGAGCCGACCTCGCCCGACCTCGCGCTGGTCGCCCGCGAACGGATCGCCCAGATCGAGCCGAGAAATCTCCAGAACCTCCTCGACCTAAGGGACCTTGCGCTCCGGCTCGACCGGGTCGACTCGGCCCTCCAAGCCTGTCATGCGATCCTCGAAGTGCAGGCCGACAACCTCGAGGCGCTTCGCGGGATCGCCGAGCTCGAGCTGGCGCGAGGGAAGCCAGATGCAGCGATCGACGCGTACCGCCGACTGCTCAAAGTCCATCCCCACGCGCTCACCGAGTTACGGAAGGCGCTCGAGCTCGCCCGCGACCAGAATCGCCCGGACGCGATCCGGGAGTTCGCGGAGGCAGTGATCGCCGAGGAACCGTCCGACCTCGAAGCCCAACTCGAGCTCGCGCGGACCCTCTCGAGCACGGGGGACGTCCCGAACGCTCTCCGCGCCTACGACGCTCTCCTCGACGCGCATCCTGGAGAGCTGCCGTACCTTCTCGAGAAGAAGGAGGTCGTCGCGCGGACCGACGACCCCCAGCAGCTCGCCCCCGTGCTCGACGAGCTGTTCCGTCTCGACCCGACGCGGATGGACGTCGCGGTCGAGCGCGGAAACTTGTACCTTACCCTCGCCTACGACCGACCCGAGGGGTCGGCGGAGCGCGACCAGGCTGCTCGAACCGCGCTCGTGTCCTATGAGCGGGCGTCGAGCGACCCCGAGTTCGCCGACATCAGCGACCTCGGCATCGCCCGCGCCTCCCGTCTTGTGAACGACTCCGAACGGGCGATCCGCGCGTACGAGTCGTTCCTGGGGCGAGAAGGNNTACTCGGAGGCGATCGAGGCGTACGGGCGCGCGATCGCGGGGGGCCTCGAGGACCCCGACCTCTTCTGGGGCGCCGCCGAGGTGTTCTCCGAGGTCGGCCAGGACGCCCGCGCACTCCAGCTCCTCGACGTCCTCCTCCGCAAGGAGCCGAACAATCCGCTGTTCCTCCGGAAGAAGGGGCAGTTGCTCCTTCGTTCGGGCCGGCGGGCGGAGGCGCTGAGCGCCCTCCAGCAGGCCGTCCAAGCGGCCCACGGCGACCCGCATGCGTACTTCGAGGTCGCCGAAGCGCTGCGCGCCCAAGGGGCGTACGCCGATGCGATCGCGTACTACCGTCGGGGCCTCGAGGTCGACCCGAACAGTCGCCACGGACGGCTCGCCCTTTCGGAGACGCTCTTCCTCGCCGGTCAGTACCCGGAGGCGATCCAGATCGCCGACCCGCTCCTCAAGGAGGACCCGAACGACCTCGCCGCCTGGAAGGCGCGCGCGGACGCGTTCCGGGCGCTCGGGCGACCGAACGAGGTCCTGTACTCGCTGAAGGCGATCCTGCTCCTCGAACCGGACAACGGACCCGCCCTGCTCGAGATGTACCGACTCCACCGCGACTCGAAGGAGACCAAGGAGGCGTACGCGACCCTCGTGCGACTCCTCGGCTCCTCGGCCCCCGAAGCGCAGGACGCGACCCTCCACCTCGAACGAGGGGACCTCGCCGCGACGCTCGGGAAGACGGAGGAAGCGAACGAAGCGTACGAACGGGCCGCATCGCTCGACCCGATGATGCGGGTCGAGATCGCGACGCGACGCGCCCGCCTCCGCCTCACGGCCGGTCGTCCCGACCTGGCGCTCGAGGTTCTCGACGAGGGTCTCAAGTCGGTGCCCGCGGGCTCGCCGACGAACGTCGCGGCGCTCCTACTCCGGGCGGAGGTCCTGAGCGCTCTCGAGCGTCCCGGCGAAGCGCGGGCCGCCTACGAGGAGGTCCGGCAACGGGACCCCAAGTCCCCGGTCGCGCTCGCGGGGATCGCGAAGTCCATGCTGGACGAGGGAAAGCATGCCGAAGCGGTCGAGTTCCTCCGCGCCGCGATCCCTCAGGTCCCTCCCCAAGAGTCGCTCTACCTCCTCCTCGCCGAGGCCCACAGCGGTCTCGGGCAGAACGACCTCGCGAGCGATGCGGTGAAGAAAGGCGTCGAGGCGCTTCCGAAGAGCGTCGCGCTCTGGGTCCGGGCCGGCGAGATCGCGGTCGCCCGCCAGGCGTGGCCCGACGCAGCGTCCTCGTTCGCGCACGCGCTCGCCCTTCGGCCGGCCGGCGTCGACATCCTCCTGCGGGCCGGGTTCGTCGCCGAGCGGATGGAGCATCCCAACGAAGCGCTCGCGTTCTACGAACGAGCGACCGAAGCGGACCCGGCGAACAAGCAGGCGTGGACGAGCCGGGGCCTCGCCCTGCTCGCGACGGGCCGTCCCACCGACGCGCAGACGAGCTTCGACCGGGCCCTCGCGCTCGACTCCGACTTCGCGGCCGCGAAGGACGGCAAGAAGGTCGCCCTCCAGAAGACCCGTGATGCGGAAGTGCAGCGGCGGGCCCGCGAGGCGCTTCTGCTCGAGGCCCGGCTCAACCGCACGGTCACGAAGAACGACCTGTTCGTCACGCTTCACGTCCCCTACGAGCTCCTCGAGCCCGTGCTCACGGCGATCGGCCGGAACGTGAAGGTCAACCTCGACCGGCTCACGCCGACCGAGATCCGCGACCTCGAGAACGCCTCCTACCACCTGATCACGGCCGCGGTCGAGCACCGGCCGCCCGGGATCGAGCGGCGGGGTCTCACGCTCGCCGACGTCGCGGTCCTCTCTCCGCCCGGCGTACACGCTCGACCAGATCGAGCGGCTGTTCGGCTACCTCCGCGCCGTTCTCGAGGCGGACCTCCGTCCCGAGAATCTCCAGCTGACGCCGGACGTCGAGGAGCTCGCTCGCAAGGCGCTCGTGCTTCCCCCCGAGCAAAGGACCCTCTTCCAGCTCGTTCGGACGCTGCGCGTCGGGATCTACAAGGCGCGCCTCATCAAGGTCGTCGAGCAGGGAGGTTCGGCGGTTCATGCCCCGCTCGCCGCTCTCGACCTCGGGGCGTACTCCCCCGAGTTCCGTCCCCCCGAGGAGGCGGTGGCGCATCCGCCCGACGAGGTCGTGGCCGCTGCCGTCCCGGTCTCCGTGACAGGACCGAGCGAGTCGGTCGTCGTCCCTGCCGCTGCGCCGGACTGGACCGCGGGACCGGCGGAGCCGGCACCTTCCGCCCCGGCCGTGACGGTGCCCGACCATCTTCCCGAGTCTCCGAGGTGCATCGGCTGTGGGGGAATCGCTTCGGTCGCCCATGATTGCGGCGCCCCTCTCTGCCAGCACTGCATCGGTCAGTTCCCCCGGTGCCCGAAGTGCGGCCAGCCGGTCACCACGGACACGACCCGCCCGCTCGGGGGAGTCACAGTGCACACTCCCTCAGGTCACGCAGTGACGAGAGGAGGCGGGATTTCCGGTGGGATCAAGGGGGTGTTCTCCCGGAAAGCGCCGGCCCAGAAGACCGAGCCGACGCACCACGAAACCCACTCGACCAAACCGTCGGCGTCCGCCCATCCCGAGACGGCTCCCAAGCCCTCCAAGCCCGCGGCCGAGCGTCCGAAAGCGCCCGCCACCGCTCCTGCGAAGTCGCCGAGCGCTCCGGCGGCGGCCGCTTCCCCTGGGCCGGCTGCTCCCGGGGCCGGCAAGCCGCCCACAAAGTCGCCCTCCGAACCACCGGCCCCCGCCCCCGCCACGCCCCGACCCCGTCGCGACAAGCCGGACGATGAGCCGCGTCTCTAGGCGGCCCGCCGGCACCTGAACTATTATTATAGCAGGTCAACCTCGTTCGTGTGAAGGGGATTCGATGTCGTCGACTCGACCCACCGTGCAGCCGGTCCGCGGCACGACGAGCAGCGCCCTGCTCACTGGGCTGTTCCTCGGGCTCGCCGTGCTGCTGTTCGCTCTGATCTACCTGATCTTTCCGGCCAACCAGCACTACGGGGCCCTGCTCACGATCGGTGTACTCTCGATCGTGTTCGCGCTCGCCTCCTACCTCGCGGAGTCGCTCTCCCGGGAGCCGAGCGCCCAACGGTCGCTTGCGTGGGGCTTCTTCGGGATGGGGTTCACGGTGCTCTATCTCTCGGTTGGGCTCGCCGTGTTCTACTCGGTGAGCGGCGTGAGCGTCCTCGGCGCCTTCATCGGGATCATCGTCATCACCGTGTTCCTCGTCATCGCGGTGGTCGGGATCATCTGGCGCATTCGCGCCGTTCGCGCCACCCAGAACCAGATGGTCTCCCGAGCGAGCTGGCAGCGAGAGCCGGCTCCGTCCGCATTCTCGTACGGGGCCGCGAACTCCCCCAGCGTCCCGACCGTGGCGCCCCCTCCGTCGACTCCTCCCGCGAACCCACCCCGGAGTCCGTAACATGGCGGGAAACGCCGCTTCGCCCCCGCCCCCTCCTCCTCCGTCCCCCGACTCAGCGCCCGGCCCTCTCGTTTGTCCGAAGTGCGGGACCGTCGCGCCGCCCGGGAGCCGGTTCTGCAACACCTGCGGCTCGTCTCTGTTCGTCCAGGGCGGAAGCTCCACCGGGACGCAAGCGCCCCCCGGGGCCGCTCCGGTCGATATTCGGGACCAGGTCGACAACAGCCGCGGCGTACTGAAGCGGCTTCAGCTCTTGATCCCCGGGTTCCGCGGATACCGCCAGGGCGAGGACATCCGCGAGGCGGACAGCTTCCTGCGGATCCAGGTGGCGGACAAGCTCAAGAACGCTCGCTTGACGATCGAGAACGCCCGCCAGGGACTCTCGAACGCCGGCCAGTTCCAGACGCTTCGCGACCTCGCCCCGATCATTTCCGACCTGATGGGACTCGAGGGCCGGATCCGGCACGCGGAGCAGGGATACACGGGAATCTCTCCCGCGGTCCGGGTCAACCCCCAGCAGCTCGACCGCCTCTACGAGTACGACTACG
>DAEB01000044.1:32382-83776 GCA_002495185.1 Thermoplasmata archaeon UBA184 | reverse complement strand
TGACGGTGAGCGCCTGGTCGACGTCCAGCTTGGTCGCGCTCACGGTGGGGGCGGCCGCCGCCGTCAGCGCCGAGCTCACCACCACACCCGAGGACGCTGGGGAGGTGGCGGTCTCGGGGGTGGTCGCGGAGTCGTTGACGAGAAGTTCGAAGGTGTAGGTCGTCCCCACCGACAAGGTTCCCCCGGCGACCGCGCACGTTTCTCCGGCGCCGGCTCCCGCGCCGATGCCGCTCGGGGTGGCGCAGATTGTGGACTTCGAGTAGCTGCCCCCGGTCGAGACGAGCCACTCCCACTGGTACGAGGCAGAACCGGTGGAGGGAATCGTCCCCGAGAGCGTAAGCGCCTGGTTCACGTCCAACTTGGTCGCGCTTACGGTCGGCGCCGTTGGAGCCAGGAGAGCGGGGGCCACCGCCACGCCGGACGACGGAGGCGACGTTGCGGACTCTGGGATTCCGGCCGTGTCGTTGACGAGGAGTTCGAAGGTGTAGGTCGTCCCGGCGCTGAGCGCGCTTGCGGAGACTGAGCACGTCTCGACCGTTCCGCCCGCTGCTCCCGTGCCGCTCGGGATCGCGCAGAAAGTCGCCTTGCTGTACGACCCACCTGTCGAGAAGAGCCACTCATAGTTGTACGGGGCGTCCCCGGTGGTCGGGATGGTGTCCGTGACAGTCATCCCCTGGTCGGTGTCCAGTTTCGACGCGCTGGGGGTCGGAGCCGCGGGCGCCGTCAGCGCCGTGCTCACCGTGACGCCGGCCGAGGGAGGCGAGGTCGTGGTCTCGGGAGTCGTCGCACTGTCGTTGATGAGCAACTCGAAGGTGTAGGTAGTCCCGGTGGTCAGGGTGTTCGCGGCGATCAAACAGGTCTCGACCGTCCCGCCGCTCGCGCCGCTCCCGCTCGCAACGGCGCACATGGTCGCCTTCGTGTAGCTCGCGCCGACGGAGAAGAGCCATTCAAACTGGTAGGGGGAGGTCCCGGACGAGGGGATGGTCGCCGTGACCGTGAGGGGTTGGTCCGCGTCGAGGGACGTCGCGCTAACGGAGGGCGCGGTGGGAGCGGTGAGCGCGGTGTTCACCGTGACCTGGTCCGCGGTCGAGGTGACGGTCTCGTGGTTGGAGTCGGTGACGACGTAGCAGTAGAACGTCGTTGAGGTCGGAGGGGCGAGGTATGCGGAGGATGTGGCACCGGGGATCGGCGACCCGAGACCCGTACAGCCCAACGCGGTGCTCCCCGAGTACCACTGATAGGTGTATCCGCCTGAACCCCCCGTCGTCGTCGCCGACAGCGTAATCGCTTGGCCTGCGTCAATCGACGGAGAGGTCGGCGACGGAGTGCCCCCCGAGACGCTTGAGCTGACCGTGACCGACGCGGAAGCGGCGGACGGTTGAGTCTCGTTGACCGTCGCGTTGTCCTTGACCTGAAGCTCGAAGGTGTACGAGTGCCCCACCGAAAGAGAGCCGCCGGCGATGCTGCACGTCTCGGGGGAACTCGCGGCCGCGGAGGACCCGTTCGACACCGCGCATTGCGCGGCGGGAACGTACGAACCACCGTTGTCCGATACGAGCCATTGCCACGAGTAGAGTGCCGTTCCTGTCGCTGGAATCGCACCGGAGACCGTTAGAGGCTGGTCGACATCGATCCCGGGGGCGCTCAGGGTAGGAGCCGCGGGGGCGGTCAAGGCCGAGGCGACCGCAACCGCCACGGACCCCGGTGACGTCACCTGGGCCGGGTTGGTCGCGCTGTCGTTGACGCGCAGCTTGAAGAAGTAGTTGGTTCCGGCCGTGAGAGTGCTCGCCGCGATGGAACACGTCGCGACCGCGCCACCGCTCACCCCGCTGCCACCGGCGACCGAACATATCGTCGCCTTGGTGTACGCTCCGCCGATCGAGTAGAGCCACTCGTACTGATACGTCGAGGTTCCGGTGGTCGGGATGGTCCCGGTCACCGTCAGCGACTGGTCCACGTCGAGCTTCGTCGCGCTGACCGTCGGAGCGGCGGGCGCGATCAGGGCGGAGTTCACGGTGACCGTCGCGGACGTCGGCGAGGTCTGCGACTCGGGAACGTTGGCGGTATCCGTGACCTGCAGTTCGAAGGCGCACGTCGTGCCCGCGGTCAGGGTGTTCGCGGGGACCGAACAGGTCTCGAGCGCACCGGACGCGGCTCCCGAACCACTGTTCACCGAGCATTGGGTCGCCGCGGCGAACCCGCCACCGCCGACCGAGACGAGCCACTGCCACGAGTACGGGGACGACCCCGTGGCGGGGATGTTGTCAGTGACCGTCAGGACTTGGCTCGCGTCGAGAATTGCGACGCTAGGGGTCGGTGCGGCGGGCGCTGTGAGAGCGGCCTTGACGGTCACCAGCGGCGAGGCGGCCGAGGTCTTGACCTCGGCCGTGGTCGCACTGTCTGTCACCTTCAGTTCGAACTTGTAGGTGTCACTCACCGTGAGCGACCCCGCGGCGATGGAACATGTCTCGGTCGCGCCTCCCGTCGCCCCGCTCCCGCTGTTCACGGCGCAGAGAGCAGAGTTCCCGTACGCCCCCGAGTTGATCGAGACCAACCACTGCCAAGCGTACGAGGGGGTCCCGGTGGAAGGTATCGTTCCCTGGACGCTCAACGCCTGGTCGAGGTCGAGCTTGGTCGCGCTGACCGTCGGAGCCGCGGGTGCGACCAGCGCCGACTTCACGGTGACGGTCGGCGAAGGCCCCGAGGTTTGCGATTCCGGGGTTGTCGCGCTGTCCGTCACCTTGAGCTCAAAGTTGTACGTGTCGCCCGCGGTGAGGGCGTTGGCGGCGGTCGCGCAGGTTTCAGTGGCGCTCGCGACGGCATTGACCCCGCTGTTCACCGCACACACCGTCGACGTGACATAGGATCCGGAGTTCACCGAGACGAGCCACTGCCAGGCATAGTTCGCGGTCCCGGTCGCGGGGATCGTCCCCTGGACCGACAAGGCCTGGTCCACGTCGAGCGCGGTGGCGGTCACGGTCGGAACGGCCGGCGCCGTAAGAACCGACTTGACGGTCACGGTCGCCGAGGCGGCCGACGTGGCGCTCTCGGGAGTCGCTGCGCCGTCCGTCACTTGGAGCTTGAAAGCGTAGGTGTTCCCGACGGTGAGAGTGTTCGCAGCGATCACGCAGTTCTCGGTAGCGCCGGCGAGCGCCCCGCTCCCGCTGTTGACAGCACACTGGGTCGCGGACGCGTACACCCCCGCGTTCACCGAGACCTGCCACTGCCAGGAGTAGGTCGGCGATCCCGTAACGGGAATCGCATCCGAAACCGTGAGTGCTTGGTCGACGTCGAGCTTCGACGAACTGACCGTAGGGGCGGCCGGCGCGGTGAGCGCGGCGCTCACGGCCACCCCCGAAGAGGCCGGAGAGGTCATCGTCGAGGGGGTCGTCGCGCTATCGTTCACGAGGAGTTCGAATGTGTAGGTGTTGCCGGCCGTGAGAGCGTTCGCCGCAACCGAGCAGGTCTCTCCCGCCCCGGCGACAGCGCCGTTTCCACTCGCGGTCCCGCACATCGTCGCCTTGGCGTAACTGCCGCCGGTCGAGTACAACCATTCCCATTGGTACGGCGCGGTACCGGTCGAGGGAATCGTCGCCGTGACCGTCAGCGCCTGATCTCGGTCAAGCACCGTCGCGCTGACCACCGGCGCGCTCGGGGCGGCCAGCGCGCTGTTGACCGTCACGAGCGAGGTCGCGGACGTCGCTGTGTTTGGAACGGCATCCGTCACGGTGTAGCAATAGTAGGCGGTCGCTCCGGGGGTGAACGTGTACGACGAGCCAGTGGCACCCGAGATCGGCGAGCCCAAGCCCGTACAGAGGAGGATGGTGCTCCCCGTGTACCACTGGTATGTGAATGGACGGGTGCCCCCGGACGGATTCGCCGTCAGAGTCACCGGTTGGCCGCTATCCAGGACGGGGGCGGTCGGGGTCGGGGTGCCGGCCGTCAGGGCAAGCGTCGTGGTGACGGTCGCCGACGCAGGGGACACCTGGACCTCGGGAGACGTCGCGCTGTCGGTGACCTCGATCTCGAAGTTGTAGGTCGTTCCGGCAATCAGAGTGTTCCCCGGAATCGTGCACGTCTCGACCGCACCCCCCGCTGCTCCGGAACCGGTGTTGACGGTGCACTGCGTCGTGTCGACGTAGGCCGTTCCGTTGATCGAGATGAACCACTCCCAGGAGTAGGTCGACGTCCCGGTCGAAGGAAGGGTAGCGGTGACCGTCAGCTGCTGAGATGCCGGGAGCGAGGTCAGGCTCGGGGTCGGGGCGGCCGCTGCCGTCAGGGCCGACTTCACCGTGACGGTCGCGGACGCGACAGACGTCTTCGTTTCCGCGACCGTCGCGCTGTCCGTCACCCTCAGCTCGAACGCGTACGTGCTCCCCGCCGCCAGCGTGTTCGCTGCGGCCGTGCACGTCTCGGTGGCACCGCCGGTCGCCCCGCTACCGCTGTTGACGGCGCATTGGGTGGCCGCGGCGTAGGCGCCGGCGTTGATGGAGACCATCCACTGCCACGCATACGTCGGTGTTCCGGTGGCCGGGACGGTGCCCGTCACCGTGAGAGCCTGGTCGACGTCCAGCTTGGCGGCGCTGACGGTAGGGGCCGCGGGAGCCGTGAACGCCGAATGCTCTGTGACGGTCGGGCTTGCTGTCGAGGTCTGCGTCTCGGGAGTGGTCGCGCTGTCGGTGACCTTGAGCTCGAAGTTGTAGGTGTCCCCGACAATGAGGGTGTTCGCGGGGATCACGCAGTTCTCGGTAGCGCCGGCGGACGCGCCGCTCCCTCCGTTCGTGCCACAGTGGGTCTCCGCGGCGTAGCTGCCGCTGTTCACGGACACCATCCAAGTCCAGGAGTAGGTGGGCGTGCCCGTCAGCGGAATTGTTCCCGTCACGGTCAGCGCTTGGTCGCGGTCGAGCGCGGTAGCGCTGACCGTCGGAGCGGCGGCTGCCGTGAGCACGGTGTTAACGGTCACCGACGAGGGGGTCGTAGGCTGGGCGGTGTCCGAGCTGGAATCCGTCACGGTCACCGTCAACACACAGCCAGCCGTCGTCCCGCTCGGCGTGTACGTGAGGGTCGCCGCGCCCGAATTCACGAAGCCCGGACAGGTTCCGGAGGACACGGACCAGACGTAGGCATCACCCCCGGCACCACCCGTCGCGGTCGCCGTGATGGTGACCGACTGGTCTTGGTCCAGGATGGTGGAGGTCGGCGCAACGGTCACCGCGAGCGGACTGGGAGGCTGCACGACGAGGGCTTCCTCCCCCCATGCTACCGTGCCGGTCCACGTCGGATTGGAGAGGTACGTTCCCGTGGAGGTCGCGGAGTAGAACTCGACGAACGACTGGGTCGCGACCGCGTCGCTGATGGTGTCTGCCTTTGTGAACGCGGGACTAGAGGTAGGAGTGATCGAACTCGCGCGCCAGCCGTTCGACAGGATGCCGAGGATGGTGGTTGGGGCGACGGTCGCGGGCACGCTCGCGGAACTCGAGGTGCCCGAACCGGTGCCGAACGTTCCGAGCGTGAGGATCGGGGTGACCGTGTTGACCCCCGTGAACGCGGAGAGCACTGCGCTGGCGGTGGTTGCCGATGTCAGAGAACCGGCCGCGGTGTCGACCGTGACCGTATCCACTCCTGCGACGGCATCGATGGCGTAGAAGACATCCTGAACGTTCCCGGTCCCGTTCCACGGGTGGGAGCTCTCGAGGTGCCAGGTCGAGCTCTGGGTATCCTTGATATCGGCGGTCGAAAGCCCCGCCCCGGATTCTCCGGAGTCGGTGACCTCGAGGAGGAGGAGCTCGTTGGTGGCGCCTGTTGTGATCGTGAGGGCCCCGTTCCCGTGCAGACCCGCGAACCAGTTCGTCGTGTCGCAACCTGAGTTGCAGAAACTGGCGGGGTCCGTGTCGAATGCGGGTGACCGGGGACGTTGTGAAGCCGACGGTCCAGGGTCGACCGTCACGGTCGACGAAGCCGGCGAGGTCACCGACTCCGGAACGGAGGCGCTGTCGGTGACCTTGAGCTCGAAGAAGTATGTCCCGGTGGGCGTGGTCCCGTTCGTCAGAAACGTGCAGGTCTCGGTGGAGCCCGAGGCAGCGCCGGACCCGCTCGGCGTCGCGCAGTCGTTCGGGGTGGCCGGCAGGAAGGGTCCCTCCGCGCTCGTGCTGAACAACCAGACCCAGGAGTAGGGGCCCGTCCCCGAGGTCGGAAGTGTCTCCGACACGGAGCTGTTCTGCCCCTGCACGATCACCGTTGTCCCGGGATAGGAAGAGGAGGGTGTCGGGGGGACCGCCGGTGTCGATGCGGAGGTGCTCGCAGGATTCGATGGCTGGGGCGATAGGGCCGCCGCGACCGCCCCGAACGCGGTCGCGACCATCAACAGGACGAAAAAGACGGCCGCGAGCCTTCCGGCGCGCCTGTGGGAGACCGAGCCGACCATGATCCCCAGCTATCCGACCTGCTCAGGACTTGGGAGCGGGCAGAGACCCGACGCGGCAAGGCGCCGAGCGACCTGGTCGTTCGACTCCGTACTTATACGCATACCCGGCATTCGCCGGTATCTAAATGCTGTCGTTCCGGTTCATAAAGAAGTGGGTCCGGGGGACCTTGGTAACTAGGTCTGCGATAGGGCCCTTCACGCTGCCGAGTTGCCCGTAGGGGGGCCAGACCGGACGGGGCCGAGCCGCGCCGCGAACGAGGAGCGCGAACCCAACAGTAATGGTCGTCGAACCGCTGGTCGCAACGGCTCATGTCGTCCTCCCACCAAGAACCGAGCCCCCCGGGAGCGCGACCGGCCATCGCCCCCACCCTGCCAGTCCGTCCTCCGTCGGACCGCACGAAGCGCAGGAGGGTCGGAATGCGCCTCGCGATCGTTGTGGCGGTCATCGTGGTAGTGTTCGTCGTGCTGACTCTCGTTCCCATCGGTACTGCGGAGCGAGTTCGGACGACCACCTTCGAATACCATCTTCCTGTGGGGCCGAGCGGAACGACCTTCGGGATTTCGGGAAACGTGGTCCGTCTGTGCGGACAAGCGAGGTCCGATGCGAACCTCTCCTCCGACCGTTCATTCGCGTTCTCCTGGTTCACGACGGGAGGCGCGGAGTTGGGGAGTCTCGAGCTGGTGTCGACCGCCGTGTTTCCGTGGACGAGTTTCTACGACGTTTCGAACGCCTCGACGGGAAGCTTCTCGGTGAACGCGTCAACGGAGCTCAGCGTAGCGTGCGCCCCCGGACTCGAACTGATCGCGACCGCACCATCCCTTGTGGAACTCAACTTTGGGATGACACTCCGGTGCACCTACTCGGTGGGGGTGCCGATCCTATAGTCGGGCGGCATTCGGCCGTCACCCGAGGGGGGGCTCGAGGGCTTTCCGCGGGCTCCCCCGGGGCGCGATCGGGGAACTCCACGCACGCGCGGGCACGGGGTTTGCTCGATGGCGCACCCGAAGGGTCTTTACCTAGGAGCGGTAGCCACTCGAGGGGTCCCGGCGCATGACCGTGGAATCCGACCTCGGTGTCCGAATCGAGCGCAACGCCCCTTCGAAGCTGTACCCCTTCCTCCGGTACTTCCGGGGCTTCGATGGGGTGCCGACGGTCCGCAAGCTGTTCGGACCGCAGACCGCGCGAGCCCTCCGCTCCCTCAAGGTCGAGTTCTTCTCCGCCCGATTCGGGTACATGGGCACGAGCGACGTCGACGGGCATCTCCTCATCAGCTCCCACCACCTCAAGGACAGCGAGTTCCGAACCGTCTACCTCGACATCGTCCACGAACTTTGCCACGTGAAGCAGTTCCGGTCCGGAAAGGCCCTCTTCTACCCGAAGCTGAGCTACGTCGACGCTCCCTCCGAAATCGAGGCGTACCGCCTCACGATCGAGGAGGGACGACGGATCGGGATGACGAACCGACAGCTGGTCGATTACCTGAAGGTCGAATGGATCACGCCCGCGGAGCACCGGCGGCTCGCCCGACGCTGTGGTCTCGTCTGGGCGTCGGACAAGGCTCGTCCCCACCGGAAGCGGATCCGCCGGTAGCGAGCCGAACCATCTCAGGCCCGGGCGCCCTCGGCGCGGGCCGGCCGCCGGGTGACCCTGGCCCGTGCTTCTTCATCGTTGGAAGCGACCCCGGTCGGCCCTGTCGAAACCCGCGGCCGAAGGAGCCAGGCGACGCTCTCTCTCGGATGCTCCAGTGCGGCGTACTGCTCGACCTCATGCGGCCGAGGATGGTACATCCCGAGAAACTCCGGCTTCGACCTCCGCGGCACTCGCGACTGCTCCCACTCGTACTCGCTCATGTCAATCAATGTAGACTATGAAGTAAATAAATAGCTAGCATCCAAATGCTATAGTTTCGCACGGCGCTCGACGTTCCGGCCGCCAGGCGCCAAACCCGGGGATTCGACCTCGGCCGTTCGGGCGAGGCCGGAACGGCATGCTACGAACGCTTCCCGAATCGGTCGAGGGAGACCTCCCGGGCGTCTTTGGACCAAACGATTCTGTCGTTGAACCAAAAACAGGGTAGCTTGTGGTCCCTCTGGCCCGCCAAGGAGCCCCACCATGGACCGTGTTCGAGCGAAGAGCGTGTTTCCGGCACTCTACAGCCTGCCATTCCTTCTTGCCGCGGGTCTCTCGATCCTGATGCTGGCGACCGACAAGAACCTCCAGACGGGATTCGGAATGGTTTCGAGCGGCTACTACGCCCACTGGTACGCGGTGCTGGCGATGGGGATCGCCGACATCGCGGGAGCGAGCCTTCTGATCGTGCTTCGGTCTCGGACCGCCGTCAAGCTGGGCATCGTCGGCTCCGCCGTGCTCACGGTGGCGCTCCTCGGGGCGATCCTCACCTATCAGCAGCTCGGGTTCGCCTCCGCGATGGACATGGCGAACTACCTGTTCGGCGTGACCTACTACGGCGGAGACATTCGGTACCTGTACGATGCGCTTCTCGCGACCGACATCGGCACGGTGGTCATTGGGACGGTTGGTCTCGCCATGACCCGGGACACCCGGACCCCGTCCGGACCGAAGGATGAAGGAAAGGCCACCTCCTCGTGAGAGGGCGATCGGCGTCGTCACCAAAGGGTCAATACCCCCTTGGGACTCGTTCGCCGAGTGGTCCCCATGAAGTGCGAAGGGTGCGGCGCCGACCTCGCGGAAGGTGCGAAGAGCTGTACGGCGTGCGGGCGGCCGGTGACGATGGGCCAGAAGGCCGGCGCCGAAACCGTCCATGTGGCCGAGAAGACCGGAGAGGTCGCAGGGAAGGTTGGGCGCGGACTCGTGGGCGGACTCAAGGGCCTTGGGTCGGGCGCCAAGAAAGGGTTCAAGGGTTCTGAGGACGAGAAGAAGTCCTGAAACACGACGGCGTCACCCGATCGTTTGGATCAACCGCGCCCGGACCCAGTTCGCAAGGGCCGACGCCGCGTTCCTCCCCTTCGTTGAGGGCGCGCCTTCGCCGGGAGCATAGGGGCGCCACGTGAGGGGTACGCCCTCAGGTCGTGGCGCAGCTCATCGAGGGTCCCGGCCCAGTACGTGCGGAACGGATCGAGCCACGCCTCGACCTGTTCCAGGGTCTCCCCGACCAGCGCGAGGCGGTGTACCCGACCGTGGACGGTCCGGGACACCAGATGCGCCCTCTCGAGGACCTTGAGGTGCTTCGAAACCGCGGGCAGGCTCATCCGGAACGGTTTCGCAAGGTCCGTCACGCTCGCGGGTCCGAGGGCGAGCCGAGAGAGCAGGCGACGACGGGTCCGGTCCGAGAGCGCGGAGAACAGAAGATCGAGCGGGTCGTCCGGAGGTCCCTCCATCCGCCCCGCCTTCATCATCCTCGCCCCGACCGATATTAAACCAAATGGTTAAGTATCTTTGGTACCTAGCTGTCTCGGCGCTGGAACGGAGCGCGAAGGGAGGGACCATGTGCAAGCCCGTGCACCACGAGGTGGAGTTCAACGCGAAGCCGAACGACGTCTACGACGCGTATCTCGACAGCCGGCGGCATGCCCGCATCACGGGCCAGTCCGCCAAGATGAGCAAGAAGGAAGGCGCGTACTTCACCGCCGGGGACGGGTACATCAGCGGCTACAACCTTGAGCTCGTGCCGGGAAAGCGGATCGTCCAGGCCTGGCGAGCGAGCGAATGGCCCGAGGGGATTTACTCCGTCCTCCGGCTGGAACTGAAACCGAAGGGGAAAGGTTCCCGAGCGATCGTCGATCACGTCGGAATCCCGGACAAGTTCCGCGACGGGGTCGACCAGGGATGGTACGACTTCTACTGGACGCCGATGAAGACGTACTTCGAGGAGGGCGGCGAGTAAGCCGCCCGGTCCCCTCGTCGCGCCAGGGTACGGCGCCGCGCACGGTCAAGGCTCGACGAACGCCGCCCGAGCAGCTCCGGGGTCCGTTCCGCCGGGGCTCGCGGTATCGGGGGAGTGCGTCGGTGTTCCCGAGGTGAGTCGGTGGCTCTCCAGAAGGAGACCGATGACGGCGAGGAGGCCCGCCACCGTAGCGCCCACGACGAAGATCCAGGTGAACGCTGCGCTGCTCGGAACCGTGAGCGCGATGGCGCTCGAGGGGCCCGTGGGGACCGAGACCGTTCGGGTGTACGTGGCGAGGAAGGTGGCGACCAGGACAGGGCCGGCGCTCGCGCCCAGGTCCTGGAACATCTCGGTCATACCCATGTGGATCCCCGTCTCCCCGTGTCGAGAGGAGAGGGCGATGACGTTCGTCACGGAGACGAGGACCGTGACGAGTCCCACGAACGTCGGAACCGCCTCCACGACCAGCTGGAGGTACGTGGCATGGTAGCTCAGGAGCAGGAGGAACCCCGTGATCGACAGGACCGCCCCGGTGATCACCCACGGACGCGGCCCGAAGCGAGCGACCCCCTTACCGACCAGGGGGGCCGCGACGAACATGCTGAGGGTCGTTGGAACGCTCGCGAGCCCGAACGCGAGCACACTGTCGCCCAGGCCTACGACCGGGAACTCGACCAGGACCGTGAGAACGACGAACGCCGTAAACAGTCCGAGGCCGACCAGGAGGGCTCCGAGATAGCTCAGCGAGATATTCCGCTGGCGGAGTCGAGCCAGGTCGATGATTGGCTCGTCGGCCACGAGCTCTCTCCAAACGAACAGCCCCGCGAACACCGCCGCGAGGGCGAAGAGCTCAGGGACCCCCAGCGGCAGTCCCAGGAACTCATGGGCCGTGGGCTGCTCCCACCCCCAGGTCGGGCCGAGCGTCAGCCCGACGAGCAACGAGGCAAGGGCGGCGCCCAGAAGGCCCGCGCCCGGCAGGTCCATCGCTCCTCCGGTCCCCGTGTGTCCGTCCGGAAGCCACCGAGCCGCCAGGATGGGGAGCAAGAGGGCGAACGGCAGGACGGACGCGTAGGCCCACTGCCAGCCAGCCGTCTGGATGAGCCAAGCTCCGCCGACGAGACCCGTGGCGGCGCCCGCCGCAAACATCGACGCGATCAGCCCTTGGGCCGGCGCGACCCTCTCGCGCGGCAGGCTTTCCGCGACCATCGCGAGCGCCAGCGGGAACATCGCGAGGCCGATCCCTTGGACGCCGCGGACGCCGATCAGGAGGTAGATCGACCGGGCCGTACCGAGCCCGAGGAATGACCCGAGCTGGGGGGTGATGGGAGCAAGCCCGACCGCGACCGTGTAGATTCCGAGGACCACGGCGAGCACTCGGCGCTTTCCGTACAGGTCGCCCAGTTTCGCAAAGACGGGCGTGGTGCAGACCCCGACGACCAGGTAGGCCGACAGGACCCATGCGACCGTGGTGTAAGGGGCGTCCCCGAAGAAGGTCGCGAGGCGGGGAAGGGCCGGCACCAGCATCGTCTCGATGAAGTTCACGAGGAGCGCGGCGGTGGCGAGCAGGAGGAGGATCCGACCCGAGTGGGCGGATGGGACGGATGGGGGCGTGCTCTCGTTCTTCCGCGCGGAGGTAGGGGACGGGGCGGTCATCGCCATCGCATAGTCGTCTCGGGACGTCAACCCCGTGCCGGCCGGTTACGAATTCCTGGAAGGAACCGGTGCGACGCTTCCGAGTTTGGCGGTCAAGCTCAAAACATCGGAAGTGTCCGCTTGGGTGGAATGCCGCACGCCTCCCACACGGTCATCCCGCGACCCGCGGACATCGACATCGACATCCTCCGCGAGATGTACCGCTCGGGCGGAGTCACGGTCGCCGGGGTCGACCCGCGACTCAAAGCGAACCGGATCGCCCAGCGGCTGGGGGTCAGCCGGGCGCGGGTCGACTCCCGGATCAAGGAGTGGACCCGCTACGGCCTTCTCCAGCGGTTCGACGTCTGGCCGAATCCGGCGCTCTTCGACCTCACGGGCTTCACGGTCGACATCCGTTTGAGCGACCGGTTCCGAAAGGACGAGGTCTTCGAGCGGATCCGGCTCATCGAGGGGGCCGTCGGAGGGATCGACCTCGCCGGGGAATGGGTCAGCGCCCAGTTCGTCGTCCCCGACGAGGTCGCGGCCCATCGGCGCACCGACCTCCTTCGGGGGCTGAGCGGGATTTCCGAGGTCGGTGCCCCGATCCTCTGGGCCCGTCTCGAACCGACCCGGGACCTTTCTCCGCTCGACCTCCGGATCGTGCGCGTGCTTCGACAGTACCCGACGCATCCTCTCTCCACCATCGCTCGTCACGTCGGGGTCTCCACGCGGACCATCACGACGCGCTACGGGCAGCTCGTGGATGACCTGGCGGTTTGGTTCGTTCCCGTGCTTGACTTCCGGGCGCTCGCCCAGCCAGTCCTCAGCATCAATGTCGGCCTCGACGAATCCGCGGACCACGAAGCCGTCTCCCGCGCGTTCCGCAAAGCGTTCCCCCAGTCGCTCGAGTTCGTTCGCGCGCCGTTCGGGCCGATCCTTCCCGACCGGGTCGCCGTCTACTTCGCTCTCGTTCCCTCGGCCGGACGGATCGAGGAGCTCGAGGGGTTCCTCCGGGGACTTCCGGGCGTCCAAGCGGTCGAGGCGCTTCTGATGATCCGACTCGTTTCCTTCCCCGAGACGTTCGACCGGCTCGTTCCGGGAGCTCCGCCTCCGGGTCGATAGCCGCTGCTTAAGAGGGGCCGCGTTCCTCGAGCCGGCATGGCCAAGATCCCGCCGATCGAGCAGACGTTCTACTACGCCGTGCCGCCCGAGAAGCTGTTCACGGAGTTCATCGAGCCAACGGAGCTCTCGAAGTGGTTTGTCGAGAAGGCCGAGTTCCGCGCCAAGAAGGGAGGCACGTTCCGCTTCACATGGCCGGGGGGCTACACGATGCGCGGCAAAGTGAAGACCGTGGACCCGCCGAAGAAGCTCCATCTACTCTGGGTCGACCGATTCGGGCGGGGCAGAGTGTTCGAGACCGAGGCCCGGTTCACGTTCACGAAGAGAGGAAAGGGTACGCAACTCTCGCTCTCGCATCGCGGGTTCAAGTCCGGCAAGAAGTGGGTCGCGCTCTACGGAGGGATCCAGTCGGGCTGGGCCTACTACCTCACGAACCTGCGCTCGGTCGTCGAGCACGGGATCGACCTTCGGTCCGAGCGCGATGCGCTCGGGTGAACGGGCCGCTCTCCTCCTCTCTCGGTTGGAAGCCTTCGGGGATCCCGGCGTGTCGACCCTCGCGGCGTTCCGTCGAATCATCCGGAGCGTGCCCCGCGGTCGGGTCATCACGTACGGGCAGGTGGCCGAGGCGGCCGGGCACCCGCGTTCGGCCCGCCTCACGGTCTGGGCACTTCAAGGCGGGCACGACCTCCCTTGGCACCGGGTCGTGGGCGCGGGGGGTCGGATCTCGCTTCGGGGAGCGGACGGGGAGGAGCAGCGGCTCCGGCTGACGATGGAAGGGGTCTCGTTCCGGGGGAATCGGGTCCGGATCGACGTCCACGGTTGGATCCCCGGCCGACGCCGTGGGCACCGACGAACGTGAGCCGGCTCGAGCGGATTCCGCTGCACTCGGGGCTCTTATCCTGACGGACCCTTCCCCGGGGCATCAGTGACCGGCGAACCTCCCACACTTGCCACGTCCTCGCCGAACCTCCCCGGGCCCAACCCGCGCGTTCCCGTCCTCCTCCTCTGGATCGTCCCGTTCCTCCTGGTCGTGTCGTACATTCTCCTCGTGACCCTGTTCTTCCACTCCCAAGCACGATGGACCGGGGGTCGCCTGGTCGGCGCCTCCGCCCTCCTGCTGCTCACGACCGCGCTCTTCTCCGTCCTTTGGTACGCGGTCGCGTACTGCAGTTCCCTTTTCCTCGGGGAATGGGTGCCTCTCGGAGTCCTTGGCCTCATCGCGAAGATCCCGGGACTGGACCGCCATGTGGTCCTTCGCGCGCCTCCCCGGCCGGACACCGCCGAGGAGGTCTGGGGGCGGTTCGGGGCTCTCCTTCTCGTGACGCTCGGCTTCGAGCTGATCTTCATGATCCTCGTCGTGCGGAGCGGCGCCCTCACTCCTCGCCTCGCGATCGACGCGCCGGTCCGGTTCTTCTTCTACGAAGCGCTCGCGGGGCTCGGTCTTGCGGTACTGATCGCGCCGGCGGCCCCCTTCCTTGTGAGCCGCGTCCGAACGCGGATCACCGACTCGCTCGAATTCCCGTTCCTCTGGCTCGCCCTGCTGCTGCTCATCGTCGGAGGCGCAAGCATCCTCGAAGTGGAGGTCCTTCCCGGCCTCGTGTTCGACCCCGCCTTGTTCCTGACGTCGATCCTGATCTACTCCCCCGCGGCCTGGTACGTAAGTCTCGCGTTCTCCCGGAGCGAATCGTGGGCGCAGGCGCGGTTCCTCCGGCGCGCGTGGAATACCCGGGGTCATCAATTCCACTTCGGTCGACTCCAGGTCGTGGACGATCCCGAGGGAACGATCACCGAGGTCTGAATCGCCCGTCGCCGGCGTCGCGTCCGCTGCTCGGCACCCGTTCGTAACCATGATTTCGCCCTGGAGCATCCGGCTCCCGATGGATTCCGTGCCCGAGCTGTCGGAGTCGGCCCCTGAGCTCGCTCTTTCGCAGACGCTGGCCCGCCACGGACCGTCGGATGCGCGAAGCCAGCTCTCCTCCGACGGGATCCGCAGCCTGGCACAGTCGGGCTCCACGTCCATCAACGCCGCCGTGGTCGTCGGCGACCTGCGGATGTCGGGCCTCCTCATCCGCGAAGCGCTGAGCGCTTCCCTCTTCGCCCGGTACTTGATCGGCTTCACGGAAGCCGTCCGGGGCCTCGCGATCGATTTCGATGGTTGGTTCGACAAGTTCACCGGGGATGGTTTCATCGCATTCTGGATCTATCACGATGAGGACGAGGTCGTCCACACGCTTCCCGGGTTCTGCCGGTCGGTTCTGCCGGCGTCGGACGCGCTCGTCGACAACCTGAAGCGTAACTCCCGGAACTTTCCGGTCGGAGTCGGCCTCTCGATCGGGATCGATGCCGGACCGTGCGAACTCGTCCGGGTCGGAGAGGCACTGACGATCGTCGGGAGCCCGATCGTGGGGGCGACTCGGATGGTCTCGGGCGCCCGGGCCGGCCAGGCCCTCATCAACGTCGGCATCGGCTCGGTCTTCGAGCGACAACGGGGACGACTCGAGGCTGTGGGCGTCCGGCTCACGCGTCAGGTGGTTCCGACGAAGGAGTATCCTCAGGGCCAGGAGGCGTACGAAATGGAATTCGCCGGGAGCGCATCGAAGGCGCGGGTCGCCTCGCCGCTTCCCGACTGAGCCCCCCGCGGCGGAACCGGGCAGGGCCCTCTCTCGCGGCTAGCCCTGCTGGACCTCGTGGATCTCGTCCGCGACCAGCCCGTGGGCCTCTTTGTGGACGCGAGCTGCCGCTTCGGCGTTCGGGGCGCTCACGAGGCACATGATCGTCCCGTTCTTCTCGTCGACCCAATAATGCTGGTAGTCGACGCCATGCTTTCCTTGCGCTTTCAGGTCCTTCGCGTGCGCCTCGGCGACGTCGGCGGCGGTGACCCCTTTCATGTTCTTGTGAACGTCCATGTAGAGCGGCATCGGACGCAACCCACCAGGTCCCCCATCTTAAACGCTCCGAGTCGCGATTCCGGACTCGGCCAACCGACGGCTTGCCTCCGGGGACGACCCCGGAGCTTAGGCGGGAGCGGGCTTCGACCGGGATGAGACCCAGGTGAGAAACGGCGCGAAATCGGGCGCGCCCGGCAGGAGGAGGCTGAACGTCGCCGTGAGGTGGTCGGGCTCCTCGAAATGGTAGACCAGCTGTTGTCGTGGACCGGGGATGGCGCGGTCGCTGCTGAGGGTGATACCCTTCCCGCTCGGAAGCATCGTCACGTTCGGATAGTGGATCGTGTGGCCCTCGTTGTCCCAGAAGATCCCGCGCATCCCGTCCTCCCCCTCGGGATAGAGGATGAGCAGGTCCTCGTGCCGGAACGCTCCGCGTTTCGCCGTCGCGGGAAACTCGCACCAGCCCATCCGGATCAGCACCTGACCCCCGAGGTCGACCCTCCAGGATTCGCCACTCGCCGTCGCGGTCCCGGGTTCGCCGGAGCGACTCTCGTCGACCCAGTCCCCGACGAGGTAGCTGAGAGAAGCGTCGAGCGCCATCCGACTTAGCGTCCCCGGAGCGGCCGGAGGTATTAGAGACGCGCGCGAGGTTCGAGATGAACCGGTCCTTCCGGTTCGAGCCGCGAGCGGGATCCGGCAAGTGAGCCACGCCGAGGCACTCAACGCCTTCCGGCGAAGGAGACCCCCCGGCCAAGGAGGGGTTCGCGTCGACCCCGGGTCAGGTATATTCCGAGTCGAGCGTCTGGAGGCAGCCGCAACCTCCCCAGGACGCGCATGGCCGGCCGAGTCAACCGTAGATGGCTGATCGCGAAGCGTTTCGACGGGCAGGTCTCCGAGGCAAACTTCCGATGGGTCGAAACCTTAGTGCCTTCCCCGGACGAAGGGCAATTCCTGGTTCGCAACCGATGGTTCTCGTTTGATCCCACCCAGGTCTACATGCTCGGCCGGGGCTATCCGGGAGAGCCGGAAGGCGCGGAGAATCCGGTCGGGGACGTGATGGGCACGATCGCCGTCTCAGAAGTAGTAGAGTCTCGACATCCGGACTTTGCCCCCGGGGACGTCGTGCACGGACACACGGCCTGGGAGGATTACACGGTCACGGATGGGAAGGGGTTCACGCCCACCTACCGGCTGCCCGAGGGAGTTCCACTGAACTGGGCACTCGGGGCGCTCGGGCTCACCGGACTCGTCGCGTACTTCGGCGTCCACGAGGTGGCCCGACCAAAGCCGGGGGAGACGTTCGTGATTTCGGGAGCGGCGGGTGGTGTGGGGTCGATCGCCTCCCAGCTCGCCAAGATTGCCGGGCTCCGGGTCATCGGCATCGCCGGGACTCCCGCGAAGTGCGACTGGCTCCTCCGGGAAGCGGGGATCGACGCCGCGGTCAACTACCGGACCGAGGACGTCGGGAAACGCCTCTCCGAGCTCTGCCCCGACGGCATCGACGTCTTCTTCGACAATGACGGTGGTCCGACCCTCGACCGGGCACTCGACCGACTGCGCCCCGGTGGCCGCGTGGTCCTCTCGGGAGCGACCTCACGGTACCCGGCCCGCGAGCAGCCCCCGGGACCGGCGAACTACTTGGCCCTCGTCATGGTCAACGGTCGCATGGAGGGGCTCCTGGGGCGGGACTTCGTTCCACGGCGCTCCGAGGCGTGGGATGCGTTGCTTCCGTTGCTACGGTCGGGGCGTCTCAAGTCCAAAGAAGACGTCCTCTACGGCCTTCGGGAGGCTCCCCAGGGCCTCGCGCGCCTGTACTCGGGAGAGAATGTCGGCAAGCAGCTACTGCAAATGGACGACCCACCCGCGACCGGACGGGCTGCGAGCCCCTCCGCTATTCGGCCGGAAGGGCTCGCGCGTCGATAACTCCTTATCTCGCATCGTCGAGTCGGCTCCGCGTGGCGGTCCGGTCCTGCCCGAACTGCGGAAGCCCGCTTTCACCGGACGCCCAGTACTGCGCGGCCTGCCGAACCGCCGTGCCTCCGGTCCCGGCCTCCGCCGATGCCGCGCCGGCAGGTCCCCCGGTCCCCGCCTCTCCGGAGTCGAGCATCCCTGCACTCAGCACCAAACTGGGGATCGAGGGATCCAAGAGGTTCGTCATCCAGCATCAACTGTTCTCTCGGGGGCACAACTATCGCATCCTGGACGAGACGAACCGGCACCTCTTCACGATCGAGGAGGATGTCTCCCAGGAGCTCGAGCTCGACGTCCTGTATCGGTCCGCCCCGCCGCCTCCGAGCGACTCCTCGTCCGACGGCATTCTCCCCCCGCCGCCCGCCCTCACCCTCGTGTGGAAAGTGGTCGACCCCTCCGGCGCCCCCCAGGCGCAGATCTCAATCCAGGTCACCGGAAATGCCACCGTCTCAACGCTCAGCGACGCGTGGGGAACGACGATGATGTCGGTGACCGCCTCGAGAGGGCTACTCGGGGACCTCTCGGCGAGCGCGACGTTTCCGGACGGTCGGACGATGTTCCAGGGGCATGGGAATCTCCTGAGCCACGACTTTGCGATCCAGGACCCGGCCGGAACGGAAGTCGCGCGGGTCCGCGAGGCGTGGGTTTCGGCCAGCGATAGCTACGGCCTCGAGATCGTAGGGAATCTCGACCCGCTCCCGGCCCTCGTCTTCGCGATCCTGATCGATCGCGAGAAGCGTGGGTGAGAAGCACCGCCCGACGCCTCTCGGGATTCTCCCGGGTCAAGAGCAGTCCAGCACGGGCCCGGGCTAGCGGAACCCACTCGCCCGGTCCAGCTCCGACAGAGCGGAGGCGTCGAGCGACAGTGACGCGGCGGCGATGAGCTCGTGAAGCTGGTCGAGCGACGTCGCGCTCGCGATCGGAGCGGTCACCGTCGGTCGTGCCATCAGCCACGCCAGGGCGATCGTCGCCGGCCGGGCGTCGAGACGGCCCGCGACCGCGTCGAGCGCTGACAGGATTCGGCGTCCGCGGTCATCGAGCCTCTTGACCGCACGCGTACCCCGAGGACTCTGGGCGGAATCCTCCGTAGACCGATACTTTCCGGTGAGAAACCCGGAGGCGAGCGAGCTGTAGGGGAGGACTCCGAGCCCTTGCGCACGGCACACGGGTTCGAGCGACGCCTCGAACTCCTCTCGGTCGACCAGGTTGTATCTCGGCTGAAGACTCTCGTACCGGGGGAGCCCGCGGTCCTGGCTCAGGAGGAGCGCCTCTTCGAGCCGGTCCGCATCGTAGTTCGACGCACCGATGGCGCGCACCTTCCCCTGCTCGATCAGGTCGCCAAACGCGCCCAGGGTCTCATCGAGCGGGGTGTTCGGGTCGTCCTCGTGGGCCTGGTACAGGTCGATGTGGTCGGTCCGAAGGCGGAGGAGCGAGTCTTCGATCGACGCTTGAATGTGGTCTTCGGAGAGACCCTTTCCTCCGGGACCCATGTCCATCCCGACCTTCGTGGCGATCAGGACGTCGTCCCGTCGACCGCTACGCTGGAGCCACTGCCCGATCACCGATTCGGACTCGCCGCCGTGGTGGCCCTCGATCCAGATCGAGTACGTGTCCGCCGTGTCGATCAGGTTGAACCCGGCATCGACGAACGCGTCGAGAAGTCGGAAACCGGTGGGCTGGTCCACGGTCCAGCCGAAGACGTTCCCTCCGAGGGCGAACGGAGCGACCTGGAGCCCGGAGCGACCCAGGGGCCGACGCGGGACTTGGGCCATACCCCCGACGAAGCTCGACCCCCTATAACCTTCGGCTGACATGGAACGGGACGAGGGGAGGTCCCCCGGCGGCGTTCGGAAGGGAACCGCTCGCCCCTCCCACCATTATCGAGGGGTCCGGGGGACGGCTCAACCGGACGGCGGGGTCGGTCCGGCCGGGCGTCCTCCGGGGTTAACGAGACCTCTTCGAAACGATCTCGACCAGGTTCCCGTCCGGGTCCCGAACGAGGGCGTTTCGGTCGTTGTTTCCCGTGTCATGAGGTGGCTGAACCACGGGAGTCCCCCGCCGCCTTTAGCCGCTCGAACTCCTTGTCGACATCTTCGGTCCAGAGAACGAGCACCATGGCCGGGGTCCCGGGAGAGGCGTTGACCCCGTGGACCTCTTTCGCCGCCGCCACCGTACCGAGTCCCAGGCCAAACCCGTGGAGCGTGAACTCGACGTGCGTGGCACCCCCTGCCTCGGAGTGCGGAAGGTTTCCGTGAAGCCGAGGAGTCCCTCGTAGAAGCGGAGGCCGGCCTCGATGTCGCGAGTGTAGAGGTTGACGAACCCGCGGGCGAACACCACGGAGAAGCTGCTCTGCGGTCCACCTAAACCAATCGAGCCGGTGGGAATCGGGAGCGGGCGGAATCAGCGTTGAAGCAAATTGCGGTCCGAAGGGACGCGGAGGAACCGAGCGCGGTCGGAGGCAAAGCTTAGGGAATTCCCGGCTTCCGCCCCGCCATGAGAGCTTCCGTGACCCTCGTCATCCGACTGCCCGGAGACGACCCCGCGGTCGGGGCGCGCGTCATCGGAGTCAATCATGATGCGGTCTCGAGAGCGAATCGGGACCTCTCGGGGACGACGGATGCTCACGGGTCTCTCACCTGGCCAGACGTGGACGTGGCCCCCCTCGGGACCCGGCTCACTCTCGAGGCCAGATACGCCGACCCGGAAGGGGAGGAGTGGTATGCCAAGACCAGCGAGCGAGTCTTCGGCCCGACCACCATCACGATGACGCTCGACCTCGCCTGAGGACCGGCCGAGAGCTCGATCCGGCGAAGCGGACCATGCGCCCGCCGAGGCCGGGATGGCCGGTCAGGGACGCGCTTCGAAGACGCGGTTGAACGGCGTCTCCACGGGCTTGCGCACGCGCGAGAACCCGGCGGACCGGAACACCTCGTTCAACTGAGAATCGCCGGCCTGCGCCCCGAGCCCCAGCTGCACTTCCTGAGACAGGGAGGCGGGGACGCAGACCAGGAAGGAGGCGTTGTAGAACGTCCGCCCGACGGGCGTCAGGTTCTGGTCGACCGTCTCCTTCGCAAACGGTTCCACGACCATCCAGGTGCCGTCGGCGGCGAGGGTTTCGCGAACGTGGCGGCCGGCGCCGACCGGATCGCCCATGTCGTGAAGGCAATCGAAGAACGTCACCAGGTCGTAGTCCTTCCCGCGGTACGCTTTCGCGGTCGCCACTTCGAAGTCCGTGTTGTCGGTGACATTGGCGGTGACCGCCTCGTTCCGGGCCCACTCGATCGACTCGGTGTGATAGTCGAACCCGATGAACTGGGATTTCGGGAACGCCTTCGCCATGATGATCGTGGAAGAACCCAACCCGCACCCGACGTCCGCCACGCGGGCACCGCGCTCCAGCTTGGCGACCACGCCGTCGAGGCTCGGGAGCCAGCTCCCGACGAGATTGGCGAGGTACGAGGGCCGGAAGAACTTCCTCGTCCCAAGAAAGAGGTCGTTGTGGTGCTCGTGCCAACCGAAGCCGTTCCCCGCCTTGATGGCCTCCGCAATCTTGCGCTGGTCCTTGTAGACCGAAGCGACCGAGTAGAACGCGCCCGGAATGTAGACGGGGCTATCTTCGTTGGTCATCGCGAACGCCTGCTCCGGGGACATTGAGTACCGCCGGGAGCTCGCGTCGTAGTTGACGTATCCCGAGGCCGCCTGCCCGGCCAGCCACTCACGGACGTACCGCTCCTTGACCCCGGAGCGTTTGGCCACCTCTTCGGGGGTGGAAGGGCCGGCCGCGGCGAGAGCCTTGTAGAGCCCGAGCTGCTCGCCAATCAAGATCGAGGGCCCCGTGAACGCGGCGCCCAGGTCACTGAGGAATTTCGCAGCGAGTTCGTGCAACTTCTGCTCGTTGACGGCCATGGACGGTTTACCGAACTAGCACCCTGAGATTAACCTGCCGATGCCGCCGGAACGGATCCCTGCGCGAAGTCGGTCCAACGATGGTCGAATCGGGTCTTCGCTAGGGAGGTCGCGACGTTGGCTCTCCCCCTGGGCGAGTGGCTCGGCCGTGGACCGGGGATCGGGGGGTGGCAATGTACCCTAGCAAGCGGACCGGGAAGCCTTTAGACGTCTCCTTCGTCGAGGTCCGCGCGTCCGGGCGGAGCCACGATGGACCGTTACGAGAGAGTCCCGGTGGACGAACTGACCCGCGAGGAGCGGGTGGAGAAGTTTGCCCTCATCGACAAGCCCTACACTCTCGAAGAGGCGGTCCTAGAGGGCCAGCGGTGCCTGCAGTGCGCCATGCCCTACTGCGTCCAAGGCTGCCCCATCACTCAGGACGCTCGCGGCTACAACATCAAGGTCGGCGAGCGAGATTTCGACGGCGCGGCGCTCTTGGTGCTTCGCGAGAACCCTCTGGCCACGGTCCTGTGCAAGACCTGCTACCACTTTTGTGAGGACGATTGCATCATGGCCGAGCGCGGCGTCCCCATCGCGATCCGTCACCTGAAACGCGCCGCCCTCGACTTCGGGAAATCCGACCTCCTCTACGTCCCCTCCAAGCGGAAGGAGGAGCGCGTCGCCATCATCGGCGCGGGGCCCGCGGGGCTGATGGCCGCCTGGGACCTCGCGCTTCGGGGCCATCCGGTCACGCTCTTCGAAGTTCAACCGTTCCTCGGCGGACAGATCAACACGATCCCCCGCTATCACCTTGAAGAGGATGACCTCGCGACCGACCTCGCCCGTTGGAAGAACCTCGACATCACGTTCATCACGGGAAAGAAAGCGGGAGTCGACTACACCCCGAAGAGTCTCCTCGAGGAAGGGTACGAGGCGGTTCTCGTGACCGTCGGCGCTTCCAAGGCCCGGGAATTGGGAGTTCCCGGAGAGCATTTGGCCGGCGTCTACCATGCCCTACCGTTCCTCCTGGCGATGAACACCGGCACCAAGGGCTTGTTCGGGCGCACGGGGCGCCATGTGGTCGTCGTCGGGGCCGGGGACGTCGCGCTCGATGCCGCACGGTCGGCCCGACGACTCTCCGGGGGGAGCGATGTGACGCTGGTCTACCGCCGGGGCCCCGAGGACGTGAAGGCGACCGAGGAAGAGAAATCCGGCGGGGAAATCGAGGGCATCAAGTTCGTCTTCTACCGAGCTCCCAAGGCGATCCTCGGCATGGAGCAGGTCGAGGGAATCGTCGTGGAGAAGACCGAGCATGGTCCCCCCGACGCGAGGGGTCGCCGCACCCTCGTCGTGGTGCCGAACTCCGAGGAAACCATCGAGTGCGACATGGTGATCGTCGCCGTGGGGGAAGTGGCCGACGTGGACGGCTTCGACCAGAACTATGACTTCGGGTTCGCGTCCATGGGGTGGCCTGAGGGGAAGGCCGAGGACTGGATGACGGGCGTCCCGGGAGTGTTCGCGACCGGGGGCCGGTCGGTCGTCCACGCGATGGCCGCAGGGGAACGCGCGGCGGCAGCGATCGACGCCTACCTAGCGAGGAAGCACGGACGCCCGCCCGAGCCACGACCCGACCCGTTTGGCGGTCCGGTGCCTCCCGAGAAGCCGTTGGGATACGGGGGCGCGACGTGGACTCCCTGATCGCCCCGAGCCTTCGCTTTCCGACGAGCTCGCTCCCGGAACATTCCCCGAACTGACCGTGGGCGACGGAGCAACCTGCCGAAGGACGAGTGGAGGAAGCCAGGCTAGCCGCTCAGATCGCACTCGAAGAAGAGCGCGCCCGAAGCCGGATGGGACCAATACGAGGCGATCGGCTGGAATCCGAGCTCCTGATAGAACTCGATCGCAGCAGTCATCGTCGGGAGCGCGTAGGTCCTCAGTTTCCGGCATCCGAGCTCGCGAGCTCGGTCCATGAGCGTTCGAACGAATGGAACACCGAAGGCCGGGCCACGATAGTCGGGCCGCACGAAGATTCGCTTGATCTCCCCGACCGTCGGCTCGAGCGAGCGAATCGCTCCACATGCGACGAGGCTGTCGTCCCGAAACCAAAGAATCACATCGCCGTGGGGAGGCCCGTAGCGACCGGGGAGCTCATCGATCAGTCGATCGATCTCGGCGAGACCGGAGCGCACCCTTGCTTGCGAGCTCGGAGCGGGGTCCGCGTGGTCGGCGATCCACTTTCGGTACTCCCGAAAGAGCGGACGAATGGTTTCCAGGTCCTCCGACCAGTTCACTCTCCGAAAGGTTGCCGGTGGGGGACGATTGCGAGCATGGCGCGCGGGAGCCGGCATCGCACCTCGAACTCTGGAGGCGGTGCTGCGGATATGGGTTCCACCCGGTCGATGAGGGGTGGGGGAATTCACGCGCCCGCCGGCCACGATCGGAGGGCGCCGACCACAAGAATATCACCTCGTTCGGGGTCGGGAACCGGATGACCTGGGTGCTCGTGAATCGGATTTCGGTCGATTCGCCCGCGGAAGCAGACCGTATTGTCGAGGCGTTCCGTCATCGGGCCGGTAAGGTCGACCAGCAGCCCGGCTTTCTTGGAATCGAGGTGTGGCGCGAAGAGGGCGGGAAGGAGGTCATGGTGTCGACCCGGTGGAGCACCAAAGAGGACTTCCGGACTTGGCTCGATGGCCCCGCGTTCCGACAGGCCCACGAGCGGGCCAAGGGCTCCCCCGGACAGGCCGCGGGCTCGGTCTACGAAATCGTCGTCTGAAGACCGTTCCTGCCGGCGACGAGCTCAGCCAGGCCCTGGGTTGGCGGCGTCCTCCGGACATCGTCTGTGAGGCGGCTAGTGCGCCCGGGGGTCCGTCACGGGAAGCCGTCGGCCGATGAAGTAGGTCAGGAGCAGGACCACCTCGAGCACCAACACGATTCCGGCCCCCCATCGAGTGAAGGGCGCCAGCAGCAGGGGGAGAATCCCCATGAAACCGAACACGCTGATCAGGAACAGCGTGGTTCCCATCTTGTCGATGAAGCTGTACACCCTCGCCATCCCTCCGGCCACTTCCATGAACGAGACGATCGCAACGCTGCTCATCGCGCCGACGACCGCGACATAGGTGGTGACGGTCTCGAAGTACTGTTGGCCAGAGAGCGGCCCGATCGGAGTGCGGAATGATCCGGGCGAGTTCAGGATCAGGACCAAGCCGGTCAGGGTCAAGCCGGTGAAGAGGCCCATCACTGTCAGGGCTTGCTGATGCAGCACGCTCCCTTGGGACTCGGGCATTGGAGGGGATGGTCGAGCCTATCCAGAATGACGGATAACGTTCGAGGGGAACGGCGGCCTCCTCTGCGGTGATTTCAACAGGACCCTCGGACCGATAGAAGGAGGCCATGACCCCCGCTTCCGATTGGTTCACGGGCCTCTCAGGAGCACGTCTCGGTTGTCGATCGACTCGAGAAGAATGGACCGGTTGCCGTCAAGGTATTAGGTCGGCATCTCTCGCTCGGATGGTGGGATCTCGACCTTTGCGAAAGGGCAACGCGGCCGGTCTGCCGGCACACCACGGCTCCGGGGAGCCAAAGGACTGGCGGGACGATGTGCTCGCGCACTTGCGGGACGTGATCCAGGAAGCGGACCCGGAGGCAGTGGAAGAGGTGAAGTGGCGAAAACCGAGCGCCCCCGAGGGAGTCCCGGCTTGGTCCCATGGCGGGATGATCTGCATCGGCAACATTCTCAAGGCCGCGGTGAGGTTGACATTCCCGAAGGGCGCTCACATCCGGGACCCAAAGCGGCTCTTCAACACGAGACTGGACAGCAAGACCGTCCGGGCGGTCGACTTCCACAAAGATGAACCGGTCGACGAATCAGGGTTGAGAGGCATCGTGCGAGAGGCGGTCGCACTGAATCTGTCGAACGCGAAGCACCGCTAGCCGCGCTGACGGCTCGGAAGGACACTTCTCTTTCCTCCACGAGCCTCGACGATCACTTCCTGGATTCGTTCGCGCTTCCCGCGCGGCCGTAACGGCGCGAGTCTGGACCGCTCAGTCGAAAGCGTGTCGGTACCGCGGACCCCATCCTGTCCAGAGCGCGCCCATCAGCCCGCCGAGGATGATGACGGACACGAGAATCACGATGATGCTCTGGAAGAGCGTGAATCCGCTCGCCCAAAACCCGACGTACAGCAGGGTAAAGCTCAGCCACGCAACGGGTCCGAGAATCGACACCAGCACGCGCCATCGCCACCCTGCCGGAGGTCGTTCCCAAGTCGAGGAGGCAGACTCGCAGGCACCGGTCGTTGTCGCGGCCATTGACTCACCAAGGTCATTGTCGGTTGCCGACCCAAAATCGGTTCGTTAAGGGAGATTGACGCTCGAGAAGGGTCGACCGGTTCTCGGACCTCGTCCTCCTAGGGGAACGTGGGAGAACGGCACCGACACCGCCGACCGTTCCGAACCTGCGGATGACCTAGGTCCGGGCGTGCGAGCACGCGTGCGACAGTGACTTATCGCCGAGAGACATTCCTGATCTCTTGAGCGGAGGCGCCGCGAAGGTGAGCGCTGCCACGCCTTCGGATCTGTTCGATCCCCGTGTTTCGGTGATTCTGAGCGGTAGCAATCGCGCCCTTCTCAACTGGGTCGCGTACTCGCTCGTCTCCCATCACCGCGGAGGGTTTGTGTGGGGACACGTCCGTCTGCCGGACGAGATCCTCGAGGACGACGACCTGTTGACGACGGACGTCCTCCCTCCCGAGAGGTTTCTCACGGTCTCGCCGAGCGAACTGGTGCCGGATAACTTCCGCGGGAACGTTGCGCTGGGGGGCCTCGCGCGGTCCGAGGCGGAGGAGGATTCTCTGCGTCGGTTCGCGGACTTCCTGAGCTTGCCCGACCAGACCCAGCGCCTCATCTCCGAGCTCCCGGGCGAGGGCCCTGCGCCCGTCCTCGTTCTCTCGGGAGCGCATCGCTTGGCACCTCTCTACACTCCGGAATTGGTCGGACCCACCATCCGTCGGATCGTCGAGTTCGGGGGGCCGGTGTTGATCGTCTGGGCCGAATCGCGGGTCGGGGCTCGTTCCGAGTTCGACCGCATCCTTCTCCTCGGGAGTGACGGCCCGAAGAACTGGAAGGACGCCGTTCTCTCGGTGGAACGGGGATGGCCCACGGGCCCCCTCACCACGGGCACGGAGCACCGGCTGGGAGACCTTCCCCCGGTCGCCTCGGTCCTCGCGCGGCACCTCTAGCACATTCTTCGGGCGCGACCGGCTCCACTCCGCGGGCATCGGCAATGCCCCTCCCGATTGCTTCCGAGGTGGCAGGTCCTTCAGCCGGCCGGCAGGAGAGAGCTCGCCGCCACCGTCGCGGACTCTCGCGCCCGAATGCGTCGATAGGCAACGATGATCGCGCCGATGTACACGAACGCGGCCGCCCAGTCCCCCTGAGGGATATCGTGAACGGCGAGTGCGTTGGTGAGCGGTATCGCCATTGCGCCCGTCACCAACGCGAGAAGCTGTCGGTCCGTCAGAGAGTACCGGCTGAAGAATCGGATCGCGAGGTACGCGAACGCCAGCGGGTACAGGCTGCCCACCACCCCGGCGACCGGCCCGATCCGGAAGAACCAGACCGAGAGCGACCCATCGGGGACGAACGGGAGCGGAAAGAACGAGAGAATCGGCACAAAGACGACGACGAAGAACCCCAGGGCCCCGAGCACAAGGTACCCCGGACGGGAGAACCGCCTTGGGAGAGTCCGGTTCGGGTCGGGGAGGGGCAGTCGACGCGCGAGGAAGATGCCGAAAGCTACAATCGCTGCCGGAAGGAGAATCTCGGGGAGCAAGGAACGGATGGTGGTGCTGAACAGCGATTGGATGGTCAGGATTCCCAGCACCTCCACTAGGATGATGACGACGAACCATCGGACCGTGCGCTCGCTGAGGAACCTCTGGTACCGGGTCTCCGGGAAGATGAGGTAGCTCAGCACGACCGGGACCGATATGCTCACGATCGCGTGGAACAGAGTGATGCCCGTCACCCAGGGCCAGTTCACGCCGAGCCAGACCCCCGCTCCGCCTCCGAGAGATGGCGAGTTCGGGTTCACCGCGAAATACGTCTTGGCGAGAAGGCCTTCGTTCAGCGCCCCATACGAGATCCCAAGGGCGAGCAGCGAAGCAAGCCCCTTGTTCCAAGCAACGAGCGCCTCCCGAATCAAGAGCACCGGGAACGCGTAGCTCGGCCACGTCAGGAGATAGAAGGTGAACGCGGCAGACGGTACGGTCACGGCCGCGCCGAACGAGGTCGAGCCGGTGAGGAACTCTACGCACGGCGTGACGAGGACGAGAAACGCGATCGGCGCGACGTTTCGCACGAAGAGCTCAACGGGAACAGGATGCTAAGCCCCTATCGGCCTCGCCGAGGCCCCGAACCCGGTTCTTCCGAACTCGGGGAAGTCGCGTCCGCGGAATCGCGGCAGCCGTTTCATCCGCATGTTAACTAACCCCTCCATCTTCCCGGGCGCCAGTCAGAGGATGGGAGACCAAGCCCCTCCACCATTCATCGGCCGAGCCGAAACTGTCGAGGCGTTGCAGGAGCAGCTCGAGGAAACAGCTTCGCGTCGGGGGGGAGTGACGATCCTTCTCGGTGATCCCGGCGTCGGAAAGTCGGCCCTCCTCGATTCTTTGGTGACCCGCGTCCGGGCGCAGGGAATCCCCGTGCTAGTGGGAAGGGCTCCGGCCGCGGACGACCCGCCGCCCTTCTCGCTGATCCGGGCGGCGCTCGCCTTTGCAGCGAAGGGTCCCGGCGCAAGTTCCGGACCCTCTTTCCCGGCGGACGCCGCCCTGGATCGGAGCGAGCGTGCTGCGGA
This sequence comes from Thermoplasmata archaeon UBA184, assembly GCA_002495185.1. Lineage (GTDB taxonomy): Archaea > Thermoplasmatota > Thermoplasmata > Lutacidiplasmatales > UBA184 > Lutacidiplasma. The sequence continues at coordinate 55,135 of DAEB01000044.1, read as the reverse complement.
GGAGGAACTCACAGCGGATGATGGAAGGGCGGGCTTCGAGTATCGGCTCCTGAAAGCGGTGGGCATATCGGACGATGGAGCCGAGGTCCCTCGGGAGCGAGTCTTTCAGCGGATCACCGACCGTGTTCTCGAGTACGCAGGAGCCGGCCCTCTTGTGTTGGTCTTTGACGACCTCCACCGGGCCGACACCTTGTCGCTCGCTGCGCTCGAGTACCTCGTGACCCATCTCCGGGCACGTCCGGTCTGGGTCCTAGTATCCAGCCGCACGTTCGCTTCGTTGACCGAGTCGAGACTTTCGGTTCTGGAGCGATTTCGTACCGCCACCGGTGCGACCGAGATCCTCCTCCGTCCGATGACCGTGGGCGACGTACGGACCTTTCTCGAGGTTCTCGAACCGGGACGGAAGTTCACTCCTCTCGAGGTGGACCGGATCTTCACGGAGAGCCGGGGGAATCCGCTGCTCGTGCAGCTGGCCACCCGGCGTCTCGCGTCGTCCCGCGTGGTCCGTGACCGAGGAGCCCCCGAGCTTTCCCCGCTCAGCAAGGACGCCGCCCAGGTCCTAGGGGTGGCAGCGGTCCTCGGACCGTCGTTCGACTTCGACCTCCTCCAGGGTGCCAGCGGGCTCGACAAGGCACGGCTCGCCGAGGTCGTCGACCATCTCGTCGAGCGGCGCCTCCTCTTCGAGCGTCCGGACGACCTCTTCGAGTTTCCTCAGGACCGACTTCGCGAACTGGAGTACGGTCGCCTCAGCGAAACCCAGGTCCGAGCGATCCATCTTCGAGCCGGCCGCACGCGGGAGGTGACCGAGAACCCCGATTCGACCCGGGTCTTCAGCCTCGCGCGGGACTTCTACATCGCGAAGGACGATCGAAACTCACTGAAGTACAATCGTATTGCCGCCGAGATCGCCGAGCGCGCGTCCGCTCCGGACATCGCTCGGAGCTTCCTGGCCCGCGCCCTCGAAAACCAACGTCACCTGGACCCGGCGGACCTGGAGGCCGAAGCACTGCAGGTGCTGGAACTCGCCCGCGTGACCCTCCGGGTCGGTCGGCTCAAAGAAGCGGAGAGCATGGTGCGTGGATTCCTCGACCGAGCCAAGGACGACCCGAGTCTTTCGACCCGCCTTCGCGCGAGCAACGAGATCCTTCTGGCCCAGGCGTTGACCGCTCAAGGCAGTCTCCTGGATTCGGCGAGGATCATCGGTCGAGTCCTCCGAGCGGAGGGCCTTTCGTCAGAGCCGCTCCTCCTGATCGGAGCTCACCACGAGCTCGGACTCATCCTCTACTATCAGGGCCGCTACACGGACGCGCTCGCCGAACACTCCGAGGAACTACGACTGGCGCAACAGGCGCTCGACGACCGGTTGACCGCTCATGCCCGGAAGTGGCGGGCGGGCGACCTCATGATGCTCGGAAAGGTCCCCGAAGCGCTTTCGGAAGCCCGCGAGGTGGCCCGGGAACTTGACCGACTCGGCTCCGTGGACGAGTCGGCCCAAGGGCACCTTTTCTACGGGAACATGCTCGCCGACGATAAGTCCAATCCGGACCATCGTCGAGAGGCGATCGAAGAACTCGGGAAAGCCATCCGGTTCGGGGAGGAGGCCCACGACCCGCGACGGGTCGGGTGGGCTCACTACTTCACCGCCGAAGTCCTCCTCCAGGAGAATCGCCGCGCGGACGCGCTTCGGAATGCCGATCGCGCGTACGACGTGCTGGGCCGGATCGGTGACAGGGTCGGCCAGAGCGTTGCGGCGAAAGTGCGGGGCCAGATCGCCCTGGCGGACGGGTCGCTCGACCTCGGCGAGCAGAGCTTGCGGGAGGCGGAGCGATTGCTCGAAGGGTCCGAGCATAAGCTGGAGGAGATCGACGTGGGCCTTCGAATCGCCCAACTCTACGTCCTTCGGGGGGACCGCTCTCGCGCTCGTGCCAAGGTCACGGAACTCGAGCGTCGCGGGCTCCCGACCGCTCGCCCCGACCTCGCGCCGGAGTTCGAACTGGTGAAAGCGTCGATCGGAACTGCGGAAACTCCCTCCCGCTGAACCGGCCCGGCCCACGGTCGCGGCGAGGCCGGTGGCGATCGGGAGCTCCGAGACCTACTTCGGAGCCTGAACGGGCCGACCGTACGTCGACATAAGCTCCACGAACCGCGTGTCCCTTCGTGCGCCGGCGAACATCGGGGACATGCGGACGCGAGCGGCCTGCATCGTGTGCGCTTTCGCGGCAGAGAACATGACCTCGAAAAACCGGTCGAGGTCGCCGAGCGCGTAGTAGATGAAGCCGACTGAGGATTGGCGGGCGTACCCTTCGCGAGAGGTCTCCTGGAGCTTCTCGATCATCTTCATCGCGGTGGCACGATTGCCCCGCATGGCCGAAAGCCATCCCCGACAGAGCAGGGCGTAGTCGCTGTTCGGAGCGAGTCGCTCCAGCTCCTTCACCATCTGTTCCGCCTGGTCGAAGTCCCCTTTGAGCATGAAGTAGTCCGCCAGTCCCCGGTAGGAATCGACCGGCGACTGCTCCATCGTCTTCTTCCAATGCGCCAGGGCCTCGTCGAGGCGCCCCGAGAAGAAGTACGCATTCCCCAACGAACGGATGGTCGGGGGCGATAGAGGGTCGAGACGGTACGCTTCCTCGTTCTCCGCCGTGTACGCTTCCGCAATGCCGAGGGAGCCCGCGAGGGCCGCCAGGATGGTGTGGGCCTGCGCCAGGTTGGGGTTGAGTTCGAGCGCCTTGCGAACTTCCCGGTCGAGAACGTCGGCGGTCTCGTCGGCCATGAACGCGATCTCGGCGCGCAGGCCGTGAGCTTCGGCGAGACCGGGGTCGATCGCGATCGCCTTCTCGGCCGCCGCCCGACCGAGATTGCACGCGTCCGACCATAGCATGAAGTCCTCCGACCCGAGGCCGATGTACGCGCGCGCGATTCCCGCGTAGGCCCGGGCGAACGTCGGGTCGGTGTGGAGCGCCTTCTTGAAGAACTCCAGCGAATGCCGCAGCGACTCCTGGTCCGTCTTCCACATTAGCGCCTGGCCCTGAAGATAGAGGAGGTAGGCCTCGGTTTCCCGGGGCTTCGCGAGCTCGGGAATCGCGGCCGGCTCCCGTTTCAATCCACCCGGGAGAGCGGTCGCGACCTTCGTCGCGATGTCGCCTTGCACGGCGAAGATGTCGTCCAGGTCGTCGTCATACTTCGCGGTCCAGAGGTGCTCCTCGGTGGCCACATCGATGACCTGAACCGTCACGCGGATTCGGTTGGCCGACCGACGGACGCTCCCTTCCACGACGGTCCCGACCCCGAGTTCTTTCCCGATGGTCGCGACGGTCTTCTCCGTCTTCTTGTATCCAATGACCGAGGTCCGGGCGATCACCTTCAGGCCCGGCACGAGGGAGAGATTGGCGATCAGCTCCTCCGTCAGGCCGTCCGCGAAGTACTCGTCGGAGGGGTCCGGACTGATGTTGGCGAACGGAAGGACCGCGAGGCGGTTCTTGTCGGCAGACCGCGCCTCCTCCGTGGCCGGCCCGCCGTTGTTCATCCAGGGGAACAACACCCGGTAGACGTCGATCGGGACGTCGATCCCCTTCATCGCTTTCGGCTGGAGCTTTTCGAACTTGTCCGCGACCTTGGTTCGAACCTGTTCGTAGACGGCACTGGAGACACAGACTCCCCCGGGTTCGGCCAACGGCTCGATCCGGGCCGCGATGTTCACCGCATCGCCGAGGATGTCGGTCCCGTTCTGGACCACGTCGCCGAGATGGACACCGATCCGAATGCGAATCGGTGCCTGACCTCCTTCGGAGTTTCGTTCGTAGATCCGGCGTTGGATGTTCACCGCGCACTGGACGGCTTTGAGCGCGCTATCGAACTCCACGAGGAAGCCGTCCCCGGTCGACTTGATCTCTCGTCCCTGGTGGAGTGTGAGGAGAGGTCGGAGCAGTTCGACCTGTTGGCGGAGCAGCTCGAGAGTGCGGCCCTCGTTGGCCTGCGTGGACGCCGTGAACCCCACCGTGTCGGTGAACATGACCGCGGCGAGCCGACGACCTGGTGCCACGAAGGGCGCATGCGCCCGGTCTCATAAAACTGCGTGCGACAGTTTCGCACGGTTGGCGGCGATTTCACGACCTTTCCGCACCTGGGTTTGCGCGCGCTCCCGGGTCGGACCGCGAACTCCGTCCGACCTCCCCCGCCTCCCGAGGCGCGCCCCCTCGGCCGCCGGCCGCGAGATTCCTATGCGACCCGAGACCCGACAATGGGCGCCGGGGCTGCCTTCGCGGCGCGTTGAACTCGGACGGACATCATGAGGAGGACCGCTGCGGCGAACAGGGCCACCAGGAACATCGCTCCCATTCCGAACGAGTCGATCGGATCATTCGGAGTGGAGTTCACGTAGGCCATTCCGAGGGCCCCCGCGACGTAGATCGAGACCACCAGAGCAGCCGCGGGCGCGATCAGGCGCAGCTGTCTCGATAAGGCCGCCAGCACGAGTAGTGCGACCGATACGAGAAAGAGGAGATCTCCATTGATGATGTGCACATTCAGCGACGGCGAGTAGTTCGCTCCCGAGTCGAACGAAGAGAACTGGGAGGGAGCGTAGACGTTGGTCCAAAGTCCGAGAAAGTACTGGACCAGCAGCAGAAGGAGCGCCACCGCGCTGAGGTAGGTCACAATCCTCGGCCAATTCCGGACGGACGCCATCCGCCAGGGTTCCGTTGCGGGACTCAAGAACGTGCTGTTGGTACCCAACCGGTCAAGGTGTCAACACACACGATCCGCTCGGTTGCTCGTGAAGCCCTCCGGAGTAGTTGGGCAGATCCATCGGCCCCACCAGCCGATGAGTCGGCGTCCGTCTCGAAGGGGGCCGGACCGATCTCACTACGGCTTCTCGGCGCCCACGATCACGCACTCGGCCGGCAACAGCACTCCCTCGGTAGTGGTCCAACTCTGGAGGTTCGCACGTGTCTTTCGAAGGACCTCCTCCTGAATCTCCGGTGGTTCCTCTGACAGGGAATGCCCGATGGGAGTGCCTTTCAGAATGGAGTTCAGGTAGGCCTCACGATCGCTGTAGCGCATCGTGTGCGTCACGCGGTGTTCGCTGGCTCCCCGAAATCCAGCGGCTTGCAGGAACGCCACCATCTCCCCGGGCCCACCGGTTTCGTACGGGGTCGGAAGGTAGCCGTTCTCGTCAGGTTCGGCGTGCTCCAGCATCGGCCCGATGATCACGTCCAAGAACGGGACTTTATCACCGGTACTCCAAACGGCCGTGAGGATCCGCCCTTTCGACTTGAGTACCCGAAAGGCCTGGGAGGCGGCCGCCTCGGGGTCCGTGAAGATCTGAAAGCCAAAGCAGCAGATCGCTCCGTCGAACGTGGCGTCCGGGTATTCCAGCTTGGAACAGTCCATCAAGCGAAACTCCGCGTTTCGTATTCCCCGTGCCGACCCAACCTGCCGGGCGATCTCAATCATCCTCTCCGAAAGGTCGATGGCGCTCACCGTGCCGCCGGGGGCAACTGCACGTGCGATGGTCAGGGCGGGCTCTCCGGGGCCGGTGCCCATATCGAGGATCCGCTCTCCCGGCTGAGGATTCAGCCGGGTGAGAGCTTCCGCTCGAAAGGGCTCGAGGTTCCGCATCAGGTCGACGTAGGCGGAGGCACTCTCGTTCCACGTGGTCCGAGTATACTCAGTGTAGTAGTCATCGGAGTACTGCCAGGGCATGAGCGGGAGAGGGACCACTGGGTCCCATGCTAAGGACCTTTCGAAAGCACGTCTGGGACCCGGGGCTCCGCTCTGGCTCTAGAGCAACTGGGACCCAACGGCATCCTCGCGATGCGGCGGGGAGAAGCACCTCCACGCCCTTCCCGCCAATCGGTCGTTGGGCTCTCTCACGTGCGCCTTATGTGAGGGCCGCACCTGGGTCGCGCCGCATGGCCGCGTCTCCCGAGCCGTCCGCCTTGCCTTCTCTTCTCGGAATCACGATCCGACGGACGATGGTCGTGGGTCGGGTTTCCCTTGTAATCGGATGCGTCATGGTCGGGTTCTACTCCGCGGCGTTCGGACTTGGCGGATCGTTGTTCACATCGATCGGAACTGTCATCCTGCCGATCTTCGCCGTGTCGGGGGGTCTCGGCGGAGCCATGGTATTCACGAACGACCGTTCAAAGGGGGTCCTCGAGTACCTCGTCGCGTACGGGCTTTCTCCGCGGCGGATCCTTTTGAACGTGCTCATCGCGGGTCTCGTGCAAGTGACGATCGTGCTGGCGGTTGGTGTCTCTGCGGGGATTACCACCTACCTCCTCAGCGGGAACGTGCTCACTCCGGCACTTCCGGAAGCTTTGCTGGCCTACACCTTTCCGATGAGCTATGCGACCGTGACCTTGATGACGACCGTCGGAGTCTTCTGGACCTCTCTCTCCTCTCCCCGAGCCGGAATGAACAGTCCGCTGGGGGTTCTTCCCATGCTCGGCGTCATCCCGACCGCGGTAGGCCTGGTGGTGGCCCTGGCAATCCCCTCCCACGCCGTTCAGATCGTGCTCGGCGACGAGTTGGTCGTCGTCTTGGCGCTCGTGTCGTTGCTCGCGCGCACCGACCGGTTGATGCCGCCGGACCGACTGCTTTCTCCGGCCTAGATAGATCTAGAGTGGAAGGAGTGCGGCATGACGGCGGGACCGAAGCTCGAAATCGGCCTACCTGCCCTCCCCGAGGGAACGGCATCGCTGACCTGCAGGTCAGTTCAGTCCGGCTATCAGAACAAGCCCGTGTTGCACGACGTTTCCTTTACGGTCGATACTCCGTCGGTCTACGTGGTCCTCGGACCCAACGGCGCCGGCAAGACAACCCTGTTTCGCACAATCGCGGGCATCCTCCGCCCGACCTACGGGGAGGTCTTGATCGATGGGGTTCCCATCGGCCAACAGGCGTCGCGGGACCGCCTTCACTACCTCACGCACGTCGACGGGATGCCCGATGGCCTGACCGTCCGCGAGGGGCTCGACTTCTACGCTCAGGTCGAGAGGGCTACCCGCTCGGACGTGGAGCGCGTCCTCGACCAGCTCGAGATCCGGGAGTTCTCGGACAACTTCATCTCCAAGCTGAGCGCGGGACAACGCAAGCGCGTTGCGATTGCCCGGATCTTCCTTCGGGAAAGAGAGATCTATCTCCTCGACGAACCCACTGCGAATCTTGACCCGAAGGTGGCACGGGAGATTCGGACCCTGATCCTCAACCTCAGCAAAGACCGGATCGTTCTCTACTCCTCGCACAATCTCTTCGAAGCCCGAGAGATCGGCCGCTATGTGATCGCGTTGAAGGGGGGTTCGCTGACGCTCTTCGACAAGATGGAGAACGTACGAGCGGCCCACTATATCGTCGGAGTCCGAACGCTCGAACCCACGACCGCTCTCGACGGCTGGGAACGGAGTGGGGATTACTATCTGCGCGAATTCTCCGGTCCAGAACAGGTGCCGACACTGATTCGGGACTTGGAATCTCGGGGAGTGAAGCTCCGCGAGGTCCGCGAGATGGAGAATCCTCTCGAGGATCTGTTCACGTAACCCCTCGGTCCGACGAACCGTGGATGCCCGCTCATCGAACCCGGACCTCGCAAGCCCAGGGGTCCCCGCACGCCTCGGAGCGAGAACTCGCGGTGGAGCCGTGCGAATTCCGCCGAGCTGCGGTGAACCCCGGTTCACCCTGACTTTTTGATGCCCGCGGTGGGATTCCCCGGGGCGGCGATGCCGACCGCGGCTGCCGAGGTGAGCGCCCCTCCCGCAGAGCCGGTGGAACTCTCTGGGCCGAGCGCGGCTCCCAGAGTACGTCTGGGAATCGAGACGATCTCGGATGTAGTGTTTGGCCTCTCGCTCGAGATCGGGTCGATTGCGCTCGTGTCGAAACTGCCCCAAAACGCGGCGGATCTGACGAGGGGCGTCGTTGAGTTTGGGTTCACCTTCGTAATCATTTTCATGGTGTGGTTCGCCTACCGCCGCGCCATCGTCGTCTTCCCCTACGAGACCCAGCAGACTCTGATCGTCAACGTCGCGATCCTGTTCTGCGTCGCGATCGAACCGTTCCTGTTCTATGTGTCGGTGGTCGCCACGGGTACGATCGTGGGAGGGGCCGCCTCGACCGCCTTCGCGCTGGACGTGGGAGCGATGATGCTGCTCCTAGCGGCGTTCTACTTCCTTCTGTTCGCCGAGGACCGACGGGTCTCGCACCGGCCGATTCCGCCGGAAATCCTTCAATCGCTCCGGGGCGCCAGCCTCGGTCGGGTCGTGGCGGGCGTTATCTTCTTGGTTTCTGCGCTTCCCCTTTTTGATACCGCGGGAGTGCTCGGGACGACCGTTCGTGAGGATGTCTGGATCGCGAGCCTGAGTCTGTTTCTCGTCGTTCAGTACGGGCTCCGCCCTCACCCCGGCGGCCGGTCTCCTCGAGGTCCCCCGCCCGGTGAGCGAAGGGGGTCCTTGAGCGGCGAGCGGAGAGAGTCGTGACCGCCTATTTCGTGGCCCGAGTGGAGTGGTCGGACGAAGGAATGCACACGCGATACGTCCAGGAGATCGCGGGCATGGTCGAGAAGTACGGCGGACGATACATCGTCGCAAGCAGGAACCCCACCTCGGTCGAGGGGGAGCCGGGGAAGGGAAACCTCATCGTCATCGAGTTCCCCACTCGCCAGAACCTGATGGAGTGGTACGATTCCACCGAGTACCGCCCGTTGAGGGACCTCCGGTCAAAGGGTGCCCGGACGAACGCCCTGATCGCGGACGGTGCCTAACGGATCCGCAATCTCGAATGTCCCGGGCAATCTTCCCCGCTCCGAGATGAGTCGGGGCACGAATCGATGGCTGATCGGACCCTAGCTCGCGGCAAAGCAGACGGCGAAGAGCCCGGGACGGTTCAATCGGATTCCGGCGCAATGCCGCCCGGTAGGAACCGCAAGGCCGGTCGCGGTCCAAGAGAACTCGCTCATCGATCCCTCTCTTCCGGGGAGCGCTTCGCATAGGCTCTAGGGGAGTCGAGGCCGCGCCTTTCAGGGATGGTTCCCATAGGACCAGTCGTCCCCCCAGAAGTTCCGGCGTTTCGGCCAATCGATGTCGATGAGGCAGAACGGATTCCCGTCGGGGTCCGCGAGCTCCACGAAATCGTGTCCTTTCCTCGGAGGATGGCGAACGGTCGCACCGAGTCGAAGGAATCGTTCCAGCTCCGTCTTCGGGTCGGTGACGTACAGGTCGAGGTGAAGACGGTACTCCTTCGCCGGACCCTCGTTCGAGAGACTGAGGTTGAGATTCGGACCCCTCTTCGTCGGGTCGATCAGCATGACCCCGTCGGGCCGGACCGGGCCGCGGGGAACATAATGGAGCCCTTCGCTCCAGAACTGGATCATCTCTTCGAGGTTCGTGCAATCCACGACGATGGACCCGATTCGGACTTCCTGGGGATTCGGCGTCCCTGGCTTGGTGCGTGCGGTGGAAGGCATGGCTCTCCTGCTGCAGCAGCGGCGCTTCGCTCTTGGGTTCTTCCTAGGGCACGTCGAAGACTCTACTCCGATGGGGGCCGTCGGAGTGATTCAGGAAGACTGTCGCCTCTCGAGAAGGAACTTTACTCTGGCGGTGCTTCCAGGGGGCGATGCCGCGTCGAGTGACGAAGCCGTCCGTTGGCACTGCGCCGCGACCCATCTCCCGCTTCATCGTGATGGCGACCCTCCAAGCCGCTCGGGCCGCTCGTCTGGGCCTTCCTCGGAACTCGGCGTACTCCTGGGGGCTCAACCGCGCCATCTTCTACGCCGCGGCGAAGATGGGGTTCAAGAGGGGCGGAGCCCCCGGGGAGGGTGCCCGCGCGCCCGCCGCCGAGGGACCCGCGCGCGAAGAGTACCATCTCGGGGACGACTTCGCGTTCCGAGACACCTCCAAACCGGGCGTCTACTTCACGATCGGGGATGAGACGCAGACCGAGAAGGAGTTCCAGCGACAGATCATCGACCGGTTTGGCAGTACGAAGGTCTGGACGGAAGCCTGGGACGAAGCGACCAAGATCGTGGGGGAAGCCGACCTCGAGGACCTGAAGTCGGGTTCCCGGTTCTACTCAGAGGTCTACAAGCCTCGGCGGGACGCGCTTCGAGAGCATTGGACGGAGCTTACGCGAGATCCGGGGGCATCGTAACTTCAGGGGACAGCCCGGTTCCCGTTTCCACTGTCGCGATAGCTTAATCCTCGGGTCCCGCGACCTCACCTCTTCGGGGGCTCCCGGCCGACCCGATGGCGTCAACCTTCCCTTGGGAGAAACTGGCGCACCACTCTCACCTGTACGTGTTCCCCGTCCTCGGAGGAGTTGCGCTGGTGCTGGGGGTTCTTGGAACGTTCGGCATGGCTGCGAACTGGATTCGGGTCCTCCCGCTCGCCCTGCTCACGGTCGGTTCGTTCGTCCTCGTGGGTTCGGTGGGGTCCTACATGTGCCTACGACCCCCCCGGGTCCGAAGCCTCCCTGCCCCAGCCAAAGAACCCACCCCCGAGACCTCCCCGAGTCCCTTCCGCTCCGAACAGCCTCATCACAGCCCTCGGAAGGACTCCCGAGCTGAGGAGAAGATTCCTCACAGCGGGATCGGAAGGGCGACCCTCGCGCATCTGACCCATCTCGAGGATGAACTCTGGCGACAGTGGGAATCGCCCCATGGAGTCACTCTGGGGACTCCCCTCGTCGGTCCCGTCGCGAGCAGCGCCTACTCGGCCCACAGGTCCGGAGGGGTCGGTCCGTTTGCGGACCGGGACAGCGATGTGGTCGTTCTCTCGACGGACACGACGTCGGCCGTCCCCTCGCGTCCCGAGCGCCGCACCCCGGCCTCTCAAGGGCCACCGCCCAGGGAAAGGGCCCCCGATCGACGTTTCGAACGCGACGAGCATTCGACTGCGGTGGTTCCCCGGTACGCGCTCCCGCGCGCCTCGCCGGACCTGGCCGAGGCCGGGTCCTTCCTGTCGATGCGGGGTGCAATGCCCGCGGGCATGGACGCGTTGGACAACGTGGTGGAGTTGGACTCCATCAATCCGATACTCCCTCGTCTTCGTCCGACGGCCCCCGTCGGCCCGTCCCAACCGGTCAAATCCTCCCGGGTTGCGACCGTCCGGTCCGAAGCCCGGCGCCTCTGCACCGAATGCTCCGGCCACCTCGCAGGATTCCGTTCCTGGGCCGAGTGCCGGCTGTGTCGAAAGCCGCTCTGCCGAGAGTGCCTCCAGGAGTCGTTTGAGCGAGACGAGCCCGGGGCCTGTGCAGAATGCCAACAGGAACGCGCCCGGTCGTATCGAGTTGGCGCGTCCACGACCCAGCGACCCGAGAGGGGCTCGACGCTCCGTCTCGTCAGCGCTTAGGGTGATCCCCCCGGTGGTCCCCGCCCGGGAGGCTCGATTTCCCCCTCTTCTCCTCACGCTGAGACCGCTCGTGGAGGACGAGCGTCTTATGTCCGCCGCTCGTCGCCCCTGAACGTCGAACATGGAGAAGGTCCTCGGAATCGGTGGTCTCTTCTTTCGTGCCCGGGACCCGTCGGGGCTCGCCGAGTGGTATCGGGAGAATCTCGGAATCACCCCGACCCCCACCAACTACGAGGAGCCCACCTGGGAGCAGGAGGCCGGCCCCACGGTGCTCAATCCGTTCGCCGAGGACACCGACTATTTCGGCGATCGGAACCGGATGTGGATGGTCAACTTCCGGGTCCGCGACCTGGACGCGATGGTCGCTCAGCTACACGCCGCCGGAATCTCGGTCGAAGTCGACCAGCAACAGTACCCCAACGGTCGATTCGCCCGTCTCCACGACCCCGAGGGCAACCCGGTCGAGCTCTGGCAGCCGAACGCACTCTAGTGTGGAGTCCGCGCCGACGCGAGGACCTGGTAAGGCCACCGTCCGCATTCCGACTCCTGTCGGACAGGGCCCGATTTCCTCTGCTACGGCAGAGACAGCACGCCGATGAATCCGACGGCGAGCCCGAGGATCTGCAAAGCGAGAACAATCTCGGCCAGCACCGCGGGAACGTTGCCCGCCCCGTAGTGAATCGTTGCCACACCCGACACCGCGGTCCCGATCGCGGCGGCGAGGAACCCGACGAACGCCATCAGCTTGGCCGTGCTGTGGACCATCCTGTACAAGATGAACTGGAGGGCCGACGCCTTCTCCACGGTCACTGCCGTTCCGTCCTTGACGGAGCTGAGGCAGCCGATCGAAACCCAGATTTCGTTCCCAGAAGCTCCGAGCCTCGGGACCGATTGGAGGACGGCAGACTCTTTCGGTCCCGCCCGGACCCGGACGGGCCGGGGACCGGGGATATCAGTCCGAAGGCCGGGGTACGTCGCCTGGAAGTCTGCCACCTCGATCCGATGAACCAGAACGAGTCCCGTCACTGGTGCGTTCATCAACCCGGACCCAATGTCTCGGCCAAGGCCACGATCTCGGGCGGGCTACGGGAGCGGTTGGTCCCGAGTTGCCGGGCCAGCACCGCCGCCAACTTCAGCAAGTCCCACTTCTCTCCCGGGAGTTCCGTGAATACCGCGAGTGCAGCGACCCTTTCCACCCCGGGCGGAGGGAACCTCCTCTCCATCCCCTTCCGTAGGGCTGCTTCGTCGTAGCCGGGATGCCGGCGGATGAAGTCGTCCAGGGAACGCACTCGAATCCGGTCCGCCGCCGCGAGGTTGTGGGCAAGCGGCAGAAAGAGCGCCGCGACCTTCTCTTGGGCGGGACTCAACGGGCCTGCAGGTCCGACGAACGCCGCGCTCGCCGCGACGTGCTGCGGCTTGCACTCCACGCAGATGAACGCGGGCGTGTTCGGATCCCGTTGGCCGTGCGCTCCGCAGGCAAGGGAGGAACAGTTGGCGCACGCGCCCAGGGGGCTCCCGGGCGGTCCTTGCGGCTTGGGGAGGGGCCGTACGCCGGCGACGCAGGCGAGGCACTCGGCTGACACGTTCGGTCGCCGGAGCCTATGCACGTCCCAGCGAGAGTTCAACTTTGTGCCAAAGGAGCCCACGCGGTCTGGGGGACTAGTGTGGACCGGGCCGGCTTCCAATTGCACCGAGCTCCCTCCGGACAGGCTCCCGATACCCAGCGGCGTTGCGCCGGGCGCTCTTGCTCGGACCGAGCTTCTCGGACACGCCGGGGCAGGCCCTTGGTCGTACGAAGTTCAGGAGAGTGTCTCGTTCCCTCGGGGGTCCAGTCTCCACCTCGAGGGAACTCGCGTGGTCTTCGAAGGGCGGAGCCGGAGAGAGCGCACGCTTTCCCGATCCGGAGGGCGGGGTCGGGGCGGAACGAAAAGGGTCGTGCTGCCGGTGATTCCGGCCGTTGTCAGTTGCTCGACGGGGACGACACGGATGGTCGAAAGAACGACCGGGAGCACGCTCGCCTCGTAGAGAACGACCTCGTGCTTCCTTCCGTAGACCTTCGCCAGCCGTTGGGCGAGCAGGCGCAGACCGCGCTGGGAGGGCCGCGAACTGTAGTTGAGGTTCCCGACGACGCCGGCCTGCAGCAGGACCAACGCGCTCGAGGGATCAACCCTGCGGCGGTAGACCAAGAAATCGGTCGCCTCGTAGGTCTGGCAACCGGAACGGGTGGGGTCGAACCCAAGCTCGGCGAACATCGAGTCTTCCGAGGAGATCCCCGGGAGCATCCGCGCGTCAAACCCCTCCTCCCTCGCTCTCCGAATCGCCTCGTGCGACGGAAGGACGGAGACCCCCGGATGGCCGTAGAACGCGACACATACTGTGTGTCCCGAACGGACCGGTGCGAGGATCGTTTCGATCATACGCTCGTACGCTTCTCCGCGCGGTCGTCCGCTCAAGTAGCAGGAGACGAGGGATCTCGCGGTGGGCCTCAGGCTCTTGACCCATCGCTCGGAAAGAGGGTCGGAGACGAGGTAGAACACCCGGTCAGCCCGAGAGATCTCCTCGCGCGCTTCGGGAGTAAGCTGCCGCGCGGCCTTGAGTCCGGTCCCGACGACGACCAGGGACCCGGACGCACGGCGTCGTGACGCCTTCGACTCCCGACTCCGGGGCTTCAACGCAAGTCCTCGGAGCCGGGAGCCGTCGGAGCCTTCCGCCCGACCGAAGTACCTATCGCTTGGAGCGCTTCTTCGCGACCCAGATCACGTGCCCGACTTGGGTGCGGACCTTGCTGCCCCGGGTCAGAATCCACCAGAGCTTGGCCCGGTCCCCTCGGCGGACTGCCGCGATGGTGCTTCGAGAGAGGTCGAACCGCCTCATCTCGGCTTCCGGATTCTCCGCGTATCGGTCCTGAACGCTGCGGGAAGTCTGTAGGGCAAGGAGGAACGCTTGGAGCTTCGAACCCTCCTTCATCGGAAGGCCGGAGGCGCTCCGGCTATAAACGGATTGGTTTGCGAGAACCGGCGGCCGCCGAGCCTTTGCCGTGGGTACTGGGTCCCGACTTCATTGCGGTCCGACGCCAACTCTGCGCCGTGGGGAGATGGAAGCGCTCGAGCACCGCGGCGAACCGCGGGTGGTCCCGGATCGGGTCAAAGTAGGGCAGCTGGTAGTGAGCCCACAGATAGGACTCTCCCTCGCGCACATCCTGTTCGAGGCGGGAGAGAGCCTCGTCCACCTGGCCCAGCTGGGCGTACGCGAGCACGACCTGCATGGGGGACCGGTACTCGACCTTCGAGCTGCGTTCCCAGTCTCTCAAGCAGGCCGTGATGCCGCGACGCTTTCCTAACCAGGCGAGGAAGACGGCGTGCGCGAGACGCGAATCCGGGTCCGGGGGACGGTCCATCTGCCGGTCCACGCGCTCCGCGTCCAACGGGCGACCCACGTAGGCGTAGACCCAGGCCAGCTGGTGGAGCGATTCGAGCTCGCTCCGAGGGTCTCCGCGCGCGCTCTCGACCAAGCCCTCCGCCAGCCGAACGGCCTGGTCCCAATCGCCGCTCAGGGCGAGGAGAGTGACGCCCTGCCGCTTCGCGAGAAACCAGAGCGGGTCCAGCTCGAACCCGGCGTCCATCTGGTCCCGTGCCTCCGAGTATCGCTGCAGGACCGTGAGCAGGGACCGGTACCAGAAGTGCGCCGTGGAGTTGTTCGGATTGAGGTCGAGCGCCTCCCGAAGCTCGGCCTCGGCGCCCGCCCAATCAAAATCCGCCTGCATCAGAAGATTCCCTCGCGCGGTGTGGGCGTCTGAGCTTCTCGGGTCGATCTGGAGCGCGCGGTCCACGTGCTGTCGCGCCCTCAAGAACGACTCTTGACCCTCCCGGGTCACGCCACCGATCGCGAGAAGATGGTTTGCAAGAGACGAGTGAGCCGCGGAGAACTGGGGGTCGTTCCGAATCGCCTCTTCGAGATAACTGACGGCGTCTCCTCCGACCTCCATCCGCTGGCCCACTCCGGGAGTGAACCTGCGAGAGGCCTGCACCCCCCGGAGGTAGAGGTCATACGCCACCAGATTTGACGTCGGCCGACCTCGCACGGCGTTCCGGTCGGACCCGAGCATCTCGAGCTTCAGCGCGCCCGCGGTCTGCTCGGCGACCTCCGCCTGGATAGCAAAGACATTCGCGAGCTTGCGGTCATAGTTCTCGGCCCAGCGATGCTCCTCGGTGCGAACGTCGATCAGTTGGACGGTGATGCGCAACTGGTCTCCCGCCTTCCGGACGCTTCCTTCGAGAACCGCGGTCACTCCGAGCTCGGCTCCGATCTGCGCGATGGGCTTCGTCGCCCCCTTGTACTGGGCGACCGACGTTCGGGCGATCACCCGGAGCCCACGGATCCGGGAGAGAACCGAAATCAGCTCCTCCGTGAGCCCGTCGGCGAAGTACTCGTCCTTCGGGTCCGGGCTGATGTTGGAGAAGGGAAGCACCGCGAGCCGGGGAAGAGCGGGCCGCTCGATGGCGGAATCGTGTTCCGTCCCCGGCAGCAGGACTCGGTAGAGGACCAGCGGTTCTCGAACGCCTTTCAGGCGTCGCGGGGCGAGTCGCTCGAGTTGGAAGGGGAGTTTGTCCCGGACGTGACCGACAATCTGTTCCGAGAGGCAGATGCCCCCGGGCTCGCTCACCGGTACGATGCGGGCGGCCACATTGACCGCATCGCCGAGGATGTCCCCGTCCGCCTCTTCGACGTCCCCGACGTGAATCCCGATTCTGAGGCGAATCGGAGCGGCCGGAGACCGGGCGTTCCGCTCTCGCATCCGCTGCTGGATCTGAAGGCCGCATTGCGTGGCTTTGAGCGCGCTCTCGAACTCGACCAAGAACCCGTCCCCCGTCGACTTGATCTCCCGGCCCCCGAACGACGCGAAGAGGGGCCGGACGAGCGCGGCCTGCTCGTTCACCCGCGCGAGCGCCTCCTCTTCGTTCGATTGCGCCGAGGCCGTGTATCCGACGAGGTCGGTAAACATGATGGCGGCGAGTCGCCGCGGCATGTGAGGCGGTGCACGGGCGTCTGCTTAGATTAGAGTTCTGACCCGCGGAGAAGGGGGAGCGCGCGTGGCCCTTCGCTCCGAGCGGCCGGTGCCTTATTGGAAGAGAACGGCTCGCATCGAGATCGACCCAAGGTCAAACCCTTCGAGCGGGAACGACACATCGGAGCTCCGTCCGGCGGCTCCGGCCGCATAGAGGATCGGGAGATAGTGGTCGACGGTGGGGTGGGCGACATGCCCGAGCCGGTCGTCGCACGCATGGGTCAGCTTCCCCTGGTCTTTGGCCTCGAGCGCACTCGAAACCCGCTCGTCGAACTCCTCCGCCCACGGCTCGAGCTCGGGCTTGCGCACGCGCATCTGCTGGAGCGCGGAGCGGAGGTTGTGGACGAGGTTCCCGCTCCCGAGCACGAGGACGCCTTCCGAGCGGAGCGGTGCGAGCGCCTTCCCGATCTTGAGGTGCACCTCGGGAGCCGCGAACCCGTCGATGCTGAGCTGGACCACCGGGATGTCGGCCTCGGGCCACATGTTTCGGAGGACCGACCAGGTTCCGTGGTCGAGTCCCCAGTCCGAACGCGGGCTTGCCTTCCACGGTGACAGCATGCCGCTCACTCGAGCGGCCAGGCCCGGGTCGCCCGGCGCGGGATACACCACCTCGTAGAGCTGTTCGGGAAAGCCGCCGAAGTCGTGAATCGTCTGCGGGTCGTGATTCCCCGTGAGGAATGTCCCGGGGATGTACCAGTGAGCCGAGACACATACGATCGCTTTCGGACGGGGAACCGTGCGACCCAGCGCCTTGAACCCTCGACTCCACCGGTTGTCGAGGATCGCGTTCATCGGATTCCCATGCCCGACGAATAGGACCGGCATCCTTTCGCGGGAGGTCATGCGGGCCGGGAGCCGCGCTCCGCTCATGAGAGTGACGTCACGGCGCTCCCGACCGCGTTCAGCGGCCGGAGGCGGACGGAAGCTTCACGAGAGGCCGACCCAGCGTCGTCGGAAGGCCCATCGCGCGGATCAGCGCCACGAACCGGGGGTCGTCACGGATCGAGTCGAACACGAGCTCCTGGTAGTTCGCCCAGAGGATCCGGTCCCCTTCCGTGCTGTCGCGCTCGAGGAAATGGAACGCCCGCTCTCGCTCGCCCAGGGCGGCGTAGCCGCCGGCAATCACCGGGTCGGAGAAGTAGCCCGGGAGCCTCCCCTGTTCCAGGTCGGTCGCGAGCTTGCGAAACTCCTCGGGTCGACCGAGCACCAGCATGGCCATCGCGTGAACCGTTCGGGCGCCGAGGTCCGAAACGTCCGCGGGGGACTCGAGTAGCTCGAGCGCCTCCTGCGGCCGGCCGGCGCGGGCATACGAGAATCCGAGCCCCCAGCGAAGCACCACGTTGTCGGGTTCGCGTTCGTAGATCTTCTTCCGGAGCTCGACCGCGGCGTCGAATTCGCCCCCATGGTCGAGATGCGCAATGAACTGGAATCGGGCGAGGGGCCACAGGGGGTCCAGGTCGATCGCTGCGAGGGTCTGCTTCTTCGCTTCGGGGAATCGCTGGAGCACGTCGAGGAGGTACCCGTACCACAGGCGGGCCCCGGAACTGCTCGGATTGAGAACGATCGCCTGCTGGAACTCGGCCTCGGCGCGGGCCCAGTCACGGTCGGACTGCATCGCAAGATTCGCTTTCGCCGTGTGTGCGTCCGACGAGTTCGGGTTGAGCTCGAGCGCCTTCGTCACGAGCTCGCGAGCGCGAGCGAAGAGCGGTTTCGGGGGTCGCGTGATCCCGGCCACCGCGATCAGGTGCGTCGCGAGACCCGACATCGCCGCGGAGAAATTGGGGTCCCTTCGGAGGGCGTCCTCGTACTCCCCTTCGGCTTTCAGGTCTACCTTCCTCGTATCCTCGGTCGTCCCGGCAAAGAACGAGTGGGACAGCTGGATGGCCCGGAGGAACGATGCGTAGGCCTCCATGTCCGAGGTCGGTTTCTCCTCGATCGCTTCGCGCTCGGACCGCAGGAGTTCGACCTTCAGGGCCCCCGCCGCCCGCTCGGCGACGTCGGCCTGGATCGCGAACACGTTCTCGAGCTTCCGGTCGTAGGTCTCCGCCCAGCGGTGCTCATCCGTGCGCGTATCGATCAGCTGGATCGCGATCCGCAACTGGTCGCCCGCCTTACGAACGCTTCCCTCGAGGATCGAGGCGACCCCGAGTTCCGAGCCGATCTGGGCGACCGACTTGGACGTTCCCTTGTACTGGTTGACCGAGGTGTGGGAGATCACCCGGAGCCCGCGCACTTGCGAGAGCATCGAGATCAACTCTTCCGTCAGGCCGTCCGCGAAGTACTCGTCCCGGGGGTCCGGGCTGATGTTGGTGAGAGGGAGTACGGCGATCCGAGGATAGGTGGACGGGCTCGGCGCGGCCCCCTCAACGGCCCACGGGAGCATTACCCGATAGACGTTGACCGGGTCGCGGACGCCCTTGAGCGTCTTCGGGCCCAGGTTCTCGAGCGTGTACGGGACCTTGTTGCGCACCTGGGCGAAGACCTGCTCGGAGAGGCACACGCCCCCCGGCTCGGCGAGCGGTTCGATGCGAGAGGCGATATTGACCGCGTCCCCCAAGATGTCCGTCCCCTGTCGTTGGACGTCCCCGAGGTGGATGCCGACACGTAGCTGGAGCGGCTTCGACCCCTCCCGGGAGTTCCGGTCGTAGAGTTGCCGTTGAAGCGCGACCCCGCACTCGACCGCGTCGAGGGCGTTCTCGAACTCGAGGAGAAGCCCGTCACCCATCGACTTGACCTTCCGGCCTCGATGCGACTCGAGCAGCGGCCGGACGATCTTCTCCTGTTCCCGAAGTAATCGAAGCGCCGCCGCTTCGTCCGCCTGCGCGATGGAAGTGTATCCGGCGATGTCGGTGAACACGATGGCGGCCAGACGCCGGGCCATGTCCGCCGCTCGAAACCGGAATCGGTTACATTAGGCCTTGGGAGTGAACTTGGGCCGGGGCCATCCCGTCGAGCCTCCCACATTCTCTCCGGCCATGGCCGACCGGGTCGGTTCGGCGCGAATCCGGTGGAGCGAGGATTCCGATTCCGCGAGGAACCTTACGGTCAGGTCTATATCCCGGTACCCGGTTGCGCCGTCCGTGCCGGTATTCGGAGCGAAGGCCAAGGCAGAGTCTCGTCGAATGCTCGAGAAGGTTCCGATCTTCTCGAGCCTCACGGAGCGTCAGATCAATCGGCTCGCGCAGGGACTTCTCGAGAAGGACTTCACGGTCGGCACGACGGTCGTCAAGCAGGGCGAGAAGGGCATCGGATTCTACCTGATCCTCGACGGCGGGGTGGAGGTGCGGCGCCGCGGGCGGAAGCTGGCCACCCTCGGACCGGGGGACTTCTTCGGGGAGATGGCCCTGTTCGAGAACGAGGCCCGGACGGCCGACGTCGTCGCGACCAAGCCGACCAAGTGCGCGGTGCTCTCGGTCTGGGAGTTCTGGGGGTACGCGATGAGCCAACCGAAGATGCTCCGCGGGATGCTCGCGGAGATGGCGCACCGCCTCAGTGAGACGAACCGCGCCTTGACCGAGTGACCGGATCCCCGTTTCGACGGGCCGTCCGGTGAACCCTTTCCCGACCTCTCTCGACGATTCCGGTTCCGCGAGAACTCCTGCGGAAAGCGGAAGGTTGGACGCCTCGGAACCCCCTTTTCGTGGATTTGCTTTCGGCAGCCTTGACTTCCCGGAGGATACTCCTCTCCATGGAGAAGACGGGGAGGGACGAAGAACATGATGGGACCGGAAGCGGCTCTGGTGGCCGCCCGACTCGCAGAACTCCGTGGCATGGGAGGGTACGTGGGACCCATGCCTCCGGTGGCGAGCCCGATGTACGCGGAAGCGGCGGTCCAAGCCCATCTGGAACCCCCCGAGGTCCGAGCCGGGGCGTGGGCCCGCCTCCGGGCCGCCCTTCACGGTCGCGGCGCGCGTCGAGCCGAGCCCCGCGCCGCATGGACCGTCGCAGCCGCCCCCGTCCTGATGAAGGAGGAACGGGCGGCTCTCCGGGACGATGTCCCCCTCGCGGCGGTCCCCCTGCGGTGGGCCGCTCGTCCATAAGCGGGATCGCCTACTGGACGGAGGGAGCGAATCGATTCCCCCATCCCATGTCCGCCGGCCGGAGGGGCAGTCGGCCCCGGCGCGCCCCGCGCGAGACCCGCAGCCTTTTCCGAACGCGCACCGTTTGGACGAACGAAGGCACGTGGACGCGACCGACTACGCGATCTATCGCTCTCTTTCCCCCGACGGGCTGATCCGCTTCTGGGGCGCACGCCGGCTCGTCGACCCTCGCGTCTCGGCCCGCGAGATCTCGGAGAAGGTGGGCTTGAGCGAGGCCGGGGTTCGGGTTCGCCTCAAAGGTCTCGAGGAACGGGGATACCTTCGCGGACGAGAGACGGGAATCAACCCGTCACTGTTCGGCGTCTCCCTCGTCGTGTCGGAGATCCCGGTACGAGAACCCCACGATGCCGAGCAACTCCTTCGGGAGCTCGCGCTGGTGGATGGAGTGACGTTCGCCCGCGATATCCTGGACGAGAAGGACCGTGCGATCCGGGTCTACTACGTCTCGGATACGCCGTCCGCCACCGCTCGAAGGACAGCGCTGCTGCGCAAGCTGGCCCCCGCCCCCCAACTTCGGGGCCCGTCCCCCTACTGGATCCCGCCGTGCGACCGGGAACTGACCCGACTCGACTGGCGACTCCTGGACGCTTTCCGCGCTCACCCCGGGGCAACCCTGAGCGAACTCGCGGAAACGGTCGGCATTAGCCTCAAGACCGCGGCGAACCGGTTCCATCGCCTTCTCGACTCGAGGGCGTGCTGGTCGGCCCTGAGCAGTTCGAGCGAGGAGCTCCCCCTCTCGCTCTTCTCGATCGCCGTGCGAGAGGGAGTCGACCCTCTCGTGGTGGCACGGGCGGTTGCCGGCGCCCACCCGAGCTGGATGCCGGTCGCGCCGGACGGATTCGGGCTCCCGCCGGAGGATGCGGCCCACCTGGTCGTAGGGCTGGTCCCGGCGGAAGCCCCCGCCGCGCTCGAGCAGGCGCTCCGACGTACGCTGGCGATCGACGGGGTCGCGAATGTCCGGCGAACGTTCGCGCTCGGGTCCGCGACCTTTCCGCAGTGGTACGACGACCGGCTGGCGGCCCAGATCGCGCGTCTTCGCTCCGCGAATGACTGAACGATTCCGAGAGCTCGTCGCCGGGGCTCGGCGCGAAACAGTTCACGACCCTCGCGGGCCCGGAGCGTCGAGCGTCAGGTAGAGACGCTTGTTGCGGGCACCTTTGTTCTCGATGCGCTCGAGCCGCGCGACACCGACTTCCGAGGTGTTGGCTACGTGAGTCCCGCCGTCGGCCTGGACATCGAACCCTTCGATGTCGATCAGGCGGACGACCGCGACGTCCGGCATCAGTTCCTGCGCGACGCGAACGAGCGTGGGGTCCTTCTCGGCCTCGGCTCGAGCGATCGAGCGGACGGTGACCGGACGATGCTCCCGGACCACCTCGTTCACCCCGTCGATCAGGGCTTCGGCGGTCGCCCGGTCGAACCCCGGGATCGAGAAGTCCATCCGGGCTCCTTCCGCGGTGATCTGGTTTCCGGTGATGCCGCTACCGATGCGTCGATAGACCACCCCGCTCAGGAGGTGCAGCGCGGTATGGTATCGCATGTGGGCATACCTCCGTGCCCAATCGACCTCACCGGCCACGCTTGCCCCGAGGGGGACGGAGCTTGGGTTCGAGACCTGGTGAAGTATCCCTTCGGACGTCTTCCGGACCTCCGTGACGGTGAGCTCGATTCCCTCGGCGAGGGTCAGTCGCCCTCGGTCCGAGGGTTGGCCCCCGCCGGTCGGGTAGAACGCCGTTTGGTCGAGGAAAACGCCCTCGGCCGTTACCTGCGTGACCTTCGCGTCGAATCGCCTCCGATACGCGTCGGTCAGGTAGAGCGCGTCGGTCACGGACCTTCCTCTCGCAGGGAGGACCCCTTCGCGAGCCCTACGGGGCGCCGCGGATCCGGCCGACCTTGTACTCGATGGTTTCGGGCTTGTCCAGCCGGTGGTCGATGCGAAGTTGGATCGCGATCCGCTTCGCCCCCATCTTCTGGAGAGCATCGTGCGCTCGCCCGACCGCCGTGAAGATCGTCCGCAAGTTCGCCGCTTCCACCACCGTCGACATCGCTCCGGGGACGAGGCGGATCCCCCGGACGGACCTCATGGCGCGGGAGGCCGCCCGGACGTATTCGCTGAGGCTCGTTCCTGCCCCAATCGGGTAGATCGAGACGTCTCCGACCACCCGGGGGCGACCGCCGACTCTGTCCGCCATGCCGGGACGAGGGGGGACGCCGACTTAAGACGCTCGTCGAGAAGGTTCTTCCGAGGAGCT
>DAEB01000044.1:30731-32273 GCA_002495185.1 Thermoplasmata archaeon UBA184 | reverse complement strand
GTTACGGTCCTTCCACATCGGCTCTCGGGGTCGGCTGCATCGATACCTGCCGGTCGGTCTTCGCCACCGTCTCTGGCTCGACGCTCCGATTGATCGTGACCTCGTTGATGATGACGAGCATCTCGATGGCCATGAGGAGATTCGAGACGACCCTCTGGGCGGCCACCGCGAGACGACGGTTCGGGATCTGGCGGGCGAGAGCGTCCCCAAGGGCGTAGTCCGCCGTCAGTTTCTGGTCGATCTCGTTGAGGACCGCGTTGGCGTCGACCACCGAGAGTCGAGTAAAGGCGTCCATCGTCCGGTCCAGGTAACCCTCCACCTGGCCCACCAGCGAGAGGATGTCTCGGAACGCGGCCTTCGGAAGGCGCCTCAGCCCGGGGAGGTTCTCTCCAATCTCCCGACCGACTCCCGAGATGAGGTCGCCCGTGACTTCGAGGATCTTGGCCAGGAGTCGGGACCCGATCTGGTAGTGGTGGCTTTCGACGCCGATGTCCCGCGCGACCTGGAAATCGTCCGAGGAGAGCAGCAGCTGCCGAACCATGAGGAGGTAGAACCGGTCGATCTCGTCCTCCATCGCGCCCAGCTGTTGGAGCGGCGCCGGATCGCCACTCGAAAGGACCGTCCGGCACATTTCGAGCTCCACGCGTAGGATCCGGACGACCTGGCCGAGAAGGCGGTGAAACTGGTAGCGGCCCGGGTCCACGAAGTTCTGGACCTCGACGGCCCCGGTTTCCTCCTCGACGACGGTCATTCCCAGGACGTGGCCCACGGTCCTTCGGACCTCCTGGCGTTGCTCGGACGTGAGGCCGGCCGCCGACGAAACGACGATCTGGTCCTGGCCGGTGATGTACGCACCGACGAGAAGTCGAGCGAGGAGCTTCGGGGGAGCTCGCGTCGCGTCGATCCGCAGGAGTTTCTGACGTCGGTCGGTCGGACCCTCGACGTTGGCGGGACTGACCTCCAGGCGACCGCCCCCGAGGTCGCGAAACCGCAGCGAATCGCCCGTCTCGAGGTTCATTGAGTCGGTCCACGCTTTGGGAAGAGTGATCGAGAGAGAGGAGGAACCGGTCCGCTGGACACGCCGGGTGAACCCGGGCTCTCCCGCCGGCTCCTTCGATTCCTTCCGGGCCCGAACCATCGGCAGGGGAACACGTCCTGCTCTTTAATCGTAGTATATACTCCCCCGGCCCTCTCCGTAGCCGAGGTCTCCCATCTCCTTACTCTCCTTACACCCGGGACCGTACCCGCATCACCTCCCACCCCGTTCCCCTTCTCAGAGAGGCGACCATGAGACCAGGGCAAGCGATTCGGGTCTTCGACCGAGTGGACTGGCGACGAAAGGTGCGACTGCCGGGGCGGCTCCGGCGTGAGGCGAGCGAGACATCGTCCGCCCCCCTCACGGACCGCAAGACCACGGAGAAGTGGTGACCATGGCGTTCATCGACTTCCTGGCGCTGCAAGAAGGGCTCCTTCTCCTGGCCGCGCTGATGGTGGGCTACACGGGCCTGACCGTCTGGTGGGCGATGCGTCACAATGACGCGG
>DAEB01000044.1:28730-30519 GCA_002495185.1 Thermoplasmata archaeon UBA184 | reverse complement strand
GAGACGCTCCTGATGTACCTTGCGTTCGGAGGCGTCGGCATCTTCGCCTTCCCGGCGACCGTGATCACCGACCACTTCCTCGCACACCCCGACGGAACGGCCTTCGCGTTCGGTACCACCACGGCCGTCGCGCGGAGCCGCCCCAGCATCCAGAGCGCCAGCCGGGCGGCCCAGCCGGTCGTTCCCGGGATGGCCCCTGAGAACGTCGAGGACATCCCCGAGCTCCGGACGAAGTTCCACCTCCCGAAGTACATCTCGGGATACGTGTTCTTCTTCCTCGGAGTGACGGCCCTCGCGGGCTACGCAGCATTCGCCTACCTCCTGGCCACCCTGCCGGGACACCTGATCGCAGCCCCGTAGGCGGTCGAGGGAGAAGCGGTAAGAGAACCCGAACCGAGCGGGTGCCACGAGGAGTCCATGAGCCGCCGCGGGTCGGCCAAGGCAGTCGAGGGGAAACCCTCCGCCGGGGCCGACCCGTCCCAATATCGCTCGTTCTCCGAGAGCCCGATCCACGACCTGGGAGAGGGTCGACTGGAAGCGGGACCGCCGGACGGGCGACCCCAGAAGGTTCTCCGGATCGACGTCACGGGTGCTCCGCCGAACCTCTTGGGGCGGCTGCTGGTCGGAAGCTACATCACCGGCCAGGACCAAGTCTACGTCTCGTCCCGAGAGGGACTCAGCGTCGTTCAGCGCGAGGAGATCCGACGGGCCGTTGACCGAATTCTCGGCATGACCATCGTCGCGGAATCGCCGAACTCGGTCGAAGTCCAGAACTTCCTCGACCCGGGGAAGTTCGAGCTTCCCCGTCTTCTTCACCGAGTCGTCCAAATGCTGCGGGCCGAGCTTGCGATCGTTCGGGCCGCGCTGACGGATGACGACCTCCACCGTCTGCCGCTGATCGACGACATCGAGCAGGAGGTGGACCGGTTCTACATCCTGATGGTGCGACAGCTCCTCCTTTCGTCCGAGAGCCCCCGCATTGCTCGCGACATCGATGTGGAGAGCCACCACTACCAGATCGGAGACCGGTTGGTGGCGAAGGTGCTCGAGGTGATCGGCGACCTGATCCACGGGGTCGGGACCGACCTCGAGAGGCACCTTCCGACCCTTCGACGGACGGCCCCGCGGGTCGTTCAGGAGCTCGCGACGAGGGTCGAACGGCTCGATCTTCTGCTCGCCCGGACCATGGACGCCTTCGGACACCTGTCCCTGGTCGAAGCGAACTCTCTCCTGAACACGCTGGGAGAGACCCTTCCGCGAGACGAGGAGTACGGTCAGGAAATCGCCCAGCGGGTCCGGGACCGGAGGACCGCGGTGGGAGCGCAGCGAATCTCGTGCAGCCTCGACATGGCCCTCGAGATGTTGATCATCGTCAATGAGGTCACGATCAATCGCGGAGTGGAACCGTCGACCGAGGTCCCGTCCTCGATCCGGCCCGAGAAGGGTCGGCACCGTCCCGACGCGCTTCGGGAACGGGCCGAGACGGAGATCGCGATCTTCTCTTCCCACGCGAAGAAGAGCCGCCCCACCGTTTGAAGGTCACTTCTCGCCCGAGGATTCGGGCTCCGTCCACTCCCGCATCGGAGTCCGACGGATGCCGGCCGCGCGAGCGAAGGCGTTCTTGGCGCCGTCTTTCGCCAATTGGGGAGCATTCGACACGTCCGTCTTCACGTCCTTGCCGATCCCCGACAGCGCCGCCCGCATCTCGTGCAGGTGCTCCCGAAATCTCGGTGATTCCGACTCGTCGCTCATGAGCTCAGCGACCTTCGTCCGCAGTCCCGGTCCAAAA
>DAEB01000044.1:0-28695 GCA_002495185.1 Thermoplasmata archaeon UBA184 | reverse complement strand
CGGTTCGACCTCATCGTCGGTGCGACGACCCTCCCGAAGTGCTCGCCCGCACCAAGCTCCCCTAGATCGCTCGGGAATGCTCCATCGCGATCGCGCCCCGCGTCGAGCCGGAACCATTTTGAAATCGGAGCCTCTATTTCCCGTCATGGACGTGGTGCCTCCTCCACCGCCATCCCCACCTTCCCCGGCTGATTCGGGTACCGAGCGCGCGATCCGTTTCGCCGTCTACCTGACCGGAGGCCTGGTGGTCCTCTCCTTCGGCCTCTTGTACGTCACGAGCGACATCGGTCAGATCCTCAACTGCCTCTTCACCACGGACTACTGCTCGAGCGGCTTCAGCGAGGCGATCTACTTCGAAACCATTCCGGGTCTTGTCGGGGGAATGATCCTAGTGGTGATCGCGATCATCCTGCTCCTTCGGGCCCGGCAAGTTCGATAGCGACCTCGGCCCGCCCCCCCCGCTCGGCGCCGAATCACGCGGCGAGCGCTTCGGTTCTCGGGTTACGGAATTTCGTAGTTTTCGTGAGCGGATGCATATGTAGGAGTGCCGGTTGGAACCGGCATGGCCACGGAGTCCCCCTCTCAGGAAACCGCCCACGAGGTCGCCCGCTCGGTGCTTCGAAAGAACCTTTCGGTGAAGCCCGGAGAAACGGTCACGATCGAGGCGTGGCCGCACACTCTCCCCTGGGCGGTCGCCCTCGCTCGGGAAACCCGACGTCTGAAGGCTACCCCGCTGCTTCTTTACGAAGACGAAGCGAGCTACTGGGACTCTGTCGAGGCGGGCGAGTCGAAAGTCGTGGGCGCCGCGGCCGCGCACGAGTTCGCCGCGCTGTCGAAGACGGACGTCTACATTCACATGTGGGGGCCCGGCGACCGGGTGCGCCTCCACACCCTCCCCCCCAAGGACCAGGAGAACCTCTTCGGGTTCAATCCGAAGTGGTACCAGGTGGCCCAGAAGGCCGGGGTGCGTGGGGCTCGTCTCGAACTCGGACGGCCGTACGCGTCTCTCGCCAGGGCCTACTCGTTCGACGCGGACACATGGACCAACGACCTCATCGCCGCGACCCTCGTCGACCCGTCCACGCTCTCGAAGGCCGCCGCGCCGATCGCGCAGGCGCTCTCCCGAGGGAAGCAACTCCGAATCACGCACTCCAACGGAACGGACCTGACGCTCGGCCTCGCCGGGAGGCCCCCTCGAGTGTACGCTGCCCGGCCCGTAGTCGGGGACCCGAAGCGCCGATTCGACATGCTGACCTCCCTTCCGGCCGGAGCTCTCCGGGTCGCGCTGGATGAGCGCGTTGCGGACGGGACGATCGCGGCGAACCGCACCTGCTACTACGACAACGGAATCGCCACGGGGGCGACCTTCGAGTTCTCGAGGGGGAGGCTCACCGAGGCGCACTTCGACTCGGGCGAGGAGTTCTTCGAGAAGCCGTACGAGAAGGGGGGCGCGGGCCGCGACCGTCCCGGATTCTTCTCGATCGGGCTTAACCCTAAACTCCACAACACTCCGCAGGTCGAGGATATCGAAGCCGGCGCCGTCATGACGTCCGTCGGCGGAAACGGGAACCTTGGGGGCAAGAATCGTTCCCCGTTCTTTGGATGGTCGATCGTCGCGGGCGCCACCGTGGAGATCGACGGGCGCGAGCTCCCTCTCCCCGGGTAGCGGAGCGACCCGTCGAGCCGCTCCCTCAGCGGGAGAACTCGAGGACCGGCCCGCCCGAGTAGCCTCGTCTCCGCCCCCGGATCACCACGAACCCGATCAGGAGGGCCACGCCGGCGAGGAAGGAGAGGAACCACCCGATCGCGGGAGCCCAGGAGCCGCTCGACGGCAGGCCCACGGGCAGAGACTGGCCGCACCCGCCTCCCGAGCATGACCCGACGAACGACGACCACGGCCCGGAACCTGTCTGCGCGGTGGTCTGGGAGGCGAGCACGCTCGGCTGGGCGCCGACGAGCAGCGCCGGAGCCAGGAAGGCGAGGATGGCCGCCGTCAGGACGAGCGCGGCCGTCCAGTTCGACCGCCCACCCCGCACGAAGAACGCGAGAAACGCCCCCAAGGCTCCGAGCAGGATGCTTCCGATGACCATGATCGCCTCCACATCGTAGAGGGTCCCGACGCTCGTGAAGGCGCCCTGCGAGTACGAGTCGGTGGTCGAGGTGTTCGGGAAGCATCCACCGTTACCCGTGCAGGTGAGCGAGGTGACGTACTGGTCGAGCAGGTAGAACGTGGCCGTCCCCTGCACGGTGACCGTCCCCCGAGTCTCGGTCGCAGTACCGGTTTCCGAAACCGCGTACCAGCCCACGAACAGCGAAATGACCAGGATCGCGACCCCCACGATCAGCAGGGACTCGCCCACGGCCCATCGCCGCGGAGCGGGACCTCGCCGCCGCGTTCCTCCCGCGACCCGGACCGGCCGTGCCGACATCGGCACGACCGGCGCTCCCGTCCACTCGTCGTGGGACGGCTTCGGCTCGCGCGGAGGGACGTTGGCGGGAATGAACGGCTCCCGTCCGGTTCGCAGCGGAACGCCGCACTTCCAGCAGAACGCGCCGGAGGTGTCGACTGGCGCCCCACAGTTCGAGCACGCGGGAGGTAGAGGGTTCGTGGGGGACAAGCGCGTTCCGCAATGGCTACAGAACGGCCAGTCGGAGTCTACCTGGGCGAGGCATTGAGGGCATCGGGGCGTCTCGTCGGCCATCCGTCCCAGCGCAGGTCTGGTCGTTCCCGTCCTATAAACTGACCGACCTCAAGGCACGGCCGAACGGTCCGCAGGCCAGCGTTCCGCGCGGGGGCTGGGGAGGGATGCGTCCTCCCGACCGATGCTGAAACGGCGGTCGAGGGCGGGTTTCCGCACCCCTCGGCAGGAGCCCTTAATTCCGTGAGAGTACGTCCAGAACCGTGGCAGGGTCCTCCCGACGTCTCGCGGCCATCATGTTCACGGACATGGTGGGCTTCAGCGCCATGGCCCAGGAGGACGAGGCGAACGCGCTCGAACGCCTCGACCAGCACAACCGAATCCTGCGCGAAACGATCTCGAAACACGGGGGCCGCGAAGTGAAGACCGTCGGCGACGCATTCCTGGTGGAGTTCGGAAGCGCGTTGGACGCCGCGCGCTCGGCCCTCGAGATTCAGGAGGAGCTCCGCCGTCACAACGAATCGGCGCCGGAACACGAGAAGATCCGGGTTCGCATCGGCCTTCATGTCGGGGACGTCGTGCAATCCGGGGGCGACCTCTTCGGGGACGCCGTGAACATCGCCTCTCGGATCGAGGCTCTCGCCGACCCGGGCGGCATCTGGCTGAGCCAGCAGGTGGTTGACCAGGTCCAGAACAAGCTGCCGAATCCGATCGTTCGGCTGCCCCCGGTGGCGCTCAAGAACATCCGACTCCCCATCACGCTGTACCGTCTGGTTCCCTCGGAGGAATCGGAGACTCCTGCCCGAAGGGTGGCGGGGAGCCCCGGTGGCAGGACGCTCGCCATCCTCCCCCTTGCCAACATCAGCCCCGACCCGAACGACGAGTACTTCGCCGACGGTTTGACCGAGGAGCTGATCTCGACCCTCTCGCAGCTCCCGGGCCTTAACGTGATCGCGCGCACATCGGTCGTCCAGTACAAGGCCGCTCCCAAGCCGATCGCTCAGGTCGGACAGGAGCTCGGAGCCGACACGGTCCTCGAAGGGAGCGTGCGGAAGGCGGGGAACCGGATCCGAATCTCTCTCCAGCTGATCGACGCGGTGAGTCAACGGCACCTCTGGGCGAACACCTACAATCGGGAGGTCAACGATGTGTTCGCCGTCCAGAGCGAGATTGCGGACCGGACCGCGGACTCCCTGCGACCGACCCTCTCCGCGGGCGTCCCCGCGGAGGCTCGACGCAAGCCGGCGCCGGATCCGGCCGCGTACGACGCCTACCTTCGGGGCCTCGTGGCGTCCAACCTGGACGAGGGACGGGGGATCGAGGATGCGATCCGTTCCTTCGAGACCGCCACCACGCTCGACCCGACCTTTGCCGACGCGTTCGCGGCCTGGGCCAACTTCTACGTCGTGATCGCCGGCTCGTACCGGCCGCTGCGCGAGGTGATGCCGCGAGCTCGGGAGCTTGCCGCTCGGGCGGTCGAACTCGACCCGGAGTCGTCGGAAGCCCACTCGGCCCTCGGGAACATCGCCCTCCAGTTCGACCATGACTGGGACCGCACCGAGATCGAGTACGGGAGAGCGATCGCCCTCAACCCGAACAACGCGACCGCGCTCAGTTTCTACGGTCTCTTCCTCATCTCCCAGGAGCGATTCGACGAAGCGAAGGAGATCCTGCGACGGGCGGTCCGGATCGACCCGCGAGGGACCCACCACCAGGTCCTCGCCTGGGCCGAGATCGAGTCTGGCAACTTCGACCACGGCCTCCGCCTCCTCGAAGAGGAACGCGACCGCGACCCGACGTCCGTCCAGACCCACGTGGGTCTCGGATTTAGCTACGTTTCGGCTGGCCGAATGACCGACGCGCGCCGAGAGGCGGATTACCCACTTCGGGACGCCACCGCGCTCGTGAAGTTCGACCACGCGCTCCTGAACGCGCTCGTGGGCCGTCCCGAGGAGGCTCGTGCGGTCCTGGCCCAGATCGACCGGGGAGAGTTACCGATCTACACGTCGGCCGCGGACCGGGCGATGATGTTCGCGGCGCTGGGCGAGAAGGAGCGGGCGCTCGACCTCATCGAGCAGGACACTCGGGAGGGCGACCAGGTCTTCTGGCTGTTCTATCGTGGCCCGTTCTTCGACCCGATCCGGGACGACCCGAGGTTCGTCGCTCTGCTTCGCAAGTTCCGGCTTCCGACCCGGGGCGTCCGGGGTTCTCCGCCGCACGCGGACTAGCTCCGAGGGACGGGCCCCGACCTCGGGAAGGGCCGACGGTGGGCGGAGAGATTAACTCCCGGCCCCGGGATTTGGTGCCGTGGTGAGCGACCGACGCAGACTGGCCGCGATGATGCTCACCGACATGGTAGGTTTCTCGGGGATCACTCAGCGCGACGAGCGACGGGCCCTTCGGCTCCTTCGGGAGCAGGACCGCCTGGTGAAGCCGATCTTCCGCCGGTTCCGAGGGCGGGTCGTGAAGTCCCTTGGGGATGGTTATCTCGTCGAGTTCGGAAGTGCCCTAGAAGCAGTGAACTGCGCGGTCTCGATCCAGGCGGCGGTCCAGTCCCGCAACGCTCGCGCGGGCGACGACGATTTGGAGCTCCGGATCGGCATCCACCTCGGAGACGTCGTCCACCGGGACAAGGACGTCTTCGGAGACGCCGTGAACATCGCCTCGAGAATCCAGCCGCTCTCGGACCCGGGCGGGGTTTGCGTATCCCGGCAGGTCTACGACCAGGTCGTCAACAAGGTCGACGCTCGGTTCGCATCGGTCGGCATCCCGGAACTGAAGAACATCGTCACCCCGGTGCAGGTCTTCAAGGTCGAGCTTCCGTCCTCCCATCCGGTCGCCGCTCCCGCCCGGAAGAACGAGCCGCGGGTAGCCGTCCTTCCGCTCACCAATCTTAGCGGCCATTCGGACGACGAGTACTTCGCGGACGGAATCACGGAGGAACTGATCCAGACCCTGTCCCAGATCACCGGCCTTCGAGTGATCGGGCGGATGTCCGTGATGCGGTACAAGCACTCCGAGGCCCCCTTGCGAGAGGTCGCCCGGGAGCTGGGAGCGACCGCCGTCGTCGAAGGGAGCGTGCGAAAGGCCGGAAGCCAGGTCCGAATCACCGCTCGGCTTTTGGACGTCACGAGCGCAGAGACTCTCTGGTCGCAGGAGTTCGACCGGGAGTTCCGAGATGTCTTCGCCCTCCAGTCGGACATCTCCCGACGGATCGCGAACGCCCTCGAGGTCGAGATCCTGAGGGCTGAGCGACAGGTTCTCGACCGTCCGCTCACGGGCAACACCCAGGCCCACTCGGCCTACCTCCGGGGTCGTTTCCAACTGAACCAGCGGACCGAAGAGTCGCTGCGACAATCGATCGCGAGCTTCACCGAGGCGCTCCGGAAGGACCCGAAGTTCGCGCGCGCGCACGCGGGGATCGCGGACGCGTACAGCACCCTTGCCTGGCTCGAGTACGACCGACCGCGGCACGCGTTCCCCCGCGCCCGCGCGGCGGCCCTCCGAGCGCTCGAGCTGGAACCCACCCTGGCCGAGGCCCACGCCTCGCTCGGCTTCGTCCGATTCCTCTACGACCGCGCCTGGGCCGAGGCCGAGCGGGAGTTCCGCCAGTCGATCGCGTTGAACCCGAACTACCCCGCGTCCCACCAGTTCTACTCCGACCTCCTCAAGGCGATGGGCCGGCTCGACGAGGCGCTCACGGAGGTCCGACGGGCGCTCGAGCTGGACCCGCTGTCGCTTGGGATCAACACTGCCCTCGGTCACGTGCTGTATCTCAGCCGGAGGTACGACGAGTCGATCGAACAGTACGAGAAGGCGCTCGGGCTCAGCCCGACCTTCGCGCAGGCCCACCTCTGGTTCGGCCGGCCCTATCTCGAAAAGGGGCTCTACGACAAGGCCATCGAGGAGGTCCGGACCGCGGTTCGGCTGACGAACGAGAGCACCATGAGCCTCGCGGTCCTGGGACATGTGTACGCCTCGGCCGGTCGGTCGCGCGAGGCGAACGAGATTCTGGCGACGCTTCTGACGCGGGGAAGACGCCAGTACGTCCCGTCGTACTGGATCGCGCTCCTCTACGTGGGTCTCGGGGACTCCGACCGAGCGTTCCGTTGGCTCGGACGGGCCGAGGCAGAACGCTCGGCGTGGCTCGCCTGGATTAAGGTCGAGCCACGGTTCGACCGGCTGCGGGCCGACCGGCGCTTTGCCCGGTTGCTCCGGCGGCTGAAGCTCTCGTAGGTCTGTACCGAGGTGCGAGAATCTACGACTGCCCTGAGTAGCCCGTGCCACTCGGTCCGTGACCGCGACGCTCAATTCTCATGGTCTCGACGGTCTCCCAGGGACCTCTCCGGCGTCGCCTCTGGACCGCCCGCCACTCGAACGAATCGGGTCGGATGTGCGAGAAGATCCACCACTCCGTCCTGAGCCCGCGCGGTTCTTCTCTCAACACGATCTCGGACCCGACCCTACGTCCAACGAAACGGCGGACGTACTTCTGTCCCGGGGCGATCCACGTGCTCCGCCAGGCCTTCAGGGCGGGCGAATAGTACCGGACCGTGGTGCCCCACGGGACGAACCGTCCCGTGCGAGGGTCGTGATGCCCCCAAACGTCCTGGATGGCGCGGCCCCCGAGGATCCAATTGAAGTGGACCTCCCCTGTCAACGGTCGGGAGGTCCGACGAGCGCGGGGGAACCGGAGCTCGACGATCTCCCAATCCCCAACGAACTGGCCAAAGAGTCGCAGCTTGCCTTTCAGGCCCCGGGCGGGGCCGGCGGCGGGAAGTCCCTCGATCTTCCATCTGCGGGGCGACCGGGAACGGTACATACTGTGCGACGGAGCATGCGTTATTGCTTCAGGATTGTGGGCATGGTCGAGTCGCGGCTCCTCATTCGCCTCTCGGCCGCCCGTCGGCCGCCCCTCGCGAAGCCCTTTCCTAGGCATTCCCGCGGTCGGGGGCCGTCTCGAGCGACTGGAACGCAGCGACCGTGAGCACCAGGAATGCTACGGTGACGCTGAAGAGCGTCACAGCCGCGAGCGTACCCGGGACGGCGCCGGCGAAGTGGGCGAGCGGTCCGCTCGAGATCTCCCCGGAGAGAAAGCTTCGGAAGTAAAAGGCGAGCGTGAGCCGAGGAGCGTCCCCGGGAAGCAGGAGCAAGAGCTCTTCCCAGAGGAAGCCGAACAGCAGCCCGATGAAGAGCGCCGACCGGCTCACGAGACCGAGAAAGAGGAAGAAGCCGACGTAGGCGGCCGTCGCGAGGAGGACCGAGGCCGCGACGGCCGGGACCACCGTGGGGCTCGAGGGCCCTCCTCCGGCGGCCGAGACCACCGCGAACGGGAGGAGGGCCGCCGGAAGGGCGAGGGCCAGGCTCGCGCCCCACGCTCCGAAGAACTTCCCGAACACCACGGTTCCCCGTCCGACCGAGCGGTCGGAGAGGTAGACGAGCGTCTCCGCGTCGATCTCGTTCCGGAACTGCGCCACGGCAATCACGAGAACGATGACCATGATCACGACCGGAAGCGTGAGCGCGCCGACGAACAGCTCGGAGGCGTTCTCGAGGAGGGTCGGCGATGCCCCGGTGCTCGCGATCGCCCCGACGAGGACCGTCGGGACCGCCGCGAACGCCGCGAGCCCGAAGAGACGGAGTCCCTGGAGGCTCGAGCGGAACGAGAGAGAGAGGACCACGAGCATCCGCGAGATTTGCCCGGTCATCGGGGTCCGTGGCCCCCCTCGGAAAGGTAGCGGAACACGGCGTCCAGGTTGTCGTCCGCGCTCCCCACGGCACGGATGTCGAGACCCTCCCGGACCACGAGCCCGGGGAGAGCGCCGTAGAACTCCTCAGGGGAACGGGACTGGACCCGCAAACGACCCTCGCCGGGGAACTCAATCGATACGACGTGGTCCATCGACGCGAGCACCCGGGCGACTCCCCGCGGGTCGGGGGTCTCAATGTCGATCACGTGCGGGTGCGCGTCGATCAGGCTCCGGATACGGTGGAGGTCCCCGTACGCGATGACCCGACCGTTCGTGATCATGACGATCTGGTCGGTCAGGCGCTCGACCTCGTAGAGCACGTGCGAGCTCACGAGCACGTGCCGGCCGCTTCGCTGCAGCCGGCGGAGCAGTGACATCACGGCCGCCCGACCGACCGGGTCGACCCCGTTCAGAGGTTCGTCGAGAAGAATCAGAGCGGGGTCGTGGGCGATCGACTGGGCGAGCTTGACCCTCTGACGCATCCCCTTGCTGTAGGTGACGAGCCGCCGGTCCTGCGCCTCGCTGAGTCCCACGGTCGCGATCGCCTCCGTGGCTCGGGCGTGTGCCTCGGCCTTGGGGAACCCGTCGACCCGGAGGAGCGAGGTGAGGAAGTCTCGGGCCGTCATCCACTCGAACAACGTGCTGTGCTCGGGACAGTACCCGACCATCCGGCGGAACTCCCCTTCCCCCCACGGATTGTACCCGAGGACCCGAAGGTCGCCGGCGTCGACCTTCAGCTGACCGACCAGGAGGCGGAAGAACGTCGACTTTCCGGCGCCGTTCGGACCGATCAGCCCGGTGATGCCGGGACCGATGGTTGCGGTGAAGCCGTTCAGCCCGAGGACCTCACCGTACCGTTTGGTGACGTCCACTGCCTGGATGACGGGGTCGGTCACTCGGAAACCACCTCGACCCGGCGCATCCGCCAGAGAGCGAACACCCAGAGCACGACCCCGGACCCGACGAGCGTCAGGGCCGAAGACGCGGGGTCGGTCGCCGTTCCGCCCGAGACTCCGAAAGCGCCGTGCGCGACGCTGCGGATGTTCTCGATGGGGTTGGCGTACGGTACGTAGATGTTCCCGGTGATCCCGGCGACGACGGACCCCCCGATGTACAGGACGAGGATTACTCCAAAGATGGCGACCCCCGAGTAGAGGGCCCGGTTCGTCAGGGACGAGAGTGCGAGCGCGAGCCCGGTGAAGAAGATCGCGGCGACGAAACCGGTCGCGACGAACCCTAGGAGGGCGGCGAGAAGAACGGACGCGCTCGCGTACCCGAGCGCC
Source organism: Thermoplasmata archaeon UBA184 (assembly GCA_002495185.1). Lineage (GTDB taxonomy): Archaea > Thermoplasmatota > Thermoplasmata > Lutacidiplasmatales > UBA184 > Lutacidiplasma. The sequence goes on along the minus strand of DAEB01000044.1, from coordinate 19,023 downwards.
CCCGTGACCGCGACGGCGGTCAATCCGGGGCCGACCGTCGCGATCACGAGCCAGCTCCCGCAGGCGATCGTCTTCGCCGACACGTAGTCGACGAGACGAATCGGTCGCGAGAGGTAGAGCGAGATCGAACGGTCTCCGACATCCTCGGCGAGGCTTCCGGCGCCCGCCGAGGCCGCGACGATCAGCATCAGGAACGGCCAGACGGGAGACTCGTAGACCGACTCGAAGTCGCCCGCGGTGGGAGCTCTGAGGAAGGACGCGAAGATTACCGTGACCACGACGGAGGTCACCACCACGAAGAACGTGAGCGCAACCGACAGGAGGGTCGCGGCTCTCGCTCGACGAAAGAACTCGCGGCTCGCGATCGCGAGGATCCGGGAGGCAGGTCCCGTTCGAGCGGACGGTCCGGCGGCGTACCGGGGAGCGCTGATGCTCACGTCGGGTCCTCCGGCACCGGAAGTTCGACCCGAGCCAAGAACAGCCCTTCAATTGTCGCGACCGAGCGGCCCAGGTACCTCACCTGAACGCCCGCCTCCGCGGCCGACTCGAACACTGCCCGGGTCGTTCCTGGAGCAAGCTCGACACGGATCTCCCGGTCCATCGGCTTCGGGGTCAATCCATGCTGGAGGAGGCTCGCGAGGAAACGGTCGGTGTCCCCTTGGATCCGGATGACCGACTCCCCTTCGTGGGAAGCGATGAGCTCACGCACGGGACCCGAGGCGATGCAGTGGCCGGCGTCGAGCATCAGGACTTGGTCACAGAGCCCGTCGGCGTCGTGGAGGAGGTGCGTCGAAAGCACGAAGCTGTGGTTCGGAAGACGGCCGAGCGCCCGGAGCAACTCGAGCATCTCCTCACGCCCGCTCGGGTCGAGCCCGGCGGTCGGCTCGTCCAGGAAGCAGAGCGGGGGGTCGTGGACGATCGCTTGGGCGAGCTTCACCCGCTGCCGCATGCCGACCGAGTACTCCCGGATCTTCCGGTACCGCTCCTCGGCAAGCCCGACGAACTCGAGCACGTCGTGCGCCCGGCTGATCGCGACCTCCTTCGGGAGTCCGCTCACCCGCCCCATGTGGGCAACGAACCCGATGCCGGACAGGTCGGGGCTCAAGCAGTCGTGCTCGGGCATGTATCCGACCTGGCCGCGGACTCCCAGCGGGTCGCGTTGAGGGTCGCAACCGAGCACGCTGAGATTCCCCGAATCCGGCGAGAGGAGCCCGAGGAGAAGCCGAATCAGGGTAGTCTTGCCCGACCCGTTGGGACCGACGAGCCCGATCGACCCCGGGGAGAGTTCCACCGATAGGTTCGAGACGGCCTCGACCGTCCCAAATCGTTTGCTCACCCCGTTGACCTCGATCAGTGCGACGGGCATGGCGACGCTGACCCTTTCCCGCTATTTCTCAAGACCCCCTCCCCCGGCGACCGAGCCATCTACCCTCTCGGGCTCCGCGTCGGGAACCACCCGTCCAAGGAGGCACTCTTCGAGGAACGGCCCTCGACCGCCCCGCGGGAGCTCCCCCGGGTCTACGCCCTTTTAGGTCCGGTGACCATCCAAGCGGGGAGGACGGTCTCTTGAAGGTCGATGAGGTCGACTGGACCCTTGACCTCAGCTACCGCGAAAAGACGTTCTCCGGAAGGGTCGCGATCCGTTTCGACACCGACGACCGACACCTGACAGTGGACCTCGCTCATCTCACGGTCGATTCGACGACCCTGGACGGAGCTCCCACGCGGTATCGCGAGAACACGAAGGCGGGCACGCTGGAATTCGACGTGGAGCCGAATCGACCCCATACACTTGAGGTGGTCTATCGAGGAAAGGTGGCTACGGGTACGCTGGTGGGGCTGTACGTGGCGCCAGCGGGCCCCGACTACGTCCTCACTTCGATGTTCTTTCCCACCGGAAGCCGAAGGGTCCTGCCCTCGTTTGAAAGCCCTTCCGTCAAAGCGGTGTACCGCCTGGTCCTGACGGTCGACTCCGGAGTGAAGGTAGTTTTCAACACTCCCCCAAAGGAGACTCGGACGGTGGACGGCCGGACGCGGATTACCTTCGAACCGACACCGCCGATGTCCGCCTACCTACTCTACCTGGGGGTCGGGCCCTTCGACACCGTCACCGTACCCGGACCCCCGGTCTCCGTCACGGTCGCCGCGTCACCGACACGTGCCTCCTCGGGCGAGTTCAGCGCGCGTCGCACCCGGGAGATCGTGGGGGCGTACGAGCGGTACTTCGGCGTCCCGTACCCTCTCTCCAAGCTCGACCTTGTCGCTCTCCAGAACTTCTGGGCCGGCGCGATGGAGAATTGGGGCGCGATCGCGTTCCGGGAGAGCTTGGTCCTGGCCGACGCCTCGACGACCGCGGAAGAGCGGCAGCGAATCCTCGCTACGCTGGCCCACGAGATCGCTCACCAATGGTTCGGAAACCTCGTGACTCCCTCTTGGTGGGATGACTTCTGGCTCAACGAGAGCTTCGCGACGTTCGTGGGGCAGCGGATCATCGAGCGAAGGTATCCGGAGGAGAATCCCTGGTCGTACTTCGTGAACCGAAACCTCATCTGGGCGCTCTCCGAGGACTCGCACACAGCGACCCATCCGGTGAAAGTGCCGATCCGGTCGGCCGGTGAGCTGAACGAGATCACGGACGACGTGACCTATGGAAAGGGCGCCTCCGTCCTGCGGATGGTCGAGGCGTACGTCGGGGAGGAGCCGTTCCGGCGGGGCGTCTCCCGCTATCTCGAGCGCTACAGATTCGCGAACGCCCGGGCCCAAGACCTGTGGAGGTCGATTGCCGAACTCTCGGAGAAACCCGTCGAACGTGTCATGTCGGAATGGATCACCCGGCCCGGTTACCCCGTCCTGAACGTGACCCTCGCGGGTCGGACTCTCACGGTTCGACAGGAGAGGTTCTGGTGCGACGGGAGGTCCTCGCCCGAGACCTGGCCGGTCCCCCTCCGGGTTACCTCGAACGAGGACGAGATCACGGTCCTGTTCGACCAACCGGAGTGGACGCATCCACTCCAGTCGGTGGAGCGACTCCGAATCGACCCCGGCCGCAACGTGTTTGCCCGGATCCGGTACGATGACGAGATCTTCGAGCGACTCGTCGGGGACTTCTCCGCGCTGGGTCCGATCGACCAGGCCTGCCTGGTGGACGATTACCGGGCGTTCGCCTACGCGGGGCTCGTGCCGGTCGATGCATGCTTTCGGCTCGTCTCCGCAGGACAATCTCTTCGGGACGAACTCCCGGTCCGCTCGATCATCACGACCCTGGGCACTCTGTCGCTCTCGTTGCACGACGATCGTCGCTTCCAGGAGGTCGCCAGCGGATTCCTACATCGGCAGCTGGACCTCGTAGGCCTCGACCGAGTGCCGGGAGAACCGGACGCTTCGGGACTTCTGCGCGAGCTCCTGGCGATCCAGCTGGCCCAGATGGACCCCGGCTTCGCCCGAAACCTCGCGCCCCGGTTCTCCCATTTCGATGAACAGATCCCCGAGCTCCGGCTTCCGGTCGCGCTTTCCTACGCCGCGACCGGTGGCGAGACCGCCTTCGACGAGCTCGTCGACCGAATCCGGGCCACCAGCGTCGATGCCGAGCGGGCCCGGTTCTGCCGCGCCCTGGGGGCGGCGCCCCGTCCGGAGACGGTCCGCCGTGCGCTCGACCTCATCCCGAGTCCCGGGATCACTCCGTCGGGCGGTTGGATCATCGCGCTCCAGGCCTGCGACAACCCGTACGGTGGTGGGCAGCTGTTCGAATGGTTCGAGGACCGGTTCGACTCGGTCACGACGATGTGGGCGGGAACGCCGCTCGTGGACACGCTCCTTCGATTCGGTCTCCCGGTCATGGGGATGGACCGGGAAGCTCGGGTCCGGGAGTTCTTCCAGCACCACGTGCCCGCGGAAGCAGCGCGGGGTGTCGCGCAAGGACTCGAGTCGCTTGCGATCGCGCAGCGGTTGCGGGAACGAACCCGCTCGTCGGGGAACGGGTGACGAACCCTGGCAAGGCACCGCTCGCGGTCAGTCCGGTAACCCCGAGGCCTTCCACGCCGGGTATCGGAGGAGCTCGCCTTCGCAAACGTTGGCGATGTACCGGCGGCCCAGACGGAACTGCAGGATGCGCTTCCCCTCCTGCGCGAGCTTGGCCCATCGCGACTCCTTCCGCGGGTTCTGCTCGATGCCCTCGATGAGATGGCCCTGGTAGGAGAAGGAGACGATGCGGAGCCGCTGACTCCGCGACCGGAGCACCCGGTACGTCCGACCGTCGACCTGCACCTCGGGAAGGTCGTCGACGAGCGTCTGCTTCCAGACCTCGACCATCTGCGTGCCCAGCGACATGTACGGCCGAGCGGGTATCCGAGGATGCCCCTCAACGTTGTCGCACGAGACCGTCGTGTTCCGAAGCGGTCCGGTGGAGTCCGGCTATCGGCGGCTGCGGTGGGCGGCGAGCCAACCTCGGGCGAACTTGACGTTCTCTTCGAGGCTCAGGGTGCCTTCCCATCGACGGATGGCGGCCGGCAACTTCGCGCCTTTCGAGGCGCCCGCCGCCCGGAGGACCCCCGTAAGGTACCCGCGGACCTCTTCGAGGCCCTCGACGGTCGTCACGGGTCCGTGCCCCGGAACGATCTGTTCGGGCCGAAGCCGCTCGATCTCGTCGAGCACGGTGAGCCAATGCTCGGGGTCACCGTTCCCCATGCTCGGCTGGATCCCGAGGCAGACCAGGTCCCCGGCGAACAGCACCTTCTCCTGGGGCAGGAACATGATGGCGTCCGCTTCCGTGTGCCCGCTTCCGAAGCTGACGAACTCGGCCCCGCGCCTTCCGGGAAGCGAAACGCGGGTCTCGAAGGTCTGGTCGGGAGGGATCAGCTGCAACCTTCCAGCGCTGGCGAGGAGCGCCCGGTTCATCAGAAGGATGAAGTCGAGGTCCTTGACCGCGGCTTCGGACTTCATCTCGGGACGACGGCTTTCGAGCTCGCCGATGTCCTTCTCGAGCTGCTCGCGCTTCAGCTCGGCCATCGTCTGGTCGCGGGTCTCGAGGATCACCTCCCGGGCGCGCCGGGTTCCCCAGATCGGAATCCCGGGGAACTCCGAGTTCCCGAGCGCATGGTCGAGATGGCGGTGGCTGATGACGCAGAGCGAGGGCGACCGGCCCAGGACGAGTTCCGCCGAGGACTTGAGGTCCCGGGCGGAGTCGGGCGTGAGGCCGGTGTCGAATACGACTCCCCCCTCACCGAGGTCGACCAATCCCGAGTTGCAGACGGCGAACCCGTCGGGGCGGGCGAGCGCCGCGTGAATCCCGTTTCCGAGATCCTCGATCGTGTAGTGGGCGGTCTTGGTTTCGGTCATCGATCTCCCTCCGCGACACCGGTCGGCCGGGATTAGAGGTTGTTCTCTCCCTCGCGCGTCCCCCGTTCCTCGGCTCCGAACGACCGGCCCTGGGTCCGAGGATCCCGCCTACCGGCTCGCGGAATCCTCGCTGGCCCGCTCGGGCGCGGGGGACGGACCCGGTTCGAGGAACCGGTCGAGGAACTGAGCCGCCCGGCGCGCGGTCTCGATCAGGTTCTCGCGGTGCTCGAATCCGTGCCCCTCGTTCTCGAACGTCACGAGCTCGACCGTCCCTCCCCGCTTCTGGACCTCCGCCACGACCTGCTCGGCCTCGCCGATCGGGACCCTTGGGTCGTTTCGTCCGTGGAAGATGAGGAGCGGAGTCCGAAGTCGGTCGAGGTGATGGACCGGCGAGATCGAGGCGAGGAACTCGCGGTCCGTCTCGAGGCTCCCATACTCCGCCTCACGCTGCGGGCGCCGCCAGTCCGCGGTCCGTTCGAGGAAGGTCACGAGGTTGGAGATCCCGTAGAGCTCCACGGCGGCACCCCAGAGTTCGGGAAACGTGGTGATCGCGGAGAGCACCATGAACCCGCCGTAGCTCCCCCCGATGATGCCGACCCGGCCCTCGACCGCCTTCCTCGACCGCACGAGCGCGCGGACGACATCCCGGAGGTCCCGGACGGAGTCCATCCGCTTCCGCCCGTCATCCAGATGGACGAAGCTGCGACCGTATCCCGTGCTCCCCCGGACATTGGGAAACACCACGCGCCAACCTTCCGCGACCATGTACCCCGTCGCGGGGTCGAACCAGGGGCGAGCCTGGGATTCCGGCCCTCCGTGGACGGCGAGGATCGTTCCCCGCGGAGGGCGACCCCGGGGGACGAGTTCGAGAATCGGGATCTTCAGACGGTCCTCGGCCCGGACCACCCGGAGGCGAGGCTCCGGGACACGCTCGGGAGGTCGAACCTTGGACCGGGTCAGGCGACGGGACGTCCCCGAACGGAGGTCCAGCACGAACACCTCGTGCCCGTTCGGCCAGGTCAGGTCGTAGGCGAGGGCCGAGCCGTCGGGGAACCAGCTCAGCTCGGCCACGACGCCCTTGTGCGGCACCGGGACCCACCGGTCCTCGCCCGTCGTGGGCCCGAGAAGGTGAAGCTCGCTACAGCCGGCGTGATTCACCGAGAGCGCGAGGGTTCCTCCGTCGGGAGCAGCGCGGACGACCTCGATGTCCCCCGGGTACTCCCGGAGGAGCTGAGGGGGCGAGCCATCGAACGGGTAGCGAAAGAGGGAGAGAAACTCACGGTCCGGATTGGTCGCGACGTAGACACCGTCCAGCCCGACCGCCGCGGAGCTCACGCTCACCTCCTCCGTGTGGGGATTGAGATGGACGCTGGTTCCCGAATCCAGCAAGAAGAGGTCGATGTTCAGGAACGTGTTCACCCGCTGGACGAGCGTCTTCGTTCCCCGGGACGCCATTGGCATCTGCCAACCGTCTCCCGTCCAGATCCGCTCGGGGGAGCTCGCGGTGTCGACGTCACAGCGGTACACGTCGAAGAAGCGGTGGTCACGAGAGTTCGACGCGAAGAGGTAGCTCTGGCCGTCCTCCGTCCAGAGCCCGGGGATGTTCATCACCTTCGGGTCCGACGTCAGCGGACGAACGCCTGCGCTCGCTTCGCGCGGTCCCTTCGTGAGGTCATGGAGCTCGAGCTGCCAGACCTCGTTACCGCCCGAATCTCGAGCGACGACGGCCCTCGGATGCTTCGGAGACGCGTCGACCCTCCCGGCGCGTTCCGCCCCAACGGCGAAAGGACGCGCTCGGCCGCCGCGGGCCGCCTTGCGCCAGACCTGAGGGAGGCCGGTTGCGTCCGAGAGGAACAGTACCTGCGTCCCATCGAACGACACCGAAGGCTGGAACGATCGGATCACATCGAACCACGGCGTCAGTCGGTCGTTCGCGGAGGACGGCCGAGATGCGGGGCCGCTCATGGTGTACCTTCCTTGGACAGCCGGCGGAGGGTTTAGAGGTGACCGACGGAGATTCGGGAGGACGCCCCGGGTCGGCTCTCCTCAGAGGATGATCCTTTCTTCCTCCACGGACCGGTGCGAGAGAGAGATTCGATCCACCCGGTAGGATTCGCCGGTGAACAGGCGTGCGTCCGGCCGCCCTTCGCACCGGGCGGCGACCAGCCGGCCGAGCGAGTCGGCCTTCATGATGCCGCTCCCCGAGTCGCCTCCCACGAAGAGAACTCCGTACGGCTGCTCGGTGAGGACGGGAAGTCCGTCTGGGCTGAAGTTGTAGTACCCTCCCCAAGCATTCTCGAGACGGACGGACGACGTTTCGAACCGGGGCAGGTACGGGGTGACGGCGGGGAGCACGTCCGTCCCGAACGCGTCCCTCTCTCCGAGCTCGGCCATGTTGTAGTCGAGCCGGCCATCCTTCCCGGGGTCCTCCCGCGTCCCGATCGCGTGCGCAGTGGTGTCGAGGCATCCGACCCAGAGCTGCGTCTGACGGAAGACCGGTTTCAACGTCGCCCCGGTCGGGAGAATGAGGAAGGGGAACCGGGTCCTCCCGTCGACCCGGTCGATGGCGCGGACCGGCGGCTCCCATCGAAGGAGCTCGGCAACCCCCGAGCCCGACACCGCGAAGTTCAGCTGGACGCGGGGGGCGCATCCGGTCGCGACGCCGAAGGGGTGCAGGATCCGCTCGGCCCACGCGCCCGCGGCGACGACGACCCGGTCGGTCCGCACCGAGCGCCCGTCCCCCAGGTGAACGGACGCGATTCGAAGACGCCCCTCCATCAGCTCCTGGAACGCGAAGGGCCGCTTCGACGGCTCGTGCAGCAGGATCTCCTCCCGACCCTCGAACGAGAGACGCTGCACGCAGGTATCGAACGCGAACTCGACCCCTCGTCTTCGGGATTCTTCCGCGTAGAACTGGGCGAGCATCTCGGGCGCCAGGGCGCCGCAGTTCCGACCGAACAAGCCCCCCGTGACCGGGGGCGGAGGTTTCGCGTCGTCTCCCTCGTACCACCGGGTCGGTGCGAGGTCGAGACCGGGACACGCGCGAAGGTCGGAGAGGTCGACCGGGTCCGCGTCGATGGCGCCGTCGCTCCGGGCGATCAGCTGGAAGTACTCTTCCCGAAGGTTCTCGGGCAGCATCCAGAGGTATCCGTAGAGGTCGAGAAGGGGGACCGGGGAGCGAAGCTCTTCCCTCTCGTCCATGAGGTGACGGTAGAAGGCGATCGAGTTCCGGGCGAGAATCTGGTTGTCCCGGGAGCTGAACACGTCCCGGACCATCGAGTTGCTCGCCCCCATCGAGCCCTCGCCGGGACCGGACCGTGCCTCGACCACCAGGATCGAGAGGTCCGGCAATGCCCGAGCCAGGTGGTACGCGGACGCGAGGCCCATGGCCCCCGCGCCGACGATCACGATATCGTACCGGTCCCGGGCGGGCGCCACTTCCTCCTCGTGTCGCGTCCGACACTCCGCGGGGTACGTCACCTTATCGACATCCCGGGACGCGGCTGGGCATCGACCGCCCTACTCTGGAAGCGGACCCGGTGGGACGCGCGTCACCCATTCTCCCATGGCAAACGTGACGGGCCCGGAACGGCACTGCCGCGGGCGTGAAGAAAGGTAAATGCCGGGACCGAATCCCTTCCGCCGTGACGGTCTGGCTTGCCCCGGCAACCCACAACGGCCACCGGAAATGAAGGGGTTCATCACGCAGTGGAGCGGCCGGGGGGAAGCAATCGTCCTCTCGTGGGTCGCGGGCGGCCTCTTCCTGGGCGAAGGATTCTACCTTCCGACGAGCGCGGTAGCGCTCCCCTTCGGCTCGGTAAGCCTCCCGGCGGCCGGAGCGCTCTCCGCAGTCGCGGGACTCGCGCTCTTCTTCCTCTCCGCAATCTACGGCTCGTTCGGCCAGTACCGTTCCTACTTCGGAACCCTCATCGTCCTCATCGCCGCGGGCGCTCTCTGGTTCGGCGGCGGATTCTATGTCGGGACGATCCTCGGAACGATCGCGGGGGTCCTGATCATCGTCCTGCCGCCGTACCCCCGGTACCAGCGCCTCGACGTCCCTCCCTCATCGCCCTGACGGGCCGCCGCGATCGAGATCACACCGGAGGTTCGAGCCCCGAGTGAAGCGGGTAGACGAACATCCGGTCCGCCGGCGTCTCCGTAAGGGCGCCCGTCGACCGGTACAGCTCCACCGCGGGCACGTTCGCGGGGTCGGTGAAGACGAACGCTTCCTCGAACCCTCGCTCCCGGCAGTCCTGAAGGAGGGCCTTGATGAGAGCGGTTGCCACACCGCGACGGCGGAACGGCTTGTCGACCCCGATCTCGTAGACGAACATCTGGCGTCGGCGACTCGCGAGCTGTAGGAGCTCGGTTCCGCGCACGAACCCGACCGCCTCGCTCCCCTCGAAGGCGAGCAGGAGGACGTTCCGGTCGTCGGAGAGGTAGGCGCGGACGGCCGCGAGCCCGGGTGGTTCGTCGAAGAGATGCGCCGCATGGAGGACGGCGAGCTCGTCACCCGAGAGAAGCCGGCGTACCCGCATGCCGTACTCGAGTCGCCGCTCCTACTTGGGAGCTTGGTGACGGCGACCTTCCTCGCCGACCCTGGAGGCCCGCCCGACGGCACCCCCCATATAGACGAAGACGGATGGCCGAGCGGACATGGCGAGCGTGCCCGCGTCGATCCTGGATGCTGTGGGGAACACCCCGTTGGTACCGCTTCGCAAGGTTGTGCCGGCGCATTCCGCGAGGGTCCTCGTCAAGCTCGAGTTCGCGAACCCGACGGGGAGCATGAAGGACCGCGTCGCGAAGGCGATGGTGGAAGCCGCCGAGCGGGACGGGCGGCTCCCCCGGGGCGGTACCGTGGTCGAGTTCACCGGAGGGACGACCGGGGTTTCTCTCGCCTTCGTCTGCGCCGCGAAGGGGTATCCGCTCGAGCTCGTGTTCTCCGACGCGTTCAGCGACGAGAAACGCCTCATGATGCAGGCGTTCGGCGCCCGCGTGACGGACGTAAAGAGCGTGAACCATCGGATCACCGCCGCGCTGATCCGGGAGATGGTCGAGACCGCCCGGCGCATGGCCGAGAAGCCCGACCACTGGTTCTGCAACCAGCTTAGTAACCGGGACGGTGCCGCCGGCTACCATCCGCTCGGCGAGGAGATCTGGCGGCAGACCGACGGCGCGGTCGATGCGTTCGTCCAATCGGTCGGGACGGCGCACTCGATCCACGGGACCACCGAAGCGCTCTGGAAGCACCGCTCGCAGATCCAGATCGTCGCGGTCGAGCCCTCGGAGTCGGCCGTCCTCTCGGGGGGTGCAACCGGGGCCCACCAGATCGAAGGAATCGGGATCGGCTACCTTCCTCCCCTCTGGGACCCGAAGCTCGTGAACGAGATCCGAACGGTCTCGACCCCGGACGCGCAAGCGATGAGCCGACGACTCGCGACGGAGGAGGGACTGTTCGTCGGGACCTCTTCGGGGGCGAACGTCGTGGCAGCTCTCGAGGTCGCCCGACGCCTCGGCCCGTCCGCAACGGTCGTGACTTTGATGGTTGACTCGGGGCTGCGGTATCTGAGCACCGACCTCTTTCGAACCGCGTAGGTCCCCGTCGCAGCTCAGAGCTCGAGCTCTCCCTCGATGACCGGGACCGTGAACCCTCCGACGCGGACGTTCGTGGGACGGCCGTCGCGAAGCTCCGCGGTGCAGTAGAGCCGGCTCGTACGGGAAATCTCGGTGCCCTGTTCGACCAGGACGGTGCGTCCAGGCTCCTGCCATCCGTGGAGGACCATCCACGCGATCGCCGGGCCCGCCGCGCTCCCGGTCGCGGGGTCGTCCCCGAGGGCAAAGACCATGCGAGCGTGCGCGACCGCCGACGGGTCGAGCGTCTCTCGGCACAGGAAGTAGAAGAACTTCGCATCGGTCCGCGCGAGGTACTGCTCCATCGACGCCCATGAGGGACGGAGATGGCTCAGGCTCTCGAGGGAGAGGAAAGGGACGATCGCGAACGGCACTCCGGTCGAGACCGTCTGGATGGGGGAGGCGAGGTCGAGCTCGTGGACCGACGTTCCGAGCGCGCTCGCGACCGCCTTCGGGTCGTGGGTCGCTCCCACGACCGGTTCGGCCTGGGTCATCTCCCCGAACTTGCGTCCCTCTCGCTCGGTGAAGCGAACCGGAATCCTGCCGACGTTCAGCCGAAGGGCGATCTCGGACGCTCCGGTCCGCTCGCTCAGGAGGGCCGCGGTGCCGAGCGTCGGGTGGCCGGCGAACGGCATCTCGCCGAACACGGCGAAGATCCGGGTTCGATAGCCTCGTTCTCGGTCGAGTTCCTTACCCTCGGGAAAGACGAACGTCGTCTCGGAAAGGTGGGTCTCCCGAGCGACCGCCTGCATCTCGTCGTCCGAAAGGCCGTGAGCCTCCGGGAACACGGCGAGTTGATTCCCCTCCAGGGGAGCGCTCGCGAAGACGTCGAGCCATGTGAACCGGTATTTCCGCGCCACGGAGCGCGAAAAGCCGAGGGTTCCGGATAACGTTGTCTCGGCGCCGGACCGTTGTCACGTGACCGCCGGGCTCCCGGTCCCGTCGTAACGAACGAGGCCCTGACTCGGCGGACCACGGTAATCCCGACCCCGAGTCGACAAGTCGGACCCGACCCTAAATAGGGCCGTCGGATCGCGGTTCCCGAGAGGGACCGGATATGCCCGAGGACTCCCTGAAGGAAGCGATCGAGGCGACGCGTCGCGCCGCGAAAGACCTCGCGTCCGCGACGGCGAAGCTCGCGAAGCAGATGATCCAGAAGGCAGACTCCGCCGCCCAGCACCCGCCCGAGTCGGCGCGGAAAGTCGTCGATCGGGTCGCCAAGGAGCTCGAGGCGGCCGCAAACGAAGTCGACCGAATCATCCGGGACCTTTAGGTTCGACAACCTTCGCCGCCCGATTCCGAAGCTCCGTATCGGAGCGTTCCTGCCATCGCCGACGGGACGCAGCGTCTCCACGGCGCGCGCGTGGATCGCGCATCCTGGAGCGGACAAACCGGCCATCGTTTCGCTAGGGTTTATCTCGACTCCCGGAGCCGGAATTCCTAGGGTATTTCCTCTCTACCCGGGCCTAGGACCCCTCGAGCAGACCAGGGAGGTCGAGAGGAGATGAAGAGCGAGCAGGCGAAGTCGAGTCGAGGACGGGGAAGCATTTCCGTGGCGACCGCCGCCGCGGTTCTCGCCGCGGTCGTGGTGGGAGTCGGAGCGGGGAGCTACGTGACGCTGAGCGTGTTCGGGGGGGAGCATTCGAGCTCCTCCACAACCCACAGCTGTCATCCCGCGGGATCGCCCGCGTGCACCGGGCCCGGGAATTCGACCGGCCGTTCCGTACCTCGGGACCCCGTTCCGGTAGCGGTTCTCGGCGACCGGGCGTCGTAGGATCCTGCGCGAGACGCCCGGTGGCGGGAGGAGGTGTCCGGCCCAGAGATACCGTCCGATGGTCCGGGGAGGGCGGGAGAATCGCTTCCCGGCGAAGCCTTCCCTCGGACCTGAATCGTTCGCGCCGGTCCCTTCTCCTTTCCCGACGTCCGTCCCCGACCTAAGCATCGGGACGAGAAAGCAACCAATCACGTCGGCGCTGAGGGCTCTTTCTCCGGGACCAGACCGAGCCGGCGCAGCTCCTGGGCCACGCGGGCGGCGGCGGCCTCCGGCTCCAGCGTCACGACTTCGTGCCGCCGGCCCGGCTTGCGGACCTCTCGAAGGCCCGCCACGACCGTCGGGGACCCTTTGAGCCCCAGGAGCTTCGGGTCGGCTCCGAGCGCCGCCGCGTCGATGACGTGGACGGTCGCCTGCTGAGCCATCGCCCACCGGTCGTAGTCGATGAATCGGGGCTCTCCGGTCCCTCCGAGGACCGAGACCACCGCCGGGAACGGCATCTCGATCGTCTCGGTGCCGTCCTCCAGAACCCTTCGGACCCGGAGGAGACCGTCGGACGTCCGGTCCGCGCGGTCGACGTACGTCGCCTGCGAGCATCCGAGCCACTCCGCGATCCCCTGCGGAACCTGGCTCGTGCCGCCGTCCGACGACTCGTCCCCGCACAGGACGAGGTCGACGCCCCCGATCGTGCGGACGCCTTCGGAGAGCGTGTAGGAGGTTGCGAGCGTGTCGGCGCCGCCGAACGCCCGGTCGGAGAGCAGGACCGCGTCGTCGGCCCCGACCGCGATCCCGACCCGGAGGTAGGGCTCGAAGCTTGGAGGCCCCATCGAGAGCAGGGTCACCCGCCCCCCGTGCTTGTCTCGGAGAGCGAGGGCCATCTCGAGGGCGGAGAGGTCGGCCGGGTTGATCACCGACCGGACGCCGGACCGGTCGAGCGTCTTCTTCTCCAGGTCCACCCGGACCTCCTCGGGTCGGGGGACGACCTTCAAGCAGACCACGCTCTGCATCCTACGCCTCCCCGAGCTGCCGGACGAGCCGGTCGACGATCGGACCGAGGTCGCCGACGAGACCGAGGTCCGCGGAGTCGAAGATCGGAGCGTCGGGGTCCCGGTTGACGGCGATCACGAACCCGGCTTTCTCGATCCCGACCGTGAACTGCACGGCGCCGCTCGCTCCGAGGATCACGGCGACCTTCGGGTGCGTGACGACACCGGTCTGGCCGATCATCCGGTCGCGTTCGACCCAGCCGGAATCGGTCGCGACCCGGGTCGCCCCGACCTCGCCGCCCAAACGGTGGGCGAGCTTCTGCAGCCGGTCAAAGTCCCCGCTGGTCCCGCGTCCTCCGACCACGAGGACCTCGGATCGGGTGAGGTCGACCCCGGTCCCCTTCGGCTCGAACGACACTCGTTGGCTCCCGAGCTGGCTCGGGTCGAGGGACGGGCGGACCCAGCGGACCTCGCACGGCATCGAGACGGGAAGCGGCATCGGGAAGACTCCGGGCCGGACCGTCACGATCGCGGGCCGGTGGGTCGGGCAGACGATGCCGGCTTCGATGCCTCCTCCGAAGCCGGGCACCCATCCGACCAGCCGCTTCTCGGGGTCGACCTCGAGGGAGGTGACGTGGGCGGTCAGCCCGGTGCGGAGCCGGACCGCAAGGCGACCGGCGAGGTCCTGGCCGTCGCGGGTCGCTCCGAGAAGAAGGACGGAAGGGTCGCCGGCCCGCACCTCTCGCTCGAGAAGGTCGGTGTAGAGGCGGGTATCGTACCGACCGAGCAGCGGGTGTTCGACCGCTACCACTTCGTCCGAGCCGTATCGTGCGAGGTCGCGGGCGGTCGCCTCTTCCGAGCCGAAGGTGAGCGCGACCAAGCGCGTCCCGAGCGCGTCCGCAACCGCGCGCGCCCGTCCGAGGATCTCGAGGCTCACCGGTCGGAGGGAGCCCGCCCTCTCCTCGGCGTAGACCCAGACGCCCCCGACGTCGCTCATGCGCTCGACACCCCCGCGGCGCGGGCCACGACCTCCGCGACGTCAACGACCTCGAGCCGACCGGTCCCCGCGCTCTCCGTACCGTTGAAGCAGGTGATGCAGAACGGGCACGCCGTCGCGAGCACGCTCGCGCCCGTGTCGCGGGCCTCGGTGACGCGTTCGTCGGCGAGGCGGCCTTCGAGGTCGGACTCCCGCCACATGTTCCCTCCCCCGCCTCCGCAGCAGAGGGCCCAGCGCCGGTTCCGGGGCATCTCGAGGATCTTCGCCCCCGTCGATTCGAGGAGGCGCCGGGGCGCTTCGTAGACGCCGTGCTGGCGACCGAGGTAGCACGGGTCGTGGTACGTCAGGTTCGGGGCGGGGGTGCCACCCACCTTCAGCTTCCCGCCCGAGACGAGCTCGTCGAGCAGCTGGCTGTAGTGGACGACCTCGACCTCGTTCGACAGGCCCGCGCGGAGCGCGTCGAAGCAGTGCGGGGAGATCGTCACCACCCGGGTCGCTCCCGCGGTCCGCAGCGATTCCGCCGCCCGGGAGGAGAGGTCGCGGAACAATCCCTGGGCGCCGAGCGCTCGCGGGGTCTCGCCGCAGCAGACCTCGTTCTCTCCGAGAAGACGGAACGGGACGTCCGCCGCCGCGAGGAGACGCGCCAGGGCCCGGGCCGTTCGCTGGGCGCGGGGGTCGTAGCTCGCGGTGCACCCCACGTAGAGTACGGTGCTCGCACCGTCCGAGGAGCCCGCGGCGGGGCCCGAAAGTCCCCGCATCCACTGGGTCCGCTGGGACGGCGGCATCCGGTACGGGTTCCCGTCCTGGAACTCCGCCCACAGGAGGGGACGAAGACCGGCCGGAACCTCGTTCCGCTTCCAAGCGCGACCGCGCAGATGGCGGACGACCTCGACCACGTCGACGCCCCGCGGACAGCCGACGTTGCACTGCGCGCACGTCGTGCACGACCATAGACCGGGGGAATCGACCGCCCTCCCGGGAACGCCGGACCCGAACGCGCCGAGGCGGATCAGCTGGCGGACGTTGAGCGCACCGCGCTCGGCCAGCGGACAGGTCGCGGTGCACGTGCCGCATTGGTAGCAGACCCCGGCGTCGGTCTCCCGGAGCAGGTCGTCCCAGAGCTCGTCGCTCCAGACGATCGGTCGCGACTCACTTTCCGGCACTGACCGCCTCCGCGGGAGGCGGCGCCGCCGCGGCGTGGTCGCGCAGCACCGTCGCCATCTCCTTCATCTTCGCGGCGAACTCCTTTCCCTCGGCCGCGGAGATCCACTCGAGCTGGAACCGCTCGGGAGCGATCCCCCGCCGCTCGAACGTCTTCCTCCAGATCTCGAAGCGCTTCCCCGTCCAGCTGTTCGCGTTGATGTAGTGACAGTCCCCGGGATGGCAGCCCGTCACCAGGACCGCTCCCGCTCCCTTCTCGAAGGCGCGCTTGATGAACCGGTCGGAGACCCGGCCCGAGCACATCGTACGGATGATCCGGCCGTTGCTCGGGTACTGGATCTTCTCGATCCCCGCCTGGTCGGCGCCGGCGTAGGAGCACCAGTTGCAGGCGAAGACGAGCACCTTCGACGCGGGGTCGTCGGACAGCGCGGCGTCGACCTGCGCTTCGATCTGCTCGTCCGTGAAGAACGGCGTCGTGATCGAGTCGCGGAAGCAGTCCGCGGCGCACGTGCCGCAACCCATGCACGCCGCCGTGATCACCCGGACCTTCTTGCTCTTCTTTCCCCCCTCGTCGACGGTGTACGGCTCCAGCGCTCCGAACGAGCAGACCCGGACGCACCGACCGCAGCCGTTGCAGGTCGTCTCGTCGATCACGGCACACAGCGGCTCCTTCTCGATCGTGTCGCGCGAAAGGAGCGCGGCCGCCTTCGCCGCTGTCGCGAGTCCCTGCTGGATCGATTCCCCGAGGTCCTTCGGTCCCTGGGCCGTCCCAGCGAGGAAGATCCCCGCGCTGCCCGCCTCGACCGGTCCGAGCTTCGGATGCCGCTCGAGCAGGAACCCATCGGAGCTGCGGGAGACCTTGAGCATCTTGGCGACGGCTGGGTCCTCCGGAACGAGGCCGCAGACGAGGACGAGGAGGTCGGTGGGGAGCTCGACGTCCCGGTCGAGCAGGACGTCATGGAACCGCACGGCCCCCGGGACGACCCGGACCGCCTTCTCGGCCGGCACGTCCGGGTACCGGAAGAAGGCGACCCCTTCCTCCGCCGCGGTCCGGTAGAGCTCCTCCGCACCCCGGGCGTACGCCCGCAGGTCCCGGTAGAGGAGCCGGACTTTCTTTCCCATGCGACGCAGCCGAAGTGCCTGCCCGACCATCGAGCTGCAACAGTATCGAGAGCATCCGCGTTCGTCCGAGCGGGCGCCGATGCACGAGACGAGCGTGACCGTACGGCCCGGGACTCGCCCCCAGGAGAGCATCTCCTCGAGCCGCTGGTTGGTCACCGTCTCAAGGTCGTACGCGGAACGCAGGGGGTAGTCCTCCGGGGGCCGCACCATGGTGGCCCCCATCGCGAGGACCACGACGCCCGCCTCGACCGTCTCACCGGTCCCGAGCCGGGCATGGAAGTTTCCGACGTGCCCGTCGATCTGGGCGACCTCGGTGCCGAGGTGGAGCTTCGCCCCGGAGGTCTCGAGATTCCCGAGCATCGCGGTGAGCAGCGACTTCGCGTCGGCGCCGGAAGGCTCGATCTGGTCGAGGTGGCGGAGGTGCCCGCCGACCTCCCGCTCCCTCTCGACCAGATGGGTCTCGAACCCCTGGCGGGCGAGGCTCGTCGCCGCCGCCATGCCGGCGGGCCCGCCGCCGACCACGAGCGCGGCCTGGACCATCGGCTGCTCGTATGACTCGAGCGGCTGGAGGAGGGATGCCTTCTCGACGGCCATCCGCACCATATCCCGAGCCTTCTCGGTCGCGGACGGCCGGTCCGATTTGTGGACCCAGGAATCCTGATTNNGAACGTCCCCTCGTGGGTCTTCGGAGAGCACGCTCCGACCACGAGTCTCGTGAGGCCCTTCTCCCGGATCCGCTTCGCGATGTCGGTCTGCGTGTTTCCGGCACAGGCGAACCGAACCTCTTCGGCGTGGGCGACCCCGGGGATGGTCCGGGCGTACTCGACCACTTTCGGGACCTCGACCACGCCGGCGATGTTGCTTCCGCAGTCGCACAGGAAGACTCCGACCTTCGCTGCCCCCGATACGTCGAGCGGCTCTCCGCGCTCCGGCTCGGGCCAGCTCTTCTCGGGGGCCCGCTCCATCGCGCGGGCGGCGGCCGCACCGGCCTCGGTGACGCTGTCGGGGATGTCCTTCGGTCCGGTCGCCGACCCCGCGACGAAGATCCCTTCCGGCGCGGAATCGCTGTCGAGGAAGCCGTCCGCACCGAGGCGGACCCCGAGCGCCTTCGAGAGCTCCGCGAGGCCCTGCGGCGGCTTCGCGCCGGTCGCAAGGACGACGAGGTCGGCCGAGATCTCCTCCGCCGCGCCCCGGAGCGTGTCCTCGAAGCGAACCTGGATCCCGTCGAGCCCGGGCTGCACGCGGCCGACCCGGCCGCGGAGGAACTCCACTCCCTCCTCCTGCGCCCGCTGGTAGAACCCGTCGAACCCCTTGCCGTAGGCGCGGATGTCCATGTAGAGAATCTTGACCGAGTCGACGCCGTGGTCGCGCGCCTGCACGGCCTCCTTGATCGAGTACATGCAGCAGAACCGCGAACACTGACTCAAGCGTCGGGAATCGCGCGAGCCCGCGCACAGGACGAAGACGACACGACGAGCGTGTCGACCGTCGGACGGGCAGAGGATCTCGCCGCCGGTCGGGCCCGCGGAGGAGAGGAGCCGTTCGAACTCCATCGCGGTCACGATGTCCGGATGCGACCCGTAGCCATACTCCTCGAGCGATGCGGGGTCGTAGAGGTCGAAGCCGGTTGCGGCGATCACCGCGGCGACCTCGCGCTCGAGGCCCAGCTCGAGCGGTCGGTCCCACGAGATCGCCTTCGGCGGGCAGACGTCCAGGCACCGGGAGCACGGCAGCACGATCGGCGGTTCGTTCACGCAGTCAGCCACGGAGAGGAAGTACGGACCCGGAACCGCCTGGGGAAACGGCGTGTACACCGCCTTTCGGCTCGCCATTCCCGAATCGAACTCGTTCGGGAGCACCACCGGACAGGCCTCGGAACAGAGGCCGCAGCGCGTGCACTCGTCGTTGACCAGGTTGCCGTGGCGGCTGAGCGTCACTCGGAAGCTTCCCGTGGGGGTCCGCGCGACGGCGGTGACCTCGGCGTTCGAGAGGACCTCGATGTTCCGGTTCTCGGCGACCTC
>DAEB01000050.1:83174-112586 GCA_002495185.1 Thermoplasmata archaeon UBA184 | reverse complement strand
TCGCGCAGGAGGTTGATCCCGACGAGCACGTCGAACTCGCCGAGCCGCAGGTCGCGGAGGATCTCGACCCGCTTCATCGTCTCGACTTCGGAGTGAAGGTACCGGACCCGGAACCCCTGGTTCGAGAGGTAGTTCGCGAGCTCCTCGCTCGTCGCCTTCGTGAGGATCGTCACGAGCGCCCGGTCGCCGCGTTCGACGCACGAGCGGAGCTCGCGCATGAGGTCGGCGATGTGACCCTTGAGCGGACGAACCTCGATCGGAGGGTCGACGAGGCCCGTCGGCCGGATGATCTGTTCTACCATGCCCTTCGAAACCTTCCGCTCGAACGGTCCGGGGGTCGCGGAGACGAACACCGTCTGGGGGACGTGGGTGAGGAACTCCGGGAACTTGAGGGGACGGTTGTCGCGGGCCGACGGAAGACGCCACCCGAACTCGACCAGGTTGTCCTTGCGGCTCCGGTCCCCCTTGTACATCCCTTCGAGCTGAGGGATCGTTACGTGCGACTCGTCGATGAAGGCGAGGAAATCCTTCGGAAAGAAATCGAGAAGGGTGTAGGGAGGCTCGCCCGGCTTTCTCCCGGCGAAGTAGCGGCTGTAGTTCTCGACCCCCGAGCAGTAGCCGGTTTCGCGGATCATCTCGAGGTCGTAGTCGACGCGGCTCTTGATCCGCTGCGCCTCGACGATCTTCTCCTCGGCCTCGAACTCCCGGACGCGCGCGTCGCGTTCCTTCTCGATCTCCGTGAGGATCCCCCGGAGACGCTCGTCGACCGTGAGGAAATGGGTCGCCGGGAAGACCGCGAGCTCCTTCCGTGAGCGGCGTTCCTCCTGGGTGAGAGGGTCGAGTTCCACGATCTCGCCGATCGTGCTCCCGTCGAGGACGATCCGGTGGACCGTCTCCCCAGCTCCCATCACGTCGATCGTTCCGCCGCGAACGCGAAACCGACCGCGCTTGAGCTCGACGTCGTTGCGGGCGTACTTCATCCGGACGAGCTGCTCGAGGAGCGCCTGGCGCGAGATCTCCTGGCCGACCGAGAGCTCCATGACCGATGCCCGGTAGTCCTCCGGAGACCCGAGACCATAGATGCAGCTCACGGAGGCGACGATCAGCACGTCCCGGCGGGTCAGGAGCGCCTGGGTCGCGCGGTGGCGGAGGCGGTCGATCTCCTCGTTGATCGANNGTAGTAGCTCACGAAATACTCGACCGCGTTCCGCGGGAAGAGCGCCCGGAACTCGCTCACGAGCTGAGCCGCGAGGGTCTTGTTGGGGCTGATCACCAGGGTCGGACGCTGGAGGCGAGCGACGGCGTGGGCCATCGTGAACGTCTTGCCGCTGCCCGTCACCCCGAGGAGTGTCACGAACTTCTCGCCGCGGTTGACGCGGTCGACGACCCCTTCGATCGCCTGAGGCTGGTCGCCCTGAGGCACGAGGTCGGTCTCGAGCTCGAAGCGCCCGGGAAGCTCGGTCGTCTCCGAGCGCCCCTCGTCTTCGGGGCTCATCGGACCACCGGAAGGGCGGCGGAGACGCCGCGATAGCCCTGAGGGTCGATCGTGACCGAGGCGAACCCCACGTCCCGGACCTCTTCGAGCAGCTCGCTCGCGAGCGGCTCGGACAGAAGGCGCGGGAGCTCGTCCGGTCCGACCTCGATCCGGGCGGATCCCCTGCGAACCCGGACGCGCACGCGCCGGAACCCTCGGCGGAGGAGGAGGCCCTCGGCTGCCTCGACCCGGGCGAGGAGCTCCGCGGTCACCGGCTCTCCATGGGCCACCCGGGAGGCGAGGCACGCGTCCGACGGCTGGTCCCAGTTGGGAAGGCCCCGGCGCCGGGCTTCGTTGCGTACCTCGGACTTTCCCCAGCCGGCCCACAGCAGCGGATGGAGGAAACCAGCCTCGTCCATCGCCCGAAGGCCCGGGCGCACGTCGCTCTGGTCGTCGCGCTGCACGCCGTCCAAGTACTGTTGGGTGCCTCGCCGGTCGCCAAATTCGCGGAGCACGGAGGTCTCCACGACGCGACAGTGGTAGCAGCGGTCCGGCCGATTCTCTCGATACTCCCGACGTGCGAGCGGGTCGACCGGGAGGATGACATGCTCGATCCCGATCGCCTTCGCGACCGTTCGGGCCCGAGCGACCTCCGCTCGGGAGACGGCCGGCCCATCGAGCGTGACGGCCGTCGCGTCCGCGCCCAGCGCCTCGAACGCGAGCGATGCGACCAGGGACGAATCGACTCCTCCCGAGAGCGCGACCACCGTCCGGCCTCCCTCCCGGATCCGGGAGACGACGGCGCGGAGGGGAGCGGGCTCGGGAGTGGTCGACATGAGGGGGGCCTTCTCTACCGTCCGCGGCGCATTACCCTTTCCTTTCCCGGATGAAATCGGCTCGGAGACGGCGACGAGCCGGGGGCGTCGCGAGTGGAACTGTCTTAGGAGCGGAACCGCTCCCGGGGTTGTCATGCAGACGGTTCGGGAGGGAAGCCGGTGGATGCTCCGGCTGGACGACGGTCAGGACCTTTTCGAGACGCTTTCCACCTTCGCGACGCGCGAGGGGATCCGGGCGGGCACCGTCGTCTTCGGGATCGGGATGTTCCGACGAGCGACGTTCGGCTACTGGGACGGGACCCAGTACCGGCCCCGCGAGATCACGATTCCGCACGAGGTCGTCTCCCTTCACGGCACGATCGCCCGTGCGGACGGAGCGCCCTCGCTCCACCTGCACGGCGCGGTCGCGGGCCCGGACCACGCCATCGTCGGCGGTCATCTCCTTCGGGCCACCGTCGGGATGCTCCAGGAGATCCTGATCGAGACGTTCCCGGGACGAACGTTCGGTCGGCCGATGGTCGAGAGCTACGGCCTGAAGATGCTCGACCTGGAACCCCCGAAGGAACCGTAGCGGCCCGTCAGCCCTTTCCGTTCCCCCCGGTTCGTAAACGGTGCGACCATGGAATCCACCGGATCGGGGTTCTCCTCGCTCGACCCTCGGCTGGCCGAGGTCGTTCGGACCCGGGGGCTCCTCGAACCCACCGAGATCCAGCGGCTCGCCTTTCCGCTGCTCGCGACCGACGTCGACGCCCTCCTTCTCTCCCCGACCGGGACCGGGAAGACGGAGGCGGTCCTCTTGCCGCTCCTCTCGCGTCGGCTCGCCGAGCCGACGCCGCCGATCTCGATTCTCTACGTGACTCCCCTGCGTGCTCTCAACCGGGACCTCGAGCATCGGATCGTCGCGCTCGTCCGAGAGGTGGGGCTGAGCGCGGCCGTCCGCCATGGGGATACGCCGGCCTCCGCCCGCTCCGCCCAGGCGCGAAAACCGCCGGACCTCCTCCTCACCACCCCCGAGACCTTGCAGCTCCTCCTGACGGGCCGGCGTCTCCGAGACTCGCTTCGGAACGTCCGATGGGTCGTCATCGACGAGGTTCACGAGCTCGTGGGATCCGACCGGGGCGCTCAGCTTTCCATCACGCTCGAGCGGCTGGACCGGCTCGCGGGGCGCACGGTCCGTCGCATCGGACTCTCCGCCACCGTCGGGAACCCTGAGGAGGTGGCCCGCTTCCTCTCTCCCCGACCCCGGGCCGTCGAGGTGCGGGTCGCGAAGGAGCGGCGTCCGCTCGAGCTGACCGCTCGGCGACCCGGAGGCGTCCGGCCGCCCCTCGACGAGGGCCTCGTTCGGGAGCTCAAGGCCGACCGGACGCTCCTCGACGGGCTTCGCGCGGTCGAGGAGGAGGTCCGCGCCCATCGGACGACGCTCATCTTCGTCAACACTCGCCCCACCGCGGAAGGGCTCGCGGCCCGCCTGCAGAAGCTTGCGCCCGACCTCCCGATCGCCGTCCACCATGGGTCGCTTTCGCGCGAGGTCCGCGAAGAGGCCGAGAAGGCGTTTCGCGAAGGCCGTCTCCGTGCCCTGGTTGCCACGTCGTCGCTGGAGCTCGGGATCGACATCGGGGTCGTCGACCACGTCGTGCAGTTCGGCTCCCCACACCAGGTCGGACGGCTGGTCCAGCGCGTGGGGCGGTCCGGCCACCGGCTCGACCGGACGATCCATGGCACCGTCCTTTCCCTGGACGATGACGACCTCGAAGAGGCGGCCGTTCTTGCGCGAAGGGCCGATGCGGGATTGATCGAGCCGGTCTCCTGGCGGACCCGAAATCGCCTCGCGGCCGCGCAGCAGATCGTCGCGACGCTGCGCGCGGAAGGGGGAATCGAAAGCTCCGAACTCCTCGCCCCGATGCGTCGCGCGGCCGCGACGGCCGACCTCTCGGACCCGGAGCTCGATGAGCTGGTCGGCTACCTGGCGGGTCTCGGGCTCGCGAAACGGATGGACGGCCGGGTCGCCCCGGGCCGCGGGACTCTCGACCGGTTCTACTCCTCGCTCTCGCTCATCCCGGACGAGCGCACGTATCGCCTCCGCGACATCGGGACGCGTCGTCTCATCGGGACGCTGGACGAGCGGTTCGTCCTCACGCAGATCCTCGCTCAACCCGAGGAGATCTTCCTCCTGCACGGGCGGACCTGGAAGGTCGTAGAGTACCGGGACGGTGAGCTCCTGGTGGAGACCGTCCAAGAGATCGGCCGCGAGCCGCGATGGGCGGGGGAGGACCTACCCGTCCCCTTCGACGTGGCCCAGGAGATCGGGAAGCTCCGGCGCGAGGGGTCGCTCGACGACTATCCCCTTTCCCCCGAGGACCGAGCGCACCTCGAGGAACGACGCTCGCCGGCGGCGGCCTCCGACCGGATCCCGACGGACCGCCGCGTGACGGTGACCTCGCACGGCCGGGTCGTCGTCTACGGCGCCTGTTTCGGGACGCGGACCAACGAAACGCTCTCGCTCGCGACCGCCGGGCTCCTCACGGCCCGTCTCGGAGCCCGGGTCGAGGTCGCCGCGGTCGAGCCGACCTGGTTCGTGCTCGAGCTCCCGATCGCGGTCGACGCTCCCACGCTCGTGAGCGCCCTCTCGATCGACCCCGCGACCCTGCGCCCTCTCGTGGAGAGACTCGTTCCTTCCGGCCTCGACTACCGATGGGTCTTCCTGGCGGTCGCCCGGAAGCTCGGGGTCGTCCCCGCCTCCGCCGACCCCCGGGACCTGAGGATCCTCGACCCCCTCTTGGCCGCGAGCCGCTCCAACCCGCTTGGCGAGGAGGTGCTCGAGAAGACCCTGCACGACCGCTACGACCTCGACCACGCGACCGAGGTTCTCGAGCGAATCCGGGAGGGGGTCATCGAGGTCGTTGCAACGCCTCCGTCTGCGTTCTCGGACGGACCGATCGAGCGGCTCGAATGGCGGACGGTCCCGGACCTTCCGCCGCCGACCCTGCTCCGGGCGGTCCAGGAACGGCTCTCGAAGGAGCCTCTGACTCTGGTGTGTTTGCGCTGCGGGTTCGTCCGGACCACGACCCCGGCGCGGTACAAGGCCGAGGGAGGGAGTCGGTGTCTGCTCTGCCACGGCTCCCTCTCGGCGGTCATCTCCCCGCGCCGAACGGAGGAGATCGACCGCTTGAGCGCCTACGCCAAACGAAAACGCGCCCGCGAGAAGCCGGCCGGGGGCAAGAAAGCGCGACGCGAGCGAGCGCTCCCCGCCGGCACGGAGGCGCTCGTTCGGGCCGGCTACACGTCGGCAGAGCTGGTCGCGCACTACGGCGAGCGGGCCCTCTACGCGCTCGCGGGCCGTGGGATCGGGCCCGAGACGGCGCGGCGGCTCCTCATGCGGCTCTATCGGGACGACGACGCGTTCTTCACCGAGATCCTGCGGGCCGAACGGGCGTACGCGCGAACGCGGGTCTTCTGGGATTAACGGCGCGACCCAATCTGCCGGACCAGCTCTTCGACGCTCGACCGGGGAGAGTCGGTCCGGAACCCCTCGGGACGGGCGTGGGTTCTCGCGACCCGGAATCCCCGCGCACGGAGCCCGTCCTCGATCGACCGCAGGCTCGGCGGAGTAGGGATCCCGAGCCGCGAGGCGAGGACGTTCGCTTCGTAGTAGAAGGGCCGGTCGACGGCCGATTCCTCCCGAAGTCGCTCGATGAAGCGCGCGACCTCCTCCGGACGCGCCGCGTGCGGGGGAACCTCGAGGCGCCCCACGAACCCCGCATCGAAGAGCGGGCCGACCCACAACGGCCCGTAGGGACCTCGGTCGCCCAGCCATGGCCCGTCCCATCGTTCGGGGTCGATGATCTCGACCGGCGGAGGTTCGCCCGTCGGGGCGACCACTTCGAGATAGGCCCGGACGTAGTGGTCGCGCGCGTACGCAAGGAGGGGGCGGATGGACCGGCCGAGCGATCCGGCTGTCGTGACGAGGTAGGCCAGGAGGATCCGCAGTCCTCCTTCGGGACCCAGCCGTCCCCGCACGGGATGCGCGCCGTACCGATGACGGCAGGCCGCCGGTTGCGGACCGGCGAGTACCATCATGTCGGTGGCCGTGACCGCCACGACGCCTCCAAGGCGCGCCGACGCGAGGGCGGTCCGTGCGAACGCGATCGGGCTCCCGTACGGGTCGAGGTCCACGTAGTCGAACGGTGCATCGGAAGGAGCGGTGCGGGAGTCGCTTTCGAGCGCGCGAGCCCCCGGAAAGCGAGCGACGTTCCCCGAGAGGACCCGAAACGCCTCGGGGTTCGATTCGGAGAAGACGAACGACGCGAACGCCTCGCTCTCGTGGAGCAGCCGCAGGCCGCGCACCCCGGTCGCGGCGGTCATCTCCCAACCGGTCCGCCTCCCCGACGCCGGCGGAACGAGGGCGCGGGCGAACGCGACCGCCAGGTCGCGGTCGCCGGCCATCGCCGGGTTGTAGAAGACAGCGGACCGCCGACCCGGACCACGGCCGGGGGCGGACCGGGGAAGGACGAGGCGGGTCGCGCCCTCCGCGGAGGCGGTCAGTGAGCCCGTCCCGTGATGAGGTAGACGATCTTGAACGCGAGGAGGTTCTTGTTCACCGGGGTCACTTCGAGCAGGCGTAGTTCGTCCCTCCGACGGATGTCCTGGAGCAGCGGGTTCCGCGATTTCTTGTGGAGGGTCATCACGATCGACTTCCGGGAGTCGAGCGTGTCGATCACGCTCTTCGTGAACGCCTCGCTCTCGACCTCCATCTTGCCGACCTCGTCGATCACGATCACGTCGGCCGATTCGCGCGCCTCGGCCAGGGCGCGCGCGCCGAGCCCGTCGAGCGCGGCCACGTTGACGCCGTACCGCCCCGAGCGCACCCGTGACTTCATCCCCTCGTGGGCGAAGACCTCGTGCTCCTTCGTCATCCAGTCGACGATCTGGAACCCCGTGCGTCGCTGCTTCTCGACGATCGGCTCGGTCACCATTCCCCCGACCGTCACGCCCTCCTCCTCGAGGAGCTCGATGATCCGTAGGAGGGTCTGGGTCTTACCCGAGCCCGGAAGCCCGGTGATTCCGATCTTGACCGGAGGAGAAAGTCGACGGGGCATCGCCAATTATACCGTGAGGGTACGTTGTACGCGTGGAGCCAATAAGAAGACATCGCGCGGGGGCCCGGTCACCTCCCGCGGCTCTCGGTCGGTCGCCTCCGCCCGACGGCGCGCGCTCCGTCTATCCCCCGCGCGAGGATACGCTCCTGCTCGCGAAGTTCGCCCGGGTTCCCCGCGGGTCGACCCTCCTCGAGATCGGGACGGGGTCCGGCGAGGCGGCGCTCATCGCCGCCCATCGCGGGGCACGAGTGGTGGCGACCGACCTCAATCCTCACGCGCTCCTTCAGCTCGCGGCGCGCGCCCGGGCCGACGGCGTCGTGCTCTCCCTTGTCCGGACCGACCTCGCTCGCGGGCTCGGGCGGTTCGACCGAGTGCTCGCGAATCCGCCGTACCTTCCCACGCGGCCGGCAGAGCGGGACCCGGACCGGTGGCACAACATCGCGCTCGACGGAGGACCGGACGGCTGTCGAGTCACCGCGCGCCTGGTGCGCGAGCTTCCCGACCATCTCCTCCCCGGGGGAGAAGCGTTCGTCGTCGTCTCGTCGTTGCAGCGCTCGAGCGGGCTCGACCGGATCCGCTCGCGGTGGACCCGGCAGGGAGGGGTCATCGAGGTCGCCGACTCGCGGGATCTCGAAGGGGAGACGCTCTTCGCTTGGCGGCTCGCGCGGGGCGGTCCCTAGGTGTGCCGCTCGACGTAGGAGAGCACGGCGTCGAGGAATCGGTGGCCATCTCCGAACCCGGCCGCGGAGCCGGTCCGGGTCCAATCGGGGGCCTGGGCCCGGAAGAACGAGCGCTCGGGGTGGGGCATCAGTCCGAAGACGTTCCCCTCGACGCTGGTGAGACCGGCGATGTTCCCCTCGGAGCCGTTCGGATTCCACGGATACCGAACCGGTGAGCCGTCGGGGGAGACCCAGCGGAACAGCACCTGGCCACCCTGCTCGACCGAGCGCCGCAATTCCTCGCTCCCGAGAACGAGCTTCCCCTCGGCGTGGGCCGAGGGGAATAGGAACCGGGTCCCCTTCGGGACGCCCCGGAGGGCCGGGAACGCTCCCCCGTTCCATGCGACGAACGTCGGCCGGCACTCGAAGTGACCGGAGTCGTTGGTCATGAGGGCGGCGGTGGGGGTGCCCAGCCGGCCGTCGGGCCGTCCCGGCAAGAGCCCGAGCTCCGTCATCACCTGGAAGCCGTTGCAGATGCCCCCGACCACCCGCCCGCTCCGGACGAACTCTTCGAGTTCGGGACCGATCGACGCCCGCATGCGGGCGGCCAGGATCGCTCCCGCGCGAACGTAGTCCCCGGCGGAGAATCCACCGGGGACGAACAGCGCTTGATAGTCCGAAAGCCGCCGACGCTCCTCGGGAACGACGTCCCGTCCCTCGAGCTGCTTCAGATGCACGATCTCGGGCCGGGCTCCGAGGGTGGCGAACGCTTCCCGGAGCTCGTCGTCGCAGTTCGTCCCCTCGATCGAAAGGATCGCGAGAGCGAGGTCACGACGGCCCACGTCGCGTCGAGGCGACGTGCCGCTTAACGGTTGTTCTCGGACTCCGCGAACCCTCGGGGCGGAGCGGCGGGGCCGAGCGGGGGATGGAGGAGGTGGACCCGGACCCGTTCTCCGCGGTGGACGACCCGCCGGCCCGGCGGGAGCATCGCGAACGCCTTCGCTCCTGAGAGGCTCGTGATGACGGAGGAGCCCCGGTACGTCGTGAAGGCGCGGCCGTCTTGGAAACGCAAGGGGACGACGGTCGCAAGCCCGGGAGAAGGGGCGACCGCGTCACTTCCGAGCGTGGCCCAGCCGTCCGTCCAGCCCGGGCCCGGCCGGTGCCCGAGTCGACGGAGGACCGGGAGCATCAGCCAGTACATGTTCACCAGGCACGAGGTGGGATGCCCGGGCATCCCGACGACCAGCTTGGGCCCGCAGCGGGCCGCGAGCGTCGGCTTTCCGGCCCGGACCGCGATCCCGTGGAACAGGAGCGTGCCCAGTCGGGGCAAGATCCGCGGGAGATGGTCCCGTTCCCCGACGGAGCTCCCGCCGGTGGCGAGGACCAGGTCGGCGCGGGCGAGAGCGACGCGGATCGCCTTCTCGATTCGTTCGGCACGGTCGGGGAGAGGCGGATGCAGGAGGGGGATCGCCCCGGTCGCTCGGATGACCGAAGCGAGGGAGGCGTTGTTGCTCTCGTAGATCTGTCCCGGCCGCGGGGCGTCTCCCGGAGAGACCAGCTCGTTCCCGTTCGGGATCACCGCGACCCGTGGGAGCGCATAGACCGGGACTTCGGCGATGCCGCACGCCGCGATCGCACCCGCGGTCGGAGCGCTGACTTCCTCTCCCTTCCGACCCAGGACCGCGCCGCGCGGGAAGTCGTGCCCCGGCGGGGAGATCCGGTCCCCTCTCTTGACCGGACGCGAGAGCCGGACCCGTCCGTCCGCGAGGTCGACCTCTTCGAAGATGACGACCGCGTCGGCCCCGGTCGGGATCGCGCCTCCCGTCGCGATTGCGACCGCCTCCTCTCGACGGAGGACGCCCCGAAACGTCTGCTCGGCGAAGACCTCGCCAACGACCCGAAGCTCGACGGGCCGACGGCGCGTCGCACGGGTCGTATCGCCGCTTCGCACGGCGTAGCCGTCCCAGGTCGTTCGGTAGAAGGCCGGCACCGGGGTCGGGGCCCGAATCGCTCGGGCGAGAACCCGGGAGAACGAATCGGCGACCGGAACCCCCTCGACCTGGTCGACCGGCCGGGCAGCCGCGAGGAGCCGGCGGCGGGCGGTTTCCACGGGGGTCAGTCTCCCGAACGCATGCATCTCCATCGAGCGAGCTACCTCCGACCTTCGATCCAGCGCGCCGAACTTCGGGTCCCGGCGACCAAGCAATCGCGGAGCGGTTGGCCGGAAAACCACCCGGCGTAGAATCCCCCGCGAAACGCATCCCCCGCACCGACGAGCGTTCTCACCCGGGTCGGCCGCGTTGCCCGCACGTGAAACGTGCCGTTCCGGGAGAAGGCGGAGGCTCCTCGTCGCCCTTCGGTCTGGACCACCAGTGGGACGAATTCGAGGAGCCCTTCGGGCGTTCGGACGGCGAGGAACTCCATCGCGCGTGCGACCTCGGCGCGATTGCCGAACAGGATCTCTGAGTTCCGGACGAGGACCCCGAGGGACCGGCGGTCCCAGCGGTAGTGGATCTCCTGCGCGGGGTCCGCTGCCACGCGAAGCCCCCGGACCCTCGCGGCGCGCAGGAGCCTCAGCTGGTACGCCGGGTCGGCCGTCGTCAGATGCAACCAGGAGTACTCGCCCAGCCAACGGAGGGGAAGCCGCGCGCCGCGCGTATCGGCCATCGCGCCCTGGTCGATCAACGTCCGCTGCGCCCCGGTGCGGTCCTCGACGATGGTACAGGTGGAGGTGGGGCGTCCTCGGACTCGCTCGAGCCCCCGCACATCGACTCCCGATGCCCGAAGTCGCGCGATGTATTCCTCCGGGAAGCCGTCCCCGAGCCGGGCCACAAGCCCGGTGGCGACTCCGAGCCGCGAGGCGGAGAGCGCGATGTTCGTGGCGGTTCCGCCGAGCTCGGTCCGGCTGGCGAGGACAGGAACGGTTCGGTCGACCTCGGGGAACGACCGGACGGATAGGAACCGGTCGATGATGACGTGGCCCGAGACGAGAAGGTCCCGGGGTCGGTCGACCATCCGGTCTGTCATGGGCGCGGAATTCCGTGAACCGTCCGCTCCCATATCGCTTAGGGCGGCCCGGTGAGCGACTTAAGTCGCGGTACCGTTCCGCCTCTCGGCGTCGATGCTCGTCGTAGGGTCGATCCTGGACACCGAAGGCGCCCGCCCGGCCTACGTCCGGTTTCGGAAGGGCGTCGTCGTCGAGGTCGGGAGCCGAGGCACCGAAGGACCCGCTCGACGCGAACGCGTCGTGCACGGGATCGTCGTGCCCGCGCCAGTGAACTCCCATACCCATCTCGGCGATTCCGTCTCCGTCCGCGAGCCCCCTCCCGGACCGGTGTCGATGCTGATCCAACCCCCCCATGGGTACAAGTTTCGATTGCTGGCCGACTCTTCCCCTGCGGAGAAGGTCGGTGCGATCCGCCGGGCCCTCGCGCGGATGGAAGCCGAAGGGATCGCCGCCACCGTCGATTTCCGCGAGGAAGGCCGCGCGGGCGTCGAGCTCCTGCGCGAAGCGGCCCGCCCAACTCGGGTCCGGGTGCTCGCCCTCGGCCGTCCCGTCTCCCGTCCGGTCGATCGGAGTGAGCTCGACCGGCTCCTCGAGGTCGCCGACGGCGTCGGGCTGTCGAGCGCGCGGGACGAGACCGACGAGACCCGCTGGACGGTCGCCCGGGCGTGCCGAGCCCGAGGAAAGCGGTTCGCACTGCATGCGAGCGAGGCGGTGCGGGAAAAGCCCGAGCACTACCTCGACCCGCACCCCGACCTCCTTGTCCATCTTGCGAAAGCGACGCCGGACGACCTCGTCACGGTCCGGGACGAGCGGGTGTCGGTCGCGGTCTGCCCCCGGTCGAACGCGCTGTTCGCGCGCCAGCCGGACCTCGGCGCGATGGAACGGGTGGGCCTCTCGGTCCTCCTCGGGACGGACAACGCCATGTTCCACGCCCCGTCGATCTGGCGTGAGATGGAGTTCGCGTACGTCGCTTCCCGGCTCCGAAAGCGTCCCGCCTCCGCGTCGTTCCTCGCGCGATCCGCCCTCGTCGAGCCGTGGAACTGGCTCGGGGAACCCGAGTCGGCGCTCGTCGCTCCCGAGATGCCCGTGGCGCCGCTCGTCCTCCGGCTCCCGCCCGACGACCCGGCGTACCAGGTCGTGACGCGCGCCACCGAACACCTTATGGTCCGGACCCGGCCGGGGAGCCGCCGAACGAGGTCCGCACGATGAAGAGCGACGAGCTGTTCGCCCTGCTGCGCCGCCGGGGCGTCTTCTGGCCGTCGGCGGAGATCTACGGCGGTGCGCAAGGGCTGTTCGACTACGGACCGCTCGGCGCTGCGCTCAAGCGAAGGGTCGAAGAGGCGTGGTCCGCATGGTTCGTGGGCCTCTCGCGGGACTACTATCAGTTGGAACCGGCCGAGATCCTCCCCGAAGCGGTCGTCCGGGCTTCGGGCCACCTCGAAAACTTCACCGACCCCGAAGTGACCTGCGATACGTGCCACGCCGCCTTCCGGGCCGATACCGTCCTCGAGAAGGTGCGGCCTCAGGGGGTGGACGGCCTCACCCCGGTCGAGATCGAGAAGCTCGTCCGCGATACCGGTGCGAAATGCCCGAGCTGCGGCGCCAAGACGCTCAGCGTGCCGGTGCCGTTCAACATGATGTTCGGGGTCGACTTCGGCGTGACGGGTCACGAACGGGCGTACCTCCGGCCCGAGACCGCGCAGAGCAGCTACCTCTCGTTCCCCCGGATGTGGGACGTCGGGCGGCGTGCGCTCCCGCTCGGGATCGCCATCGTAGGGAAGGCGTACCGGAACGAGATCGCGCCCCGTCAGCTCCTCTTGCGGATGCGCGCGTTCACGCAGGCGGAGCTCCAGATCTTCTTCGACCCAGAACACTTTCCTCTCCCGTTCGAGCGAGTCCGGGACGAGGGTCTTCCCGTGGTCCGCGCCGCGAAGCGCATCGCCGGGTCGGAAGCGGTGGAGATGGTCTCGGCCGGCGACCTCGTGCGCGTCGTGGGCCTCCCCGAGTTCTACGTCTACCACCTCGTCCACACCTACCGGTTCTTCCGGGACGTCCTGGGGATTCCTCCGGAGCGGATCCGGCTCTTCGAGAAGTCCGACCAGGAGCGCGCGTTCTACAACCGGATCCAGTTCGACGTCGAGGTGTTCGTGGGGAGCATGGGGGGCTTCAAGGAGATCGGCGCCGTCCACTACCGGGGCGACTACGACCTCGGACGCCACAGCCAGGGTTCGGGAAAGGACCTCTCGGTCACCCTCACCGGGGGTCGGACGGTGCTCCCCCACGTTCTCGAGCTCACGTACGGGGTCGACCGGAGCATCTGGGCGCTCGCCGACGTCCACCTTCGGAAGGACGGCGACCGTACCGTCTGGAGCCTTCCGAGCTACCTCGCCCCGGTGCCGGTCGGAGTCTTCCCCTTGATCCCGAAGGAACAGGCCGCGTACGCGCTCGAGCTCGCGGACCGCCTCTCGGCCGCCGGCATCGAGAACTCGTTCGATGACGCGGGGACGATCGGGAAGCGGTACGCCCGGATGGACGAGGCAGGGACCCCCTTCTGCGTCACGGTGGACGGCGAGACGGTCGGGGACGGCCCGAACCAGGACACGGTGACCGTCCGCCACCGCGACTCGAAG
Source organism: Thermoplasmata archaeon UBA184 (assembly GCA_002495185.1). Lineage (GTDB taxonomy): Archaea > Thermoplasmatota > Thermoplasmata > Lutacidiplasmatales > UBA184 > Lutacidiplasma. The sequence goes on along the minus strand of DAEB01000050.1, from coordinate 98,884 downwards.
TCGCAGGAACGACTGCGCGCCTCCGAGCTCTCCGCTCGCGTCGCCCCGGCCCTGCTCCCGCCCCGCCCACCGCGGGCCTAGGGACCGCGCGGTTTCGCGCCCGCGACAACGTCTTTATCTCGCCACCGAGTCCCGGAGTTCGATGGTACCCGGCGCAGGAGACAGCTCACAATCGACCGGGGCGGCGACCCCCCTCGCCGCCCGGAAGTCGCGCTGGATCGGCCAGCAGTATGCCGACATCACGAAACTGCGCGAGCTCGCGGCGCGTCACGACCGGGCGTCCGCGCGAGCGCAGCAGCGGGTCGCGCGCCTCAACACCCGCATCGACAAACTGCGGCACCAGGCGACCCTTCTCCGGGAGAAGGGCCAGACGGCGCTCGCCCAGATCCCCGAGATCGAACAAGAGATGAAACAGCACGAACGCGACATCGAAGCCGCCACGAACCGGACCGGAGGGGCTCCGGTCGGGTCCGACGTGACCGGCCTCCACTATCGCGTCCGAAAGCTGCAGCAGAAGGTCGTCGACCGGCAGCAGAGGGCCCGCGCCCTCGAGCTCCGCGCGGCGACCAAGACCCAGAAGACGGCGGAGCTCAAGGTGAAGGTCGACCGGTACGTGGAGACGGCCCGGCTCGAGGAGCAGGAGGCGGTCGCGTACCGGCAGCGGGCGGACCGGCTCCAGCTCGTCACCGAGCACGACGTCGCCGATCATCTGAAGGCGACCGCGGGCGGCGCGAAGCCGCCCCCCGACGAGCCTCCGGCCACGCTATGAAACTCATCGTCACGGTCGGCATGCCCGGCTCGGGCAAGGACGAGCTCGTCGGCGTCGCCCGAACGATGGGGCTCGCGACCCTCAAGATGGGAGACCTCGTCCGGGACGAGACGCGACGGCGCGGCCTCCCGGTCACGAACCAGAACGTCGCGCGGGTCGCCTCGGAAGAGCGCGAGAAGCACGGCGCGGGGGTCTGGGCGCAGCGGGCGATCCCGAAGCTCACCGAGACCCGGATGCTCGTCGACGGATGCCGTTCGGACGCCGAAGTGACGGTCTTCCGGCACAACTTCGGCGACCTCTTCGTCCTCGGCATCTTCGCCTCCCCCGAGACCCGGCACGACCGAATGGCGAGCCGCAGCCGAGCGGACGACGCGGCGGACCTCCAGGAGTTCTACGACCGCGACCGACGCGAGCTCAAGTGGGGGATCGGGAACGCGTTCGCGCTCGCCGACGGGATGCTCGTCAACGAAGGGTCGCTCGACGAGTTCCGGCGCGCGGGCCGGGCGATGCTCGAGAAGATCCTCGCCCGCGAAGAGTAGCCGTCGCGCCGCTCAGGCGATCGTCCCGGACGAGCCCGGGTTCAAGAGCGCCCGGACCGAATCGAACCGCTCCCGGTCGACGACCACCGCCACGCGTTGTCCGTCGCTCGTGAGCAGGGGGATCCGGCGCGCGAGGAACTCGTCCCGGGCGTCCGCGTAGTTTCGCGAGCCGCGCCCCGAGGCGATCTGCCGGTCCCATTCGAGCGCGAACTCGTCCGGCGAGGACGGGGTCGGCGGGTTGCGGGAGACTCGGCGCTCTCGAACGGTCCGCCGCACGAGCTCGAGGTAGCCGATGTGCTCCGCGAACAACGCCGCCGTATGGTCGTCGTCCGGGTCGATCGCCTCGACGGGGACGCCGCGAGGAGCGGCCCACCGTAGGACCTCGACGAATGACGGGTTCGGGACCCGGACCTCTCCGAATCGGACGAGCCCCCACACCTCGCTCGACTCGTTCGATGTGAGCGGGACGACCGGCTCCGCGTCGGCGACCACGAAGAAGTCCCGAAGGCTCGCGAGCTCTCCGCTGGACACCCCGAGCCCCACCCTCGCCGGACGGTAGTCTTCCAGCGCTGCGACGAGCTGGGTCGCCTCCGATGCGAGCCCGCGGACCGGCGCGAGAAGCAGGAGTCCGGGTACGTGCTCCAGCCGCGCGGTGATCACGGGCCTTCCCGCTCGGTGATCTCCTCGAGGAGCTCGTCCGGGTCGCGATGCCGGCGGAGCTCGCTGATCGTCAGGATCGGGAGGCCGGCGTACGAGGGGCGGGGGACGGGGTCGGGCACGACGAACAGAGCGTGGCCCTCGGCGACGCGGGCGAGCCCGTGGAGGACCTCGGCCCGGTGGAGAGCGGTCCGCAGGCTCCCGGCGGCCGCCAAAAGCACATCCGGCGTTCGCGCGAGCGCGTCGAACGGCGCCCGTACCGTGACCGTCACCTCGAGCCCCATCCCGTCCAGCTGCCGGACGACGCCGTCCCGGAAGGCATCCCCGGTACGGGGCTGAGGTCGGCTGGCCGGCGGCGTTGCCTCCTTTTCCTCGGGCGTTCCTTCGCGCGCCCCCTTGCGAACGTGGACCGACCAGTCGAACAGCGCGATCGGGCGGACGATCGTCTCTCCGAGGAACGTCTCGATCCGCTCCACGACCAGCGCCTCGGCCCCGGCGCCCTCTTCGTAGAGCTGGATCGCCCGGCGGGAGACTCCCGCGATGCTTGCGAGCGTCCCGAGGGAGAGGCTCCGCTCGTCCCGAAGCTCGCGGAGCCGCTGTCCATCCACCTGGGCGAACGTCCCGCCGGGGCTCGCGTAGAGGAACGGAGGGAGCGCCTTCTCGAGATACTCTTCCAGGGTCTCCTCGTTGATGATCGGAACGCCGTAGCGCGTATAGACGACCCCCGGGTCGAGCTCCGACGCGCCGGAGGTCTGGCCGATCACGACGGTGATGGCGGGGAAGAGGTCGCCGAGCTCGCGCAGCCGAGCGGCTTCTTCCGAGTCGAGCGCATCGATGTTCTTCAGCACCTTGACGAGGAGGAGGGTGGCATCGCGACGGGCCGCGAGGTCGAAGCTCGTCGGACGGATCGCGTGGGTGTCCGCCACGTAGAACCCGGCCCGCTCGAGGAGCGAGCGGATCTGCTCGATCGACCGTTCCCGGGGTGACTGCGCGGCCATTTTCTCCTCATAAACCAATTACCTCTCATATATAAATGCGGACGGTCGATGCTCTCGGAGAGATGGTTTGGGCTCGACCGGGAACGGTCTTCCCCCGCTTCGGCTAGCGGGACCGTGGAGAGCCCGCTTCGGCCGGTCCCGGACGCACCCGCGTTGGTGGTCGACCCGACCGGGCCCACGACCCCGAGAACGCTCATCGTCTCGGACGTGCATCTCGGTCTCGGGAGCACCCCCGAGCGTCCGCTCGGACCTCCCGAGGCTTCGGCCGACCGACTCGTGACCGAGCTCATTGGGCTCGCGCGCTCGACCCGCTCGAAGAGCGTGCTCGTCGCGGGGGACGTGAAGCACCCGATCGTCGGCACGCCCCCCTCGCTCCGACCCGTCGTCTTCGATTTCTTCTCGGAGATCCTCCGCGAGGGGCTGGAGGCGGAGGTCGTTCTCGGGAACCACGACGTCGGGATCGTCCGGTATCTTCCGAGAGAGGTCGCGGTTCATCCTTCGACCGGGGTCGTGCGGGGTGATGTCGGAGTGTTCCACGGTCATCGCTGGCCGTCGAACGCGGTCCTCCGGGCCCCGCGGCTCGTCGCGGGGCACCTTCACCCGGGCTATCGTCTCGCACCGACCGCGGGCGACCCGGAGGGAAAGCGCCGATGCTGGGTCCGCGTCGCGCGCCCGCCTCCCCCGAAGGCGAAGAGGCGCCGCCGCATCCACGCGGAGCCGAGGGCTCGCGAGATCGTCGTCCTCCCGGCGTTCAACCCGATCGCCGGCACCGAGTCGCTCAATCGGGAGGAGCCGGCCCGGGGGAGGTCGTTCCTCTACCAGCGGTTCCTCACGCTCGGTGTCGCACGCGCCTACCTTCTCGACGGGACGGACCTAGGCGTGCTCACGGTGCGTCCGACGGACGACCGCCCGAGGCAAGGAGGCGGCCGAGCGCGGCCGGCTCGCTGACCGGGGGCGCGCACGAGGTACCGGAACAGACGAGCGCCCGGGGTTCGGTCGTCGACCCGACCCCTTCGAGACCCGCGGGGAGCGAGAAGGGTGGGGGCGGATGCCCCGAAAAGACCCACACGTTGGGGTGCCATGCGCGCCGGGCCGTTCGGAGGAGCGCCGCCGCGCGCGGGCCCTCCCCTTCCACGACGACCGTCACAGGGGCCGTCGTGAGGAGACCGACCGCGAGCGCGGAGCCGGCGGCGAAGAGGCCCGAATCTCCCACCCGCCGGACCGCGCTCGCGAGAATCCCTTCCGCCTTCTCCCGCCACCGATCGTCGTGCGTGAGCGACGCGAGCCGCAGGAAGGTGGTCGCGGCCGAGGCGTTCGCCGAGAGGTGGGGGCTGTCCTCGAGAGGATACGATGGCTCGGACACGCCGGCGACATCCGGTCCGTCGTAGAGGCGGGGCGAGAGGTCCCGGAGAAGGCCCCCCTCCCCTCGGAACTCCGCGTCGATGAGCTCGAGGAGGCTCCCGGCGACCGCGAGGTACTTCGGCTCGGCCAACGTCCCCGCGAGCTCCAGAAGACCCGAGGCGACCGCGACCTGGTCCTCGAGGAGCCCGAACCCCTTGGAGGAGCCTCCGTCGACCCGGTGCGCGACGCCTCGTCCCGGCTGGTACGCCTCCGCCAGGATCCGGTCCGCCGCCCGCCGGGCGTCTGCGACGACGGTCTCATCGCCGAGGAACGAGCCGGCCCGTGCGATCGATGCGATGAACCTTCCGTTGATGTCGGAGTACACCGCTCGGTCGACCGCCGGGGTCGGCCTCCGGGCGCGGACGGCCCGGAGCTTGTCGAGCGCGCGGTCCAGCGCCCGGCCGGCGCGCTCGGGGGCGTAGAGCCCTTCCGCCGCTTCGGCGAGGGAGAGCAGACGAAAGAGGACGTTGCGGTCGGGGTCGTGCGGCATCCGGCCGTCGGTGCCGACGCCGAAGAACCGGCTCACGAACCGGAACTCGTCGGCGTCGAGCGCCTCCTTGAGCTCGGCGCGGGTCCAGGTGAAGTACCCTCCGTCATCGCCCGGGGCGTTGTCGGCATCCTGGCTCGCGCCGAAGCCCCCGCGGGGGTCGGCGAGGACCGAGCGTACCCAGTCGATGGTCGACCGGACCACGTCCTCGAACCGGGAGTCGTGGAAGCGCGCCGCCCCCTCGGTGTAGGCCGAGAGAAGCGCTGCGTTGTCGACCCCCATCTTCTCGAAGTGAGGGATGTGCCAGCCCCCGTCCACGGAGTATCGATGGAACCCTCCTCCGACCTGGTCGAACATCCCTCCATCGGCCATCCGCGCAAGGGTCTCCCGGGCTCGCTCGCCGCTCTCGGCGTTTCGATTCTGGAACTCGTCCCAGAGAAGCAGCGAGACCGCGGTCGGATGCGGGAACTTGGGAGCCGTCCCGAACCCCCCGTTCGCGGGGTCGAAGCTCGACCCGACCTCCCCGACGACGCGGGAGGCGAACGAGTCGAGCGCCACGTCGACCGCGGAGCGAACCGATCGCATCCGTGCGAGGGCGCCCTGGATGGCGGCGGCGTTCTGCTGCACCCTCTCGGGTTCGTCGGACCATATCCGGGCGACCTCGGAGAGGACTCGACGGAACCCGGGTCTCCCATGGCCATCGGCCGGTGGGAAGTAGGTCCCTCCGAGGAACACCTTCCCGTCGGGCAGGAGGAAGGCCGTCAGCGGCCAGCCTCCCTCCCCCGTCAGAGCGCCGACCTGTCGCTGGAAGCGGCGGTCGACCTCGGGGTGCTCGTCCCGGTCGACCTTGACGGCCACGAAATGCTGGCCGAGGAGGCGAGCCACCTCGGGGTCCGAGTACGTCCCCTCGTCCATCACATGGCACCAATGGCACCACGAAGCGCCGATGTCGAGGAGGATCGGTCGGGCTGTCCGCCGGGCGAGCTCGAACGGTTCGGGTCCCCAGGGAAACCACTCGATCGGCTGCTCCGCCGCGCCCCGGAGGTAGGAGGAGCTTCGGTCCGAAAGGCGCCAGCCTCCCGCGCGCAGCGGACCGGGCCCGGAGGGTGGGTTCACGAGGACGGACGGCCGCGAGCGCCTCTTACGGTTGTCGGGCGGCATCGAACGGCTCTCGCGGGGCGACGGGTCCGACGTAACCGGCTCACGGAAGAGTTACTCCGCGCGCGCTCGTTATAAGGGGGACCTCAGTGCCCGGGCGAGGCGCTCACGATGGAGATGCAACCCGGCCAGATGGCCTACGACCGGGCGATCACGGTCTTCTCCCCCGACGGCCGGCTGTTCCAGGTCGAGTACGCGAGGGAAGCCGTGCGGCGGGGAGCGACCACCGCGGGGGTCGTCTACTCGGACGGGGTGGTGCTCATCGCCGACCGCCGGATTCCGAACCCGAAGCTCGCCGAGGCCGCGAGCCTCGAGAAGATCCACCAGATCGACGAGAACATCGCCTGCGCGACGGCGGGGCTCGTCGCGGACGCCCGCGTGCTGGTCGACTACGCTCGGCTCTCCGCACAGATCAACCGCGTCACGTACGCCGAACCGATGTCGGTCGAGCTCCTGGTGCGCCGGATCTGCGATTACAAGCAGCAGTACACCCAGTTCGGCGGCGTCCGACCGTTCGGCACCGCCCTGCTCGTCGGAGGGTACGACGATGGAGGAGTCCACCTGTTCGAGACCGAACCCTCCGGCTCGCTCACGAGCTTCCGGGCCGCGAGCACCGGCGGCAACAAGGGCCCGGTGATGGACCTCTTCGAGCAGAAGTACCGCTCCGGGATGGACCGCGACTCCGCGATCCTTCTCGCGCTCGAGGGACTGCGGGCGGGACTCGAGGAGGGAGGGAACCTCTCCCAGGTCGAGGTCTGCTCGGTCCAGGTCGGCGACGGGATGGTGCGGCTGCCCTCCGAGGAGATACAGAAGTACGTGCAACGCCTTCCCCCTGTTGGTGGGTCCCCCCGGTCCGGTCGCGCGTAGACCGACCGACCCCACGCACCGGTTATGGTGAAGGTCGAGGACGCGGTCATCGCCCGGTGGGATACCCAGGGGTCGCGGTTCGAGGTCCTAGTCGACCCTCAGGCGGTCCAGGACCTGAAGGACGGGAAGAAGGTCGACCTCACCGACAAGCTCGCGCTCGACCAGGTGTTCAAGGACGCGAAGAAGGGCGACAAGATCTCCGAGGAGCACCTCGAGAAGACGTTCCACACCCGCAACCTCGCCGAGATCGCCCGGATCATCATCCAGAAAGGGGAGGTCCAGGTCACCACCGAGCAGCGCCATCGACTCCAGGCGGCGAAGCACCAGCAGATCGTCGCAACGATCGCCCGGAACGCGATGAACCCCCAGACGGGGGCGCCCCATCCCCCCGCCCGCATCGAAGCGGCGATGAACGAAGCGAAGGTGCACGTCGACCCGTTCCGCCCGGTCGATGAGCAGGTCCAGGAGGTGCTCGCGAAGCTGCGACCTCTGATTCCGATCCGCCTCGACGTCGTCAAGGTCCGGATCAAGATCCCTGCCCAGTTCTACCCCCGCGTCATCGGGGAGGTGAAGGGGCTCGGCCGACTCCTCGAGGAGAACTGGCTTTCGGACGGAAGCTGGGCCGGGGTCGTCGAAATCCCCGCCGGGATGCAAACCGAGCTCTACGAGAAGCTCAGCGCCCGTACGAAGGGCGCCATCGAGACCGCTTTGGTTAAATAGGGCACTCCGGTCGAGCGGCCCGGTGCAGCACGAAAAATGTCCCGAGGTCATCGTCCGGGCCACCGAAGTCGTGGCCACGAGGGTCATCCCTCGTCTCCCTCCGGGGAGAGGACACTAGTTCTTCCCGGCGAAGAGATCCGCGCCCATGGGTTGAAGCCCGGGCCCGGAACGTACCGAACCGGTGGGAAAGTCTACGCGAGCGTGCTCGGTCTTCTCTCCGAGCGCGGCCCGGTCGTCTCCGTCGTGCCTCTCTCGGGCCGGTACATCCCGAAGCCCCACGACGTCGTCCTCGGGACCGTCACGGACGTCCAGGGGACCTTCTGGCTCCTCGACATCGGGGCGCCGCGCTGGGCCCCGCTCCACATGACCGGAACCCCGTGGAAAGTCGAGGTCGGGGAGACCGACCGCTTCCTCCGGGTCGGCGACGCGGTCATCGTCCAGGTCGAGAGCTTGGACGCGACCGGCCGCATCGGGGTCACGATGAACGGTGAAGGGCTCGGAAAGCTGGACGGGGGCACCATCGTCCGGATCTCCCCCGCGCGAGTTCCGCGCGTCGTGGGCCGCAACGGCTCGATGCTCGCGACCATCCGACGTCACACGGACGCCGAGGTCGTGGTCGGCCAGAACGGCCGAGTCTGGGTCGGCGGCTCTCCCGAGGCCATCCTTCGCGTCCGGGAGGTCCTTCGGATCATCGAGGAGAACGCACAGCGCTCGGGCCTCACCGAACGCGTCGAGAGCTACCTCCTCGCCACGACCCCCACCGGCCTTCACGGTCCGGAGCTTCCTCCCGCCGAACACGCCCACCGAGACGCCCCGCCCCGCCGGCTCGAATCTGCCGAACCGGACGAAGAGGCGATCGAGGCCGAAGACGACTCATCCGACCGGGAGGGCGCCGACTCGCCGTGAGGGGAGGGCGCGCCATCATCCATCTCCAAGGAGAACAACCATGGGAAACGTAGGAGCGAAAGAGGTCCCCGAGCTGTTGAGTCCTGAGGGACTCCGGATCGACGGACGCAAGCTGGACGAACTTCGACCGATCAAGATCCAGGTCGGCTCGCTTCACAACGCCGACGGCTCGGCGTTCGTGGAGTGGGGGGCGAACAAGGTGATGGCGGCGGTCTACGGACCCCGCGAGGTCCACCCGCGCCACCTTCAGCAGAACAACAAGGCCGTCATCCAATGCAAGTACAACATGGCCGCCTTCGCGGTGGACGAACGCAAGCGGCCCGGTCTCGACCGTCGGTCCCAGGAGATCTCGAAGGTGATCGGGGAGGCGTTCGANNAGCATCGACATCTACATCGAGGTCTTGCAGGCGAACGCCGGGACCCGCTGCGCGGGCCTGGTCGCGGCGTCGATGGCGCTCGCGGACGCCGGCATCCCGATGGTCGACCTTCTCCCCGCCGTCGCGGTCGGCAAGGTCGCCGGGAAGATCGCGCTCGACCTCAAGAAGGAGGAAGACAACTTCGGCGAGGCCGACCTCCCGATGGCGCTCGTCCCCCAGTCGGGTCGGCTCGTGCTCCTCCAGATGGAGGGCCACATGACCGAGGAGGAGCTCTCGCAGGCGCTCGACCTCGGGGTCCAGGGCTGCCGCGAGATCTACGAGAAGATGAAGCAGGCGCTCCGCGAGCGCTACGCGATCGGGCCGGTCGGAGGCTCGGCATGAGCGAAGAGGTTTCGGCCGAGATCCTGACGACCCACATCCTCGACCTGGCGGCCGAGGGGAAGCGTCTCGACGGGCGCGGTCCCGACGAGTACCGCCGAGTCTCGATCGAACCGGGGTTCGTCGCAACCGCGGACGGCTCCGCGCTCGTCCGCATCGGGGATACGGCCGTTCTCGGCGGCATCAAGCTCGAACCCGGAAAGCCGTTTCCCGACACGCCGAACGCGGGAGTTCTCACGACCAACGCCGAGCTGATCCCGCTCTCGAGCCCTACGTTCGAGCCCGGACCCCCCCAGCCCGGGGCGATCGAGGTCTCGCGGGTCGTCGACCGCGCCATTCGCGCCGCCGAGACGATCGACCTCACCCGGCTCTGCGTGACGCCGGGCGAGAAGAGCTGGGTCTGCTACGTCGACCTTCACGTCCTCGACCATTCGGGGAACCTGATCGACACGGCGGCCCTCGCCGCCGTCTCCGCCCTCGCTCACACGACGGTCCCCGCGAAGCGGTTCGAGGTTGGAGAGGCCGACTATCCGCTCGAGGTCGTCCACTACCCGGTCGAGTGCACGTTCGTGCGCCTCGGGGATACGATCATGGTCGACCCGACGTTCGACGAGGAGCGGGCGGCCCAGGGGCGGCTCACGGTCGCCACGGACGAGATGCGCCGGGTCGTGGCGATGCAGAAGGGGCTCGTCGGGGCGTTCTCCCCCGACGATGTGAAGGACGTCGTCCGACGTGCGTTCCGCCACGGCGACCGCCACCGCGCGCTCGCGAAAGGAGGAGGGTCGGAATGAGCAAGCGAACGAAGAAGGCCGGTCCGACCGGATGGATGGGTCCCCGCTACGGGATCCGGATCCGCCGGCGGGTCGTGGAGATCGACCGGGCCCGCGGCCCGCCCGCGCCCTGCCCGCGCTGCTCCACGGTCACTCTCCGACGGGTCGCGAGCGGCGTCTTCGAGTGCAGCCGGTGCGGGACGCGCTTCGCGTCGAACGCATACATCTTCGCCGCCCCGCCTCCGATTCAGCGGACCGAGAGGGAGCCCGGTCCCGGCAACGCTTAAAGCCCGCCGGGAGGGTCGAAGCAGCCGATGTTCCGTTGCATTCGTTGTGGGGAGGCGCTTCCCTCGGACGCGAACCTCTTCGGGGTCCGCTGCGACAACTGCGGTGGGAAGATCTTCACGAAGGAACACCCCAACGTGAAGAAGGTCCTGAAGGCGCGCTAGCGTCCGCGACTCCGTCGCTCTTCGACGGGGTAGCCCGCTCGGCGGCAGGCCCCGAGCACGAGGCGTCGCTTCTCCCCGTGCAACCGGGCGAGGTTCGCTCGGGCGGTGAGCGCGTAGAGACGAAGAGCGGCCTCGCAGCTCTCTCTCCCGTGGCTCCCATCCGTCCCCAGAGCGCTCCGCTGCGCGTCCCGGAACTCCGGCCCGGCCCAGCGGGCCCCTTTCTCCCAGAGGCCATTCTCGGTCCGCCAGAACCGTTCCAGGGGGAGGAGCCGCAGGAACACCATCTGGTTCGCGAGAAGGTTTCTCTGAACCGAGGCGGTCTCCGTTTCGCCGGTCGCGAGCGCCCGAAGCAGCTTGGCGACCTCTTCCGCCCAGCTCGCGAGCTGGGTGGCGAGGTACGCGTCGCGAGACCTTCGGACGGTCGACCACCGGAAGCGGCGGGCCTCGGCCTGGAGCCGCCTCGCGACCCCCCTCGGGTCCCGCACGATCTTCGCATCCCGCCATCCCGGGACGGCCCCGTAAAGATGGAGCGGGTGCCGCATCTCCCGTCGCTCGTCCGCGGCCGTTCCGTACTTCACTGCGACGAGATACCCCTCCCGCTCCAGGTACTTCCGGCGGTCAGGTGGTCCGACGACCCAGAGGTCGATGTCCGAGAGCTCGTGGGCGTCCCCGGTCGACCAGCTACCGGCGAGCACGACGGCCGCTCGTCCGCTGGGGTCGACCTCGTCCGGCAGGTGGGCGACGATGCGAGCCACTTGGCGGTACTGCGCGGGGCTGGCCGGGGGGTTCCGGCGGTCCACGCTCCGGTCCCTCTTCGGGACGCCGGGTCGGTGCGCCATCGCCCGGTACTCAGACGGAGACCCCGAAAAGGTACGTTGACCGCCCACGACAAACCGTTTCAGGGTCGCCCCGTTCCCTCCCGCGTGAAGGGGCCCACCGTCCGGTTCCTCGGCGGCGTTCGGGAGATCGGCGGGAACAAGATCCTGGTCGAGGATGGGCCGGACCGGATCCTGTTCGACTTCGGCCCCTCGTTCTCCCCCCGAGTGGAGGAGTTCTACGTCAATTTCCTCCAGCCCCGGTCGACGAATCCGGCCAAGGACCTCCTCGAGTTCGACCTCCTCCCGCGCCTCCCCGGACTCTACTCACGCGACGCCCTGGGGGATGGGGAGTTCCCGTACACCCCCCCGGAGGTTCACGCGATCTTCCTGAGCCACGCCCATGCCGACCACGCGGCCTACCTCGGCCTGGTCGACCCCGACATTCCGGTCTACGTGGGCGACGGGACCCGAACGCTGCTCTCCGCGATCGAGACTTCGACGCGGACGAAGTACGGTACCCACCCCTGGAGAGTCTTCTCAGACCGACGCGGGATCCGGGTCGGGAACCTCGAGGTCGTCCCCTACCCCGTCGACCATTCGATCCCGTTCGCCTACGGATTCCTCGTTCGGACTCGAGAGGGGACCTTAGCCTACACGGGGGACTTTCGGCACCACGGGCCTCGCGCCGCCGACACTCACGCGTTCTTCGACGCCGTGGCCCGGGAGAAGGTCGACGCCCTGTTGATCGAGGGGACCCGGGCGGGGCCGGACCCTCGCAAGAACCTCACCGAGGCCGGGGTCCGCGGCGCGGTGGACCGCGTTCTGACCTCGAACCCCGAGCTCGCCCTCGCCTGCACCTACCCGCGGGACATCGACCGGCTTCGAACGCTCTACTCCGCCGCGGTCGCCGCGGACCGGGAGCTCGTGGTCTCGACGCGGACCGCACATCTACTCTCCCAGGTGGCTCCGCGGTTCCCCCGGGACGAGATCCCCCTTCCGGGAACTTCCTCCGGGCTTCGGGTCCACGTGCGCAAGAAGCGGGTGTCGTACCTGTGGGAGCGGCCGTTCCTCGATGAAGCGCTTCCCTCGGAAGAGGTGCGCCGGAACGGACGCAAGTACCTGCTCGCCCTCGACCTCGCGCACTTCCCCGAGCTCATCGACCTTCGACCCCCGCGTGGCTGCCCGTTCCTCCATTCGATGAGCGAACCGTTCAGCGAGGACGACGTCGACGACCACGTGATGCACAACTGGCTCGACCATTTCGGTCTCGAGTTCCACCAGCTGCACGCGAGCGGCCACGCCTCGGGCCCGGAGCTCCTCGAGATCGTCCGGGCGACCGGCGCCCGAACCGTCTACCCCATCCACACCGAGCATCCGGAGGCGTTCGAGACCGCCGGACCGTCCGTCCGGTGTCCCGAGCTCGGCCGGGTCTACCCTCTCTCGGGATAGCGGGCGACGCCGATGGAGAGGTTAACCCCGTGAGCGGTGTCGGGGCGCCGATGGGACCGGACCGCGTTCCCACGGGAATCGCCTCGGTCGACCGCCTCCTCGGGGGGGGTCTCGAGGCCGACTGCGTCACCGAGCTCTACGGCGAGGGCGGGAGCGGGAAGACGCTGTTCTGCCTCCAGGTGGCGTACCGGGTGGCGCTCGAGAACCGCTGGGTCTTCTACATCGATACCGAGGGCGTCAGCGTCGACCGCCTTCGTTCGATCGCCGGAGAGAACCTCGACCGCGTTCTGAAGCGATGGCTCCTCTCCACCCCGAAGGACCTGGCCGAACAGGGGAAAGCGATCGCCACCGCGTGCGCGCTCGCGCGCGAGGGCAGCCGACCGGTCGGGCTCATCGTGGTCGACTCGGGGACGTTCTTCTACCGGCTCTCGCTCTCGGGGCCGGACGAGGACGACGCGCGACAATCGCTTTCCATCGCGGTCGCGGACCTGGTCTCGGCCGCGCTTCGCGCCCATCTTCCGGTCCTCTTCACGAATCAGGTCTGGCGGAACATGCGGGACGGCATGCTCGAGCCCCTGGGCGGTTCCTTCCTCAACCATGCGGCGAAGACGATCCTCCGCTTCGACCGACTTCCCCGGGCGCTGCGGCGGGTGGTCCTCGTGAAGAACCGCTCGCTCCCCGAGGGGGCAGCGGAGTTCCGGATCGGGCCGACCGGACTCGAAAGCGTGGGCCCCGGATGAAACGCCCATAAGCCTGCGTGGTCCTCCCCCGGCCGATGGAAGAGACGCTCCAGTTCTCCGACGTCTCCACTCCGATCGGAACGTTCCGTATCACCTACCTCGGGGCGACCGTGCGGGTGGTCGACCTCCTCGAAAAAGGGGTCGCCCAGACCGGAGTCCTCCCCGGCGCGGTCCGCCGGAACCCTCCCTTCCCGCCCGGGAGCCCGGCCCGTCAACTGCGCGACTACTTCCGGGGGGAGCGCACGGAGTTCGACCTCGAGGTGGAGCCCGACTCGGCCTCGGTGTTCGACCGGGCGGTGTGGCGGGAGCTTCGGAAGGTCCGGGCCGGCTACACCGTGACGTACGGAGAGCTCGCGAAGCGGGTCGGCCACGCGGGAGCGGCCCGGGCGGTCGGAGGTTCCATGCGTCGCAACCCGATCCCGATCGTCATTCCCTGCCACCGGTGCGTCGGCATCGGCGGGGAGATCACGGGGTTCGGCCTCGGCCTCTGGCGGAAGCGATGGTTGCTCGACCACGAGGGGGCCTGGCCCCTCAAATCCCGCTCGGCCGAAGGTCCCCGACCCCACGGACAGCGGACCCTGGACGCTCTTCTGGAACAGCGCCCGGGCGGCCGCTCCGAGAAGGCCCCGACGTAGAACGGTCCGCGCCGCCTCACCTACGACGAGTCGTAGTGGCTTGGTGGCGTGCGCCCTCGGCAGGAAGGGACAAGCTACTACGGCCCGTGGTAACTAGCACGCCGGACGAAGAGCCTCGCCGGTGCGGGAGGCTTCACCCGGAGTAGTAGGCCGCGTCGTAGGGTTCCGGCTTGAGCCCCCGGCGCTGGCGGATCTCGGCGACCACCTTCGGCTGGAGTTCGGTCGGCACCGGCTCGAACCCCATCGACTCGGTGGCCCAGAGGACCTTTCCGGCGGTGGCGCTGCGGATGTCGGAGGCGAACCCGAACATCTCGGCGACCGGCACCTTCGCGACGACCGTCTGGAGGTCGCCGACGCTCGTCATGTCGAGGATCTCCCCGCGCCGCCGCTGCATCTCGCGCGTCGCTCCGGCAAGGACGTCCTGGGGGACGTTCACGGTGACCTTCTGGAACGGCTCGAGGAGCAGGCGGTCCCCGAGGACCATCGCGCCGTACATCCCCGACCGGGCGGCGGGGATCGTCTGCGCGGGGCCGCGGTGGATCGAGTCCTCGTGGAGCTTCGCGTCCACGAGCCGAACCTTGAGACCGTAGACCTTCTCGTTCGCGAGCGGGCCCCGGTTCATCGCCTCCTTGAACGCATCGACGATGAGGTCCATCGTCTCGTTGAGGTACTGGATCCCCTTCGTCACGTCGAAGAGGATGTTCCCTCCCTCGACCGCGACGATCCCCCGTCCCTCGTCGCGGGAAACCCCGAGGGTCTCGAGCTTGTTCACGAGGGTCTTGGTATCCTTGAACGACTTCCCCTGAGGGATCTCCCCCTCGTGGATCGCGTCCACGACGGCCTGCGGTAGGGGCTCGACCTCGAAGTAGAACCGGTTGTGCTTGTTCGGGGACTTTCCCTCGAACGGACCCCCGGCGTGGCGCACGACCTCGCGGTAGACGACGATCGGCTTCGACGCTTCGATCTCGACCTTGTAGTCGTTGACGATCCGGTACTGGGTGATCTCGAGGTGGAGCTCGCCCATCCCCGAGAGGAGGTGCTCCCCCGTCTCCTGATTGATCTCGACGCGGAGGCTCGCGTCCTCCTTCGCGATCTTGCGCATGACCTCGATCAGCTTCGGAAGGTCGGCCATCCGTTTCGGCTCGATGGCGACCGTGACGACCGGCTCGGAAACGTGGCGGATCTCCTCGAACGGGACCATGTCGGGGGCGTCCGACATCGTCGTGCCGGCGAACGCGTCGGTGAGCCCGATCACCGCGGCGATGTTCCCCGCCGTGACCTCCTCCACCATCAGCCGCTCGGGGCCCATGAAGAGGGAGACGTGCTGGACCCGGTCCTTCGCCTTCGACCCGACGACGTTGAGCTCCATCCCCTTCGTGAGACGACCCGAGAAGACCCGGCCCGTGGCGATCTCGCCCGCGCTCGGGTCCATCGTGATGTCCGTGACCATGAACGAGGTCGGTCCCGTCGGGTCGGTGTTGACCATCGCCTGACCGACGGACGAGCCCGCATCGCCGTGCCAGATGTTCGGGATGCGGTACTTCTGGGCGACGCGCGGACTCGGCAGATGGCGGACGACCATGTCGAAGACG
>DAEB01000050.1:82763-83163 GCA_002495185.1 Thermoplasmata archaeon UBA184 | reverse complement strand
GATGCTGATCGCCCAGTTCTCGTATCCCGAACCGAAGGCGACCGACCCGTCCCGGGGGTCGACGCTCCACTCGTCGACGAACTCCTCGGGGGCCATCTTCCGGATCAGCTCGTTGACCTCCGAGATGATGTTGAGGAACCGTCGCTGGAACGATTCCGGCGTGAGCTTGAGCTCCTTGNNCGCCCGGTCGACCTTGTTGATGAAGAGCACCGGCTTCACCTTCTCCCGAAGCGCCTGGCGGAGCACCGTCTCGGTCTGAGCCATCACGCCCTCGACCGCGCACACCACGACGATCGCCCCGTCGACGGCGCGCATCGCGCGCGTCACGTCCCCGCCGAAGTCGACGTGCCCCGGGGTGTCGATCAGGTTGATGAGATGCTGCTCGCCCTCGAACTCGTGG
>DAEB01000050.1:52127-82731 GCA_002495185.1 Thermoplasmata archaeon UBA184 | reverse complement strand
GTTGTCGGAGAGCGTCGTCTTCCCATGGTGGATGTGGGCGACGATCCCGATATTGCGGATCTGGTCGACATTGTGCATCATCTCGGGAATGGCCTTCGCCAGTTCGGCTCGAATGTGCGTCATCGCGAATCCTCCCTGGCCTACCGAGCCGACTGGGCGACCCGTTCAACCTCTTCCTTTCGGCCGACGGCGAACGAGGTCAGGTCCCCTTTCGCTGCGAGACGAATCTCGTCCGCGAGGCAGGAGTGGAACGGCTTCGTGGACTTGTGGGACGCCTGGATCGCACCGAGGGCGATGTTCCGGATCGCGACGTTGAGCCGTCGGGCGGGCGATGCGTCGACCGCGCGCGGGACCGAGATCCCTCCGAACTGGAGCCGCGTGACCTCCTCGCGAGGAGCAGCGTCCTCCACCGCGTCGACGAGGAGCTGGAGCGGGTTCTTCTCCTCCTTCTGGGCGATCTCGTCGAACGCCTTTCGGATCGTCGCGAGGGCTTTCGACTTCTTGCCGGTGAACTTCCCCCCTTTCATGAGGTGGTTCGCGAGCCGCTCGACGAGATGCATCCGGGTCTTGAGGAACGGCTTTCCGGTGAGCTTTCCCTCGGTGTGGGGAGCGTAGATCGGGTGGAGGTAGATGTACGGGAGGAGGCCCGGGTCGTGGACTTCGACCCCCTCGAAGGGATACTTCCCGAAGAGCGGAGGAAGAGGGAACGGGGGCGGAGGAGGCGGTTGAGGACGATGGACGACTGGGCCCGCCTCCTCCTCGGACGGCTCGGGGGGCCGCAGGGACTCGGGACCTTCGTTCATCGGGCCGGCTTCTCCTTGCGTCCGCGAACGAGCTCATCGAGCGAGACGTTGTTCACCTGGATGACTTTGTACCGTACCCCGGGGATGTCTCCGTAGGACCGACCCATGCGGCCCCCGATTCCCTCGACGAGGACCTCGTCGTGCTCATCGATGAAGTTGATGGCGCCGTCCCCGACCGCGAAGGCAGTGACCTGGCGGCCGTTCTTGATCAGCNNCTTCTCGATGACGATCCCGCGGGCTTGCGGCGCTCCCTCGAGCGGGTCCGACCGTTCTTTGAGGTGGAGCGTCCGCCGCTTGTAGTACCGGTCCGACCAGCGTCGCCGCTGACGGAGCGTTGCCAGACGGCCCGCTGTGTTCAGTCCCGAGGGTGGCGGCATATCGGCGGAGGGGCCGAGCAGAAGGGTAGTGGTATTTAAGGTCCGTGCCGAGTGGCGCTCGGCGGCGAGCGGATTGGCGCCCGGGCCGAGAAGATGAACGGCGTGTCGGGGAGCGTCTCCGTCGACCGGGGGCGACGGTCGACCCGCCCCGCCCGCAGGGCGGACCTCTCCGTCCGCGCCGAGTGGGAACGACTCTCCGCCGAGATCCAGGCTTGTCGCAAGTGTCCTCTGGGAGACTTCCGGACCCAGGCTGTGGTCTACCGGGGGGGCCTCGCTCCCCGGGTCCTCTTCGTCGGGGAAGCTCCCGGAGCGGAAGAGGACCGACTCGGCCTCCCGTTCGTCGGCCGCTCGGGTCGGATCCTCGACCGCGGAATCGCTTCGCTCGAGCTATCGCCGAAGAGCTTCGGGGTGCTCAACGTCCTCAAGTGTCGACCTCCCGGGAACCGATTCGACGTTCGTGCGGCGCGAACGTGCCGGCCGTACCTCGACCGACAGCTCGAGCTCCTCCGACCCGAGGTGATCGTGACGCTGGGCGCGCGGGCGCTCTGCGCCGTCGACCCGAGCGCACCGCCGGTGCTCCGGGCGGCCGGCCGTCCTCTTCAGGACGGAATCCCTCGCCTCTTCCCGCTCGTGCATCCCGCCGCCGCGCTCCGGTCCCGGCGGCTCGCGAAGCGCTGGGAGCATGACCTCGCGGCCCTCGGACGCTGGCTGAAGAAACGCTCCGCGTAAACGGCTATAACTCGGCCCACGCTCGGTTGACCGTGCGCACGGTCGAGCTGTTCCTTCTGGAAGGTTCGTACCAGGCCGTCGAGGACGGAGTCGTCGTCGAGCTGTTCGGTCGAACGCGCGACGGCTCGGCCCTCGTCGCTCGATACTACGGCTTCCGCCCCTATTTCGTTCTCAAGGAACCGACCGAGGACGACCGCGCTCGCCTTCGGGAGGACAAGGAGGTCATCGAGGTCCGGGACATCACGACGTGGGTGGACGGCCGCGACCACGCGGCCGTCCGCGTCACGCTCCATCGGCCGTGGCTCGTGCCGGACTACCGGGACCGATACCGGAGGCGGGGCGACGATACGAGCGTCCTCGCCTGCGACATCCCGTTCGTGCACCGGTTCCTCTACGACAAGCATCTCGGCCTGACGGTCGAGTTCGAGGCGGAGGACGAACCCGTGGAGGTGCGCTCCCGCTACACGATCCCGAACGTCGTGCGGGTCGTAACGGGGGATGGGCACGACATCCGGCCCACCGAGCCGTTCCGCCCCGTCCTCCGCATCCTCTCCTTTGACATCGAGAACGCGATCCGGGAGCGGACGATCTTCACGATCTGCGGGGTCTCGGAGGGAGGGGACCGGCCCCGGCGCACCTTCCGCATCGGCGGGTCCGATGAGCGAAAGATCCTCGAGGAGTTCGTCACGACGGTCGTCGACGACGACCCCGACGTGATCACCGGCTACAACATCGGCGGCTACGACTTCCCGCTGCTGGTCGAGAGGGCGGCCGCGACCGGCCTCGGACCTCTCACGATCGGACGGGAGCGGACGGCGCCGCGGGAGATGGGAGAGCGCCTCTGGAAAGTGACGGGCCGGGCGGTTGCCGACGCCTGGTGGTCGGTCCGGAGGGACCTCAAGCCGAAGCAGGAGACCCTCCAGTTCGTCGCACGAACGCTGCTCGGAGACTCGAAGCTGGACGTCGACCGCCGGGCCATCGAGAAGGAATGGGCGCAGGACCCCGAGCGCGTGATGGAGTACTGCGAGCACGACGCCGACCTGGCGCTGCGAATCCTCCAGAGGCTGCGAACGGTCGAGAAGGCCGGCGACCTTGCCACCGTCGCCCATCTTCCCCTCGAGGAGGGGATGAACGGGCGCACCTCCCTCTACATCGATTCTCTTCTGATTCCCCGAGCGGACGCGGAAGGCGTCGGCGTCCCGATGAGCCACTTCGCGGGACGCGAGAACCCCATCGAGGGAGGATACGTTCACCCGATCCGCCCGGGGATGTACCAGTGGGTGGTCGTCCTCGACTTCAAGTCGATGTACCCGTCGATCATCATCTCGCGGAACCTCTGCTTCACGACGCTCTCCCCGGACGGTACGACGGTCGCGCCGTCGGGGGCCCGGTTCCTAGCGCCGTCCGTGCGCCGCGGGATCATCCCGCAGATCCTGTCGGACTTGCTCGCCGAGAGGAACCGGTTCCGCCAGGCCGGGCACGCCGCCTCGAACCCCGAGATGAAGCAGTACTACGACGGTCTCCAGAACGCCGTCAAGGTGCTGATGAACTCGTTCTACGGCGTCCTCGCCTCGAGCTTCTACCGGTTCACCAACAAGGAGATCGGGGCGGCGATCACCGCGTTCGGGCGGGACGCGATCACGTCGATCATCCACGAGCTCGAGGCGGACGGCTTCGAGGTAGTGTACTCCGACACGGACTCCGTGTTCGTCCGCTCGCCCGTCGCCTCGCTCGAGGGAGCGCGGGAGTTCGGGGAGCGGCTCGCGAAGCGGTTCACGCACGAAGGGGTCACGTTCGAGTTCCAGTCGGTCTTCGAGTCGTTCTTCTCGCACGGGGTCAAGAAGCGGTACGTGGGACGCACCGCGTGGCCGGAAGTCGACCTCGTCGTCCGGGGCTACGAGACCCGGCGGACCGACGCCTTCGACTTTCAGTCGGAAGCCCTCCTCGAGGTCTTCGACCTGGTCCTGAAAGGGGACACGGACGCGGCCCTCCGACGGGCGAGGGAGCTCGTGCAATCGGTGCGCAGCCGCGAGGTCCCGGTGGAGCGCCTCGTCATCGCGCGGACCGTCCGGGCCGAGAGCGAGTACAACGAATCCACCCGCGAATCCCTCCCGTTCCTGAGGGTGTTCAAGCAGCTTCGTCAGGAGGGCTACGACGTGATCCCCGGGATGCGGGTCTCGTGGATCGTCACCGACTCCCGCAAGAGTCCCCAGGAGATCGAGCCGTGGGTCGACGGCCGGCCGTTCACGAAGGAGCCCGACTGGGAGTACTACGCGGACCGGGTCGCCCAGACGCTCGCCCGAGTGACGGAGGTGTTCGACTGGGACGCGGCCGCGCTCCTCCGCGGGAGCCACCAACGGAAGCTCTCGGAACCCCCCGTCCCGCCCCGCCCGCCGGAGACGACCGGTGCCCCGGCCACCCTCGACACGCCGCTCAGCGAGATTGGAAAGCCCGCGCGGCGACGGGGGTCCACCCGAAGCCTCACCGACTGGCAGTAGGGGCTGTCATCGAATTCACGAGCCCGGCGAGGCAGCCGCCGGCACGTCGTCCGAGGGAGACGCGGATTGGCCGCGGAGTGCCAGGATCGCGCCGACGACCGCGACCGGGATTCCGAGCACCCCGACGAGGGGAAGGGCGATCCCGAGGACCTCGGACGACAGTAGGAGCGTGAACACCGGGATCGCGGTCATCAGCATCGGCGGGATGACGAGCCCGACGTCCTGGATCGCCGCGAAGTACAGCGCCGGGGCGAGGAAGAAGCTCGTCAACCCGCAGAGCACGAGCAGGAAGAGGGGGACCGGCGCCACGGAGACGAGCCCGCTCCAACCCCCCGGGAAGAGCGGGGCGGTCACGAGGAAGAGGATCGTGCTCGCGCACATCGAGTGCGCGACCACGGCCGACGGGGCGGTCGTGCGATTCGCCCGCGCCGCCCACAGGAAGTACGTCGCGACGAAGAGGGGGACTCCGGGGACGCAGAACCACCCCCAGCCGTGGACCGAGGAGAGACTCTGTCCGCCCACGATCGCCATCGCCCCGCCGAGGAGACTGATGACGAGCCCGGCCGCGAACATCGGGGTCGCGATGTGGGGGCGATACGACGCAAGGAAGGCGGCGACGATGATGGGCGTGAGAACGACGTCCCCGATCAACGACAGAAGCGAGGCATCCACCGGCCCGGTGAGGTACGTCGCGGCGAGGACGGATGCCTGCATCCCGTAGAGGAGGGAGGCACGTCCGTACGCCGCCGGGTCGCGCCACAAGCGCGCGAACTCCCGACCGTGGCCCGCGGCGACGGTCCATGCGGCGTAGGCGACCGCTCCCGCGAGGAACGGGTAGAACAGGATCGCGGACGGGGCGGTTCCCGGAGTGACCCAGAGCACGAAGAGGTAGTACGTCGCCCAGAGGAATGCCGACAGGATCGACGCGACGATCGCTCCGATGAGCGTCCGCCTGGGAATCGGCACGGACGCTCGGTAGGTTCGACCCCCGATAATCGTTGCCGGATTTCGGTCGCCGGCGATCCCCGACGCTGAAACTACGAGTATCCTTCGAAGGAAAGACCGTAGTTCGGAACGCTTACGCCGCGTCCTCGCTCCACGTGTCCGATCTCCACCGCATCGCCGCCGCCCGCACGGGTGAGGCGCCGTCGGGTCTCGGCGAACCGGGCGGGGCCGACGACGAGCATGAACCCGATGCCCATGTTGAACGTCTGGAACATCTCTTCGTCCGAGAGCCCTCCCAGCTCTTGCAGCCAGCGGAAGAGCGGTGGCACCTCGGGCCAATGATCGAGGACGAAGCGGACCCTCGGATGGAGGCGGACGAGGTTGCGGACCCCACCGCCCGAGACGTGGGCGAGGCCGTGGGTCGCTCCGTGGTCGGCGAGCGCGTCCCCGATGGCCGAGTAGATCCGAGTGGCGGTGAGGACCTCTTCACCGACCGGCCGACGACCGCCCGGCCGAGGACGGAGAAGGTCGACCGACCGCTCCTTGAGGAGCCGACGGACGAGCGTGAGGCCGTTCGCATGGACGCCGGAGGAGGGGACCCCGAGGACGCGGTCGCCCGGACGGACCCGAGCGCCCAGGACGGGCCGACGGCCCCGAGGAAAGAATCCGAACGCCGTCGCCCCAAGGTCGATCCCATCGACGACCTCCGGGACCACGGCGGTTTCCCCTCCCAGGAGCGAACAGCGAGAAAGACGGAGACCCCGGTTCAATCCGCGGCCGATCGCACGGAAGACTTCGGGGTCCGGCCGGGCGCACAGGATGGTGTCGACGAGTCCCGCCGGCCTTGCGCCGACCGACGCGAGGTCGTTCACGTTGACCGCGACAGTGTCCTCTCCGACCTCCTCCCACCGGCCCACCTCGGCCGCCAGCTTCACCTTCGTGCCCACCGTGTCGGTCGTCACGGCGATCGTCTCGCGGCCGATGCGCACCATCCCGGCGTAATGCCCCGGCGCGTCCACGAGCCGTCCGGAGGACGGAGGAGGCCGGTACGAGACCTCCGAGAGCAGGGCGGCGAGCGCGCTCGACACCCGGGACCGGTCGACCCCGCTGCGGGCATAGGTCCACGGGCGCCCGTTCCCGGAGGAGGGAGCCATGACCGCCCGAGCGACGCCGGAAGAAATACCCTCGCCCCCCGGCCAGGGTTGAGCTAATTACGACCCGACCGCGTTCGCGTGGGACATGCCGAGCCCCGCCCGCCGGCGAAGGTCGGGAGAGGGGGCCCGTCCCTCCGGATCCACCGCTCTCATCCTCGCCGGGCGAGCGTTCGTCCGGGGCCGGCTCCAATCCGTCGAGATCGCGATCGGGGACGATGGCCGAATCCAATCGGTAGGGAAGGTGCGCTCGGGCGGCCCGAGGCGTGATGTTGGCGACGCCGTCATTCTGCCGGCCGCGGTAGATCTGCACGTTCACCTGCGCGACCCCGGCGGCCCGGCGGAGGCGGAGACGATCGCCACCGGGACGGTCGGCGCCGCCCTCGGGGGCGTCACTCTGGTGGGAGAGATGCCGAACACCCGGCCCCCGGTCACGAGCGCAGAGGCGTGGGAGGAGAAGGCGCGCCGGGTCGAAGGGCGGGCGGCCGTCGACGTCCTTCTGTACGGGAGCCCCACGGTCCCGAGAGCGCTCCCAGATCTTGCCCGTCACGTCGGCGGGTTCAAACTGTACCTCTCCCCGACGACCGCCATCGAGACGCCGGTCCGCCCGGCCGAACTCCCGGATCTTTGGAGGCGACTTTCCGAGTACCGGCTTCCCATCTCGGTGCATGCCGAGGATCCGGCGTTGTTTCGCACGGAGCCGCCCCCGGTCGATCCGGAAGGATGGAACCAACACCGACCGGTCGATTCCGAGATGTCCGCGCTCCGGTGGCTGACCGAAGCACCCAGGCCGCTGCGCCTGAACGCGGCCCATGTCACGACCGCGGAGGGGGTACGGCTCCTTCGTGAGGCGGGGCTCTGCTTCGAGGCCACGCCCCACCACTTGCTTCTTTCCGAACGTTCCGGCTCGGACGCCCGACACAAGGTGAACCCTCCGCTCCGCTCCGAGGTGGAGCGGCGCGGGCTTTGGGACGCCTTTCGGCGAGGAGAGATCCCGGTCCTCGCGAGCGACCACGCACCGCATCCCGGGGATTCGAAAGGACTGCCGTTCGACCGGGCCCCGAGCGGGGTGCCCGGGGTCGAAACGATGCTGCCCCTGATGCTCGCGAAGGCCCGGAACGGCGAGCTCGACCTTGGGCTCCTCATGGTCGCCGCCTGCGACCGCCCGGCCCGCTGGCTCGGCCAGCCGGTCGGCCGGATCGCTCCGGGGCACCGGGCGAACCTCCTGGTCGTCGACTTCACGCAACGATCGACCGTGGTCGGACGGGCGCTCCGCTCCCCGTGCGGCTGGTCCCCGTTCGAAGGTTGGGAGGTGATCCGTCCCCGGGAACACTACCGCGACGGGGTAAGGATCGTCGAGGCGGGGGAATTCGTCGGGACGACCACCGGTCGCGTGGTCCGCCCCGAATTCGCCCCGGGGGAGGGGGACGACGAGGGCTCTCCCACCGGTGGTCCTGTTCCGGGAAGGTCAGGGATCTAGGCAACCGCCGAGGACTCGAACACCAGCCGGAAGGGCGTCCGAAGCTGACTGTTCGTTCGGGCAGGGATCCCGTCGAACTCAAGGGGATTCTGGCAGCCTCCGCACGCGACGACCGGCCGCTGGCGGCCGAGGGCGATCGAGAGCGCGATCCCGACCTCGATCTCGCGGGGACGCTGAGGAGCCCCCTCGACCGCGCGGCGCAGCTCCTCGAGGAGCGCCGACGCGTCGTCCGCGGACTCGGGTCCCTCCATGGAGAAAGAAACGCGGCGAGCCTTCTTAACGACCTCGTCCGACGACGAAGGGGTCGACCGGTCGGTCGCTAACCGCCGCCCTCGTCCGTTTCCTCGGCCCCGGCTTCGCCGCCTTCCTTGTCGTCGGCCCCCTTCTTGGGCGCCTTCTTCAGGATCTCGGTGCTGATCTTGTCGAGCTCGGCCATCAGCGAGTCGATGTCGGAACCCGACTCGGCACCGGCCGCGGCGCCCGCGGCCGGGGCGGCGACTCCGGGGGCCACCGAGGGGGGAGCGTGGCCGACGTCCTCGGGGGTCTCGATGTACGGCGGGGTCACTGGCGCTGCCGGGCCGGGGCCCGCGGGCGCTGCGCCCGCCGGCGGTCCGACCCAGGGCGTGACCGTGGTGGTCGCACGCGGGGGACGGCGGCGGCGCATGACGAATAGGAGGGCGACGATCGCGCCAGCGGCGATCGCGACCAGGATCGAAACGTACTCCCAGACCGGTATGGACGAGGTCGAGGGGGAGCACCCTCCGTACGGACAAGACGCCTGGGCCTGGACGGTGCCAGCGTTCGGGAACAGGCCCGCGGCAAGGATGACCGCGAGCATGGCGATGCCCAGCGTCAGCGGAACGATGCGGGACCCTCGGCGATTTGCCACGGTAGGAAAGGGCGGCGTGCCCCTCTGAGTGTCGATGGCAGGCGCCCTATGTAAACCTGGCGAGGTCCGTTCGACCGGGTTATACGAGCTGGTCGGCCGAGCACGTCCCGACCCCGGACACGGCGGGAGAACGGCACACGGTAATACCCCGGATTCCCTCCCTGCCATGGTCCGATGGACGTTCCCTACACCTCGGTCTTCCTCGGCCTTCTCCTCGCTTACATGGTCTATTCCGTCTGGGCGCGGCTGGACGCCCGCTACCCGATCGCCGCGGCCCTCGTCCTCCTGGTCGTGACCGCCGTCGTGGACGCCGCGGGGGACGTCAACGCCGCGAACACTCTCGCGGAGTTCGTCTTCTTCCTGCTCGGCGGGGGGGTCGTCCTCCTCCTGGTCGAGCACCTTAGGGAACGGACCCCGACGAAGGGGGCCTCGCAGCCGACCGGACTACTTGCGGAGCGCGTATCGACCGAGGCGGCGGAGGAGGGGAAGGGGTCGGCCGAGCAGTCGCTCCAGGGCCTCGAGCAGCAGCCGGTCCCCGTCGTCCACGGAGCGGGTGAGCAGGACGGCGAGCACGAACCAGGCGGCGAACCCGAGCCCAAGGACGGGCAGGAGCACGTAGGGAACGGACGGGTGGAGGACCCAGAGCACCGCCCCGATGGGAAGACCGGTGGCGAGGCACGGCAGGACGAAATGCCGGTGGAAGGGGTGCACGCCGGTTAGGGCGCGGAGCTGAACGAGGCAGAGGAGCGAGTACCCCGCGTTGGCGACCCCCCAGGCGATCGCGGCCCCCACGAATCCCCCCAGGGGACCCGGCATCGGGACGAGGACCAGCGCGAGGACAACATCGACCACCCCGGCGACGATCGCGTTGATGCCGAGGAGCCGTGTCTGGCCGAACGCCACCTGGGCGGTGCCCGCGGGTCCGAGGAGCGTGATCACGAACGCTCCGGCGACCGTGATCTGCAGCGGGAGGACCTGGCTCGTGTAGCCGCTTCCGTAGACGAACCCGAGCGACGCGCTCGGGAGGAAGAAGAACAGGAGGAAGAGCGGCATCGACACGAGGGTCATCCACTTCGTGACGGTGGCGTACGTGATCCCGATCGAGGGGGTGTCGCCGGTCCGGACGAACCGGCTCGCGACCGGGAGGAAGATGTACGCGACGGCGCCCACCCCGATCGGCACGAGGCGGCTCAGCGTCAGGGATGCCACGTAGGTGCCGACCTCGCTCGGATGGGAGATCCCGAGGATGATCGTGTCACCCGACCCGGCCACCGACGCCATCACGCTCACGACGAACAGCGGGGCCGTGAAGCGGAGAAGCCGGGGGAGCGCGGCCGGCGCGAGAGGTCCCGGCGGGAGCCGTTTCGGGAGCCGACGGACGAGATAGATGGCGAGGAGCCCGAGAGTGATCGCGTTCGCGAGCGCGTAGGCGAGCAGCGACTCGTAGTACGTGATCCCGAGGGGAGGGGCGATGAGCCAGAACGTCAGGATGGCGAGGAACAGCGTCGGGTTGACGATCTGGATGTAGAGCGCGTTCGGGGTGACGTCCTCGTAGCCCTGGAAGATCGACGCGATGATGGTCGAGAGGATCCCCGACGCCACCGCCACCGGGAAGAACTGGAGGCCGAGGGTGACCCCGGACGACCCGATCGCCTGCCCGATCGGACCCGCAAAGACGAACAAGAGGACGGAAATGACCACCGCGGAGACTCCACCGATCCACAGACTGCTCCGAACGATCATTCGCCGCTCGTCGTCGGCGGTCACGTAGGGGAGGCTCCGAGCGACGGCGTTCGGGAGCCCGAGAGAACCGAACGCGGAGAGCACGCCCGCGAGGCTCAACCCGAAGGAGAACGCGTTCCAGTCGGAGCCGATGCTGTGGACGAGGACCACCCGGGAGACGAAGTTGATCCCGACCCACAGAAGGGTCGCGACCAGGACGAAGAGGGTGCCCTTGGTCACGCTGGAAAGCCCTTCCCGGACCATCTCGTCCGAATCGGTGGCCAAGAACTTCGCCTGCGGACCGACTTCGCCCCACGGGGCTAAAAGTGTACTGTCCCGTGGGAAAGGTCAGGATTCTAGTAGGGGAGGCCCGCTGGCCCCTCCGTGGGCGTTCCCGGGCCGTCGGGCACCGAGTGGGCGTTCCTCCTGCTCGCGTGGGCCGCGCTCTTCGCGATCGTCGGGGAGTTCCTCCGGGCCCTGACGGCGCGATTCGTCCCTCTCTGGAGGAATCCGGGGCCCATCGAGCGGGCCCTGGTCGACTTTTACCTCGGGGGAGCCGTGCTCTACCTAGTTGCGGCCGTTCCTGGGGGGGCGTTCGTCGCACCGGTCGTCGAGGGGATTCCCATCGCGGCGACGGCCGGCCTTGCGGTCCTCGGGGTCCGCGCCATTTCTCGGACCGGCGGGGTCGGAGCGATCGTCAGCTCGCTCCGACCCCTCGCGCGTCCCTCCTCCCTTGCGGTCCTCCTCTCGGCCGCTAGCCTGTACGCAGTCGAGCTCGCCACCGCGGCACCGGTCGCGACGGGCAATACGTACGACTCGAGCCTTCTCACGACGTACGCGAGCCTCCTCCTGACGAACCACGCCCTTCCGCTCTCGTTCTCACCCTATGCCGCGACGGGAATCCTCTACCCGCAGGCTTCGACCGTCTGGTTCGCGTCCGGCCAGGCGATCTTCGGTCTTCCCCCGGCGAGGACCCCTCTCCTCGTGACGCCCCTCTTCCTCGGGCTCGCGCCGCTCGCGGGGTTCGTGTTCGGCCAGAGGATGGTCGGAACGGACCGGGCCGGCCTCGCGGTGGCCCTCGTGCTGGCGTGGGTCGGGACCGGGACGAGGGGGATCGTCTATGGGAGCAACGACTTCGTCCTGGCCTTCCCCCTGGTCCTGGTCCTCGCGGGCCAGTCCCGGATCTGGTTCGACGCTCGTCTCCCCGTCTTTCCGGACGTCGCCGCGTTCGGCGTCCTGTGCGGCTATTCGGCGGTGATCAACCCCGTGGGAGCGGAGTGGCTGCTCCTCGCCCTTCCCATGGGCGCCCTCCTCGTGCGGCCCGGGCTGTTCGGCCGGGCGCGCGCCTGGTTCGGCCGTTGGGCGCTCTCGGTCGCCGTCGCTCTCGTGGCGGTCGTGCCGACGCTCTACGTTCTCGCCGTCGGGCGGTCGAGCCCGGGGTTCGTGCCGGGATCGACCGGGGCGGTCGCGGGAAGCCGGACCGGGATCACCGAGGCGCAGTTCCTCGGGGCGATCGACCCCTTCCTCTTCGGGAACGGGGACACCGGCCTCTCGACCCTGCCCGCTCTCCGGCTCGAGCTCGCGGTGCTGATCGCCCTCGGGCTCGCGGTGGTCCTGGTCGTGCGTCGGGACTCGGCGGTCGGACGGTACCTCGAGCCGCTCCGCCCCTTCGTCGCCGCGGGGGTGGTCTCCCTCGTGGTGATTCTCGGCGTCGTCTGGGCGGCCAGTACGGGCTCGGGCGCGGCGCTCGCGGTCTCGCATCTCACGAGCGCGAGCGAGCTCTCGGCCTGGCTCTTCACGCTCTACGGGGTCCTCGCGGCGATCCCGCTCGCGCTCGCGCTCGAGCGGTTCGTGGGATGGGTCCGCCGGGCCGAGCAGGCGACCCCCCCTCGCAGCGAACCCGACCGACGGCGACGACCCCGGGCGGCGCTCCCCGCCTACCGCGCGGTCGTCCCGATGGTCGTTGCCCTCGTGATCGTCGTGCCGGGCGTCGTCCTCACGCCGACCGAGCTCCCCCCGACGTTGACGCGCATCTACGACGATTTCGGGAACGTCAGCGCCGCGGACTTCGACCTTCTCAGCTTCTCGGAGGGGTTTTTCGCCGGCAACGGAAGCTGGGGGGCGAGGGTCCTCGTCGCCCCGGGAAGCGCCGGCGAATTCCTTCCCGGGTACTGTTCCCACATCGTCCTCCTCTATCCGATGGTCCCCGGATGGAGGACGGTGAACGCGTCGTACGAGCTCCTCATCCGTGACCTTCCGAACGCGACGCTCGGTCCCGTGGACCGGGCCGCGCTCACGACGCTGAACGTCAGCTACGTTGTGGTGACCGGGAACAACACGCGACTCTTCTGGGCGTTCTCGCCCACCCCGTTCCTAGAGCATCCGGCGAACTTCGTCGAGGTATTCCACGAGGCGGACGCCTACCTCTTCGCGTACCTCACCCCGTTCCCCGAGGCAGCCCCGGCGGGCGGCACTGCGGGGACCGGGGCGGTCGGCGCGCCTAGATGAACTCGTCCAGGACCGACTCGCGGCCCTTGAGGCCCGCGGGCTGGTGGACGAGCGGGCCGACCTGGAGCACTTCCTCCATGTCCTCGTAGGTGGGCCGGTCGACCGAGTAGAACAGGCCGATGGGGATCTTGTCGCCCCATTCGAGCGAACGCTGGAACGCGGCCGAGAGGTCGCTCGGGTTGTGTCCCGAGCTCTCGAGCTTGTAGACGCGCTGCCGGAAGAAGTCGAACGTGTTGACCTTGTTGTACGTCACGCACGGCGAGAAGACGTCGATGAACGAGAATCCCTTGTGCTGGATGCCGCCGGCCACGAGGTCGGTGAGGTGCTTCACGTCCCCCGAGAATCCCCGGGCGACGTACGTCGCGCCGCTCGCAAGCGCCAGGGCGATCGGGTCGAGGGGGTACTCGATCACGCCGGTCGGGGTCGACTTCGTCTTCTGACCGAGGGTCGAGGTCGGGCTCGCCTGGCCCGTCGTGAGCCCGTAGATCTGGTTGTCCATGGTGACGTAGGTGAGCTTCACGTTCCGGCGCATGGCGTGGATGAAGTGGCCCGCGCCGATCCCGAATCCGTCCCCATCGCCCCCGGTCGCGATGACCGTGAGCTCGTGGTTGCCCCACCGGATCCCTTCGGCGAGCGGGATCGACCGTCCGTGGATCCCGTGGAACCCGTACGAAGAGAGGAAGTGGGGAAGGTTCGACGAGCAACCGATCCCCGACACGATGACGACGTCCTTGCTCGGGATCTTGAGTCGCTTCAGCGCCATCTCGACCGAGGCGACGACCCCGTAATCCCCGCAGCCGGGACACCAGGTCGGCTTGATCTGGGACTTCCCGACGATGGGGAACTGCGGTGTCGTGGGAGCGACGATCGGAGCGACCGCGCTGTCCGCCATGGTCAGAGCACCTCCTCGGCGCGCTCGACGATCTGGTGCGGGTAGAAAGGCTCTCCGTCGTACTTCAGGAACCGGAACGGGAACTCGACCCCCATCTCGCCCCGGAGGAGGAGCCCGAACTGGCCGGAGTAGTTCCCCTCAACGAGCAGGGTCTTGTGCGTTCGGGCGAACGCCGACCGCACGACGTCCGGGTCGAGCGGGTAGAGTCCCGGGAACCTCAACAGGTTGGTCTTCTTGCCGTTCTCCTCGAGGAGCTTCATCGCGTCCCGGACGGCCCCGACCGTGGACCCCCAGGCGACGAACGTGAGCGGGGCGTCGGCGGGACCTTCCCACACCGGCGCCGGCAGGTCCTTCGCGAGTCCCTTCAGCTTGCGCATCCGCTTCTCCATCATCTTCACGCGGACGGCGGTCGCGTTCGGTGTTCCCGCGAGAATGTCCGACACGTCGTGCCCGAACTCGTCGTGCTCGTCCGAGAGCGCGATGTGGTTGAGGCCGGCCTGGCCGGGGAACGCTCGCGGCGAGACGCCGGACTCGGTGTCGAGGTACCGGCGGTAGTCGTGGCCGTTCGGCTCAACCGTGAAGAGCGACGGGACCGGGACGTTGAGGTCGATCTTCGAGCGGTCGACCCCCTCCATCGCTTCGGCGAGGTGGAAATCGGTGAGCACGAGCACCGGCGTCTGATACTTCTCGGCCAGCTCGAACGCCGTGACGGTGAGCCGGTAGGCTTCGACCGGGTCCGAGGGAGCGAGGACGGCCCTCGGCCACTCGCCCTGGCCCGCCCCCATCAGGAGGTTGAGGTCGCCCTGCTCCGTCTTCGTGGGAAGACCGGTCGACGGTCCCGCGCGCGCTGCATCGACGACGACCACGGGGACCTCGGCCATCCCGGCCATTCCGAGCGCCTCGGTCATGAGCGCGAACCCGCCCCCGCTGCTCGCGGTCATCGAGCGCACGCCGGCGTACGACGCCCCGATCGCCATGTTCATCGACGCGAGCTCGTCCTCCGACTGCTTCACGACGACCCCGAGCGCACGCGAATGCGCCGCCAGCCAGTGCATGATCGAGGTCGCCGGGGTCATCGGATACTGGACCAGGAACTTGCAACCGGCCGCCGCCGCCCCGAGGGCGATCGCCTGGTTCCCCGTCATGAGGAGCTTCGGTTGACCCTGCTTCGCGAGGGCGCGGGGATGGCTCAGCCCCTTTCCTTCGGCGAACCGGTAGCCGTCCGCGCACGCGTTCGTGTTCCAGGAGACGACGTCGCCCGCCTTCCTTCCGAACGAATCGGCGAGGACCTTCTGGACGATGTCGAGGGGGATCCCCGCGAGATAGGCGCTCGCGCCGATCCCGGCCGCGTTCTGGAGGACGGACTGGCTCGTGTACTTCCGCGCGATCTCGAGGGTCGGGATGGCGAGCAGCTGGATGCCGGCCGGAACGTCCGTGGTGGCCAGGGGGAACTTTTCGGGGTCGAAGACGACGGTCCCGTGCTGGCGGAGGATGTGCGCGTGAAGGTCGACCGTCTGGCGGTCGAGCGCGTAGAGGATGTCGGCGTGGTCCCCCTGGGAGTGGACCGGGACCTCGGAGGCGCGCGAATGGTACCAGACGTGGCCCCCGCGAATCACCGATTGATAGGCGTTCAGTCCGAAGACGTGGAGGCCCATCCGAGAGAAGCTGCGGGAGATCGACTCCCCGATCGAAGCGATACCGTCGCCGGCCTGACCGCCGGCGCGGACGGCAATCTCCTTCATGCAGAGTTCGAGGGAAGTTCCGTATTAATCGATTCTGTCAACCAGAGATTCCATAACTCTTAGAGGCGGGGCCGGCTGGGGGGAGGCGGTGTCCGCCCGAGTGACGGTGCTCCTCTTCGCGACCGCCCGCCAAGCTGCGGGAACCGGTCGCCTTCGCTGGCCCGTGCCCCCGGCCGGGCTCTCCGCGCGGTCGTTGGTCCGATCCCTGGGAGAGCGATTCCCGAAGCTCGAGCCGGTGATGCGCACGAGCCGGTTCGTGCTGAACGGAAGCTATCTCACCGGCCTCGCTCGCCGCGTGCGGCCGGGAGACGAATTCGCGGTGCATCCCCCGTACGGAGGGGGGTAGCGGTGAGCGTACGCCTGACCCGAGGGAGGCTTTCGATGGCTCAGGCGGTCCGGGAGCTCGAGGGCCCGGGCCTCGGCGGTGTCGTGGTCTTTGCGGGCCGGGTTCGGCCCGACCGCACCCGGTCGGGACGCGTGGAGCGGCTCGACTATGAAGCTCATCGGGCGCTCGCGGTGGCCGCGCTTCGAGAGCTCGAGACCATCGCCCGACGGCGCTACGGCGCGGAGAGGGTCGTGCTCTGGCACCGTCTCGGCGCCGTCCCGGTCGACGAGGTTTCCGTGATCGCCGGCGCCGCGACCGGGCATCGCGCGGCGGCGTTCGACGCCGCCCGGTACCTCATCGAGCAGCTCAAGGCGACGGTCCCGATCTGGAAGGGGGAGCGATCACGACCCTCGCGTCCGCGGCGACGACGCCCTGTCGGTCGGGGAGGACGATCAGCGGGTTGATGTCGAGCTCCTGGACGGCGGGGACCTCCATCGCGAGCTGAGAGACCCGTTCGATCACTTCGGTCAGTCCCTCGATGTCGCTCGGCGGCTCGCCCCGCACTCCGCGCAGGATCGGGAACGCCTTCACCGACTGCACCATGTGGAGGGCGCCGAGGGGGCGGATCGGAGCGAGGCGGAACGTGACGTCGCGCATGACCTCGACGTAGATCCCCCCGAGCCCGAACGCGAGCACGGGCCCGAAGTACGGGTCCCGCTGGACCCCGACCAGGACCTCCTTTCCCTCCTGGATCTCGACCTCGACGTCGAACCCCTCGATGCGGGCGGTGGGCGCCTTCTCCCGGAGCGAGCCCTGCATCGCCTCCCACGCCGACCGGAGCGAGGAGAGGTCGTGGATCCCGAGGGCGACCCCGCCGACGTCCGTCTTGTGCGAGAGGTCCGGGGAGACGACCTTGAGGACGACGGGGTAGCCGAGCTGCGCGGCCGCGTCCGTGGCCTGGTCGAACGTCCGGACGAACCGAACGTCCGGGAACCGGATGCCGTACGCGACGAGGAGCGCCCGCGCTTCGCTATCGGAGAGCACGGACGTACCGGCGGCGTGCGCCCGGTGGATGACCGCCCGCACGGCTTCGTGATCGACCGTGAACAATCGGACGGAGGTCTTGGGCCGGGTCCGCCACGCGTGGTACTTCGCGAGCGCTCCCAGGCCCTGGGCGGCCTCCTCGGGGAACGTGAACGTCGGGACCCCGTTCTCCTCGAGCAGGGAGACTTCGCGCGAGAGGTCGTTGACGCCGAAGAGGCAGGCGGCGATCGGCTTCGCCGTCGTCGCCTTCGCGGCGAGGATGGCCCGCGCGACCGACTCCCCGGTCATGGTCGATGTCGGGGTGGTGATCACGAGCGCGCCGTCCATCTCGGGACCTTCGAGAAGCTTCGAGAGGATCTCGCGGTAGTGGTCCGCGCCCGCGTCCGCGGTCATGTCGAGCGGGTTCGCGATCGAAGCCGAGGGCGAGAGGCGAGGGACGAGCGCGTCGTGCACCGCGGGCGCGAGCGGAGGGAGCTCGAGACCGTGTCGGACGGCGGCATCGGCGGCCACGATCCCGGGTCCGCCCGAGTTCGTGAGGATCATCAGTCGGGGCCCCTCCAGGTCGAGACCCGAAGCGAAGATCTTCGCCGTGCGGAAGAGCTCGCCGAGCGTCTCGACGCGGAAGACCCCTGCCTGGGCGAACAGCGAGTCGTAGAGCTGGTCTCGGCCGGACTGCGCGAGGGAACCCGTGTGACTCTTCGCCGCGCGCTCCCCGGCGGGAGTGCGACCGCCCTTGATGATGAGCACCGGCTTCTTTTCCGTGACCTCGCGGGCCGTCTCGAGGAACTTCCGGCCATCGACCAGTCCTTCGAGGTACAGCAAGATCACCTTGGTCGCGTCGTCCCGGCCGAGCGACTCGAGGAGGTCGTTCTCGTCGATCCCGGCCCGATTCCCCACCGAGACGAACCGGGAAAAGCCGAGTCGCTCCGTGATGCCGTACGCGAGGATCCCGGCGCACAGCGCCCCGCTCTGCGAGACGAAGGCGATGTTGCCCCGGGGAGGAAGCGTCGCGCTGAACGTCGAGTTGAGGCTGACGTCGGGAGCCGTGTTGATGATGCCGAAGCAGTTGGGGCCGACGATCGACATGCGATACCTCGCGGCCCGTCGGACGACCTCCGCTTCCAGGGCGGCCCCGGCCTCCCCCAGCTCGCGGAACCCCGCAGAGATGATGACCGCCCCGCGCGAGCCGGCCTTTCCGAGCTGGTCGATGGTGTCGGGCACCGTCGCCGCGGGGACGATGACGACCCCGAGGTCGGGCGTCTCGGGAAGTTCCTCGATGCTCGGGTAGCACCGCACGCCGGAGACGCTCTTCGACGAAGGGTTCACGGGGTAGACGACGCCCTTGAACCCCGCTTCAAGGATGTTGCGGAAGAGGTAGGTCCCGACCTTTCCGGGCTTGTTCGAGGCGCCGATGACCGCGACCGACGAAGGTCGAAACAGCTCGTCCAGGTCCTCGGACTGTCCGCGAGTCACGTCCACCTCGATGACTTCGGTTCGTCGGACGGCGGTCCGTTATATATCCACGCCCCCGTGAGACAGCGCATGACCGCCGGTGGAGGGTCGGAACCTCGTTCTTCGCCGACCCCGACCTCGTCTCCCCCCGGGGGCCGGCCGGCGGCGCGGGGTCTCCTCTCGCGGATGGACAAAGGGGGGATCCGCTACGTCGTGGCCGTGGGGAGCGGGAAGGGCGGCGTCGGGAAATCCTCCGTGACCGCTCTCCT
Source organism: Thermoplasmata archaeon UBA184 (assembly GCA_002495185.1). Taxonomy (GTDB): domain Archaea; phylum Thermoplasmatota; class Thermoplasmata; order Lutacidiplasmatales; family UBA184; genus Lutacidiplasma. Next base: position 63,905 of record DAEB01000050.1, on the reverse strand, counting down.
GGCGGCCGAACTCGCCCGCCGGGGGAAGCGGGTGGGGATCCTGGACGCGGACATCACCGGACCATCGATCCCGAAGGTCCTCGGGCTCACCGGCCCGCTTGTCGACCGGGGGGAGGGAATCGAGCCTGCCGGGACCACGTCCGGGATCTCGGTGGTCTCCTCGCAGTTCATGGTCGAGGACGAACAAACCCCGGTGATCTGGCGGGGTCCGCTCGTGACCCGGCTCATCACGCAGTTCTTCGGGAGCGTCCACTGGGGCGACCTCGACTATCTTCTCATCGACATGCCCCCGGGGACGAGCGACGTCCCGCTCACGGTCTTCCAGACGATCCCGATCGACGGGATGGTGTTCGTCCTCACCCCGCAGGACCTCGCGGCGCTGATCGTGAAGAAGGCGATGAACATGGCCCGCGACCTCCATGTCCCCCTCCTCGGGGTCGTCGAGAACATGAGCTGGATCGTCTGCCCGCATTGCCACGAGCGGATCGACCTCTTCGGCCCGAGCCGGGTCGACAAGGTCGCGAAGGAGTACGGGATCCCGGTCCTCGGCAGCCTTCCCGTCCTCCCTCCGGTCTCGGAGCTCTCGGACGCCGGCCGTCTCGAGGAGGTCGCGGCCCCCGAGGTCCAGTCTCTCGCCGACTCGTTCTCGAAAGCCGTCGAGGACGCTACGAAGAACCGGGTGACGATGCTCTAATCGCCCGGAGCTCCGAGAACCGGACGACCTCGCTCGGAAGCCCGCGCCGTGCGAGCGCGGAACGGAGCCCCTCGAGGTGGGCGTCTCCGACCACCGCCGCCACGCGACCGAATCCCTGCTGCCGGAGCTTTGCGATCCGGTCCGCCATGTGCTCGTTCCGGTCGTCGAGGAGGACCCGGGCCGTGGTCGGACTCACCCGGCGAAGCTCGTCCGTGTACTCTTGCGGAGACTCCGCGTAGCGGTCCATCTCCTTGCGGACGGTCCGGGCGGGGACGAAGAGTCCCACCACCGCGCTCGCGAGCAGGGTGACGCGCTCCTGGAACGACAGCGAGCGGACCAAGCGGGCGAGGGTCTGCCGGATCGGGTCGTCGATCAGGAACACCGGAACGTTCCGCTCCCTCGCGACCTCGACGGCGACCTTCATCTCCGCGCCGGGGACGCCCGCCCCGATCTCCGAGCCGAGCCGGCGCTGAAGGACCGACCAGAGTCGTGCGAAGAGGGGCGCAGAGCCACCCCGGCGACGATGGGTGCCCTCCGGGGCTAGGAGGGCCTCGGCACGTTCCGGGTCGAGCTCGACCGCCACCGCGTCGAGGACCCGGTCGGAGAGGACCCGGTGGAGGGGTTCCCGGAGGTCGACCACGTGGGCCGAGCCGACGAGCAGGACCGGGCCCTCCGTGGTCGACGCGAACACGCCCGGCCGAGACCCTCACTTCTCATCTTGCTGACCCTCGGGTCGAAAACGCCCATATAGGGGAACCGGGTCGGCGGGAGCCATGGCGTGGACGCTCTACTCGGTTCCCGCGACGAAGCGCACGGAGCTCGATGCCGCCCTCAAGGACGACCGGGTCTCGCGGCAGAGCCTGAAGGTCCGCGAGGCGAGCGCGATGGGCGGGCCGTCCGGGGCGACGTACGTCCTCATCGAGGGAGCCGCGGACGCAGTCCACCGGGCCGACGAGCTCCTCACTCCGATTGGTACGAAGCTTCCGGCCGCTGAGGGGGAGCCGCTCTACCGGCGGTTCAAGGACGAAGAAGAGGCGGCGTCCGCCGGGATGGGGCTCTTCTTCACCGAGGAGTGAGCCGTCACTCGTTCGTCGGAGTGTGCGACGGCTCCAAGTCCTCGCCGCCCGCGAAGACCCGCTGGAAGGCCCGGTAGAGTTCCTCGAGCCCGCCCTGCTCCTTGGCCGACGTCGCGACGAGTCCGACGAGCGGGGCCATGGTCTCGATCGCCCGAAAGAGCTCGGTCGAGAGCTGGACGTCCGGTGTGGGGATGTCCTGCCGGATCGCCTCGTAGAGCGTCCCGGGGTCGTCCGACCAGCGCATGACTTCCTGGAGCTGCTCCGGAGTCAGGACGTCCGACTTCGCGAGCACGTTCACGGTCGGAAGGCGGAAGCGGAACTCGACGGTGGCGCCGAGCATCAGGAGCGACACGAACCCCGCGGCCGTGCGCGCGAGCACCGGGTCGTAGAGGAACGCGATCACCGAGCGGTCTCCGCTGAGGGCATCGACGATCGCCTTCGACGCCTCCCGAAACGCGAAGAGCTCGATCTGCCCGGGAGTATCGATGAGCACGTAGTCGGCCGAATGCTCCTCGATCGCCTGCTTCACCTCGAAGACCTTGAGGGCGATCATGTCGGCCGCGACCACCTGGGCACCGTTCGGCCCGAGGTCGTACTCGTCCTGGAGCTCGGAGAGACGAACCCATTCGCGGATGTCGACGTCCGCGGCGTCCTCGGGCGCCTCGCTCCCGGGGTCCAGGTTCACGACCGTCGCGTCGTAGCCTGCAGAGCGGGCCCAGTCGGCGAACGCGCGGACGAGGGAGGTCTTGCCCGCCCCCGCCGTCCCCGTGAAATAGATCGTTCCCGGCTCTTCCATCGACCCTCCCTAGTGGTGCACGGTCGCCGGCTTCTGGCGGCGGAGCTCGGCGGCCAGCTCCCGGAGGAATCGAGCCTTCGTCGTCGAGCCCTGCTTCATGACCTTGACGCGGCCGGCGTAATCGAAGAAACGGCGAGGGTACTGCTTCTCCGGCTCGACCTCCGCTCGGTAGCCGAGGCGTTTCGCCGCCGCGACGATCTCGTCCGACGTGAGGTCGGGGACCGAGTCGGCCTCGGCGACACGACGGCCTCCCTTGCGCGAAACGCCGCGGCCGAGGTAGGCCGGATAGACGTAGAAGTGGTCGGGCATGTACGCCCGTACGGCCTCAGGCCGGAGCCGGGGCCGTGACCCGCACGCCGTTCAGGACCCCGTCCTGGCCGGGGCGAGAGCGGACGCGCACGAGGCCGACGTCGGTCTCGAGGATCGCGCCCTTCGTGATGACATTGCGCTGGACAAAGTTCGGGTTCGCGGGGTTCTCGCGGACGGTGATCACCTTCGCGGGCTGGATCTTCTTGGTCGCCGGGTCGAAGACGTTGATCGTCTGCGCGGTGAGCACCCGGAGCTTCTGGTTGGCCCCCCGCACCCGGTAGACCTTCACGGTCCCGGAGCCGATCGTCGCATGCTGGAGCTCGCGGCCGATCTCGAAGCGGCGCTTCTTGCGGATCGGACGAAGGCGTCCGCCCGTGCGCTTCCGACGCGAGCGGCCTTGCCAGATTCCCACGATAACCTCCGAGAGGCGCGGTCCGACCGGGGTTGCGTATATGACCTTTTCAGCGAGAGCGACCGCCCGGCGACGCGCTCAGGGACCGAGGAACGGAGCGAGCCGGGTGCGCAAGGGTTCGAGTCGCGAGAGGACCAGCGTCTCCTCGGCTTCCGTGAGGGGTTCGTAGGGCGCGCGGTATCCGACGTCCGCTCCGCGCAGGAGCGCCGCCAGGAACTTGAGCGTGGAGATCGGCGGTCCCGCCCGGACGACGTCCATCATCTCCTCGAGGAGGGCCTGAAGCTCGGCCACGCGGCGATGGTCCTTCGTCCGAGCGGAAGCGACCAGTTCGGCACATAGTCTCGGAACGACGTTCGAGACCCCCATCACCGCCCCGGGAGCGCCTCGCTCGATCCCCGGCGCCCCAAGCGGCGGATCCCCGGGGAGGACGGCGAACCCCTCGGGGGCCCCGTGCAGGTAGGAGGTGATGCTGTCGAGAGACCGAGCGCTGTCCTTCACGCCCGCGAGGACCCCGTCCCGGGCTAAGGCATGGAGGAGGGGGGGCGGAAGCGCGTAGCCGACCAGCGGAGGGTTGTTGTACGCGAGGAGCGGGACGGTGACCACCTTGCGGATCTCTCGGTAGTAGTGGTCGACGGCCGCCATGGTCGGGTGAAGGTAGTACGGCGGGACCGCGAGCAACGCCGAAGCACCGATCCCCTCCGCCTCCTCCGCGAACGCGACCGCCTGCGCGGTGGACGGAGCCCCGCAACCTGCCCAGACGTCGACCGACCCGCTCGCGCTCTCGACCACGACCTCGATGAGACGACCTCGCTCGGCGGGCGTGATGGACGGAAACTCCCCGGTCGTCCCGAGGACGAGAAGGTGGCTGACGTGGGCTTCCGAGGTCGCCCTCGCGAAGCGAGCGTTGCGACCAAGGTCCAGCTCCCCCCGGTCATCGAAGAGCGTCAGCACCGGACAGGTCAACCCTTCGAATGGCATCGAGCGAGGCAGCCCCTCATCGGCTTAATGCCTCACGGTGCGTCTCCGCGCGGGGAAGGCACCACGGCGCTCGAGCGGGTCCTCGGCATCGACGAAGCGGGGCGGGGAAGCCTCGTCGGACCTCTCGTGGTGGGCGCGTTCTGCATCGCGAGCGACCGCCTGGACGACCTGGTGGAGCTGGGCGCGAAGGACTCGAAGCTGCTCACTCCCGCCGCTCGCGAGAAGGTCTACGACGGGCTCGCGCAGCTCGGGACCCTCGCGCACGTCGCGCTCGCTCCTCGGGTCGTGGACCTGTCGGTCGCTCGAGGAAAACTGAACGCGCTCGAGGTCGAAACCTTCGCCCGTCTGATCCGGCAGCTCGGCCCCGACGTGGCCTACGTGGATGCCTGCGACACGAACCAGTGGCGGTTCGGCCTGCGGGTGGGGCGCCTCGCCGGAGCCGGTGTTCGTGTCATCGCCCGTCACCACGCCGACCGCGACTACCCGATCGTCGGAGCGGCGTCCATCGTGGCCAAAGTCCGGAGGGACCGGGCTCTCGCCCGCCTTCGCCAATCGCTCGGGGCGGACCTCGGGAGCGGATACCCGTCCGACCCAAAGACGGTCGAGTTCGTCCGCGCGGCGCTCGCGAGCCGAGCGACCACCCCGTCCTGGGTCCGCGGTTCGTGGACGACGATGCAAAGGGTTAAGCCGCCTCGGCCGGCTCGCACGCTCGACAGCTTCGCTCCATGACCGTCGAAGAGATGCTCGCATCGCTCGTGGACCGGTTCAACCGCCACGCGGAGCGGAACCCGGGGGTCGCCGAGGAGCTCGACGGGCTCTCCCGGACGATCCAGATCCGGCTCACCGACGGCGAGACGTACGCGGTCGACCTGACGAAGGGGCGGCTTCAGAACCTGCGTTCGGGCCCCGCGAACGGCGCGGACCTCCGCGTCACGACGGATACGCGGACGTTCCACGCGCTCGTTCGGAAGGACCTCGGACCGATGAAGGCGCTCGTCACGCGCAAGCTCTCGATCGAGGGGAGCCTCGAAGACAAGCTCCTCTTCCGAAAGCTTCTCTAGCGGCTCCTCGGGCTCGGGGCCCGGGCTACGGCAGGAAGACGCACGCGGCGATGCAGACCCCGTAGTGGTCCATCGGGATCGAGAGCTCTTCCGTCCGGTAGTGGATGCGGCGGAGTTCGACGCCGCGGAAGTGCGCGATCTCGGTCATCCGCCACTTCAGGAATTCCTTGAGCGACTTCTGGGTCCCGTGGAGGTGGCCCTCGGCGACGTAGCCGCCCTGGCCGTCCGTCCGGAATCCGTAGGCGATTCCGGCGCTGATCACTTCGCCCTCTCCGCCACCGTGGCGGGCAAGGACGCAGTGGGTGATCGCGCCCCGGGCGATCGGGACCCGGTCGACCTGCCGGACCCCGATCGGGAGGACGGACGAGACGCTCACGAGGTTCTGTTCGCCGATCCCGGCCTGGAGCAGCGCGAGGTCGAACGCGTTGAGCTCGCTGACCTTGTTGATCCCCTTGCCACTCGTGACGAAGAACCGGGAGGGAACGGGCACCAGCGTGGCGGCGGTCGGCTCCGCGCGTCGCGTCACGCCGTCGCGTGAGGTCGGACGACCCTTAAGGTTTGGGCGGGCGTCCGAGGGCCGTCACACCATGATGGCGTGGCGGCGACGCATCGAGGACTCGGTCTCGCCGCGCACGCGCAGGAGCTCCGCGATGAGGCCGTCCGTGAGTCTCAGGCTGGCGGCCTCGAAGAGCGTCCCCAGCGGGGCGTAGCGGGGCCGGTCGTCGTCCTCGGGAAACTCGACCGTGATAAGCTGGCTCGCGGCGTGCGCGAGCTTGGACCCCGGCTTGGAGGTGAGCACGATCAGCTCGGCGCCCTCCCTCCGGACGATGTTCGCGGTCTGGATCGAGGAGTAGCTCTCGCCCTGGGCCGAGAGGAGGAACACGGCGTCCCCCTGGCGGACGATGGGCGTGACGGACTCGCCGATGACGTAGGCTCGCAGGCCGGCCTGAACGAGCCGCATCGCGAACGCCCGGCCGATGATCCCGCTGCGTCCCGCACCGTAAACGAAGATCTGCGGGGCCTTGAGCAGGATCTCGATCGCGCGCGCGATCGAGGTCGGGTCGATCGCCTCGAGGGCGGTGGTCACCCGCTCGCCGATATATCGCTGCGACCGGACGAACGTCGTTCCCCTATCGGCGTCGATGATGGCCACGGTGCACCTCCGACCGGCGGGGAGAAGCGGCGGCACGTCGCCGCGGCTGGGGCGCGCGCCCCGAGGACCGCGTCGGTGGACGACGTGCTTTCGGAGAAGGCTTGGGAGCTCGCTTCGGCAGTGCCTTGGGCGGCGGAGGGGTCGGAAGAGCTCCGGCCGGCTTCGGCGGCGCGCGCGGGGCCGGCGGGGCGTGCAACTTCGACCATCGACGGGTGAGCGCTCGCTCGTAGAGGAGCTTCATGTACATCGCGTCGTGCTCGAGCAGGGGAGAGCTCGAGATCACCGTCACGTCGTAGTCCCGTTCGGCAAGGATCTCGGCGAGCGGGTCGAACCGCACGAGCCCTCGCTTGATCGGAGTGAGGCGGAACTCCCCCGGCCCGTAGAACTCGACCCCCGAGAAATTGAGGTACGTCGGGCCCTCCGAGGCGCGGACGAACTCGCGCACGACCGGCTCGAGCTCGTCGGCCTCCTCGAAGCTCGTCCGTTCCCGCGCGGCGACGTGCGGAAGGTTGAGCACGGGCACGGTCCCCTTGACCCGGTGGACGAGCTCGAGCACCTCTTCGCGCGAGCCGAACACGTCGGGATGTCCGCTCGGCTCGATCGCGAGGCGGACGGTCCCTTTCGAGTACTTCGAGAGCCAGTCCGCGAGGTCCGAGACGATCTCGGTGAGCTGCTGGATCGAGTCGGCGCGTTCGGCGGGCCCGTAGAACCCGAGGTGCGTGACGACGAGGCGGGCTCCGAGGCCCTGCGCGAGGACGCCGGCCCACTGGATCTGTCGCATCGACTGCTCGCGCGCATCGCTCGAGCCGAAGAAGTCGACGTAGTANNGGGGCGTGGAGCGTGAGGTCCGTGTCGAGCGCTCGCGCGAGGGCCCGGGTCTGCTGGAGGTCCGAGTAGTCCTTCGCGAGGCTCCACGTGAGCGTGGTGACCGAGTCCCGACGCTTGAGCGGAGAGCTCATGGCCGCGAGGCTCGGGACTCCTCCCTGGTGCTCGGCCGGCCCGACGCTCACCACCAGCTGCTGGACGAGGTCGCGCGGAGTCTTCCCGACCTCTTCGTCGAGGACGGCCCGGGTCAGCGGGTTGACCTTGATGAACTGGACCTCCATCGCGGTGAGGCCGAGATGATGAACGTCGGCGATCCCGTCGCGCAAAGTCCGACCTTTGCACGAGAGAGGGATCCCCGCGGGTCCGAACCGGATCACGAGTAACCAGGCCTCAAAATCGGGATTTTGCGCTAATCCATGGTCCTATATATCGGAATCCGGGCGGGGGCCCGGTGAGGGTTTCCCGCCCTCCGAGGGCCGGGACGCGGGATGAAAACCGAGTGCGATGACGTACATCTCGGACGAGGGGGCCCGCGACGCAGGAGGCTTGGTCCGGAGCACCCGGGCGAAGCTCGGGCGAAGCTCGTGAACGAGCTCTTCGAGCAGGTCGCCCGCGAACACCTTCGCGACGAACGCCCCGCCCGGCGCGAGGACGTCACGGGCGAGCCGGTAGGCGCTCCGCACCAGGTCCACCGAGCGAGCGTGGTCGGTTGAGCACGCCCCGCTGATCGACGGGGACATGTCCGAGAGAACGACGTCAAACGACTCCGGCCCGAGGCGACTTGCGAGACTCGGGTCGCCGACCCGCCCCCGCACGACCGTGAGCCCATCCGCCGGAGCGATCGGTCTCGGGTCGACCGCGACGACCCTTCCCCTCGGCCCGACCCGATCGACCGCGATCATCGACCACCCTCCGGGAGCCGCGCCGAGGTCGAGGACGTGGGCGCCCGGCCGCAGAAGATGGAACCGGTCGTCGAGGTACGCGAGCTTGAAGGCGGCGCGGGAGCGAAGGCCGCGGTCCTGGGCGGCCCGGTAGTACGGGTCCCGCTTCCGCTGGTCGAGGAACCGTCGGCCCACGGCCGGTCGACAACGCCGGGCTACATGAAGCAAGGCTCGTGCGGGGGCGTGATCCGGGGGACGAGCCGGTGGCCGTTCGATGGTCCGCGTCGCGTCCGTGTTCTGCCGATGGCGTGGACGCCCGGAGGGGTCAGTGGGGCCGTCCGAATTTGAATCGGAGTCTCTTGCACCCCAAGCAAGAAGGATGGTCCAAGCTACCCCACGGCCCCACGTTACGGAGGTGGCGCATCGACCCGGCCGAGTTAGATAATGGTTGTGCCGAGGGAACGGCGCGAGCTCAGTGGACGAACCACCACGTCGTGACGCCCGCGACCGCGATGATCGCCGTGTTGAGGAGGGCGAGCCAGAAGAACGTCCAGAGCTCGTGCTTCCCCTCCTTCGGGTCGGTCGCGGCCGGGGGAAGCGAACCGCCCGGATACGGGGTGTACGGGGTCCGGTACGACTCGGAGTCGCTCATCGATACCGGTGCGACCCGGCCGCGCTTCTTAACAGCTCGGTTCGTGCCGGCGACGTCTCACGCGGCGAACCAGGGGAGGCGCGCCGCCGGCCCCGTCGGCTTGAGGACGAGGGAGTGCAGGTTCGCTCCGGCCTCCCCGGGGGCGTACGAGTCGCGCTGGGCGAGCTGGTAGAGGATGTAGAGCGCGTCCTCGTCCGAGCGCACCCCGAGCGAGCGGTGCACGTCGATTCCGAAGCGCGTGGTGAGCAGCGTCAGGAGCTCCTCGAAGTCCACCTGCATGCCGCCGTCGCTCCCCGCGGCGCGGCGGAAGAGGCCGACCACGATCCCCGTGGAGATCGCGAGGATCTCGCGCGGTTCCGCGAGACGGAGGTGGAAATGCGGGACGTCGTCCCCCCGGTCGGGTGGCGGAACGACGAGGATCGAGACCTCGTGGTCGATGACCGAACGCCCCGCGGTTCGTGAGAATCGACGCCAGGCCTCCTCGGCGGATTCGTCCGTGGGGACGACGAAGATCGCGCGGCGCTGGGACGGGCGCGCGTCCCGCACCCCCGCGACCCATCGGTCGATGCCGGCGTCGACCGACTCCGGCCCACCGGGGGAAACGAAAACGGGGAACGTCCGTCGAGGAACGCCCGACTCCTGGACCCAGAAGGCGGGCTCGACCACGGGGTCGCGGCGGGGGTGCGTGACCTTCGCAAATCCGAGCCTTCGGAGAACGTTCTCCGCATTGCGTTGCCGGTCGAGCGCCGAGGTCTCCGGCCGAGAGTCGGTCATTGATTTCGTACCGAACAGCCGGCCCGCCGAGATAAGCTCACCGTGCTCCCGGATCGGGCCGTCCGGCTAGAACCCTCCCGGGATGCCGGCGCGGACGAGCGGGACGTTCGCGGCGATCGCCAGGACGACGCCGAGAAGGTAGGGGCCCGAGAAGAGGAATCCTCGCCGGGCGTTCGGTCGGTTCACCGCCGTCCAGAGCGGCAGGGTCACGACGACGAACCCCACCCCGAGGACCGCGAGGCCGACGAGGATCGGCCAGGCGACCGCCCCCGACCAGCCGATGAGGAGCGCGGCCGGGACGAGGAGCGCCGCGGAGACGACCACCACCTTCCCCGAGAACGGCACGTCTTCCATCCGGGGGAGCATCGGGAGGTTGGCACGGGCGTAGTCGTCTCGCAGAAGGAGCGCGAGGCTCCAGAAGTGCGGCGGGGTCCAGAGGAAGACGAGGAGGGCGAACATCAGGACCCCGGGGGTCCACGATCCGACCGCCGCGGCGCTTCCCGCGAGAGCGGGGGCGCTCCCCGCGAACCCCCCGATCACGATGTTCCAGCTCGAACGTCGCTTGAGCCAGAACGTGTAGATCCCGACGTACGTGATCCCACCGAGGAAGATCGAGAATCCCGTGAGAAGGTTGAGGGCGATCGACGAGACCCCGACCCCGAGCGCGAGCAGCGAGAGCCCGACGACCGCGACCGTCGGGGCGGAAACCGCGTGCACGTCGGCGAGCGGCCGTCCGCTCGTCCGCTTCATCCTCCGGTCGATGTCCCGGTCCAGGTAGTGGTTGAGCATCGCGGCCCCCGCGGAGGCGGAGGCGCCGGTGGCCACGAGGATGCCGAGCCGCGCGAGGTCGACCGACCTCGGGTTCGCGAGCAGGAATCCCGCGACCGCGACGAGGCAGATGAGGAGCGTGATCTCGGGCTTCGCGAGGGGAAGGTAATCGGCGGGGCCGAGAGGGCGCGCGGGGAAGTCGTCCGGTCGGCTCGGGGGGGTGGTCATGGGAGCGGTACCTCGTCCGGGTCGGGCCGCCCTACCCGCCGTCCCGAGGGGTCTCGAACGGAGACCCCGGAGTGGGACGACGGTCGTCCGGGAACCCGTCGAACGGACGGTGAGGAGCCGGGGTGGCCTCGTCGGCGGCCCGGCGGGCCCAGTCGACCCAGCGGCGCGGCATCTCCCGTAGATTCGAGAGCAGCGCGAGAATGAGGAGCACGCCGAAGAGGATGGTCGCGATCGCGAGGTGGATGAGCACGAGGTCGACCACGAGCTGGCTCTCCACGACCAGACCCCCGAGAAGGGCCTCCGTCACGACGAGACCGAGCGCAAGGAGCGAGGTCCGCAGCAGGACGCGCCGCTGGCGCTCGTAGGCGACTCCGAGCAGCGCGAGGAGCAGGATGCTCACCGAGAGGAAGAAGGCGCTCACGCGGTGGGTCCACTCGAGGGCGACGCCCCCCTGGAGCGCCGGCAGGTAGTTCCCGTTCCCGAAGCACGACGGCCAGTCGGGGCACGCGAGGCCGCTGTCGCTCGCCATCACGTTCCCCCCGAGTAGGATCGTCACGTAGCAGAGCATGCACGCAACGAGCGCCGCGCTCCGGAAGAGGTCGTGTCCTCGGATCATCGTTCCTCGTCGCTCCCTCACTGTCCCTCGGCGCCGGTCGCGGTCGGGAGCGGGGTCGGTACGCGGGTCGGCTCCGGCGCTCGGACGGGGCCGGTCATCTTCACCGCGAGCTCCTCGCCCCAGGGGTCGGCCACCGTTACGGGCTCGCCCGCGAAGTAGCTGTAGACCATGTTGAACGCGAAGATGAGCTGGCCGAGGCCGATCACGAACGCCCCGAGCGAGGAGAGGAAGTTCAGGAACTGGAAGTTCCCCGTCCAGACGTAGTCGTAGACCCGTCGCGGCATTCCCTCCGCGCCGAGGAGGAACATCGGGAAGAGCAGCAGGTTGATCCCGACGTACGTGAGGACGAAGTGGACCTGTCCGAGCGCCTGGTTGTACCAGCGCCGGGTGATGATCGGGAACCAGAAGTAGATCCCGGCGAAGACCGCCATCAGCGTTCCTCCCAGGATGACGTAGTGGAAGTGGGCGACCACGAAGTACGTCCCGTGGTAGAGGTAGTCGATCGGGATCGAGGCGAGCATCAGCCCCGACAGGCCGCCGATGACGAACCCGGTG
>DAEB01000050.1:0-51972 GCA_002495185.1 Thermoplasmata archaeon UBA184 | reverse complement strand
TTCCGGGCGAGCTTCGGGAGGACGGTCGAAACGATCCCGAACGCGGGAAGGACCATGATGTAGACTTCGGGGTGGGCGAAGAACCAGAAGACGTTCTGGTAGAGCAGCGCGCCCCCGAGGGGGGTCGAGTTCGTCGCCGCGAGAAGCCCCGTGCCGAACAGCCGGTCCGACAGGACCATCGTGAGGCCGATCGAGNNNNCGGTGCTTCAGGATCGTGACGAGGAAGTTGATCGCGCCGAGCATCGAGGAGATCGTCAGGATGTGGAGCCCGAGGATCCACAGGTCGACCCCGTCGCCCGGGGCTTGGACCGAGAGGGGAACGTAGCCGGTCCAGCCGACGTTGGCGTTCGAGAGGATCAGGATCACGCCGGCGGGGGGAACGAGCCAGAAGGCGATCGCGTTGATCCGTGGCATCGCCATCTCGCTCGAGCCGATCATCGAGGGGACGAGGTAGTTCCCGAACCCGGCGAGGACGGGGATCACGAACATGAAGACCATCAGGACCCCGTGCATCGTGAACAGGGTCGAGTAGACGTCCGGGGTCACGCCGAGGGTCGTTTGCGGGTTGAGGCCGAGCCCCTGCACGAACCCGAGGTCCGTCCGGATGAGGCTCGCGTAGATCCCGCCGATGAAGAAGAAGACGAACCCCGTGGTGATGTACATCAGGCCGATCAGCTTGTGGTCGGTCGTGAAGAGCCACCGCTTGATCGTGCGGACCATCCAGGGTCCGTGGTAGGAGAACGCCCAGAGCAGAAAGCCGGAGACCGACGCGACGATCCCGACGATCGTGAGCGGGACGGTCAGGTCGACCATCGGAACCCCTCGGGCGTCATGCAATAAGTCCCCCTAGTACGTACGCGATGGCGGCCCCGGCCACGACGAGGATGAGGACCTTCAGGAACCGGACCTCGCCTTCGACCGACACGTAGCCGGGCCATGCCGGCCGGATCCGCCGGCCGAACGGCCACACCCGGTAAATCCGGTCGACGAAGTGGACGATCACGGCCGCCATCAGGAACATCAGGGCGAGCGCGTAGCCGAACGACTGCTGGGCCCCGGGGCTTGTGAGCGAGCCGAGCCGGATCGAGTAGACGATCAGCACGCCGATCCCGATGAGCAGGAGCGCCGTCGCGGCCGTGTAGAGGTCGAGGAGGCGGTTTCGGATCTGGCGGACCTCCGCGGTCGGCGGCTCGGGGTCACTCAAAGAGTTCGACCCTCCGCTCGTTCGCTCCGCGGTATCGGTCGACGCGGTAGAGGATCCCCGCCACGAACAGGAAGGCAAGGAACGCGACGGTCGCGCCGACGACCGCCAGGACGGCCCCGGACCAGCTTCCGGCAACCGCTCCCAGGAGCCCGTAGACGAACGTCGCTCCCCCGAGGCTCCCGATGACCAGGAAGACCGCAAGGATTCCCCAGAGGACGTTCGTCCTCCATTCGGGCGGGGCCGGCGATTCGTTACTCAAGGGACTTCGCCTCCGAGCTCGCGGAGAGGGGCGGCGAAGCGGGGGAGGGGGACGGAGCATACGCCCCCGGGTAGGGCGTGACCCGGGCGGCGAGGCGACGCTGGTACGAGGAGCGGTACCTCCAGTGGAAGAGGCCGATGACCACGGCGTTCACGAGGAACAGCGGGCCGAGCGTCGTGGCGACCGTCATCTGGGTGATCTGGACGCCCGGGGTCTCTCCTCCCCAGACGGTCATGAGAATGAAGAACTCGAGGAGGGAGGTCCCCGCCCAGATGAACAGCGGGCGGTCCCGCGGATGCGTGCGCTTCGACCGGTCCAGGTACGGGAGGAAGAGGAAGTAGAGGAACAGGACGGTGGAGACCCCGACCGCGATCACCGGCGTCACGCCCGCGAAATCGACGAACTTGAACAGCCAGAGGAAGTACCAGTCCGGTTCGGTCACGACGCCGACCGCCGCGGTGTTGCCGACGTACGTCGGGAGCGACCACGGCCAGAGGGCGGCGATCCCGAAGAGGACCCCGAGGTAGACCGCTCCCCACTTGGTCATGTAGAACAGGATGTGCGGGAAGAACGGGACGTGCTGCCGGTCCTCCGCCTCGGTGAACCGGCGTCGTTGGAGCGGGTCGGAGGTCGCGGGGGGAGCGATCCCGTGCGACTCGAAGAGCGCGATGTGGGCGTAGAGGAGGCCGGCGAGCGCGAGCGGAATCAGCACGACGTGCGCGTCGAACATCCGGGACAGGAGACCCTGCGAGGTCCCGTCCGCGAGGATGAACGGTCCGAGGAGCGGACCGAACGTGGGGAGGCGGATTGCGAGGACGAGCCCGACGTTCGTCGCGTTGTAGGAGATCTGGGTGTACGGGAGCAGGTAGCCGGTGAAGCCCATCCCGAGGGTCATCACCATGAGGAGGCTACCGACCATCCAGGAGAATTCGCGGGGCGCCTTGTAGACGCCGAGGTAGTAGCCGCGGAAGAAGTGGACGAACATGAGGAAGATCATCGCGTAGGCGCCGTAGAGGTGCGTCGAAATGAGGAGGTTCCCCATCGGGACGGAGTTCATCAGGTAGTACGTCGAGCACCATGCGGCCGGCGCGGTCGAGTACGCGCCCGCCAGCTGGCCGCACGCCGTCAGCGTGGGCGCGGTGCTCGGCTGGTAATAGAGAAGCAAGAGCGCGCCCGAGACGACCTGGTAGAGGAAGGCGACCGCGACGAACGCTCCGGTCCAGTACGACGGCTTGAACGTGAAGTCGGGCTGAGGTCGGAGGGCCCACTTCCGCATCCCGGTGCGGTCTTCGACGAACCCCCAGATCCGGTCGAGGCTCCGGTTGTACCAGTTCGAGAGGACCCCCACCGCTTCCGCCCTCCTACGATGGGAAGCTACAGAGGATGACCGGCGTCTCCTTCACGACCTGGCTCGTGGCCCCGACGCCGTAGTCTCCCGTCAGCGTGCTGATGTGACCGTTCACGGGCGGGCTCGAGGGCGTCATCCCGGTCGCGTAGATGTTCCCGGACGGGTCCGCCTCGAGGATCACCTGCGGAAGGGGCAACACCGCGGGCCCGGTGAGGTTCGACGCCGCGTTCGTCGCGTCGTAGGTGGAGCCGTGGCACGAGCAGTGAAGGTAGAACGACTTTCCCCCGGGAGTCTGCGGACAGGTCCCGGGCGGGTAGAAGGCGATCGCGGGCGCGGGGCAGCCGAGGTGCTGACAAATGGCGCTGTACGCGACGATCGACCCGTGCGTCCCGACCCCGCTCGGGACGTTCGCGGCGCCCGGGTTGCTCGGACCCGGGGGGTTCCCGTCCGCCGGATAGAGATTGAGCAGGAAGTTCGGCTCGTTCCTCAGCGGATAGTTGAACAGGTAGAGGGCCGAGGTTCCGACGTTGTACTCCGCCTCGACCTTCGCAACGGTGAGCGGGCCTCCGTCGACGTCCAGGAGCTGGACGCGGGGATAGCTCGAAAGGCCGACGGTCGGCGGCTGGAGGTACTGAAGGGCTCCTCCGACGAGGCCGCCCGCTCCCGCCCCGACGAGGCCACCGATCGCGAGGAGCTTCAGCACGTTGCGTTTCGTCTCGTCGACGTCTCCGAGGTCGTCGTCGTTCGTCGCCGCGAACCGTCGCACCTGACCGACCGGGAAACCGAGGGCCGGGTCGCGGTCCACCGCCCACGGGCAGGTCGCGGAGCAGTCGAACCCCTCCGGCATCAGAGCGTCCTCCCGCTCTGGTCGGGGACCGTGTCGTCGACCTGCCCCGGGTCCGGGATCTGGGCGTCCCCCGGCAGCTCCGCTCGCTCGCTCCCGTGGTAGACCGCCCAGATGATCCCGATCCCCAGGAGCACCATCAGGATCTCCGTGAGCTCGACGATCTCGTCCGGGGAGAGCCCGCTCACGACCGCACCTCCTCCGACCCGTTCCCCGACCCCCACGTCGTCGACCAGGTGGGGACGGGGTAGCCACCGGTCCAGGGAAGGGTCGGCTCGTGGCTCGGCGTGTACGGGACGCTCGGAGGAACCCGGACGGCGGTCGGGATGCCGCTTACGCGCGTCGCGGGAGCGTCCAGGCCGAGGAGCGCCCCCCGGATCGAGAGGGGCTGACCGGGATCGACGGGCACGTCCGCCGCCTTGGTGAACTCTGCGAGGAGCTCTTGCTTCACGCGCATCGCTCGGCCGTACCACCGTCCGATCGTACGCATCGTCGGGCCACTGTCCTTGCCGAGAAGGAGGAACGCCGCGACGATCACGATGATCACCCAGTCCACGTCCGAGAGGAGCGCCATCGGACTATCCCGCCCCCGCCACGGCCCCGGGCGGGGCGCGCGACCGTTGCCGTCGGGCTTCCCAACGGCCCGCGAAGTAGGCGCCCCCGAGGTAGAGCCCGACCATCGGGAGGGCGATGAGGAGCATCGTGATCCCCGAGTTGTCCGGGGTCACAACCATCCCGAAGACGAGCGCGCCGATCACCGCTCCCCGCCAGTGCTTCCGCCACGCCGCGGCGCGGACGACCCCGAGCCTCGTGAGCGCGTAGATGAAGACGGGAAGCTCGAAGACGACCCCGAAGGCGAGCGAGTAGAGGAGCGCGAACGTGACGAACTCCTGGACTCCCAGGACCGGGGCGAGGCGCATCGCCGAGACGTAGAGAAAGAGCAGACGGAACGTGAACGGCGTGAGGGCGAAGACCCCGATCGCCGTCCCAAGAGCGAAGAGCGCGGTCGCCGGGATCCCGATCTGACGGAGGAGCGCCCGTTCGTTGCGTCGGAGCGCCGGGACGAGGAACGCCCCGACCTCGTGGACGATCCAGGGCATCCCGAGGATGACGGTGAGCAGCAGCCCGATCTCCATCTGGACGAGGATGGAGTCGCCGACCCCGATGTTGAGGAGCTGGACGCCCGGCGGGAGCATCCAGGAGACCATGGCGAGGAAGACCTGGGCAGTGATGTTGTAGAACGGATTCGGCCAGGGGTAGGCGAGCGGGACGGTGACTCCGCCGACGGAGAGGGTCAGCGGTCGGAGCTCGAAGAAGAGCAGGAACCCGAAGAGCGGGGCGAGGACGAGAGCGATTCGGACGAGTCGGTGCCGGGCCTCCGCGAGGATGGCGAAGAGTCGGTCGAGCTCGCCCACCCGTCACAACCCCCCGGGCCCCCTTGGGTCCCGTGCCCCGGGCCGGACGACGGTCCGTCCGAATCCCCGACCCCACCCCTCTCGCATGCCGGCTCGCGCGGTCCGGACGCGCTAGTGCGCCGGACCCGTCGAGGGGCTCGCGTTCGTGGAGGTCGACTGCTCGGCCCGGATCTCTCGGTCGACCTCGAGCCGTCCTTTCTTGAACTCGCCGACGGAGCGGCCGAGGCTGTGCGCGAGCTGTGGGATCTTCGAGGACCCATAGAACAGGATCCCCGCGACCACGGCGATGATCAGCCAGTCGTCGATAGAGTCGAACATCGGCTTTCCTCGAGCGACCACCCGGGTGGCTCCGATATGACGTTCGTACGGGACGACTCAACCCATAGGNNACGGTCCGGACCGTCGGTAGATAAACCGACCGCGGCCCCGTCAGGCCGCCTCGACCAGAATCGACTCGGTGCCGCCGGCCACCGCGCGGTCGATCGCAATCCGCGCGAGGAGCGAAAGGCATCCCGCCCCGCGTTCGAGCAGCAGCGCGGCCGAGCGGATGCTGGCCGGGGGCCGGGACGCTCGGCCCCGACCGTTCGCGGCGGGGGTTCCCCCACCCAGCTTGATCCCTTGACGGTAGACCTCGCAGGCCCGGTCGAGCGAGGGCCGGAGGAGAGTGTCGAAGACGGCCTTCATCTGCCCCTTGAGCTCGGGGAGGTACTCCGCGAGGGCCGCGGCACCGTTCTCAGGTAGCTTCGGGGCCGCCTCGCTCAGGTCGCGGAGCGTCGCACCGAAGAGGTCGGAGAGCTCCTCGAGCGCGTGGACCACGACCCGCCACTCGAGCAACTGACGCGGGTCGGGGCTCCCGATCCTTCGCGCGAGCGACCAGTCGCGGCTCGCGAGGAAGAGTTGGCGGACGAGGAGCGCGAGGACCTTCGCGGACTCCTCCTCGAGAGTGGCGATCCTCCGGCTCTTGGCGTGCTTTTGCACGACGTCCTCCATCTCTTCGAGGAACGCGAGAAGGATCATCCGGACGCGCTGGACGAGCTGGGGGAGCCCGTACTTGGAGGGGTCGATGAAGTTCTGAAGGACGACCCGGGTCGGTTCTTGGGCCACGAGCGAGACCCCGAGAAGGCCCCGGGCGGTCTGATGGAGTTCCTCGATCCGCTCGGGAGCGAGCGGGATGCCGGTCCGAATCTCGATCGCGTCGTGGCCGACGCGGTACGCGCCGACGACGAGCCGCTCGAGAACCCCGGGGGTGTCGAACGAGTGCGCTTGGACAACGAACGGAGCGACCGGAGACTCACCGGCCGGGAGCGGAGCTGGCTTCAGGAACAGCGTCCCATCGTCGTTCTGGTCGAAGACGATGAGATCGCCCGGTCGCAGGTTCATCGCTTCGGCCCACGGCTTGGGAAGCGTGACCGCGATGGACGAGTGGCCGGCCTTCAGGACGCGACGCTCTCGATTGGGAGTTCCCCACGCCATTCGACCGCTCCGAACCTACTACAGGTCCCGTAGGCATCACGGGTCCACCTTTTTGAACGTTGCGTTGGCACAAGGACGGTAACGTAGAGGCCCCGCCGGTGCGGCGGAGGTCAGGGAATTCGAAGCTAGCGGGGCCCCTGCGAGGCGGGAAGGGGTGGCTCGGGCGACGGCGGCTCGGGGTACCCGAGGCGTTCGGGGGGCATCTCGTGCTTCGAACCCTCCCGGCGGCCCACCACGAAGCCGAGCACGAGCGCGATGACCACGAGCGAGACGATGGAGCCGAGGATGATGAAAAGCGCCGCGCCGGGCCCCGTGGCGGGGCTCGAGACACTGAGGTTGCTCGGAAGGTTCATCCCGAACGCGATGAACCCGTACATCCCCTCCGCAAAATGCCCGCCCTCGGCGCAAAAGAACTCGTACCAGCCCGGTCCGGGGGAGGTGAAGGTCGCGGCCTCCCGGTCGCCGCTCCCGCTGACGTTGACGTTCACGAGATGGGCCGGCGATGACCCCCACGCGAGCTCGTCGAGCTCGGACTGGGAGTACGAGGAGGGGATCATCCATCCTTCCCGCCCGATGATCGTGAACGTGTGCGAGAGGGGGGAGCCATCCGTAAACGTCACCGTGACCGTCGAGTTCGTCGCGACCTGCTCGATCGCATTCGGAGTGAAGGCGTAGCCGTTCGACGCCGTGACGGCGACCGCCGTCGAGCCGTCGGCGTTCATCGGACGGGCCGAGGCGGACCGGACGGTCCCGAGTCCGAGAAAGACCCCGGTCACGACGAGGACCGAGAGTCCGAGGGCGATCGCCCGACGCCGACCGTACGGGGCCGTCATCCCGTCACCGAACCTTCGACCACGCGCTCGCGGGACGGGGGGTGGGATTCAAAGCCCCTATGTACGAACCCGCACGGTCGTGAGCGTTCGTCGGGCGACGGGGCCGAGCCCGCGGGTTCGTACGCGGGGAATATGTAGCTCCATTCACCCCTGAGCGCTCGTGGACGCTGGGCTCAGTTCGGCCCTCCTCGCGAAGGTGGCTCCGGCCCTGGCGGGAGCGGTCCGCGTTTCGGCCGCCGGAGACACCAACCTCCAGCAGACGAACGCGCTGGTCTGGGTGATGATCGCCCTGTCCGCGGCCGGCGCGATCGTGACGTTCGCGTTCCTCGTCTACTCCCTCTGGAGATTCCGGGACCCGAAGGTGAAGGGCCGTCGCTATGGTTAACAAGCTCGAGGTCGCCTGGACGCTCGCCACCGTCGCGCTGATCACCGGCGTGGCGGTCTACTCGACGATCCTGGTCTATCACCTGGACGCGCTTCCGGCGAGCCCGGACGAGTACGTGGACGTCTACGGGCACCAATGGTACTGGGAGTTCTGCTACCCTTCGAACGACACCTGCTACAACTCGACGTTTGACCCGACGACGAACTCGGTCAGTGGGGGTGCCCTGTGGGCGCGGCCAGGGACCGTGGTCCAGATCAACGTCACCGGGACGGATGTCATTCACTCGTTCAACATCCCCCAGCTCGGAGTGCGAATCGATGCGATCCCCGGACGCATGAACTACTACGCGTTCGCCGTGCCGAGCGTCGCGGCGGGAACCGAGTACTTGATCCAGTGCACCGAGTTCTGCGGGACGTTCCACGGAACGATGCGATCGTTCCTCGTCATCACGTAACCGGGCTCTCGAGCGCGAGGAGCCCCGAGCGCCCCCGGGCGCGCGCCCCTCCAAACTTCAGGAGTGCGGGCCCGGCGGGTTCGACCGGGGCGGGAACCGTCCCGCGAGCGAGCTCATCCCCGCAAAGACGACCGCGATCCCGAGGAGGATCGCCGAACCCACGAGCACCCCGCTGTCCACGATCGCGGTGCTCGGAGCCGGGGGAGGAGCGGGAACGGGCACTCCGACGTAGAAGAACCCGTACATCCCATTCGCGAAGTGGCCGGAGATCTCGCAGATGTACTGATAGACTCCCGGTCCGAAGACCGTGAAGTTCGCCCAGACGGTCCGTCCCGGCTGGCCGGGGATGTTCGAGTTGACGAGCGGGGGGTGGGCCGAGAAGTACGCCGAGTAGTTCGTGGGAAGCAGGGTCACGTTCGACTGAGGGGCGATCGTGAACGTGTGCCCGAAATTCCCCTCGTTGGTGATCAGGACCGCGACGACGACCGGATAGTGGGCGGGGGAGGCCGAGAGCACGTTCGGCACGAAGGAGAGCGAGTCGGTGGTGTTCTCACTCAGCTCCACTCCCGGCGTGGTCGACGTCACGTTCACGAGGCCCCACATCCCCGACTGGAACTGGTAGGGGACGAGCGAAGCGAACTCGAACGTGTCGAGCGCCTCGGACGCATTGAACGTCAGGTTCGCCCACCCCTCGGTGCCGGGGGCGAGCGAGACGTTCGCGAGCGTCCCGTTCTTCTCGAAGAACGAATCGACCGCCGTCGGCGTCCAGCTCGGGAGGAGCCGCGCTCCCGGCGTGGCGCTGAGAGTGAACGTGTGCGGGTAGGCCCCCACGTTCACGAGATGGAGCGACACGGAGGTACCGGCCGGTACGGAGACGAACTGCGGCGTGAACGACGGCCGGTCGGTGAGGTTGACGGTCCGGTTCTCGCTCGACGCGAGGGGGTGGGCCACGCCGACCTCCGGGGCGACCGACACGACGCGGAGACCGGCCACCGACGGAAGGCCGATCGAAGCGAGCAGAAGGCTCGCGAGCAGCCAGGGAAGCGCCCGACGCAGCGGGCGAGAGGGTCGGCGTCGACCGTCGGTCACGGATTCCTCAAACGACGCGAAGACCTGGCCTCGGTTGATATCGATAATGTACGAATATCCCAGGTCACGAGCGTACGGGGTCCCGGCGGGGAGAGTCGGCGGTCGACACCCCGGGGACGCGGGACGGGAGTTCGCCTCGCTCCCCGTGCGACGGCGCCGTCACCCCGACCTCCGATTCGTCCCCGCGACGGACTACCCAGGGCCTCGCCATCTTCCCCCGGTAGTATCGTCGGATCAGGTAGGCGGCCTCGACCCCCATGACGACCCCCATCACGGCTCCGAACGCGAGGGCGGCCGCGACGGAGCCCCCGGTCACGGCGACCGCGAGGCCCGCGATGGTCATCGCGAGGAACGCCGTCGATAGGCCGAGGAGCAGGCGGCCCTCGTCCGGGGGGACCCGACCCCGGACCGCGGCCCGCACGAGCGCGAAGAAACTTCCTCCCATCAGGACCGACATCGCCGCTCCCCCGATCGCCGGATACGCGGTCACCCACGGCCCGAGTACGGAGGCCGCCCCGAGGGAGAGAAGGGCCCACCGCTCGACCGTCCCGAGAGGAGCCCAGACGAGGAGGGCGGCCATGATCGCCGCCATCGACCAGAAGAACCAGACCGAGGAGAGACCGGTCGCCAGCGCGGGGAGAAGCGCGGTCGGTCCCCCGGCCGAGCCGTAGGCGAACAACACTCCCATCATCGCCTCCGACCCGGTCGTCACGACCGCGAGAGTGACCGGCCAGAACCATCCCGCCGGGTTCACACGGCGGTCGCGGAAGACGACCAGTCCGACGAACCAGATCCCCGCCGGAAACATCATCATGAAGTTGAACGCGAGCAGGACGAAGCTCCACGATTCGGCGCCGTTCGGGTTGAGGAAGATGAAGAGCAGCGAGAGCAGGAGGAGACTTCCCCCCCCGAGGACGGAGAGGGCGAGGACCATCTGAGTGATCAACGGGGGGGACCCGCTCGCCGGGAGGACCTTGCCGAGGAGGAACACCGTGATCCCCACCATGGAGAGGGCGATGACCGCGAACGGGAGCAACGAACTATCGTACGCGACGGGGGGCAGGGGGATCGGCATCGCCGACGGCCTCGACGATCGGGCCCCTCATATTTCCCCGGTACCGACCGGACCGGCCGGGCCGATCTGGACCGCCGTGGATCAGGGAAGCGAGGACGACGACGAGCTCTCGGGAGAGCTACCGCCCTCGAATCGACGGAGGAGCTGGGTCGTGACCTCGATCAACGGGTGGTGGCTCGAGCGGTCGATCTCGATGTCCGAGAGCGTCGTGAGATGGTGCTCGCGGGCGATCCGCTCGAACCCGGTCTCCTTGGACTGGAACTCCTCGGGTCGGTCGCAGGTCAGGATGAACGCCTGGAGCTGCGTCAGCCCCATCTCGCGGGCGGCGAGCGCTCGGTGGTGGCCGTCGACGAGGATCCACTTGTCGCCCTTCTCGACCACGAGGACGGGTTCCGCGAAGCCGCGCTCGAGCTCGTACCGACGTCCCTCGAGCTCGTCCTCGAAGACCTTCCATTGGGTCGGCGTGAGACGGGAGATCGGAACGAGGCCGCGTCGCGAGGAGAACGGAAGCCCGTAGCGCTCCGAGAGGAGCCGCTTCAGGGTGTCCGCCTTCATCGGGGAGGCTCGCTCGAAGTGGGAGCGGACGATGTCGAGGTTCGAGAGAACCCCGCACAGGCGCCCCTGCTCGTCGATGATCGGAAGGTCCCGAAGGCCGAAACGGAACATGATCCGGGCGGCGTCGTCGAGCCCGGTTTCCGGGTAGGCGGTGTACGTCCCCGGGCGGATGATCCTCGAGAGAGGGGTGTCGCCCTCGTCCGCGTGCCGAAGGAGTTCCTTCGCGCTGATGAACCCGATGAGGCGGCCGTCGGGGTCGGTGACGGGAAGGCCATGGTGGCGGCTCTTCGTGAGCTGCGCGATCGCTTCCCGGATGGTCGTGGTCGAGCGGAAATGCTCGACCTCCAGGATCATGTAGTCCCGGACCCGGACGATCATCAGTCGCGAACGGCCTGTTCGTCCCGAAGGTACGCCGTCAGCACGTGGAGGGTGACGAGATGGGTATCCTCGGTGTGCTGCATGCTGTCCGAGGGGACCACGAGCGCGACGTCGACCATCTCCTTGAGCTTCCCGCCGCCCATGCCCGTGAGACCGATCGTCGTGAGCCCCATCGAGCGCGCGACGCGGACCGCCTCCAGGACGTTCGGGGAGTTGCCGCTGCCCGAGATCGCCACCGCCACGTCGCCCTTCTCGGCGAGGGCGCGGAGCGGCCCGGAGAAGACGTCGGCGTAGCCGACGTCATTCGCCCAGGCGGTGAGGCCGGGGACGTTGTCGTTCAGGGCGACGCAGCGGAACCGCTTCCCCGGGCCGTGCGGCGTGGTCCCGCCGGCGACCTTGGCGATGTCCGTCACGAAGTGGGACGCGGTCGAGGCGCTGCCTCCGTTCCCGAAGAAGTAGATCGTCCGGTCCGCGGAACGAGCGCGGAGGAAGATCGCGGCGATCTTCTCGACCGCTTCGACGAAGTACGGCGCATCCAGGGCGGCGTGAGCCTCCCGGACGTACTTCTGGACGTACGGCGCGACCGTTGGTAGCTCGCTCATCGTCCTACGAACAGGATCCGCGAACCCTCGGGAACAATCCGAACCGGAAGGCGCGTCATCGGCGACAGGGCCTCCTCTATTTGACGGCTCCGTTCGGGAGGATGGAGGAGCAGGAGGAACCCGCCTCCGCCGGCCCCGGTGATCTTGCCACCGTACGCTCCGGCGGATCTCGCGCGGTCGTACTTCGCATCGATCGCCTCGTTCGAAATCCCCTTCGAAAGGCCGCGCTTCAGCCGCCACCCCTCGTCCATGAGGGAGCCGAGCCCGACCCAGTCTCGGCTCACGATCGACTGGCGCGCGCTCTGCGCGAGCTCGCGCATCCGAAGGAGGGAGTCCTTGTTGTCGGCCGTCCGGGCGCTCTGCTGGGACAGGATCCCGTCCGCTTTCCGAGTGACCCCGGTGTAGTAGAGAGAGAGATGGTCGCTCAGGGAGTTCCGGTCGGCCGTCGAAAGCGGGATCGGGGAAGCGCGGACGGTGTCGTCCGAGTGGAAATCGAAGTACTGGATGCCGCCGAACGCCGCGATGTACTGGTCCTGCTTCCCCGCGGCCCCCCCGAGCCGGTCGATCTCGATCCGGCACGCTTCCTCGGCGAGCTCGGCGGGGTCCTGGAGGCGACCCTGGTAGGCGTAGAGGGCGTTGAGGAGGCCGACCGTCAGCGTCGAGGACGACCCGAGACCGGTCCCCTCGCCCGGGATGTCCGCGATCGTGTGGACCTCGAGCGAGTCGTGAACGCCGGTGGCGCGCATCGCCTCGCGCACGAGACCATGCTGGAGGTCGTCGAGCCGGTCGACGTTCTCCGTCCGAGAGTAGGCGACCCGGATGGAGCGGTCGAACTTCTGGTTCACGAGCACGTGGATGTATCGGTCGATCGCCGCGCTCGTCACCGCGCCCCCGCCGTACTCCCGGTAGAACGCCGGGAGATCCGTCCCTCCTCCGGCGAAGCTGATGCGGAGCGGCGTCCGCGTGATGATCACGGACCTAGGAGCGAGCGTTCGGGCTCTTAGCCGTTTGGGGCGGTCCGGTCCCCGTCGCTCACCGCGCTCGGGGCCCGGGGGGTCGGGGACGTGGCGCTTCGGGACCAGCGCGCCCGACGTCCGTAGAACGCGCGGGTGGTCGCGGCGAGGTCGCCGATCGGAGCGAGTCCCGGGAGCGCCTTCGCGAACGCCGTCGCCCGCCGGTCGAGGATGATCGCGATCCCGCGGTCGTTCTCCGACCGGATCATCCTCCCGCACGCTTGGAGGATCGCTCGCTGGGCCGGGGCATTGACCGTGTACTCCCACCCCTTGCCCGTCGTCGAGTCGAGATACGTCCGAAGCGCTTCCCGCTTCGCGGTCGGCCGGGGGTAGGGGATGCCGACCATCACCACGGCCTCGAGCTCTTCGTCCGGGTAATCGATCCCCTCGGAGAGCCGCCCCCCGGCGACCCCGAGGAGGACCGTTCCTTCCGGGTCCTTCTTCCAACCCTCGATCGACCGCCACAGGTCACCCATCGGGACCCGGCTGTACTCGATGAACACGTTCCCGGGAAGCTGGGACTGGAGCCCCGCCTCGAGCACTTTCTGGAGGAGGTCGAAGCTCGGAAAGAAGACCGCCGTCTTCACCGGGAGGGTCTCGAGGACCTCGACCAGGCGGTCGGCGAGGCGGGCGATCGCCCTCGGGTCGTTGCGGATCTCCTCGAACCGGGTCGTGACGCTCGGGTCGTAGAGGAACCTCCGGTTGTCCGGAGGGAAGTACGAGGGGACGTCGAGGAGACGGGCCCTCTCTCCCAAGCCCAGGGAATCCCGGTACTCCGCGAGCGGGGCGAGAGTACCCGAGAGATGGACGGAGAGGTGGCAGTCGAGGATCGGGCGGGCCGGACCGCTCGCATCCAGGGCGAACGCCTCGAGGGCCGGGCGCGGAGTGCGCGTCGCGACCTTGACGTAGGAGGGAGTGTCGAGCTGCGGCCAGGAGAGGAGGGTGAGGGCGACCGTGTGGACCCAGGAACGCGGGAGGTGGCGCTCTCGCCGTCGCTCGTCCCGGAGATTCTCTCCCCACGTCACGAGGGCGCCGAGCCACGTGTCGAGGCGATGGGACGTCCCTCCAAGAGCGGTGAGGAGCGCATCCTCAAAGACGGATGGTGGAAGGACGGCGTCTTCCTCCCGAACGAGAGAGTGAACGAGCTCCTCGACGGCGGCGACCACGATGTCGAAGAAGCGGCTCGCGCTCGGACCGTCCGGCAGCTGGAAATCGCCCCGTTCGGCGACCTCGGCCCGCGCCCGTCGGACCGACTCGAGCGGAAGGGCGACGGTCGTGAGTTCCCGGAGGTGGTTCGGGAGGTTGTGAGCCTCGTCCACGACCAGGTCCACTCGGTCCGGCCCGACCCCCATCCACTGGAGGAGCGACGCCCGGATGTGGGGGTGGAAGAAGAAGGCGTAGGGGGCGGTCACCAGTCGGGAGTGCGGAACGAGTTTCTTCGAGAGCTCGTAGGGGCAGAGGTTCTCCTCCCGCGTGTACGCCTCAAACTCGTGCGGCAGGGGAAGCTTCCCCTGAAACCGTTCGATGAGCGTGTCGAGGTCGGCCTGGAGGACGCGGGCGTAGTACGGACACCCATCGAGGTCGGTCAGGTCGATCTCCCCGCCCTCGGGCAGCTCGGGCGGTGGCGCGAGGGGGGCCTCCCCCTTGAGCATCCGTTCGGTGGCGCGCTTACGGTCGGCACAGAGCTTCCCGTGCTCCTCCGCGGTCGCGCCCTTGATCTCCGCGACGTTCTCGAGGAGGAAGCAGCGACGCGCTCGCCCCTGGAGACCGACCGCGAGGAGCGGTTGGTTCAAGCGGTGCGCGATCGCGCGCACCTCGTGAAGGACCTGAACCTCCTGGGCGTGCGTCCGCACGAGGTAGAGGACCTTGTGGTCCGCCTGGATCGCGTGCTCGAGGAGGGGAGCGAGGGCCGCCACCGTCTTCCCGCTGCCGGTCGGCGCGTTCACGAGCAGTGCGCCGCCGAGCCGGGTGAGCTCCCCCACGTCGCGGAGGATCGATTCCTGGCCCGGCCGGGGGCGGTATGGAAAGAGAGGAGAGACCTCCGAAGCGGTCGCGGCGGCGGTCGTGGTCTGCCCTCCGGAACCGGCGAGCGGAGGACCGGGGTTTTAAGCTGACCCTTGACTCGCACCGGATGGAAGACGCCCGCCCCGCCCATGGTGGGCCGACGGGCCCCGGCGACGGGAGTCGTCTCGGTGACGGGGGCGGTCAGCCGTACGCGTAGCGAACCCCGAAGGGACCGCGGGGAAGCGTCCAGGTGACGGAGCCTTGGTCGCAGGCGATGTCGCATGCCCCGCATTCGACGCAATCCTCATACCGGAAGACCAGACGGCCCTCGATCCGCTCGTAGCAGGCGGCGGGGCAAACGAACGTGCAACGGGAATGGGGGCACTTCGCGCAGATGTTCGGCTTGACCGTGATGTGCGCGTGGTCCGCCGAATCGGTGGTCGTGCGAAGAGTGCCGAGGCGTCGCTTGATATCGACGAACTCGACCGCACCGGTCGCGGTCGCGGGAATCGGGGTCGCCATCGGATTCCGCTCCTCCTACCTCGGGAGCTTCGCGAGGATCTCGAGGTCGGCCCGGACTGCGGCGACGCTCGCACGGAACGCCTCGCGCTCGGGCGCCTGGAGCTCGACCTCGACGACCCGTTCGACGCCCTGGCGTCCCAGCACGACCGGGACCCCCACGTACACGCCCCTCTCGCCGAACTCACCATCGAGGTGGGCGGCCACGGGGAGCAACCGGTGCTCGTCCTGGGCCACGGCGGCGACCAGCTCGGCCTGGCTCGCGGTGGGAGCGTAGAAGGCGCTCCCGGTCTTGAGGAGATTCACGATCTCGGCCCCTCCCTGCTTCGTTCGGGTAACGATCTCCGCGAGACGGTCGGGAGGGAGGAGCTTCGTGAGGGGAACGCCGGAGACGCTCGTCAACGAGAGGAGCGGGACCATCGTGTCCCCGTGGGTTCCGAGGACGAACCCCGTCACGTCCCGGGGCGCGACGTGGAGAGCCTCCGCCACGAACGTGCGGAACCGGGCCGTGTCGAGGGTCCCCGATTCCCCGAAGACCCGGGCCGGAGGAAGGCCGCTGACCTCCCGGAAGTAGTAGGTCATCACGTCGACCGGGTTCGTCACGACGATCGTGATCGCGTCGGGGGCGTAGCGTCGCACCGCCTCGGCGTGACCTCGCACGATCCCGGCGTTCTTCTCGAGGAGGTCGGACCGGCTCATGCCAGGCTTCCGGGCGAGGCCGGCGGTCTCGACGACGACGTCGGCCCCCGCCAGGACCTCGAGGTTCGTCGCGCCGGTGACGTGGGTCGAGAAGCCGAGGATGGGGGCGGACTGCTGGATGTCGAGCGCCTTCCCCTGGGGCAGACCATCGATGATGTCGACCAGGACGAGCTCGCGGGCCACGTCCATCTCCGCGAGCCGCTGCGCGAGCGAGCCGCCGATGTTCCCGGCACCGAGCACGACCACCTTTCCGAGCGCGCTCATCGTGTTCCCCTGCCGCTCGCCCGGGAGCCGCCGCCGGGCTTAAGCATGCGCGGTCGGGGCGCGTCCCCCCTGCGCCGAAAGATTGATTCGCGGGGTCCGCCGTTTCCCCCCGATGGCCGACGTCGACTCGATCCTGCTGAGCGTGCAGGAGCGGGACAAGTGGCGCCGTCGCGCGGAGGTCCTCGAACGCGCGCTCCACGACGTCCGCGACCAGCGGCACCGGCTGGAGGCCCGGCTGCGACGCGTGAAGAAGGAGCTCAACCAGCTGAGGGTCACCCTCGAGGCCGTACTCGACCATGCTCGGACCGCCGTACCGATGGAGGTGACGTACCACGCCGCGGGCGCGCCCCCTTACCGATAGACAGGAGATGCTGCTCGCGAGCCAGCGCGAGCTCCTCGCCGAGATCTCCCAGCTGCGCCGGGAGGAGGAGTACCTGGTCCTCAAGATGCGACAGGCTCGCGAGCAGGCCCGGTACTACGAAGGGCTCCTCACTCTGATGCGGAGGGACTTCGGAAACGTCCCGAGCTCCGACGTACTCCGGCGCCTCGGCTGACCGGGAGCCATGCGCCCGTGAAGACGGTCATCGTCGGGGCGGGCGCCGTCGGGAGCCTTCTTGGCGCCCTCCTCAAGGAGGGGGGCCTCGATGTCCTCCTCATCGGACGGCCGGAGCACGTCGCCGCCATCCGCAAGGACGGTCTTCGTGTTTCCGGCGACCGAAGTCGCATCGTCCACCTCGAGGCGGCCGAGAGCATCCCCCCCGGAACCGAGGTGGACGCCGCGTTCGTCACGAGCAAGACGACCGGTCTCTCGGCCGCCGCCCGGGAGCTCGCCCGGGCCATCCCCCCTCGTCCCGCGCTGTTCCTCCAGAACGGTCTCGGGATCGTCTCGGCGGCGCGAGCGGCGCTCGCGGCGGGTGGCTGGAGCGACCCGGGCGCCTACGTCGTCCAGGCGGTCAACTCGATCCCCGCGACCTGGGTCGGACCCGGAGAGGTTCGAGAAACCGGCGTCGGGGAGATCCTCCTCCCGGTCCCGAGCGAAGCGGGAGCGGCGGGGGGGGCCGCGCGGCTCTTTCGGATGCTTCTCGAAGGGGCCCGAGTCCCCGTCGAGGCGGTGCCCGAGTTCGAGCGAGAGGTCTGGAGGAAGGTCCTCGTGAACGCCGCCATCAATCCGGTGACGGCCGTGCGGGGGGTCCCGAACGGCCGTCTCCTCGAGGAAGAGTCCCCGCGGACCGAGGCCCTCGAACTCTTGGGGGAAGCGCTCGCGGTCGCGCGCGCGGCCGGATTCGGCTTCACGAGCGAGGAGNNCGACCGACCGAGATCGATGCCATCTCGGGGGCGATCCTCCGGGAAGCCGAAGCTCACGGGCTCGACCTGCCGGCCACTCGGCGGGCCGTCGTGGCGGTCACCGCTCGCACGGCCCGGGCGCGCGAGCCTCCACAACCCTCATAGGAACTCGGACGTCGGTGCCGTCCGATGGTCGAGAAGCGCGGGATCGCCTCCGCACCGGTCCATGGCCGGCGGGTCCTCGTCCGGGTCGACTTCAACGTCCCTCTCGACGCGAACGGTCGGATCGCGGACGACCGTCGAATGCAGGAGGCGCTCCCGACCTTGAACCATCTTCGAGCGGCCGGGGCACGGTCGATCCTGATGTCCCACCTCGGCCGGCCGGACGGCCAGCGAGACCCGAAGCTCTCTCTCCGTCCGGTCGCTCATCATCTGAGCGAGCTTCTGGGCCAACCGGTGTCGTTCGCGGACGATGCGGTCGGCGCCCGGGCGCTCGAGCTCGCGACGAAGCTCGGGAACGGGCAGTTCCTGATGCTCGAGAACCTGCGCTTTTACCCGGGAGAGGAGGCGAATGACCCCGGGTTTGCGACCCAGCTCGCGAACCTGGGCCAGGTGTTCGTCGAGGACGCCTTCGGAACCGTCCATCGGGCTCACGCGTCGACCGTCGGGGTCCCCCGAAGGCTTCCCGCGTTCGCAGGGCTCCTCGTCGAGCGGGAGGTCCGGGAGCTCTCGAAGCTCGTCGAGTCGCCGAAACGTCCCTACGTCGTCGTGGTCGGGGGCGCCAAGGTGTCGGACAAGCTTCCGCTTCTCACGAGCTTTCTCGGCCGCGCGGACGCGCTCCTGATCGGAGGCGCGCTCGCCTTCCCGTTCCTCCACGCGCAGAACTCATCGCTCGGCGCGACGAAGGTCGAAGGCGGTCTCAAGGACGCGGTCGACGAGTTCTTCGTCCGGGCGAACGCGGCCGGGACTCGAGTCCTCCTTCCTTCCGACCTGGTGGTCGAGAAGCCGGGAGCGACCGGGGTCGCGACATATCCGGTGGGGCATCTCGCGCCGGGCGCGGTCGCGCGGGACATCGGACCCGAGACTCGCCGGCGGTTCGCCGAGGAGCTGGCGGGCTCCCAGACGGTGTTCTGGAACGGGCCGCTCGGGCTCGCCGAGGACCCGCGGTTCTCGGAGGGCACCCGGGAGGTGCTCGCGAGCCTCGGGGCGGTCTCGGGGTTCCACGTGGCCGCGGGCGGAGACAGCGCGCGGGTCGCGCAGGACCTCGGGGTCGCCGGNNTCGAGCTCCCCGGGCTCGCCGTGCTCCCCGACGCGTAGCCCCCCCGCCGAGCGGCGGCGGCGGGGAGGCGGGGTCGAGCGTCACGGCGAGGTAGCGCAGGTACGCTCCCCCGACCCGAGGGACGTCAAGCTCGGCGACTTCGGGGACGTCGTACGGGTGGTTCACCTCGAGGTAGCGGAAGAGGGCCCCGACGCGCTTCGGGACCGTCTTGAAGAGGACGAGCGACTCGTCGGCCGACTCGACCCCCTTCTTCCACCAGTAGCGGGAGTGCACCGGAAGGACGTTCGCGCACGCCGCGAGCTTGGCCCCGAGGACCTCCTCGACCGCCCGGAGCGCGGCCTCGCGGGTCGGGAAGGTGGTCACGACGAGCCGCATCGGACCGAGCGAGCGGGCCGGCTCGACCGGGAAGGGGCTCATGGCGCGGGACCCAGGACGGTCGGCGCGCCGCCCGAGAAGTCGAGAGAGACGAGGGCGAGCGTCGCGAGGTCGACGACCGCTGTCCGGGCCGGTACCGGGGTGATGTTGCGCATCCGCTGGTACTCGGTCTCGGCCTGCCAGGTGGAGGCGTTGAGGAGCAGGACCCCGCGGTGCCGGTCGACTCCGTACGTGTGGGCGTGGCCGGTCACGAGGATGTCGGGAGCGGGGTCGATCACGAGGCCGTCCCGGGGGAGCGGAGCGAGCGGAGTGCGGTCCCCGTAGATCGGGGCGAGGTGCCGCATCTCGAGCATCCGCTTCATGACGTCGGTCGGCCGGGAGTACGACGCCCCGGGGATCGCGGGGATCAGGTCGTCGAAGCTCCGGCCGTGATACGCCTCCACGACCACCCCCGAGAGGGCGAACGTGGACGGGTTCGCGAGCGTGCGGACGTTGGGAGGGAGGAGGAAGGTGAGGTTCGCCGGAAGCCCGGGTTGCGGCTCGGCGGGAGAGACCGCATCGTGGTTTCCCGGGATCGCCACGATCACCAGGCGGTCGGGGAGCTCGGCGAGTCGACGGCCGAGCTCGGCGTACTGCTCGACGACGTCCGGAATCGCGAGGTCCCGCTCCTGTCGGGGGTAGACTCCGATCCCGTCAACGAGGTCCCCGGCGATCACCACGTAGTCGATCGAAGCGGCGAGCTCCGCGAGGGGGCCCCGCCCTCGAAGGAACTCGACCAGGTGGGCCCAGCTCTCGCTCAAGAATGACCGGCTGCCAACGTGAAGGTCGGAGAGGAAGATCGCTCGTCGCGCCGCGGTCGCGCGGCCCGTCGGTCGAGTCGACGGGATGTCCGGGCGCTCGACCTGGGCCACCCGCGGGATTTTTCCCGGTTCCTTCGAGAACGTGAGCTTGAGTCCGACGACCTCGTCCGAAAGGAACGGGGTCCGAGCTGCAGGGGAGTCCTTCGGGACGAGCGTCTCGAGCGAACCCGTCTCGTCGTCGACCGTCAGGATCAGGTGGTGTCGCTGGGGAGTCTCGCGCACCGCCCGCACCATCCCGATCACCGACGCCACGCCGTCGGAGGCCCGGAGCTCGCGGACCGGCCGGAGGTTGGGAAGGTCGGGCCGCCCTCGGAGCATTCGCGCCAGTGCTCGGTAGCGCGACTGGAAGAGCGCCCCATAGGCCGCGATCGGCTGGCTGGCCACCGGTGGCCCGGAGAACCCCTCGGTCAGAAGCTCGAACGGCTCCGCGGCCGCTCGACGGTTCGCGTTCGCCACGAGCCCGGGGACCGCCGCCTCGGCTCGGGGAACCCCGGCACGACGACGGGCGATCGTCGCCTCGACCATCTCACGGGTGACGAACGGCGAGGAGCCATCGCCCGAACGGGCCAGCAGCTCGCGGGAGAGCGAGAGCGGCTGTCGGTCGGAGAGCAGGAGCTGGAGCGCTTCCGCCTCGAGGAGCTTGTGGTGCTCCTCGAAGTACGCGACCAAGTGCTCGCGAAGCGCGTCCGCCACAGACCCCTCGCGCCGCCCGTTCCCGTGCCACCCGTCGAACGGGGAGCGCGAGGTCCGAGCAGCCCGGGCTTACTTCAAGATTGGGGCGAGGCCCCGCTTCCCGGGACACGGAGGAGGGTGGGGGTCGCCCTACCGGTAGGACTCCTTCGCGTAGGACGCCCCTTTCGGATACTTCTCCTTGAGGTGGGCGACGAACGCCTCGGGAGTTCGGGCGAGGTGGGCCGAGTACCATTCGACGACCACATCCCGGAGCACTCGGTGGAGTTCGCTGATGTGGACCTCGTCCTCGGCTGCGTCGTAGAGGACGGCCTGGCTCATCATCCGCATCCAGCCCGAGTAGCGGTGGTAGCTCTCTCCGTCGCACCACTCGAAGATCCCGCGCAGGTGGGTCTTTCCTTCCGGGGTGCGGTAGTACCAGAAGCGGAGCGTGAAACCGACCCAGCCGCTCGCCCGGTCAGCGAGCTCGATCGTCTTCACGGCCCCGAAGTCGAAGTTCTCCTTGAACGTCCAGGTCGTCGGGTACTCCGTGAAGGTGGCGAAGAGCGTCTGCGACGGGTCGATCGTGAGGTGGACCGAGATCTCCTCGAATTGATTGTGGACCTCCCACAGGTCCTGGAGAAGGCGGCGGTTGATCTCCGCCCGGCGCGTGAGGTCCTCACCGGTCTGGGCGGTCGCCGCCTCTTGGGTCTTCGATAGCTCGCTCTTGAGCGAGCTCACGAAGTCATCGTCCGCGAGCGGAGGTTCCGGGGCGGGGGTGCCCGGTTCCGGAACGACGGTCGCCTTGCGCGTGTACTTACGGGGCATGAGTGCAAGCTCCGAGGTCGCGTAGCGGGGGCCAATATAAAGACTGTTTTCATCGAACGGTACTGGGCTTCGCCGGAAGAAGCGAGGCCGCGATGCCCCGCGCCCGCGGGGGGCTCGCTTAAATACCGTGCCCCGCTCATCAGTGGCGAAAGCACCCTCCGGGGACGCGAAGGAGGAATCCTCCCGACGTCGCCAGGAGATCCGGAATCACGACTCATGCTCCGCCCGCGCTCCTGTCGTAATCTCCGCGCATCGTCCAGCGACCCGGGTCCCGCCTAGAGCGTCCTCGGAGTCGGCACCCGCCTCGCGGGTGGCTTTCGAACCTGAGGAACAACCGAACATGACCAACGACCCGAACGCCGCAAAGTACCAGATCCGAGCCCGCATCTCTGCCGAGGGCGTCATCGACAAGCCCGACGTCGTCGGCGCCGTCTTCGGACAGACCGAGGGCCTGCTCGGCGACGAGCTCGACCTACGGGACCTTCAGAAGTCCGGCAGGATCGGTCGGATCGAAGTGGAGATCGATAGCCGCAAAGGAAAGAGCGAAGGCGAGATCCTGATCCCGTCCTCCCTCGACCAGGTCGAGACCGCGATCCTGGCCTCGGGACTCGAGACCGTCGACCGCATCGGCCCCTGCCGTGCGAAGATCGAGGTCGTGAGCGTCGAGGACATTCGGATCTCGAAACGCCAGAAGGTGGTCGAACGCGCGAAAGAGATCCTCGCCCACCTCCAGGAGGAGTCGAAGGGAGTCGGGCTCGACCTCACCGAAGCCGTCCGCAAGGCCGTCCAGGTGGAGGAGATCACGAGCTACGGTCCCGAGCACCTACCCTCTGGCCCGAACATCGACCAGGCGGACGCCCTGATCGTCGTCGAGGGCCGGTCGGACGTCTTGAACCTGCTCCGCTGCGGGATCAAGAACGTCATCGCCGTCGAGGGGACGAGCGTCCCGCAGACCGTGAAGGACCTCTCGCGCGGCAAGACCGTCACCGTCTTCACGGACGGGGACCGCGCCGGGGAGCTCATCCTCCGCGAGATGCTGCAGACGATGGACATCGATTTCGTCGCCCGCGCTCCCCGAGGGAGCGAGGTCGAGGAGCTCACGCAGAAGCAGCTTCTAAAGTGCCTGCGGAACAAGATCCCGATCAACCAGTACCTCGAGATGAGCGGGTTCGAATCGACCGGCTCGACCCGCGAACCCCGCGAAGAGCGGGGCGAGGAAGGGGGCGGTCGGGGCGAGCGACGCGAGGAACGTCGGGACGAACGAGGCGGCGGACGACGGGAAGAACGCGACCGGGCCCCGCCGGTCCGGGTTCCTCCCCCGCCTCCGCCCCCGCCGCCGGCGCCGGTCGCGTCCCTCACGCCCGAGCTCCAGCACTATTTCGAACTCCTCGAGAGCGTCGAGAACGCCTCGAAGAGCCTTTTCGTGGGAGAAGGAGACGCGATCGTCGGCGAGGCGCCCGTGAAGGAGATGATCGACGCGCTCGCGAACCTCTCGGCCCCCGCCAAGGCGGTCGTCTTCGACGGGATCGTGAGCCAGCGCCTTCTCGACGTCGCGCAGGAGAAGGGCATCGTGACCGTGGTCGCGACGCGCCTCGGCCCGGTCGGGAAGATGCCCGAGAGCGTCCGGGTCTTCACGAAGGCGGACCTGAACGTCGCGAGCGCGGGCCGCTGAGCCACGCCCCCGATCGTCGCGGAGCCACCCCCACTCGGCTCCGCGACGAACCTATTACCCTCTCCCGCACTTTCCCAGGGGTACCGTGACGATCCCCGCGAACGACGCCGCTCACCGAGCTCCCACCGCGCTCGACGAGGTCGAAACCACCGAGGACATCCACATCCCGACCGACCCGCTCGACCGCGTGATCGGCCAGGAGAAGGCGGTCGAGATCGCTCGGATCGCGGCCTACCAGCACCGTCACCTCCTCCTGGTCGGCCCGCCGGGCATCGGGAAATCGATGACCGCGCAGGCGCTGGCGCTGCACCTCGACCGTCCCCGGACGGAGCTCCGGGTGGTCCACAACCCTGAGAACCCCGAGCGACCGAGCATCGAGGTCGTCGCGCGGGAGGAGGTCTACAAGGAACGGGAGGCGGCCCGCTCGGTGGAGGGCGAGCTGATCGCACCGACCGAGGCCCCCGTGTCGGTCGCCGAACGACTCGGTTACCGCTGCCCTCGGTGCAGCTTCTACTCGTTGCCGACCGAGCGGTACTGCCCGAGCTGCGGCAACGTGAAGCAGATGCCCCCCGGCGTCTCCGGGAGCGGGAACCCGTTCCGCGACTTGGTCGGCGGGATCCTCGAGCTCACGGTGAGCCCGGGAGGAAACCCGCAGGAGTCGGTCCGCACGACCCGGCTTCGCCAGGGCGTCGAGGAGGTCGTCGCGTACGAGCGCGCGGGCGACCGGATCAAGGTCCTCGACCAGCGGGCGCTCGAGCGGCGCCGAACGCTCCAGCACCAGAGTCCCCGCAAGGTCCTCATTCGTCTCGACCGCAACACGTTCCTGATGGCGACCGGCGCCACCGAGACAGAGCTCCTGGGAGACGTGCGGCACGACCCCTACGGCGGTCATCCGCAGCTCGGGACCCTTCCGTACGAGCGTGTGATCCCCGGCGTGATCCACGAGGCGCACGAGGGCGTACTGTTCATCGACGAGCTACCGCACATGGGCTACCTTCAGCGCCACATCCTTACGGCGATGCAGGAGAAGCGGTTCNNGCGAACATCCAGGACATCCACCGGATCCTCTCCCCGCTCCGCTCCCGGATCGCGGGCTCGGGTTACGAGGTCCTCCTCGAGACCGCGATGCCCGACACCGAATCGAACCGGCTCAAGATCGCCCAGTTCTGCGCGCAGGAGATCGCCGTCGACGGCCGGATCCGGCCGGCGACCCGAGCCGCGGTGCTCGAGCTCGTCAAGGAGGCCCGGCGACGGGCCGAGGTCCTCGACGGACGGCGGAACGCGCTCACCCTCCGCCTGCGCGAGCTCGGCGGTCTCATCCGCACGGCCGGTGACCTCGCCGCCGTCTCCGGCTCGGAGTTCCTGGACGCGAACCACATTCGGGAGGCGCTCCTGCGGGCCCGCTCGATCGAGGAGCAGGTGCGGGAGGTCTACGGTTCGTTCCAGAGCGGTCTCCGCCAGGAATCGACCGAATCGCAGCGCCAGTCGATGGGCTACTACAACTGGAGCGACCACCCCGACTCCGGCCAGTTCCCCGGCGGCTACGGCTGAGCCCCCCGCTCCTCCGAAGGGGCTATGAGCGGGGCGTCGGTGGCCGCTTTTCGCGGGCGCGTAGTCTAGTGGTTATGACGTCACCCTGACACGGTGAAGGTCGCCAGTTCGAATCTGGCCGCGCCCATTCCCGCGCTGCGCCGGAGGGGAGCCGACCTAGAATCGTGCGATGCAACCGGTCGAGAGCGCCCTCCGCTCGAAGGTGTGCCGGAGGACGATGGCGGCGCCGTCCGATCAGCTTCTCCCGTACGTGCCGAGGAACTTCGCCCACTCGATCGACTTCGCCTGGGCCGCGGACTCGACTTCCTTTGCGGTGAGACCGGGCCGAAGTCCG
This sequence comes from Thermoplasmata archaeon UBA184, assembly GCA_002495185.1. Lineage (GTDB taxonomy): Archaea > Thermoplasmatota > Thermoplasmata > Lutacidiplasmatales > UBA184 > Lutacidiplasma. The sequence goes on along the minus strand of DAEB01000050.1, from coordinate 26,707 downwards.
AGAGGCTCACGGAGCGCGTAGAGTCGGAAGAAGTACCGGTGCGGCGTTCCCGGGGGGGGCGAGGGACCGCCATAGCCGGTCTTCTTCCAGCTATTCCGCCCCTGGAGGGTCCCGTCGGACAGGGTTGCATTCCTCGGTACGCCCTCCGCCAATCCCCGCGCCGAGCCCGGAACATCGTAGATGACCCAATGGACCCAAGTCCCGACGGGAGCGTCGGGATCGTCACAAACCAGAGCGAACGCTTTCGTGGCGGCCGGGACCCCTTCGAAGACGAGGGGCGGGCTCAGGTCCGCGCCGTCGCCCGTGAACTTCTTCGGAATGCTCGCTCCGTCCTTCCACGCCGGCGAAACCACCCTCAGCGTCATGTTCCTCGGCCCTCCGGACCCCCCGCGAACCGCGGGAGGTCGTCCGACTGCCGGGGGAGGAGAAAGTCCGCCTATCAAGCGTTCGGTAGACGGTGACGCGAGGCGAACGATGGACGCGACCGGATCCCAGCAGGTTCGGGGTCTGATTTGTTCGAGCCTAAAAATTAGGATGACCCATATATACCTTCGACCGGTCAGCTCCTCGTGGAGATCCTCCAACAGTTGACCCAACGGCAGGTCGAGTCCCTCCGGTGGATTGCCGCACGACAGAGCGAGGGGCGGGGCGCGAGCCTCAAGGAGATCGCCGCCGGGCTTCGCGTGAAGCCCCCGTCCGCGCTCGCGCACCTGGGTCCCCTTGAGGACCTAGGACTGATCCGGAGATACCGGGGGAAGAGCCACCTCACCGACAAGGGTCAGAGGACCCTACAGGAGTACCTGCGGCATCATCGAGTCGCGGAGACGCTCTTCGGTAGTCTCGGGCTCGGACCGAAAGAGACCTGTGCGGCGGCCCACGAGATCGACCTCGCCATCTCCCATCGTACCATCGACCAGATCTGCGAGGCGCAACAACACCCGAAGACCTGCCCTCACGGCGCTCCGATTCTCCCTTGTCGGACGCTGTCTGCGCGAGGGGGCTAGGGCCGCCCGGATCGGAAGCGCTCACCATGCAGACACGCGCGAAGGCGACCCTGGCCCTCGCTATCGGGGTCCTTCTGGCCGGTGGACTCGCCGTGGAGATTCTGACCAGCACGGGGCCGAGCGGCCCGTGCGCTGGCATCATTACGCCCTCCTCTCCTTCGGGGGCCAGCACGGCCGTCCCCCACGCTCTCTCGAACGAGCTCGGCTCTGGGTCGCGAGCGGAAACGATTCCGCGGACGGCGGCCGCACCGGGGAATTCCTCGTCCCCCATCCTGGTCGTCGCAGCCGAGAACTTCTGGGGAAGCCTGGTCTCCCAGCTCGGCGGTAACCAGACCTCCGTCACGAGCATCGTCACGGACCCCAACACGGACCCGCACGAGTACGAGGCCAACCCGGCCGTGGCCAAGGCGATCTCGGATGCTCAGTTCGTGATCGTGAACGGGGTGGGATACGACCAGTGGGCCATCGACATCGTCCAATCGGACGGGAACCTCAACCAGGTCATCCTGAACGTTGGAGACCTGAACGGGGTCAGCGTGACGGGCGGGATCGTGAACGGCAATCCGCACATGTGGTACAACCCTGCGTACGTCAACGCGACGGTCGCCGCGATGTACTCCGACCTCGTCTCCCTCCGTCCGTCGGCGACCGCGTACTTCCAGGCGCAGTATACGGCCCTCAACGTCTCGCTCGGGCAGCTCTACGGTGAGGCGACCGCGATCGGAGCGCAGTTCGCCGGAACGGTCGTCGCCGCGACCGAGAGCATCTTCGTCTATCTTGCGAACTTCACTCATCTCGATCTGGTCTCGCCGACCTCGTTCATGCAGGCTGTGGCGGACGGGAACGACCCGCCCCCCGAGAGCGTCGTCGTGTTCCAGTGCCAGCTCGAGAGCGGCCACGTCGCGGTCCTCGTCTTCAACAACCAGACGGTGACGCCGATCACCGACAGCATGAAATCGCTCGCCGCTTCGAACCACGTGCCGACGGTCGGGATCACGGAGACGATCCAACCGCCGTCCGACTCGTTCGAGGTGTGGATGGGCGCGCAGTACCTGGCGCTGTACAACGCTTTGAACGCCAAGGCGCTGGGGCCGTAGGCAACCGTGCGAGCGCCGGGCGGTCCCGCATCGGTCGTAGCGCCGGACGGACTGGCGATCCGGGCCCAGGGGCTGGAGGTCGGGTACCGCAACAGGGTCGTTTGGCACGACGCGACGTTCGAGGTCGGAAAGGGAGAGTTTGTCGCGGTCATCGGCCCGAACGGTGCCGGGAAGACCACGCTCTTTCGGCTCCTCCTCGGAATCCAGCGGCCGATGCGCGGCTCCCTGGAGGTCCTGGGAGCTCCTCCTCACCGCGGGACACCGCGGATCGGCTACGTCCCCCAGCGCCACGAGATCGACAACGACACCCATGTCGCCGCCGAGGTGCTCGTTCACCTCGGCGCTACCGGCTCGCGCTGGGGCCCGGAGATTGCCTTCCGGGCGACTCACGAAGCGACCCACGAAGCGCTCGAGGCGGTCGGAGCGACGGAGCTCGGCCCGAAGCCCCTCGGCTCGATGTCGGGCGGCGAACTGCAGAGGATCTTCCTCGCCGAGGCGATCGTCGGAAACCCCGAGATGCTGCTCCTCGATGAGCCGCTCTCGAACCTCGACATGCGGAGAACCCGGGAGCTGGTCGAGTTGGTCCACAATCTAGTGAAGACCCGACACGTGACCACCCTCCTCGTCGCCCACGACATCAACCCGCTCATCGAGTGCCTCGACCGAGTCATCTACATCGCGAACGGGCACGTGGCGACGGGTCCCCCGGAGAAGGTCCTCACCTCGACGTCTCTCTCTCAGCTCTACGGGGTCCCGATCGAGGTGCTCCACGACTCTCGCGGGAACATCGTGATCGTCGGCGGGGAGAACCCGCACGAGCGGGAGCCGGCATGAGCTTCAGCTGGAACATCGTCACCGACTTCCGGCAGATCTGGCAGTACTCCTTCATGGTCCAGGCCTTCGAGGCCGGCACGATCGTCGCGATCGTGGCCGGCATCGTCGGCTACTTCGTCATCCTGCGACGCTCCGCCTTCGCAGCGCACGCGCTCGGGCACGTCGGATTCTCGGGCGCGGCGGGGGCCGTCCTGCTCGGAGTGAACCCGGTCTACGGGCTCCTCCTGTTCACGATGAGCGGGGGGACGGCGATGGCGCTCCTCGGCCGGAAGGCCGCGACCCGGGACGTCGAGATCGGGACCGTCCTCGCGTTCATGATGGGGATCGGCCTCATCTTCCTCAGTCTCTACAGCGGCTACGCGACCGAGGCGTACTCGATCCTCTTCGGAGACATCGAGGGAGTGAGCGTCCCTTCGGTCATTCTGACCCTCGAAGCGGCGGCGGCCGTCCTCGTCGTCCTGGTGCTCATCTACCGCCCGCTTCTGTTTTCCTCGCTCGACGAGGACGTGGCGGAGGCGAAGGGGCTCCCCCTCCTGGCGCTCAACGTCGCGTTCATGCTCCTGCTCGCGGTCGTGATCTCGGTCGCCGTCCAGGTAGTGGGAATCCTCCTCGTGTTCGCCCTCACGGTGACCCCGGCGGCCACGGCCGTTCGGGTGACGACCCGGCCCGCGGCCGCGCTCACGGTCTCGGTGGGCGTCGGTCTGCTCTCGATCTGGCTGGGTCTCTTCATCTCCTGGTTCGCCTGGAACGGGCAGTTTCCCCCGAGCTTCTTCATCGTCACGATCTCGTTCTCGTGCTACGTGCTCGCGCGAGCGGCCTCGGCGGTCGCCGACCGGATCGCTCCGAGGAGCTCCGCGGCCAGCTCGACGGAACCGGCTTCGGTCGGTGGGTCGACCGACTGACGGACCCTCGACGCCCGCGGGGGGCCGGGTCACTTCAGGGCTTCCTTCTTTCCGGCGTAGAGGTCGCGGCCGGGGCTGAGCAGGCCGAACACCTCGGGGTCGATGCTCGGGCCCCCGTGCGCGATGAGCGACGCGAGGTTCTCCCCGACGCCCGGTCCGAGCATGAACCCCTGACCGCACATCCCGACCCCGAGGACGAGACCTTCGACGGTCGGAGTCTTCCCGACGATCGGGCTCCCGTCCGGTGTCATCGGATAGAGGCCGCGCCAGACCCGGCGGATCATCAGGTTCTTGAGGCGAGGGATCACTTCGACCAGACGGGCCGCGACGATCGGCATGAACTCGTAGGTCGAGTTCCGGTTCGTCCCCGAGATCGGCGCGATCGGTGTGTAGCAGAAGATGATCTGACCGTTCGCGTCCTGCCCGAAGTAGAAGTTGATCGTCTTCCCTTCCGGGCCCGGGCGCAGGTCGACGATGAGCGGGTCGAGGAACGGCTTCACCGGCGCCGAGATCCCCCCTTCGTGGCTGTCCGGAAGGATCGGCACGTCGAGACCCGCCATCCGGCAGATGGCGGAGGCGTTGACGCCCGAGGCATTCACGACGGTCGTGGCGCGGTACTCCCCGTTCGCGGTGCGCACTCCGGCGACCGCGTTTCCCTTCATCACGAGGGATGTGACCGGTTCCCCGTACCGGTAGACGGCGCCGAGCCGCTCCGCCTCGCGCGTGAACGACTCGGCGGCGAGGAGGGGACTCACCTGTCCGTCGTCCGGGGAGTAGGTGCCTCCGCGGAGGCCGTTCTCGTTGATCCCCGGGACGACGCGCTTCAGTTCGTCGGCCTCCACCCAGTCGATGTTGAGACGGAACTTCTTCTGGACGGGCAAGAGGCCTTTGATCGTCGCCTCGACCTTCTCGGTGAACGCGGGGAAGCAGTACCCGCCCTTCTTCCAGCCGATGTCGGTCCCGGTCCGCTCCTCCCAGTGACTGAAGATCTCGATGCTTTCCTGACAGAGCTTGATCTTGGCGGGGTCGGAGTGCGTCGCGCGAACCCCTCCGATGGCCGCCTTGTTCTGGCCCTGCCCGGAGGCCGAGAGCTCGTCCAGGACGAGCGTTCGGAGCCCCTCGTTCTCGAGGAAGTACGCGGTGGGGTTTCCGACGGAGCCCGCCCCGATGACGATCGCGTCAAACTCGGTCGGCGTCGTCACCTTCCACCAGGAACGCCTTCATCGGGACTTCTTGGGAGAACGGGCGGAGCGAGGGAGGCGTGACGGACTTCGGGTCGATTCCCATCTCCCGGAACAGTCGGAGCGTGAGCTCCGCGCACGTCTTTCCCCCGCAGGGACCCATCCCCGTCCGGAGGGCCGCTTTGATGGCGTTGAAGTCGCGGCTCCCGGAGGCTTCGAGATACTGCTCGATCATCTCTTTCGTCACGCGCTCGCACCGACAGATGATGACCTCGTCATCGGCCACCGGCCCGACCGAAGCGACCTCGACCGGAGCCTCCGGAGTGCGAACCCGCACGCCGGCGACCTTCTCCGCGTCCTGCCAGGGTACCTCGAGCACGAGGAGACGCCGGCGGTTGAGGGACTTTCCCGCCAGGATGCGGAGGACCTTCCCTGTGCCGACCGGTTCTCCTTCGTTTCCGGTCGTGGGGACCGGATCTCCCACGTGCACGAGCTCCTCGGGCATCTCCCAGGGGACGGTCACGCGCGCGGTCTGCTGAGTCGGGTCGTGCCTCCGGTCGACGAGGCTGATGGCGAGACCCGGGCAGATCGCGACGCATTTGAGGCATCCGACGCAGTCGCCGACGAGCTTTGGACGGCCCAGAAGGTTCCCCTCGGGAATCGCGATCCCGTCCGTGATGCAGACGTCGGTGCACGGATTGCACGGGATCTCCTGAGAGCATCGGAGGATGGGGTAGACGGCCATCTCCGACGGCGGCGGGTAGTAGCCGAGCACCGGGCCCGGGTGCGAGCGGAGCATCGCCTGGATCGTGACCCAGTCGGCGGGGATCTCGACGTCCTTCCCGAGGTCCCGGAGGATCTCGCGCGCGACGATCTTCCCGGAGAACATCGCCGCGGACGCCTCGGCGATCTCGTGAGCGTCTCCCGCCGAGTAGACCCGCATCCCGAGCCGGCGCCCTTCCTCGGCGAGCTCGTTCACCGAGGAGAGCCCGACCGCGATGAGGACCGTGTCGACCTCGAACGTGCGTTCCGTTCCGGGAATCGGTTGGAATCGCGCGTCAACGCGGGCGATGACGACTCGCTCGACCCGGCCGTCTCCCTCGGCGCGGAGCACGGTGTGCGAGGTGAAGACCGGAACCCCGAGACGAAGGATCTTGTCCCGGTGCACCTTGTAGCCACCGCATTCGGGAAGCATCTCGGCAAGCCCGACGACGTCGATCCCGGCCTGGAGCGCCTGGTAGGCGACGATCAGACCGACGTTCCCCCCTCCGACGATGAACAGTCGGCGAGCCGGTTTCACGAGGTCGCGGTTCACGAGCGTCTGGAACGCCCCGGCCCCGTAGACGCCGGGCAGGTCGGCCCCGACGAACGCGAGCGCTTTCTCTCGCGCCCCGGCGGCGACGAGCATCGATTTCGCGCGGATGGTGGTGAAGTGTCCTTGCTTAACCACCCCGACGACTCCGTCCTGAAAGACTCCGACGACCGGTGATTCGGTCCAGAGTTCGACCGATCGACGCGACCGCGCTTGCTGTTCGAGGATCTTGCCGATCTCCGTCCCACGGACGCCCGCGTAGCAATCGTCCACCGATCCGAAGAAGTTGTGCGTCTGCAGGCTGAGTTTCCCGCCCAGCACCTGCTTGTCGTCGCACAGGATGGAGGGGACGTCGTGCGCCCCGAGCTCGGCAGCCGCGACCAGGCCCGCCGGTCCTCCGCCCACGATCAGCACGTCGGTCTCGACCCGAGGAATCTCCCGACGAAGGTGCAACGGAACGTCGTCGGGGGGAAGCGGAGGGAGCCCCTCGATCGACCGGACGGTCATGTCCGGTCGGACCGGAGTGACGCACGCCTTCACGGGGAGCCCGTCCGCGAGGACGAGACACTGAGCGCACTGGCCGTTCGCGCAGAAGATGCCCTGGGGGGAGCCGTCCCGACGGTGGTGGCCGAACACGTGGACCCCGTTCGCAAAGAGCGCGGAAGAGATCACTTCGGACTTCCGCGCCCGGAGCGACCGGCCATCGAACGAGAACTCGACGGTTTCCGGGTGGGCCGGAACATCGAGAATCGGGTGTCGCTCGACGCGCTCCGAAACCATGAAGTCCCTCTCGGAGCAATTCAGGCCGAACGGCGGTCATTAACTCCGTATCAACGCGATTTCACGAAACCGATACGGCCCGCCGTCGGATGGCAACGAGCATGATTTGGAACGTCGAACGCCCGGTCAACGACGTGAACACGATCCGGTCCTACGCTCCGAACTCGGCCGAGCGGCGGAAGCTTCAGGACGAGCTCGCAGCCCTCCGCAAGACGACCGTCGAGATCCCGCTCGTCATCGACGGGAAGGAGGTCCGCACCGGAAACCTGGTCGAGGTGCGCTGCCCGGACGACCATAGCGTCCTCCTCGCTCGAGCGCACGTCGCCGGCAAGTCCGAGCTCGAGCGTGCGGTCGAGAGCGCCCTCGCGGCGCACCACACGTGGGCGGCGATGGACTGGTACCATCGCATCGCCGTCTTTCAGAAGGCCGCGGCGATCCTGGCCGGGCCCCGGCGCACTCGGAACATCGCCGCGATCATGCTGAATCACTCGAAGAACCCGTACGAGGCCGAGATCGACCTGGCCGAGCTCGTCGACTTCTGGAACTTCAATGCCTACTTCACGCGACAGATCTACGAGATGCAGCCCGGGCAGTATCCCGGCGAAACCAACCGATTCGATTGGCGACCCCTCGAGGGGTTCGTCCTTGCGATCCCGCCGTTCAACTTCTATTCGATCGCCGGGAACCTCCCGACCGCCCCCGCGATGGTCGGGAACGTCGCCCTCTGGAAGCCGGCGCGGTCGGTGATCTTTTCGAATTACGAGATCTACAAGGTCCTGCTGGAAGCTGGCCTGCCCCCGGGCGTCATCAACTTCGTCCCGTTCCCGAGCAAGGAAGCGCCGGCGCTGCTCGACCATCCCGCGCTCGCCGGGGTCCACTTTACGGGGAGCTACGACACCCTGGTGCAGATCTGGAAGCGGGTCGGGAGCAACCTCGAGAAGTACCGCAACTTCCCGCGGATCGTGGGCGAGACGGGAGGCAAGGACTTCATTTTCATGCACTCCAGCGCGGACGTTCGCGCGACGGTCGTGAACCTCATCCGCGGAGCGTTCGAGTACCAGNNTACCAGGGCCAGAAGTGCTCGGCCTGCTCGCGGGCCTACATTCCTGAGAGCAAGTGGCCCCAGGTCGAGCGGCTCCTCAAGGAGGAGGTCCCGAAGGTGCCGATGGGACGCATCGACGGCCTCGAGAGCCTGATGGGGGCCATCATCGACCAGCCGGCGTTCGACAACGTCGTCCGCTACCTCGAGTACGCGAAGGGCCACCCCGAAGAATACACGTTCGTGGTCGGCGGGGAATACGATGGCTCGAAGGGATGGTTCGTCCGCCCGACCGTGATCCGGACGAACGACCCCCAGGGGAAGCTGATCTCCGAGGAGATCTTCGGCCCGGTGTTGACGGTCTACGTCTATCCGGACTCGAAGTACGGGGAGACCCTCGAGCTATGCGACGCGACCTCGCCCTACGGCCTCACGGGCGCCGTCTTCTCCCGGGACGTCTACGCGACGACGCTCGCGGAAGCGAGGCTTCGCTGGAGCGCCGGGAACTTCTACATCAACGACAAGCCGACCGGGGCGATCGTCGCCCGCCAGCCGTTCGGAGGCGCTCGACGCTCGGGTACGAACGACAAGGCCGGCTCGATCCTGAACGTGCTTCGCTGGCTCTCCCCGAGGAACATCAAGGAGACCGAAGTCCTCCCGGACGACTGGCGCCGGCCGTTCATGGGCTAGCAGAAACGGTCGAGGTCGGCGGGAACGCGGGCCCCACTTCCTCTCGCTACGGGGTGCCGGGCGGACGCCGCAGGTCCTGGAGGATCTGCTCGTACTGCTCGCGCGTGATCTCCCCCCGCGCGTAACGCATGCGGGCGATCATCGCGGGTCGGTTCGGGCCGGCGTAGGCGGCCGGGCCCCCGCCCCTCGACCGCGGCGAGTAGCGACTCGCCCGCATGCTCCAGAACGCGACCCGGACGATGAAGAACAGCACGATTACGACGAAGAAGAGCACGAAGACTCCCCCCAGACCGTACCGGTACGGTCCGCTCGGGGCCGAGAACCCAAAGGCGGTCGGGAAGAACAGGATCAGGAGGATCACGACCGCGACCACCGCGAACAGGAGACCGATGACGATCGGGACCCAGCGGGTTCGTGGCGGTGGGGAGCGATAGGCCATTCCCGGGGGCTGATAGTACGGGCTCGGTGTGGTCATCGCTGGTCGCCCTCGCGACGCCGCGTCCCGGGATAAGAAAGCTGGTCCCGACCCACGGGACCGCGGCGCCACTCTCGTGCCGGAACTTCAGACCCTGCGATGCGATGGGTCATCGGGGAGAGGCGGGCAAATCCGTCGGCCATGATACGACGAACGATGGGCGGTGGGGTCCCGGGAACGGCCGGACCTCATCTTCTCACGGTGACATTCCCGCTCGGTTTCGGGGGCACGAAGCGGCGGTACCGGTGGGGCCCGGCTAGTGCGCGGTGGCCGCGCCGGTCGGCCGCGACTCGTCGGCCTTCACGACCTCGGCGTACAGGTACTCGAGGGGCCGGTGCTCCTTGTGCTTCCGGGTCTCCGCCTCGGTCGAGCGTAGCTCGGTCCGGCGGATCTTGCCGCTGATCGTCTTCGGAAGCTCGCTCGTGAACTCAACGATCCTTGGGATCTTGTAGTGCGCGAGGCGGGTCCGGCAGAAGAGGAAGATGTCCTGGGCGAGCTCGGGGGTTGGGGTCTGGCCCGGCTTCAGGATGATGAACCCCTTGACGAGGGCGCCGCGAATTGGGTCGGGGCTCCCGATGACGGCCGCTTCGGCGACCGCCGGATGCTCCGCGAGCACGCTCTCGACCTCGAACGGTCCGATGCGGTAGTCCGAGGATTTGATGACGTCGTCGGCGCGGCCGACGAACCAGAATCGTCCGTCCGCATCCCGATAGGCGCGGTCGCCGGTGAAGTACCAGTCTCCCCGGAATGCCTTCGCGGTGACCTCGGGGGAAGCCCCGAGGTACCCCGCGAACAGCCCGAGAGGATGCGAGGGGAGGTAGACCGCGATGTTCCCCTCCTTCCCGGTCTTCGCCTCCGCTCCGTGCTCGTCTACGACCCGCACGTCGTAGAGGAACGAGGGCCACCCCACCGAGCCGGCCTTGATCTCCTGCCCCGGCATGTTGGCGATCATCAGCGTCGACTCCGTCTGGCCGTAGCCGTCGCGCAGGGTCACTCCCGTCCCCTTCCGCCAAGCATCAATGACCTCGGGGTTCAACGGTTCGCCCGCGCTGACACATTCCCGGAAGTGGAACCGGTACCTCGAGAGGTCCTCCAGGATGAACATCCGCCAGACAGTGGGTGGGGCGCAGAACGTCGTGACGCTGTGGTCCTGCAGTTCCTGCAGTTGGCGACGCGGGTCGAACCGACCGGAATAGTAGAAGGAGAACGTCGAAGCTCCGACATTGAACGGAGCGAAGAACGAGCTCCAGGCGAACTTCGCCCAGCCGGCCTGACTGATGTTGCAATGGACGTCTCCCGGCCGCACTCCGATCCAGGCGGAGGTCGCGAGGTGACCGACGGGATAGCTCGTGTGCGTGTGCGTGACGATCTTGGGGAGTCCGGTCGTCCCGGACGTGAAGAAGAGGAAGAGCGGGTCGCTGGAGCGGGTCTCCGCCGCGGCCGCCTCCGTCGGCTCTTGCCGGCTCTCGTCCACGGAGGTCCACCCGGGCCGAACGCCCCCGGTGATGAGCTTGATCGGAATCGGCTGTCCCGTGGAGAGCTCAACCCAGTCGATCTTCTTCGCGCTCACCGGGTCGGCGAGGACCGCGCCCGGTCGGAGCTGGCGGAACCGGTACTCGATGTCCGTGGGAGACAGGATCGTCGCCGCAGGGACCAGGACGAACCCTCCCTTGATGGCGGCATAGTAGCTGAGCCAGACCTCCGGATAGACCGGCAGCATCACGAACAGCGGTTGCTTTTCCTTGAGGCCCAAGCGACGAAGCAGGTTCAAAAGACGGTTTCCGGACTCCGCGAACTCGCGGTACGAGAGACGGAGCTCGTGGTCCCGGTCGTCGGCCCAGATGAGGGCGGGGCGGTCCGGAGAACGCAGGACGTTCCTTCCCTCGAACACTTCTCGCGCCCAGTTGAACCGTTCCGGCACCTCGATCCGGTCGCGGCGAAGGGGCTCGAGATCGCCGCGTTCGACGAGGTCCAGGGCGTCCCGCACGGAGGTCATTGTCCCTCGGCGTGAACGAGCCGACCGGCCTACTTACGAGTTAGGTGAAGGGAAGATGAGCCGGGCGCCGAAACGATCCACCGAGCGCGAGCGCCCTCGTCCCTAGGCCGGCGTGGTGAGCCCGAGTTGAACCAAGTCGCGGCGCAACTCGTCGCGCTCGCCCGGGGTGAGAGGCAGCACCGGGGGCCGGACCGGCCCGCCGGCCATGCCCATCAACTCCCCCCAGAACTTGACCATCTGGACGGGGAGCGAGCCCCCGGTCCGCGCCACGAGCCGGCTCCACCACTTCCGGGAGACCATCTTGATCGGCCGGATCGTCTCGTAGAGTGAAAGCGCCTCGTCCCAGTTCCCCCGGGTCGCGAGGTCGATGAACCGGACGTAATGGTTCGCGCCGGGACGGTCGAACCTCCAGTCGCTCGTATTCGCGAACATCACTTGCTGGTGGATCCCGTACGGGCGTCCGACGAAGAAGATCTCCTCGTCCGGCATGCTGACGACGGCCTTCGACCCGGCTTCGAGGTGAGTGTCCAGAGAAATCTGGAGGTTGAAGCTCGCTTCCTTGATCGCGACGAGGGTCGGGAGGTCGGCCATGCGCGAGAGCGCTTTCGCTCCGAGCACGATCCCGAACTGGGGGGAGTTGTAGAACGCAATGCCGATGTCGACCTGCTCGGCGACCCGGCTCACCCAGTCGACGACCTGGTCCTCGGTCTTCGTAACGATGTACGGGGCGGCCAGGATCGCGAGGTCGAACCCGAGCTCCTGCGCTCGCCGCGCCATCGCGACCACATCCTGCAGGCACGTGTCGGTCACTTGGAACGCCGTGAGCGCGCGACCTCGCACGAGCCCCGGCACGAGCTCCATCAGTCGGTACCTCTCCTCCCGAGTGAGGCTCCAGAACTCCCCCATGTTCCACGAGAAGCCGAGTCCCCGTGTCCCGAGTGCGAGGACGTGCTCGATGTTCGTGGCGAGCCCCTTTTCGTCGAGCTCATCGCGCGCCGTGAACGGCGTCATCATCGTCGTCCACTGGCCCACCAGCTTCTCTCGTGCCCACGCCTTCGCATCCGAGCGCCCGTACTGCATAGACCTCTCGCCTCTCCTCGTTCCCGACCCGAACCGTCACCCCGGCTCGGCCGATGCGGCCGCGAGGGCGGCGCCGGACATCGGACCCCCTTTCGAGATGAGGAGCTCGAAGACCTCCCCCTGACGAGCGTCGGCGAGAACGCCGTGGCCTCTTCGGTCGGCCCACGCGCGCACGTCGATCCGGCTGGGCACGTCGTTCACCAGCACCCGGGCGACCGTGCCCGAGGGGAGATGGGAGAACTCCGTCTCCAACTTCGCGATGGCCCCCTTGCAGGTCAGAAGGGTGCCATCGACCGTCAGGGAGGGAGTCGGAGGGACCGTCACGAGGGAACCCGGAGGACGGGGGAATCGACCCCGGCGAACACGTCGACCGCACCGGTGAGGCGCTGACGCAGCTCGCCGCGCAGCGAAGCAACCGCGACGGAGTCGACCGCGCCCTTCTCCCGGTCTCCGCGCGTGCACACCGCACCCCGCACGCCGACGATATCGGGGTTGATCCGGACGAGCGTGTGGAGGTTCGCAACCTTGAGGGCCCCCGACAGGGCCGTGCTCATCCCGGCTTCCTTCGCTTCCAGGACCAGCTCCTTGAGCGTCTTCTCCCCGATGAAGTCGAACAGGTTCCGGCCATCCTTCACGAGGGTGTCGATCAGGATCCCGTCGCTCTTGCTCTCCTTCCCGAGCTTCACGACGAGCTTGGGGTCGATCCCCTGGTAGAGGTCGCTGTCCGCGAACGTCGCGGCGATGAGCTTCGTGTCGAACCCATCGAGCGCCCGTCGGCTTTCCTTCAGGATGCGGAGAGCGGTCTCGTAATCGCTGTTCACGAACCCGACCTTCACGGAGGTCGCACCCAGGGCGCCCGCGCCGTAGACCGCCATCGCGACCGTCCCGGCCTGGTTCGGAACCACGCCGAGCGTGACGCTCACGTGGATGTGCTTCGGGAACGCGTCTCGGACCTCCCGTACGACCGGCGGGAAGTTCGACCCGACCATCATCTCGCGAAGATTCTTCACGTCGACGATGTCGGCTCCACCCGCGACGGCCTCTCGCGCTTCCTCGAGGTTCTGGACGCTCACCATCAGCATCATGGTACACCTTCGACCCGGGCCCGAGGGAGTCTGGCGGGGGTCCCCCCACGTTCGGGCGGGGCTCGGCCGTTTCGGGGGGTCGCGATCTCCCTCGTTCGCGCCATCCGTACCACCATGGGGGTCCCCACCTTAGAGTTACCCGAGAACGGCCATTTCAACCGGGATGCGTGGAAAGCCTCCCTGTCAAACGAAGTTGACGACCGGGGCTCGCCGTGAACCATGACCGCCTTGAGTCCCTCTCGCCGCCTCTTCGAACGAGCTCCGGGGGACGGCGCGGTGGCCCGCGCAGGTGCGGACGGGAGCCCGGAGCGGTGGCGAACGGCGAGCGTATAATCGCCCCCCCGCCTGCTCTTCGGTGTGAGTTCGACCACGCTCGAACCTCTTGTGCCCCTCACGAGGACCCCGGGTACCGTCGAGGTGCGGGTTCGTACCCTGGGCTCGCTGTTCGAGCCGGAGGCTCCGTTACAGTACCCTCACCAGGGCCCCATGGTGAACTCGTCCATCGCGGAGTTCCTCGTCGACTCGGTCCGAGAACAGCGCCGAGAACCGAACGTGACTGTCGTCGTCGCGACCGACGATCCCACCTCCCCACCGGAGCGGGAGGCGAACGCGCGGGCCCAGCTGGGGCGGTTCTTTGCGAACGAAGCGGAGCTCGTCGGCCTCGAAATCCGGGTCAACCGCACGGAGGGAGCGGAGTCGCTCCGCTATGCCTTGCCGCTCGTGATCCTGGCCGGGTTGTTCGCCCTGATCGCCAACTCCGGGCTCCTGGCCGGAGAGCTGCCCGAGGGGCTCCTCGCACTCCTCTATGTGATCTTCGTGGTGGTTGTGTGGGTCCTCCTCTGGGACCCGATCGAGAAGCTCCTGTTCGACTCGCACCTACTTCGCCTTCGGTGGCGCGCCTTGAAGAAGCTCGAATCCGCGAGCTACACATTCGTTCACGGGGTTCCCGGTTGATCGACGCCCGTTCGCCGGGCGAGCCCTCGGGCGCCGGAGGACATCGCCCCCGCTGCGGTCGAAATCATTAGATGGCTCGGGAAGGTCCCGCGACGCGCGGGGGTCCATTGTTCGAGCACACCGTTCGCGTCCGGGGAGGCCGGACCCTCCGGGCGCTCGAGGACGGAGACGCGAACGGCCGGCCAATCTTCGCCCTTCATGGGACCCCGGGGTCCCGGCTTCTCCCGCCCCTCTTCGTTGCGCACGCTCGAGCGAACGGGATCCGGTTGATCTCCTACGACCGCCCGGGATACGGTGGCTCGACGTCCTTGCCGGGACGACAGGTAGCGGACGTCGCCGCCGACGTGGGCGCGATCGCCGACGCGCTCGGAGTCGGGCGCTTCGGCGTATGGGGCCACTCGGGAGGAGGAGCCCCTGCGCTCGCGTGCGCGGCGATCCTCGGAGAGAGGGTGGCGGGCGCCGCCTGCCTCTCGGGAGTGGCACCGTACCCCGCGGAGGGATTGGACTGGCTCGCTGGCATGGGAGAGCTGAACGTCGAGGACTTCCAACTCATGCTCCGGGACCAGCCGGCCTGGGAGAAGAAGTCGCAGGAGGACCGAAGGGCCCTTCTCGCCTGGAGCCCCGAGGAGCTGCGGAACGGCTGGGCCTCCCTACTCTCGCCGGTCGACCGGAAGGCGTTCACCGCCGAGCTCGCGGAGTTTCTAGTGCGTCAGCTCAAGGAAGGTCTTCGACCCGGGGCCGAAGGGATGGTCGACGACAACCTCTCGTACGTTCTTCCGTGGGGGTTTTCGCCCGGCGACATCCGCGTGCCGGTCCAGGTCTGGCACGGGGGTGAGGACCGATTCGTCCCGGTCTCACACGGGAAGTGGCTCGCGGCCCGCATCCCGAACGCGGAGGCGCACATCGAGCCGACCCAGGGTCACGTCACGGTCCTGGTCGACGGCGTGCCCCGGGCCCAGAGCTGGCTCGCTTCCAAGCTCTGAGGCAGAACGAGGCGACTACTTCCGAGCCCGTGCCCGCCGGCGGGGCGTCCGGCGACGCGTCGGAGAGCGGGCCGGCATCGCGGGCTCCCACAGTGCGATGTGGTTCCCCTCCGGGTCGGCACCGATGAAGCTCCACCCCATGCCGGGGACCTCCGCCTTGCCGACCACCTCGGTCCCTCCGGCCTCCGTGAACGACCGGATCGCCTCGTCGATCTTCGTGACGAGGATGAAGTTTCGTGGGCGGTCGTCCGGCCCGGACCGCCGGAACATCCCCCCTCCGACGCTCTTCCCGCGGGGACCGGTGCGGATCAACCAGTAATCCATCTCTGGCATCGGGACCTTCTCGAACTTCCAGCCGAAGACGGTTCCGTAGAACCCGGCGAGCCGGTCGGCGTCGTCCGCCGGAATCTCAAAGTGAACGATGGTGTGCACGACCATGGGACCACCGGGCCTCTCCATCCGCGAAAGGGGTTAAGAGCCCGTCCTACGGGAACTCCGTATTCGTCCGCTCCGCGGCCGGGTCACGAGGGGTTTTCGGAGTCCTTCTTCTCCTCGGCCTCGTCCGCCTTCTTCGGGGGGCGGCCCAGGATCTGCTTGCTGATCGACTCGAGGTCGGCGAGGACCATGTCGACCTCCCTCCACGACCCATTGGCCGCCGCGGTTGGCTCTCCCGTCGGTCGAACCGCGGACTTCGCCGGCCGGTCGAGCGGAAGCGAGGAGTCCATCGGCGGGGCGGCCGCAAACGCCGCCGCCAGGTCGCCGAGCGATTGCTCCACGCTCTTCGAAGGGGTCGTAGGGGCGGGCTCCGGCTTCGCCCGCCGGGGCGTCGCCGGGACAACGGGGGGAGCCGCGGCTTGCACGGCCGGACGGGGTTCGGCTGTCGGACGAGTCGGGGCGCTCCCTCGCGACGGCGTGACGACCAGCATCGGCTCGGGGGGGTACTCCGCTCTCCGACCGGGAATGCGGCGCTCGAACCCCGGTCGTCGTGGCACCGCCGGAGGCTCCGCGGCGGCGGCGGGGATTACTACCGGCGCGGGGAACGGCTCCGCCGAAGGCACGAGGGCCGGGGAAGGCGCCGGGGTCGGGGCGGGGCCGACCGTGGGTCCCGCGTCGAACCCGGGGGCCGGCCCCTCGGGTTCCGGAGCAGTGGGCCGTCGAGATCGCTCCGCGAGCCGGCGACGGCGCAGGACGAGGACCGCGAGCAAAAGCACCGCCGCCGCGGCGGCCGCGACAGCGACCCAGAGGAACGGGAACCCGGACGACGAGGAGGGCGCGACCGTCTGGAAGGTGGTGGTCGAGGCCTGACCACCCGCGTCGGTCGCCACGATCGTCGTTCCGACGGTTCCGCCGGGCACCACGAACGTGCAGCTGAACGAGCCGGTCGCGCTCGTCGTCAACGAGCCCGCGGTACAGCTCGAGATCGTCACCGACTCGAAGACCAGGGAGGCGAGGTTGGTCGAGACCGAGAACCCTGTCCCGGTGACCGTCACTTGCCCCCCGGTCGTTCCCGTGGGAGGGTTCACCGAGATCGTCGGAACCGTGACGAGGAACTGGGTCGCGGAGGTGGGGCTGTTCGTCGCAACGTCCTCGCCGACGAGAGGGTAACTGCCGGCGGTCTCGGCGGGGACGCGGAACGAACAGGAGAATCGGCCAGTCGCGTCGGTCGTGATCAGGGTGCCGTTGAACGTCCCGACCGTGCACGCGACCGGAGTCATGGCGACGGCGTTGAACGTCACGCGGACTCCGGCGGAGGGGCTGAACCCGTCGCCCGTGAGAGACTCCATCGCGCCGACCGGCCCCTGGCTCGCCACGGGCGCGATCGCCGGTTGCACGATGAAGACCGCAGTCGACCCGAGCGAAGTGGCGCTCTCGGCCACCGTGGCGCCATCGCGAACGGCGATCGCGAACCGGTAGGTCGCACCGCCGGTGAGCGAGCTGCCCGAGATCGAGCACGTGACCTTCGAGCCGGCGGTCGCGCCGCTCCCGCTCGCGGAGGAACCGCACGGGGTGGCGGGGGCGAACGAACTGCCGTTCTCCGAGACGAGCCACTGCCAGGAGTAGGGGGAGCTACCCGACGACGGGAGCGTGTCCGTGACCGTCAACGAGCCGCTGGTTCCGAGGGAGGCGGAGCTCGGGGTCGGCGCGGCGGGAGCGGAGAGAGAAGAGCTTACCCGGATCGTCGCCGAGGCGCTGGAGGTCTGCGATTCGGCCCCGGCTCCCGAGCTATCGTTCACGCGGAGCTCGAAGGCGTAGGAATCGCCCGCGGTCAGCGCTCCCACCGCGATCGAGCACTTCTCCGTCGCGCCCCCGCTCGCCGCCGTGCCGCTGTTCGTCCCGCAGACCGAGGCGGTGGCGAACGTGGCGCCGTTCACCGAGAGGAGCCACTGCCAGGAGTACGTCGCCGTTCCCGTCGACGGGAGCGTGCCGGAGACCGTGAGAGCCTGGTCCGCGTCCAGCAGGGTGGCGCTCGTAAGGGGCGATGCGGGAGCCGTGAGCGCCGCGCTCACTCCCACGGCCGGAGAGGGGGGTGAGGCAAGGCTCTCAGGAGAGGAGGCGCTGTCCCAGACCCACAGCTTGAACACGTAGGACGTGCCGGAGGAGAGCGTATCCGCGGGCACCGAGCAGGTCTCGATGGTGGCCGCCGCCGCGCCGGTTCCGTTATTGATGACACATACCGTCGACGGGACGAACCCCGCGCTGCCCTGGGAGACCACCCACTGCCAGCGGAACGGCCCGGTGCCGGCGGTGGGAATCGTCGACTGGACGGTGAGGGCCTGGTCCGAGTCGAGCGCGGTCGCGCTGACGGTCGGGCTCGGAGGCGCGGCGAGGACCGAAGCGACTTGGACCGGCGCGGACGGTCCCGAAACCTGGCTTTCGGGGGACGCTGCGCTGTCGCGGACGAACAACCGGAAGACGTAGGTGTCGCCCACGGCGAGCGTTCCTCCCACAATCGAGCAGACTTCGGGAGTCCCTCCGCTCGCTCCGACGCCGCCGTTCACGGCGCACTGGGTCGTCACGGCGAACGCGGCCCCGTTCACCGAGACGAGCCAGTGCCAGTCGTAGCCGGCGGTCCCCGTCGAGGGGATCGTTCCGCGTACGGTCACCGTCTGGTCCCAGTCGAGGGCGGTCGCGCTCACGCTCGGCGCATTGGGGGCAGTGAGCGCCGAGCTCACCGTTACGGTCGCGGACGGGGAGGAGGTCTGAGCCTCGGGAGACGACGCACTGTCGATGACCTTCAGGGAGAATGCGTAGGTCGACCCGGCAGAGAGCGTGCCCGCCGCGACGGCACAGGTCTCGGTCGCTCCGGCGCCGGCACCGCTCCCGCCATTGATCGCACACTCGGTCGCCGCGGACACCGCCGCTCCGTTCACCGACACCATCCAGCTCCACGAGTAGCTCGAGGTCCCGCTCGTGGGGACCGTCCCGGTAGCGGTCAAGCTCTGGTCCGCGTCGAGCGCGGTTGCGCTCACGGTCGGGGCCGCGGGCGGCGACAGTGGGGTCGCCACCGTGACGCTCGGGGAAGCCGACGAGGTCGCTGTCTCGGGCGTGTTCGCGCTGTCCGTGACGCGAAGCTCGAACAGGTAGGTGTCCCCGACGACCAGAGTCCCGGGCGCGATGGCGCATTGCTCGGCCGCCCCGCCACTCGCTCCCGCCCCCGAGTCGAGGGCGCAGAAGGTCGACGTCCCGTAGGGTCCGCCGTTCACCGAGACGAGCCATTGCCAAGAGTACGTCGATGTCCCCGTCGACGGGATGGTCCCCGTCACCGTCAGGGCCTGGTTCGAGTCGAGGGAGGTGGCGGTGGTGGTCGGACCTGCCGGGGCGCCGAGCGGCGGGCTCACGACCACCGAAACGGAAGCGGCCGAGGTCGCGGTCTCGGGAGACGCGGCGCTATCACGGACTTGTAGCTCGAAGGTGTAGGAATTGCCCCCCGCCAAAGTCCCGCCCGCGATGGAGCACGTTTCGACGGCTCCGGCGCTCGCGCCCGAGCCGCCGTTCAGGGAACACTGGGTGGTGGCGAGATACCCACCGGCACCGTTCACCTGGACGAACCATTGCCACGAATACGTGGCCGTGCCGGAGGACGGAATCGTCGAGGAGAGGGAGGCGGGCTGGTCCGCGTCGAGCGCCGTGGCGGTCACGGACGGCGCGGGCGGCGCGGTCAGCGCCGAGTTCACCGTGACCTGACCGACCGAGGAGTTCGCCGATGCGTAGTTGGAGTCGTTCACCTCGTAGCAGTAGAACGTCGTAACGTTGGGGGAGGCGAGGTACGTCGAAAAGACCGCTCCGGGGATTGGGGTTCCGAGCGAGAGACAGCCTGGCCCGGAGCTCCCGACGTACCATTGGTAGGTGTACCCGCCCGAGCCTCCCGAGGGGCTCGCGCTCAACGTGATCGTCTGACCGTTGTCGATCGTGGACGCCCCGGGAACCGGTGTGCCAGCCGTCAACCGAGAGCTCGTCGTGACCGTCGCGGACGACGACGACGTGGCGCTCTCTCGGACCGTGGCCGAGTCCGTGACCTGAAGCTCGAAGGCGTAGGTCGTGCTGGCGCTGAGAGTGTTTCCCGGAACGGAACACGTTTCGACGGCAGCCGAGCCTGCCCCACTTCCGCTGGAGACCGCACAGACCGTCGCGGCGGCGAAGCCACCGCCGTTCACGGACACCAACCACTGCCAGGAGTAGGTTGCCGTCCCGGAGGAGGGGATGGTTCCCGTGACCGTGAGGGGCTGGTCGGCGTCGAGCGTGGTCACGCTCGGTGTCGGCGCCGACGGAGCGGTAAGAACCGAGTGCACCGTCACGGAGGACGAGGAAGGGGAGATGCTGGTCTCGGGGGCGGTCGCCTGGTCCCACACTTGGAGGCGGAACGTGTAGGTGTCGCCGGGTGTGAGCGTCCCTCCCGGCACGACGCAGGTCTCTGTTGCCCCCCCAGCCGCACCGGAGCCGCTGTTCGCCGCGCACTGCGTTGTGCTCCCAAATGCGCCTCCGTTCACCGAGACAAGCCACTGCCAGGAATAGGACGGGGTTCCGGTGGAGGGAACCGTTCCCTGGACCGTGAGGATCTGGTCGGAATCGAGCGATCCCGCGCTGATAGTGGGCGCGGCCGCGGCGGTCAACGCGCTGGTCACCGAGACCATCGATGAGGCCACCGAGGTCTGCGACTCGGGAACCGTGGCACTGTCCGTCACCTGGAGCTTGAAGAGGTAGGTGCTCCCCACGGTGAGTGTGCCCGCCGACACGGTGCACGTCTCGAGCGTACCGCCCGTCGCCCCGCTTCCGCCCGGGGTCGCACACTGCGTCGCGGACGCGTACGACCCTCCGTTCTCAGAAACAAGCCACTGCCAAGAGTAGGGGGATGTCCCGCTCGAGGGAATCGTTCCTGTCACCGACATCGGCTGGTCGACATCCAGTTTCGTCGCGGTGACCGTCGGAGCGGCCGGGGCCGTCAGCGCCGATTTCACCGTCACGGTCGACGAGGAAAGGGAGGTCTGCGTCTCAGGGGTCGACGCGCCATCGGTCACTTTGAGCTCAAACGCGTAGCTGCTGCCCGCGGCCAGGACCCCGCTCGAGATCGAGCACGTCTCGAGAGCTCCCGCGCTCGCCCCGCTTCCGCCAGCGGTGGTGCACTGCGTCGCGGCGGCGAAGGCGCCTCCGTTGACGGAGACGAGCCACTGCCACGAGTAGAGGGAGGTCCCGCTCGACGGGATGGAGCCGCTGACTGTGAGCGCCTGGTCCACATCCAGCGCAATCGCGCTCACCGTCGGCGTCGCGGGCGCGGTCAAGGCGGAGTTCACCGTCACTCCCGAGGAGGAGGACGAGGTCTGGGCCTCCGTCGTCGTAGCGGAGTCGCTTACCTCCAGTTCGAACGCGTACGAGCTCCCCACGGTGAGCGTATTGATCGGAATGGAACAGGTCTCGACGGCAGCGCCGGCCGCTCCCGAACCACCGTTGACCGCACATTGGGTCGCTGCGACGAAACCGGCACCGTTCACCGAGATCATCCACTGCCACGAATAGGTGGGCGTGCCGGTGGACGGAACCGTGCCGGTCACGGTCAGAACCTGGTCTCGGTCCAGCTTCGACGCGCTCACCGTTGGAGCCGACGGAGCCGTGAGCGCGGTGGTCACTGCCACCGTCGACGAGGGGGACGATGTGGCGGTCTCCGCAACGGTCGCGCCATCCGAGACCTTCAGTTCGAACGAGTAGGTCGCCCCGGCCGTGAGGGTGTTGGCCGCGATCGAACAGGTCTCAGCCGCTCCACCGCTCGCCCCGCTTCCGCCGTTCACCGCGCACTGGGTCGTCGCCACGTACCCGCCCAGGTTGACCGAGATCATCCACTGCCAGGAGTAGGTCCCGGTGCCGGTCAGGGGAACCGCACCACTGACCGTGAGGACTTGGTCGAGGTCCAGCTTCGTCGCGCTGACCGTCGGCGCGGCGGGAGCCGTCAGAGCGGAACTCACGACCACCGCGCTCGATGCGGCCGAGGTCTTGGACTCGGGCGCCGTCGCGCTGTCGTTCACCAGGAGCTCGAACGTGTACGTCGTTCCCGCCGTCAGCGCATTCGCTGCCACCGAGCACGTTTGGAGGGTGCCCCCCGATACACCGCTCCCGCTCGGAGTGGCGCACACCGTTGCTTTGGTGTAGCCGCCGCCGGTCGCGAAGAGCCATTCATACTGGTACGTCGCCGTGCCCGTCGAGGGGATGGTTCCCGTGATGGTGAGAGGCTGGTCCTTGTCGAGCTTCAACGCGCTCACGGTCGGCGCGGCGGGGGCGGTCAGTGCAGTGCTCACCGTCACGGTGGGGGACGCCAGCGATGCCGTCGTCTCGACACTCGTTGCGCTGTCCGTCACCTGGAGCTTGAACGCGTAGGAGCTTCCTGCGCTTAGCGAGCTGGCCGCGATCGAGCAGCTCACGCCCGCGCCCCCCAACGCGCCGACCCCGCTGTTGACCGCGCAGAGGGCCGAGTTCCCATACCCACCGCTGTTGACCGATACCAACCACTGCCACGAGTACGTCGACGTCCCGGACGACGGAATCGTCCCACTCACCGTCACGGCCTGGTCGACGTCCAGCTTTGTCGCGCTCACCGTCGGCGTCGCGGGGACGGTCAGCGCCGAGCTGACCGCCACTCCCGCGGAGGCCGACGACGTCGCCGACTCAGGCACTGTCGCGCTGTCGTTCACTAGCAGCTCGAAGGTGTACGTCAATCCGGCAGTGAGGGTGTTCGCGGTGACCGAGCACGTCTGAATGGACCCACCCGCGACGGCGCTGGCACTCGGGGTCCCGCACATCGTGGCTTTCGAGTAGCCACCGCCGGTCGTGAAGAGCCATTCATACTGGTACGTCGATGTGCCCGTGGACGGGATCGTTCCCGTCACCGTGAGTGCCTGGTCCGCATCGAGCTTGGTCGCGCTCACACCGGGGGCGGTCGGCGCGGTCAGTGCTGAGCTGACGACCACGGGAGCGGATGCGACGGATGTCGCCGACTCGGGGATTGTCGCGCTGTCGTTCACCATCAGCTCGAACGTGTACGTCGCGCCGGTCGAGAGGGCGTTCGCGGCGACCGAGCACGTCTGGAGCGTGCCTCCCGCCACGCCACTCGCGCTGGGGGTGGCGCACATCGTCGCCTTGCTGTACCCGGAGCCAATTGAGAACAACCATTCGTACTGGTAGGTCGAGGTCCCGGTCGACGGGATCGTGTCAGTGACCGTGAGCGCCTGGTCGACGTCGAGCTTGGTAGCGCTCGTCGTTGGAGCCGACGCGGCCGTCAGTGCGGAGCTGACCGCCACCCCGGCGGACGCTGAGGACGTAGCAGTCTCGGGCGCCGTTGCGCTATCGTTCACCAGGAGTTCGAAAGTGTAGGTCTTGCCGACCGTCAGCACCCCCGAGGCGATGGAACACGTCTCGAGAGCGCCGCCGCTGACCCCGCTCCCGCTCGGAGTGGCGCACATCGTCGCCTTGCTGTACCCCGAGCCGATCGAGAACAACCACTCGTACTGGTAGGTTGATGTCCCCGTCGACGGGATCGTCCCCGTGACAGTCAAAGCTTGGTTCACGTCAAGCTTGGTGGCTGACGGGGACGGGACGGCAGGTGCGCCGAGGGTCGAAGCGACCACGACAGTCGGGGACGATGGAGATGTCATCGACTCGGGGGTCGTCGCACTGTCCGTGACCTTGAGTTCGAAAGCGTACGTGCTGCCGACGGTGAGCGTGCTTGCCCCGACGGAACAGGTTTCCGTAGCACCGCCCAGAGCTCCGGCCCCGCTGTTCACAGCGCATTGGCTCGCGGCCACGAAACCGCCCGCATTCACCTGGACAAGCCACTGCCAGGAGTAGGTCGAGGTTCCACTCGACGGGACGGTGGCAGTGATGGTCAGCGCCTGGTTCACGTCCAACTTCGTGGCGCTCACGGTCGGTGCCCCCGGAGCGGTCAACGCCGAAGCGACCGTCACGACGGAGGATGCCAGCGAGGTCGTGGACTCGACGATCGTCGCGCTGTCCGTCACCTTGAGCTTGAATGCATAGGTATTGCCCGCCGTGAGCGTACTCGAGGCGACAGAGCACGTCTCTCCCGCCCCGCTGCTCGCGCCGCTCCCGCCGTTCACTCCACAGAGGGCTGAGTTCCCGTACGCAGCGGCGTTGACCGACACGAGCCACTGCCAGGAATACGTCGGCGTTCCCGTCGAGGGGATGGTCCCGCTCACCGTAAGCACCTGGTCCGCGTCGAGCTTCGTCGCGCTCACCGTCGGCGTCGACGGAACGGTCAACGCCGAGCTGACCACTACCCCGGAAGATGCGGAGGAGGTCGCCGTCTCGGGGGCTGTCGCGCTATCGTTGACGAGAAGCTCGAACGTGTACGTCAAGCCGGACGTGAGGGTGTTCGCGGCGACCGAGCAGGTCTGGAGGGTGCCCCCAGACACGCCGCTCCCGCTCGGAGTGGCGCACATCGTCGCCTTCGCGTAGGCGCCGCCGGTGGAGAACAGCCACTCATACTGATACGTCGAGGTCCCCGTCGACGGGATCGTCCCGNNTCGACGTCCAGCTTGGTCGCGCTGACCGTCGGCGCGGCGGGGGGCGTGAGCGCTGAGCTCAACACTACGCCCGAGGACGCCGGGGAGGTGGCGGTCTCGGGGGTCGTCGCGCTATCGTTCACGAGAAGCTCGAACGTGTAGGTCAGCCCCACCGTCAACGCGCTCACACCGATGGAGCACGTCTGGAGAGAGCCGCTCGCCACCCCACTCCCGCTCGGAGTGGCGCACATCGTCGCCTTCGCGTAGGCGCCGCCGGTGGAGAACAGCCACTCATACTGATACGTCGAGGTTCCCGTCGACGGGATCGTCCCGCTGACGGTAAGCGCCTGATCGACGTCCAGCTTGGTCGCGCTCACGGTGGGGGCGGCCGCCGCCGTCAGCGCCGAGCTCACCACCACCCCGGAAGTGGCGGAGGAGGTTGCCGTCTCGGGTGCGGTCGCGCTATCGTTGACCAGTAGTTCGAACGTGTAGGTGCTGCCGACCGTCAGCGCTCCCGCGACGACCGAACACGTCTCCAGACTGCCGCCGGCAACTCCGCTACCGCTTGGAGTAGCGCACATGGTTGCCTTGGCGTAGCCGCCGCCCGTCGAGAAGAGCCACTCGTACTGGTACGTCGGTGTCCCGGTCGAGGGCACCGTTGCCGTGACCGTCAACGCCTGGTTGACGTCCAGACCCGTCGCACTGGGCGACGGTGTGGACGGTGCGCCCAGCGCCGACGCGACCGAGATTGTGGAAGACGCGACCGACGTCTTGCTTTCGGGAGTAGTCGCGCTGTCCGTCACCTTGAGCTCGAACGCGTAGGTGTTCCCCGCGGTCAGGGCGTTCGCGGCGATCGCACACGTCTCGCCGACACCACCGCTCGCCCCGCTGCCGCTGTTCACGGCGCATTGCGTGGTCGCGACGTAGCCCCCGCCATTCACCGACACCTGCCACGCCCACGAGTAGGTGGAAGTCCCCGTCGACGGAAGAGTGCCGCTCACCGTGAGCGCCTGGTTGACGTCGAGCTTCGTCGCGCTTACCGTGGGCGCCCCGGGCGCCGTTAAGGCGGAGCTGACGGTGACCACAGAGGACGCGGCCGACGTTTTCGTTTCGGCCGTCGTCGCGCTGTCCGTCACTTTCAGCTCGAAGGCATACGTGCTGCCCACCGTGAGAGAGCTGGCCGCGATGGCGCACGTTTCACCGGCGCCGCCTGTCGCGCCGCTTCCACTGTTCACCGCGCACAGCGCGGAGTTCGCGTACGCCCCCGAATTGATCGACACCAGCCACTGCCACGAGTAGGTGGAGGTTCCCGTCGCGGGGACGGTCCCGCTCACGGTCAATGCCTGGTCCACATCGAGTGCGGTAGCGCTCACCGTGGGAGCGGCCGCCGCGGTCAGGGCCGAACTGACCGTGACGACGGACGAGGCGACTGACGTCTGAATCTCGGGGGTTGTCGCGCTGTCCGTGACCTTGAGCTCGAANNTCGCCCCACTACCGCTGTTCACGGCGCATTGCGTGGTGGCGACGTAACCGCCCGAGTTGACCGACACGAGCCACTGCCAGGAGTAGGTCGATGTTCCCGTGGCGGGGACCGTCCCTGAGACGGTCAGAGCTTGGTCGACGTCGAGCTTCGTCGCGCTCACCGTCGGCGCGGCCGGGGCGGTTAGCGCCGAGGCAACCGTCACGGTCGAGGACGCTGCCGATGTCTGAATCTCGGCCACCGTCGCGCTGTCCGTGACCTTGAGCTTGAAGGCGTAGTTGCTACCGGCCGCCAGCGTGTTCGCGGCGATTGAACATGTCTCGCCGGCACCGCCGATCGCCCCACTGCCGCTGTTCACCGCGCATTGCGTGGTCGCGACGTAGCCCCCGCCATTCACCGACACCTGCCACGCCCACGAGTAGGTGGAAGTCCCCGTCGACGGAAGAGTGCCGCTCACCGTGAGCGCCTGGTTGACGTCGAGCTTCGTCGCGCTTACCGTGGGCGCGCCGGGCGCCGTCAAGGCGGAGCTGATGGTGACCACAGAGGACGCGACCGACGTCCTGCTCTCGGGAGTGATCGCGCTGTCCGTCACCTTGAGCTCGAAGGCATAGTTGCTACCGGCCGCCAGCGTGTTCGCGGCGATCGAACACGTCTCGCCGGCACCGCCGATCGCCCCGCTACCGCTGTTCACGGCGCATTGCGTGGTCGCGACGTAGCCACCGCCATTGACCGACACCTGCCAGGCCCACGAGTAAGTCGAGGTCCCCGTCGACGGTATCGTCCCGGTGACGGTGAGCGCCTGGTCGACGT
>DAEB01000003.1:2678-13334 GCA_002495185.1 Thermoplasmata archaeon UBA184 | reverse complement strand
GTCCTGACCGCGGCCGGGGTCTCCCCGGACGCGGCGCGCGTGAAGGCGCTCCTCGCGTCGCTCGAGGGCGTCAACCTGGTCGAGGTCCTCGCGAAGGCCGAGACGTTCGCGGCGCCCGCGCCGGCCGCCGCGCCTGCCGAGAAGAAGGAAGGCAAGGGCGAGAAGAAGGAAGAGGAGAAGAAGGAAGAGAAGGGCGTCTCCGAGGAGGAGGCGGCCGAGGGTCTCTCCGCCCTCTTCGGCTGAAGTCGAAGTTACTCACAGCGCACCGCTTAAGACCCGAAGTCGAGTGGGTACGACCGGAGGCCGTCCTCCGCTCCTCGGTCGTACCATGCCTGCTCGCGACGCCTGCGGTGTCGTTGGGGTCTCGCTCCAAGGGAAGGGCGCCGCCCCCTTCCTCTTCCGGGGCCTCCGGGCCCTCCAGCACCGCGGACAGGAGTCCGCGGGCATCGCGACCACGAGCCACAACGTGATGCACCATCAGAAGGGAATGGGGCTCGTCCACGAGATCTTCTCGCAGGAGCTCCTCGACTCCCTTCGCGGGCCGAGCGGGATCGGCCACGTCCGCTACCCGACCACCGGCGCCACCGACCTCGAGAACGCGCAACCGATCATCGTGAAGATCCGCGACGAGGACGCTGCGATCGCCCACAACGGCGACATCGTCAACTTCGAGCGGGTCCGTCGCCGTCTCCAGGCGCAGGGGGTCGACCTCCTCGGCAACGCCGACACCGAGATGATGGCCCAAACGATCGCGCTCGAGTACGGGCACACTCGGGACCTCGAGGCGGCGATCCGCCGGGCGTGCGCGAGCCTCATCGGGGGCTACGCGGTCGTCTTCCTGGTCGGGAACCGCGTGTTCGCGTTCCGTGACCCGCTCGGCATCCGCCCCCTCGTGTTCGGGACGGTCGAGAGCGGGGTTGCGGTCGCGAGCGAGTCGGTCGCCCTCGAGATGATGGGGGGAAAGGCGGTGCGGGACGTCGAGCCCGGCGAGGTCCTCGTCCTCGAACGGGGCCAGCTCGCCCACACCTCGAAGATCCCGAACACGGGGGAGAGCGCCCACTGCATGTTCGAGTGGGTCTACTTCTCGCGCCCGGATTCGGTCGTGGACCGGCAGCCCGTGTACGACGTCCGCTACCGGATCGGGCTCCGTCTCGCGAAGGAAGCGCCCGCGGAATCCGACCTCGTCGTGCCCGTCCCCGACTCGGCCCGCCCGCAAGCCCTCGGCTTCTCGGCGGGCTCGGGAATCCCGTACGCCGAGGCACTGATCAAGAGCCGGTTCGTCGAGCGGACGTTCATCCTCCCGGACCAGCGACGCCGGGAGCAGGAGGTGCAGGTGAAGCTGCACCCGGTCCCGGGACTCCTCAAGGGAAAGCGGATCGTTCTTCTGGACGACTCGATCGTGCGGGGCACCACGCTCCGAGAGATCGTCCAGATGGCGCGCGGGGCGGGCGCGGTCCGCGTGGACGTCCGCGTCGGATGTCCCCCGATCCGCGCTCCCTGCTACTTCGGGATCGACATGAAGGACCGACGGCAGCTGGTCGCGTCCAGCCGGAGCGAGGACGAGGTCGCGAAGGTGATCGGAGCGGACAGCGTGCACTACATCTCCATCCCCGGACTCGTTGAATCGATCGGACTGCGGGCGGACGAGCTCTGCCTCGGATGCCTCACCGGTCGCTATCCCGTCGAGGTCCCCGAGGAACGCCACCGCTACCAGAAGTCCCTCGCGGAGTTCTAGAGCGTGCGGCCGGCGCTCGTCGTCGGGAGCGGTCCCTTCCTCTATCTGGTCGGCGCCGACGGGAATCGCACGCTCGGGCCGTTCCTCCTCGACCCCGACCCGAAGGCGGCAGCGTCCCGGTTCGAGGCGTTGACCGCGGCGGACGTGCCGGCCCGCCTCCGGTCGGCCGTCGAGACGCTCCCCGAGGGGACCCCGGTGAAGGCGTTCCCCTCCGCGCTCACCGGCGCGCTCGGGGAGTCCCTCCACCGGCCGGTCGAACTCACGACCATCGAGGAGCTGCGGCGGGCGCGTGCGGCGATCCCTTCCCCCGACCCGATCGTCGAGCGGCGCTTCTTCCTCGCCCTCGGACAGCTTCGGCTCGAGAAAGCGCTCCGGGCACCCGAGGAGGTCCTCATCACGTTGGCGCGGGAAGAGGAACGGGTCGAACGGGCGGTCGGACGCGAGTCGCGGGCGGCGGAGTCGTTCGTCCGGGTGCCGGACTCCCCGCTCGACCTCCATCTCGCGGCCTGGGAGCGGGCCCGCGGGGCCCTCGGGGACCTCGCCGAGGCGCTTCGTCGGGCGGTCGACCAACAGGCCCGGCGGGTCGTCCCGAACCTCGCGGCGGTCGTCGGCCCACGGGCGGCGGCCCGACTGGTCGCGGCGGCAGGGAGCGTGGGAGCGCTCGCACGCATGCCCTCGGCCCGAATCCAGCTTCTCGGCAGCCGACGCCGCCCGTCCCCCGGGCGAGGCCCTCGCTTCGGGCTCCTCTATCGGGCGGAGCGCGTAGCGGACGTTCCGCTCGCACGACGCGGTGCGTACGCGAGGAGCCTCGCCGCGATCGCGGCGATCGCGGTGCGAGCGGACGCCACCACGCATCGCGACATTTCGGCCGGGCTCGTCGCCCGCCGCGATCGGCGCATCGACTCTCTGAAGAGGATGCATCGATGAGGTCCGGTCGAGAGTTCCGCCCCTATCCCGGCGCGTCCCGACTTCTCGAGACCATTCACGACGGTCGGGAAGAGCTCTGGACCGAGACCGTCGGGGACCCGCCCCCAGTCTACGGCGAGCGCTGGACGGAAGTCGACCGACGGCCGCTCCGCCAGTTCGACCCCACCCGTTCGAAGCTCGCCGCCGCCGTCCTTCGAGGATGGTCCGGGGACCTCCCGGCACCGGGAGAGCTGTGGCTCTACCTCGGCGCCGCGACCGGGACCACCGCGTCGCACGTCGCAGACCTCGTGGGCCCGGACGGACGGGTCTACGCGGTCGAACGCAGCCTCCGTCCGTTCGGAAAGCTGCTCGCTCTCTCGGGACGTTGGCCGAACCTGCGCCCGGTCCTGGCGGACGCGCGAGCGCCGGAGGAGTACGCGGCACTCGTTCCCCCGGTCGATGGCGTTTACGCGGACGTCGCGCAGCCCGACCAGCTCGAGATCTTCCGAAGGAACGTCGAGCTGCTCCATCGCCGCGACGGATGTCGGCTCCTTCTAGCGCTCAAGACTGCCAGCATGGGCCGGGAGCGCTCCTCCACGGCACATCTTGCCGAAGCGCAGCGGGACCTTTCGGAGCTCGCAACGCTGGCGGCGTCCGTCGCCCTCGAGCCATTCCATCGCGGACACTTCATGGTCGGGGGCCGCTGGGGACGGGACCAACGACTCCCTTCGGCTGTGCCGGGACGACCTAGCCGGCCGCGCGGGCGCCGCCGCGAGCGACGAGCACGGTGACGACGTCCTCGTCCGAAAGGACGTGTTCCCGACCGACCGTCTGTCCCGGAAACCTCGCGCTGCGACCCCACACTTGAGCGGCCTTGAACCCGCGGTCGAGCTCTCCGGGAAGCTTCCGGAGGAGGCCCGCGACCGTGTCTCCGGATCGGAGGATCACCGGCTCCTCCCGGTCCGGGGGACGGCCGGGGGGCTTCACGTAGATCCGGATGAATCGAAGCGCGTTCCCGAGCCGGTCGACGAGCGTGTCGATCCCCTCCCCCGTGCGCGCGGAGATGAAGATCGGCTCGTACGGCAGGAGGGTTGCAGTGAGCTCGGCCCGCTGCTTCGCGCTGAGGAGCTCGGATTTGTTGACCGCCATGATCGCAATGATGTAGACTCGATTCCCCGCGAGCACGTCGATGAGCTGGTCGACCGTGGCATCCTCTCGAAACACGATCGATCCGTTGTGAAGGCCGAACTCCCGAGCGATCTGGGCCGCCGCGCCCCCCGCGAGGTGGGTGAGGCGAACGGTGCTCGAGACCGTCAGTCCCCCCCGGTCGGAATGCTGGACCACGATCCGGGGTGGTCTCTGATTGATCCGCACGCCCGCGCCTTCGAGTTCGGAGGTGAGAGCGCGAAGGTTCGGATGGTCCGGGTCCAGCAGGAAGAGGACGAGGTCGGTCGAGCGGACGACCGAAAGGACCTCGCGCCCCCGACCCTTACCGCGCGAGGCGCCCGGGATGAGGCCGGGCATGTCGAGGATCTGGATGGAGGCGCCGCCCCAGCGGAGCATTCCGGGAATGATCGACACCGTCGTGAAGTCGTAGGCCGCGGTCTCGCTGTCGGCCGCCGTGAGGCGGTTCAGGAGCGTCGACTTGCCCACGGAGGGGTACCCGACCAGCCCCACCGTGGCGTTCCCGCTCTTGCGAACAGCGTATCCGACGCCGCCTCCCCTTCCTTTCGCCCGGGCCTCTCGCTCGAGCCGGAGGACGGCCAGCTTCGCCTTCAGCCGTCCGATGTGCAGCTGGGTCGCCTTGTTGTAGGCGGTGGTCCGGATCTCCTCCTCGACCGCCGCAATCTGGTCCTCGAGCGCCGACATACGGACCGGAACGAACCTGCTGGCGGGGGGCGCCCTAGATACTTGAGTGTGACGCGGAGGTGCATCGTTCACTTTCCGTCAGCACCGCCACGCCCACCTTCGGGACGGGGATTCCCTCGGGATGTCCCTCCTCAATCCGCGCCCCTCGGTGGCCGACCCGAAATGGGAATGGGAGCTGAACCGGACCGCGGGAGAGAGTCATCGACGGCAAGACGAGGTCTCGGCGTTCTGGGCGCGGCTGGGAGCCTCCCTCCGCGCGGGTCACGGCATCGGAGTGTCGTTCGACATCCGGGTGACTACTGGTCCGGCGCCTCGACTCACGGTCGGCTGCGCCGACCCCTCCAGCGCGCGCTGGATCACCCGGGTCCTCCTGCCCTCGTACGGGCGGTCGGCGTGGCTCCGGGTTGAGTCCGAGGGAGGCGGTCGGTGGGTCGAACTCGAATGGGGTCGTCGCCAGCGGTCCTGGCCCGAACCGTTGCACGAGGCGGGTCTCGGTCCTTCGGGGACCGACCGCGTGGTCCTCGCACTGCGCTCGCTCCCGGTCGGGTACTCTC
Source organism: Thermoplasmata archaeon UBA184 (assembly GCA_002495185.1). Lineage (GTDB taxonomy): Archaea > Thermoplasmatota > Thermoplasmata > Lutacidiplasmatales > UBA184 > Lutacidiplasma. Next base: position 8,270 of record DAEB01000003.1, on the reverse strand, counting down.
TTCGGTGGTCCTTCGCGGCGCTTCCTTCCTCCTGGAAAGCGGCTCCGAAAGTCGTGGCCAGCATCCCGGAGCCGGTTCCGCGGACGAGAGCCGACCCGCGCGGCCGTTCGACCGGAGTTCGTTCGGTTCCGTCCGACGGCAGCGCGCCGGACCGACGTTGCCCATTGTTCTGGAAGGCCACTCTCTGCGTTCGAGCCCGGGGAGGATTGTCTTCGATGACCACCGACCTGCCCGCCGTCGTACGAGGGGCGCTCGAGGATGCGACGAGGACGGAATCGGGGAACGGGCTTCGGTTCTCTCGGACTCACCTCTCTTGGCCCTGGCGTGACCCTTCCTTCCCTGTGTCGGAAGAGGAGCTTGCGTCGCTTCTCCCCACCCCCGACTGCCCGGTCGAAGGAGCCGGGTCACTGGTCCCACCCGGGCTCCCGATCCTTCCGCTCGGGAGAACCTCGAGCGGTCGCATCGTGGGGCCTCCCGTCGAACCCGGGGAGGGACGACATCTCGCGGTGCTCGGCGAAACCGGGATGGGGAAGAGCTCCACGCTGGTTGCCATCGCCCTGCGGGCGACTCAACTCGGGGGGGTCATCCTGTTCGACCCGCTGGGAGAGACCGCCGCCGGGTTCCGAACCTCCCTGTCCCCCGACGCGCAGAGAAGGCTGGTATGGATCGCTCCGAGCCACAGGGAGGGCGCGATCAATGCACTCGAAGGCATCGCTCGGTCGACGGCGGACCCCGTCCTCTCCGAGCGACGGCTGAGCGACATCGTCCACGCCCTCCGCCGGGTACGGGCGGGGCGGTACGTGGAGTCAAGCTTCTGGGGTCCGCGCCTCGAGGAGATGTTGACCCGCGCCGTGGCGGCTGCGGCGGCGTTTCCGTCGGGCACTCTCGCGGATGCCCACACCCTCCTCGCGACAGGAGGAAGGACGAGGCAGGTCGTCCCCCCGGAGGCGCAGCAGCTCGTCCGCGAACTCGCCGACCGGGTCCGGGACCGACCCGAGGACGCGGAGGGGGCACGTCGACTTCTCTTCGAGGTCGTCCGGAGCCCGGTCCTCGATCGGATGCTATGCTCCCGGAGTCCTACGATGCACGCGAGGGACCTCACGGAACCCGGGCGGGTCGTCGTGGTCTCCGGCGAGGCATCCTCGGTCGGGGAGTCGGCCTCCCGCTACCTTCTGGCGGTCTACCTGGCGCTGGTCTGGTCGGAGCTTCTCGCCCGCGCGCCGAACTCCAAGACGTTCGTCATCCTCGACGAGTCTCAGTGGTTCTCGCACGAGAGCCTCGCGGAGATGCTCCGGCTCGCCCGCCGCCGAAACGTCCACGTGGTCCTCGCGACCCAGACCGTGGGCTCACTTCCGGAGCCGGTCTCGGACGCGGTGTGGACCAACGTCGCCGACTTCGTCGCCTTCCGCGGCTCTCCCGAAGAGGCCAAGGAACTCTCCCGTGCGTCCCGCGGACTCTCCGCCGAGGAACTGCTCTCCCTTCCCCGCGGCCATGCCGCCGTCCTCCTGGGGAAGGGCCGCTCGCTCGAGTGGGTCCGAACCACCGGCCGGCCGAGCTCGAAATCCGAAATGCACGAGGACCCGCGGTCCGACGCGCTCCCCGGCTCTCGTCCGGTGACGAGCGAGGCACCCGACGAGCCCGAGCCGGTGTCCGCGGAGAAGGTCCTCGACTGGATCCGGTCCCGCGCGGAGGGGAACCTCGGAGGCGGAGTCCTGACCGTGGCGCTCGACGAGCTCCGGTCCGCCGTCGACCCCCGGGGGGAGGCGACCCGCGCCGCCGGAGCGGTACTGGGCCGTGCCGGCGCGATCGTCTCGAGCCACCGGTCGGAGGTCGGCTCGGTCTGGACGCTGGACCCGAGCCGGATTCCGGCCTCCTCCGGCGACCGACGCGGCCCGTCCGAGCCCGGCGGTGCCGAACGCCCACAACTCTCTTAGGGTCGGAACGGCTCGTTTCCTCGATGGAATCCCCGCCCCCGGCGCCTCGGGAGACACCGGCGGCCGACGGGCTGCTCCCGCCCGCCACGGTCCTCGAGCGATGCCCCGCAGGGATCGAGGGCCTCGACAGCATCCTCGAGGGAGGGATCCCGCGGGGGAACATGGTCCTCGTCGCCGGGAGCGTCGGCACCGGGAAGACGACCCTCTGTCTCGAGTTCCTGGTTCGCGGAGCGGAGCGAGGCGAGCGTTCGCTCTTCCTCTCCGTGACCGAAGCGTCCCGGAAGCTGATGCAGAACCTCTCGACGTTCGAGTTCTTCCACAAGGACCTCGTCGACCAGGGCTCCCTCGTCTTCGTCGACCTCCCGACGGTCTACGACCGCCTGGGCCTCGGTCGAGAGGAGATGACGAGCGAGGAGATCGGGATCCTGCTCCGGACGATCCGGGACCTGGTGAAGTCCCTCGGGGTCCGGCGTCTCGTCCTCGACAGCCTCACCTCGGTCTGCTACCGGATCCGCCGAGAGGAGCAGATCCGGGACTTCATGCTCCGGCTCGGCCAGGAGCTGAACGAGCTCGGCTGCACGTCCCTCCTCGTGAGCGAGATCGGTCCGACGCCGGGTCGCTACTCCCTGCACGGCGTGGAAGAGGCGATCGTGGACGGAGTGATCCTGCTCTCGAACGTCCATCGGATGGGGGACATCCTCCGGGTCCTCCAGATCATCAAGATGCGGGGGACCGCGCACTCGCACGCCCAGTTCGTGATCCAGCTCACGCCGATCGGGCTCCTGATGGCCCCCCACCTGAAAGGCGGTCGAGAGGGAGGAGGGTAAGCGACCGTGCCTCCGGTCGACCTCGGGGAACGGCTCCGAGCCCTTCCGAGCGGGAGCGCGGTGGCGCTCAAGCTCGACCCGCGGGAGTACGCGGACCACTACTTCGCGGTCCTGAACGCGACCCTCCGCGACGTCGGGAGCGACTTGGATGCCCACACGATCTACCTCACGGTCACGAACCCCGCGGCGTTCGTTTGGACGCTCGCCGAGGCGCTCGACGTTCCCAAGGACCGGATCTCGTTCGTCGATGCGATCAGCCATATCATGATGAACTACGCGAAGCCGCTCCCGAACGCGACCTACGTCGAGAGCCCGCGCGCGCTCGAGGAGATCATGCTCCGGATCGAGTTCCTGCTCCGGAAGTTCCCCCACCCCCGGACGATCGTGGTGGTGGACAGCGTGAACTCGCTCGCGATCCACAACCAGCCCGAGCTCCTGAGCGAGTTCTTCCACATCCTGCTCAACAACCTCAAGTCGCGACAGGTGCTCACCATCGTCCTCGAGACGACGGAAGAGGAGACGACGGGGATCGAACAGATGCTCAACCTCGTCGTCGACGAGACGATCGACGTGGGCCGGGTGGGTCGGTAGGATGGCGGAGCCGCAGCGGATCTTCGGGATCCCCGAGATCGACCAGCCGCTCTGGACCGCGCTCCCGCCGGGATGGCTCGCGGTCCTCTCGGGAACCTCCGGCTCGGGAGCCCCGCTCCTCGCGAAGCAGTTCGCCCACGCGGGGGTGGGGGAGGTCCCGGTCCTCTTCTACACGACCTACGAGCGGACGGAGGACGTCCGCAAGGCGTTCGACGACTTCGGCTGGGACCCGGGCGAGATCAAGATCGTGAACCTCGCGGACGAGTACTTCGAGCGGGTGCTGGTCCGGGGCCTCGAGATCGCCCGGGCCCGGGAAGGAGGCATCTCGCTCGACGACCTCGTCGACACCCGTCCGACGGACCGCGCGCTCACTCCGTTCAGCCTCACGAACCGGATGCTCTCCGACCTCGCCCAGTTCGACTCCCCGTTTCGGATGGTCGTCGATTCGGTCGACTTCTTCCTCGAGGTGATGGAGCCCCACGAGCTCACGACCGTCGCCCGGCAGATTCGCCATCGCTGCCAGACCATCGGGGGCCACGCCCTCATCACCGTCCACTCGGTCGCGCACGACCGGTCGGTCTTCGGCCTCCTTCAGGACCTCGCCGACCTCGTCTTCGAGCTCAAGGCCGAGCCCCGGCACGACCACTTCGAGCACTCGCTCTCGATCGACAAGGTCGCGAACCGCCCCGACCTCACCCGGATCTGGGACACGGTCCTCGGCGAGGCGGGCTGGCACGTCCAGGAGCGGTCGGGCGCGGCCCGATAGCGACCTACGGTGCGGTAAGCGTACCTTTATCGGTCCACCCCGGCTCCTTTGGGCGAGGTCGAGTTCCCGTGGAGGACGTCGTCATCCGCACCCTCGAAAAGGTCGAGCTCCGTGACCCGATCCTGATCGAAGGGCTCCCCGGAGTCGGCAACGTGGGAAAGCTCGCCGCGGACTACCTTCGCGAGCAGCTGAAGGCGAAGCCGCTCGCGACCATCTACTCGAAGTTCTTCCCGCCCCAGGTCTACGTGAGCGAGGAGGGGATCATCCGCCTCGTCTCGAACGACCTCCACTACTGGAAGGCCCCCGCGACCGCGCCGCGCGACATCCTCGTCCTGGGGGGGGACTACCAGGGGATCAGCCCGGAGGGCCAGTACGAACTGACCCAGCGCGTCCTCGACTACTGTCACGGTCTCGGCGTTCGGGAGGTGTTCACGCTCGCCGGGTTCGCCCAGGGTCGGGTGGTCGACTCTCCCCGCGTCCTCGGGGCCGCCACCAGCGCGGGCCAGGTCGAGGAGATGAAGAAGCACGGGGTCGTCTTCTCGCGGAACGACCCGGGCGGCGGACTGATCGGCGCGAGCGGTCTCTTCCTCGGACTCGGCCGCCTGTTCAACATGGAGGGGGTCTGCCTGATGGGCGAGACGAGCGGCTACTTCGTCGACCCGCGGAGCGCGGAGGCGGTCCTCAAGGTGCTCGCGAAGGTGCTCCGGATCGAGATCGATTTCACCGCGCTCGAGGCGAAGGCGCACGAGGTCGACCGGATCGCCCAGAAGATCCACGAGGCGGAATCCCGGTCGGGCGAGGCGACGACCGCCACGCCGTCGGCCCCGCGGGACGACCTCGGGTACATCGGCTGACCCAAGGACGATGACCCGAGCGGCCGGAGGGACGACCCTGGCCGTGCGTCGCACGCGCGTTCTCGAAACTCTTCGGAGCGTCGCCGGCGCGGACGGGTTCCTCCCGTTCGACCGGTTCATGGAGGTCGCCCTTTACGCCCCCGAGATCGGATTCTACACGAGGGACGGCTCCCCCTTCGGACGCGCCGGCGACTACTACACCGCGGCCCATGCGAGCCCGCTTTTCGCGCGAACGATCGCGGAACGGGTCCAAGCCGTGCTCGCCGAGCTCCCCCCGGACCGACCGGCCCGGGTGGTCGAGGTCGGTCCCGGTGATGGGACCTTGGGGGAAGGGATCCTTCGCGCACTGGCCCAACGCCTCCCCCGGCCTCGGGGAGTCGAGTACGTCGTGGTGGAGCGCTCCGGCCCTCTCGCGGTCCGCTCGTTCGAACGGCTCTCGGCGGTGAGCGATGAGGTCGGCATTCGCCTGCGCGCCGCTTCCGGCGTCGGTGCGGACGGACCGTTCGACGGAGTCGTGGTCGCGAACGAGCTCCTGGACGCACAACCCGCCCGCCGGTTGCGATGGGACGGAGGTCGGTGGCTCGAGACGGGAGTCCGAGTGACCTCGCAGGGAATCACGG
>DAEB01000003.1:1749-2662 GCA_002495185.1 Thermoplasmata archaeon UBA184 | reverse complement strand
GCCGACCACCTCGCGGCCGGGCTCTGCATCCTTCTCGACTACGGGATGGACGAATCGGAGCTCCTCGCCGCCCATCCGAGCGGGACGCTCGCGGCAGTGCAGCGTCATCATACCGTGGACGACCCCCTCGCGGACCCCGGATCCTCCGACCTTTCGGTGTTCGTGAACTTCAGCCGGATCCGGGCGGTCGCGAGGACCGCGGGTCTCCGCGAGATCTCGTTCCTGAGCCAGGCCGAGGCGCTCGGGGCATGGGGTTTCCCGCATCTCCTCGAAGCGGAGCTCCGTTCGGCTCCCAACGCGGAGGTGGAGGTACGGACACGGCTCGCCGGAAAGAGCCTCCTGTTCGGCTTCGAACGATTTCGAGCGCTGGAGCTCGCGCCCCCCGATCGCCCGCCGGTCCGCGCCGCTACGTAACGGGACGGACTGACGAACTCTCGACCGGTTCCACCGCTTTCGCATCCACGAGCAGCCGTGCCGTCTCGGGCGGAAGTGAGAGGATGTCGTCCGCCTTCAGCTGGATCGTCTCCGAGCCAACCTCGACCGGCCGCGAGTCCTTGAGGACCCGGACGTAGACGAGAGACGGTCGGGCGCGGGTGGCCGGCGCCGCCGCGGGAGACCGAGTCGGGGCGGAAGGCACCGGAGTTGCGGGGGGCTCCGAGGGACGCGTCGCGACCGTCACTGCAGGTCCCGCGGACGGCTCGAGGTAGGGGGAGGAGGTCCTGCGGAATTCGAGAAGCACGCCGAGGAGTTGGTCGAACATCGCGCGCTCCTCGGGGAGGGAGTTCGGGAGGTCCCGGGGGCCCCCGAGGCTTGCCTGGAACGCGGCGTTGAGGACCTTCTGGGCCCGGCCCTCGACGATGTCCCGGGCGACCTGGATCGCTCTCTGGTACGTCTGGCGGGAGATCTCCCCCTT
>DAEB01000003.1:1383-1682 GCA_002495185.1 Thermoplasmata archaeon UBA184 | reverse complement strand
TGGTCGGGCATTGTCCTTCGGGGCCGGGGCGAGACCCGAAGGACTATACGAACTGTGCGGTCTGCGTATCGTCTCCGACCGCCGTCCGGCGAACGGAGAGGCACGGGGCGAGCGATGGCAACGGGTCGGGACCCCGCGACCGTGTTCGACGAGTTCTGGGAGCTCTGGACGCGTCTCGAGCTGGAGAGCCGCGCGCCGGGCACGGTCGTCGTGGTCGAGGGAGAGCGAGACCGCCGCTCGCTTCGACGGCTCGGAATCCGCGGCTCCATCGTCCTCGTCCACCGGGGTCGGACGCTCTC
>DAEB01000003.1:0-1301 GCA_002495185.1 Thermoplasmata archaeon UBA184 | reverse complement strand
CGTGCACGTCGAGGGGCTCTACGGATGGGCCGCCCGAACGGCGGAGAAGGGGAATCGGTCCCTTCCCAATCTTCTCGAGGTCGCGGAGGAAGACGGCGGCGACCGCGCTCCTACGGAATGACCTTCGTCTGGGTCCGTCGGGTCTCCCGGCGGTTCCTCGCTCGAGATGGGCGGAATCGCTCCGCGCCCTTCCCCTTCCAGCGGAGCCCGCGTCCCTCGGTCCCGGCGCTCGTGAGCCCGCGATAGACGCGGCCGCGGTTCGCTCGCTCCGCGACCCAGCGGACCTTCGGGTCTGCGAGGATCTCCGGGTGGGACGGGTCGACCAGGATGACCTCGTAGAACTTCTGCTTCCCGTCCTCGCCCACCCAGTAGGAGTTGAGGACCTCGAGGTTCGGGTAGTGCTTCTGGGCGCGCTCCTCGGCGATCCGGCGGAGGCTCTTCGCGAGGGTCATCCGCAGGACCCCCTTGTGCTTGGGACGACGACCCGCGATGATGGCACGCTTGCGCTGACCGCCGCGGCGTACCCGCACCCGGACGAGGACGAAACCGCCCTTCGCACGGTAGCCTACCGCGCGGGCCCGGTCGAGGCGGGTCGGATGCTCCACCCGCGTGACGGTGTTCTCGCGCCTCCAGGTGAGCAGCCGCTCGTGGCGGAGCGCCGCGCCCTCCTCTCCGAGGGTCTGCTGGAACGACNNGAGCTCGCCATGGGACGCGGCGCGGGGGACCCGGGTCCCAATTATAAAGCTGCCGACGCGAACGGCGTCACGCCGCTCCGCCCGTCGGAGCGTTCGCCCACGGAAGGTGGGGCAGCGCCGGTCGAACGACCTTCGCCGTTGCGTGGCTCTCGGTCGCGATCGCGCGCTCGAGATGGCTCGAGATCTCTCGTACCAGGCGGTCCATCCGGGCCCGCTCGGGCGCGGGCACCTCGACCGGGGCCTCCCACACGACGGCCGCCCCTCCGCTCGTGGGGTAGAAGCGGAACTCGAGGGACGCAGCGGCCGGTGGGACCGCGGGGTTCATCTTCTGAAGGTGACCCGTGATCCGGCTCTCGCCGCCTTCCGCGGACTCGCTGCGCTCGACCGTGTAGCCGATCGTACCGAGGTAGTCCGCGAGGTACGCCGCGAACCTCTCACGACCGATCCCGCGAACCCTCAGCCAATCGCCGTTCCCTTCTGCCATGTTGCTTGCGGTCCAACGCGCGCCCGTAGCTCTTGAAGAGCCCGAGCATCATGCGCAACTCCGCCTCCGACGGCGTTGCGCGACCGAAAACGCGACGAAACAGGAGGATTAAACCCCGTCGT
>DAEB01000048.1 GCA_002495185.1 Thermoplasmata archaeon UBA184 | reverse complement strand
GCCGGGTTAGGAACCCGGTGCCCTGTCCAGACTAGGCGACGCGCCCTCGAAACCGGTTTCCCGATGAGAGGATATCATGGCTTCGACGTACCGGGCCGAACGTCCCCCGCGAGCAATCGGTCGTACCGGTGGTCCACGCGAGCCACAAACCCCGCCGCCGCTTCCTGCAGGATATCGATCCCCTCCAGGTAGTCTCGCAACGTCGGAAGGACCGGACGTCGCGGGTTCGTGGGGTCCACCGGAGGAGGGGTCGAACCTCCGAGCGCGCAGAGCAACCATCGGTCGGCCCCGGCGACGAACAGGAACGGGAACACGCGGCACTGTCGGGTCAGGGTCGCGAACAGTGCTTCCGGTCGCGCCCCTGCCTTCGGAAGTCCCGTGATCATCACGACCTGGTCCGCGCTCTTTCCTCGATGTTCGGGAACCCGGGAGGGGTCGAGGAGGGTTCGGTGCGTGACCCATCCCTTCGCCAGCATCTTGCGCTGGGAGTAGGGGAGCCCGAAGGGGCCGACCAGGTGCCCGCCGCGGCCCTGCTCGGTGGCGACGAACGGCCGGCGCAAGAGTTCCCCGACGGCCCAGCGCTGGTGGGGCGTCAGAGGGGCCATCGCCTGGTCCTCCGAAACGTCGGGCAGCGCGCCCCCGAGCCCGTGAGGATACGCGAGGGTTCCTTCGAGGTCCGCGAGGTGGCACCAGAGGCCCTCGAAGTCGAAGTAAACGGGAATCGCCGGCCCGTCCGCGCGGACGGTGAGCGACCAGGGCGCGCTCGCGAGCCGGCCCGTCTCGATCCGGGAAAGCAACTCTTTCGCGTCCCCCGCTTCCGGTTGGAACAGGACGGCGATCGCGGCCTGAGCGCCGGACCAGAGTACGACGTTCCCCGGATCGACGGACACGGTCCGACCGAACTCCTCCGCGCGGTCTGCGAACGGTCGCGCTACGAGGAACGTTACGTACGGCAGTCCCAACGGTACCGGGTGCGGGATGTACCGGTCCCGGAGCCACCCCTCTTCGTACGCCCGGCGACGGACGGCGTGATACGTCGAACGCGGGACCGGGATCTGCCGGAGACGTTCGCGCTCGCGATCCGGCCGGGCGGCCAAGAGGACGGCGATCACCCGCGCTTCGGCGTCGGTGAGCGCCCTCAGGAGAGCGACCCCCCGAGCCTGCTACACTGTAGCACGGCGTCCAACTCCGGAGTCGTCCGCCCGAGCGTCCGTTTAAGAAGCGGAGGTCGCATCGTTCGTCTCGCCGGACTCACGGGAGGTGGACGGGGTGATGCGCTCATCGAAGAAGGCGATTCCTCTCGCGGCCACGGTACTGGTTGCGGGTCTCATGGTATTTGTCTTCGCGTCCGGACCGGTCGAAGCGGCCCCGGCAGTTCCTGCCGTCAGCCCCGCCGGCACGTGGTCGTACGGGGTCGTGAAGACCCTTTCCGTCGCCCCGACTCTCGCGAGCGGCGACTGGTACTACGAAGGAAACGCGACGTTCGGCTACACGGTCACGGTCTACGAGAACAGCACGTCGGCGAGCGGCATCGAGCTCACGATCTTCCGTACGATGGGCGTTTCGTACAACGTCGAGTTCTGCCAGTCCTCCTGTTCCCATCCGACCCAGTGGTCGAACCAGTCGTACCGGCTCTGGGAGTCGACCACGTCCTTCACCAATCTCACAACAGCGGGATCCGTCGACGAGAACGGAACCGCGGTCCCCGCGGTGGCGGTGGTGAACTCGACCGCGTTCCTGCGCGCGAACCTCACGGAGTCCTCCAACACGTTCCTCCCCACGGCCGGCCAGAAGGGCCCGCACCTCCGATACCTCGGGGCGAGCCTCTCGGGTCACTCGACCGTAGAGTTCACCCCGGCCCTCGGCCTCTTCCCCGACTCGCTCGAAAGTGGGAGCACCTGGAACTCCTCGAGCGATTTCTCGGAGAGCGGCGGCGCGGCGTACAGCTACTTCTACTCAGTTCACGCGCCCGCGGGCGGCTACGTCCGTGGCCCGGTGAGCGGGACCGTAGAGATCTCTTCCAACGGGTCGGTGTCGCTCCAGGGAGAGTTCGCGCCGGGGAGCACGGTCAGCCTCGGCGGTGAGTCATACCCCGCCATCGTCCTCACCCTGACGGGTCCGTTCGCCGTCCGGGAGGGCGTGATCTTCGTTCCGGACCCCGTCGACCTCTTTGGGACCTCCGACCAACCCTGGGCCACCAACCAAACCGGAACCTCCACCGCCCAGATGGCGACCCTCGACATCCAGCCGGGCGAACGAGGAGGGGGGTTGTTCCACCTCGTCGCCTCGAGCTGGCACGTCGGGACGCAAGCCGCCAATGCCGCGCAACCCTCGGTCATGGGAAGTTCGTCCGACGGGATCGCCCCCGCCGTCGCCTCCGGGAGCTCGGTCGCGACGGAGACGCTCCAGGGAGTGCCGGAGACCAGCTCGCAGTCGGGGCAGGACCAGCAATGCCTCATCGCGGGAAGCGGCTGCCCGAGCCTCTCCTCCAGCGGCACCACCCCCCATCCCTGGCTGAGCGTGCTGGTGATTGTCGGAGTGGTCGTGGTGGTCGGTGTTCTGGTCGCCCTCGTGGCCGTCTCGTCCCGGCGCCGGCTCCCTCCACCCGCGTACCCGAACGCCAGTCTCTACCCGCCGGGGGTCGCGGCATCGACCGGCCCCGCTCGGGCGCCGGCAACCCCGACTCCTCCGCCCCCGGCGGAGGAAGACCCGCTCGACCACCTCTGGTGAGTCGCGCGGGGTCGGGGCCCTAGCGTTCGGTTCGGACGGGGACTCAGCTAGGGCCGGTGGGCCGGGGCGGGGGCGTCGCTCGAGTCGCGATCGGGTAGCGAAGGATCGCCGCGACACCCCGGAACGCCTTCGCCAGGAGCTCTCCCTCCTCGCTCTCGGTCGATACGAGCCGGGCCGTGGCCCCCGACTCGGCGGCGCGACGGAACAGTTCCTCCACGTAATCGACGCTAGAGACTTCGCCCACGGTCCGCTGGCCGCACTTCGGGCAGGGACCGTCGAGCACGTGGTCGACCTCTTCGTCCCGGAGCGACCGCTCGAACTCGTGGCCGCAGCTCGCGCATCGGAAGGTCACGTGCTGCTTCCGAAGGCCCTCCGAAACGATCAGCGTGTCCACCGCGCCGAGCGAGAGCGCGTGGTTGACGTCAACCTCGCCGTAGGCGGCGAGACCGGCCTCCGCCTTCCGGATCTCGCCGAGAAGTCGCTGGATGAGCCGCTTCTCGTCCGTGAGCTCGAGGCCGTGCAACGTCTGGGTGGCCTTCTCGACCAGCTCTCGGAGGCCGTACTCGTCGGTGTACCCGGTGTCGAACAGGGGCTGGACGACCTTCTGCTGGAGCTCGTACTGGAGGTACCCCTCCTTGTAGAAGTACTCCTTCGTCGCGCCGGGACCTCCCAGAAGGATCCCCTTGAGTTGGTCCTTTCGAGGCAGGAAGAGCTCGCTCGCCATCTCTGCGATCTTCACGAAGAATTCGTGGGCCGCGTGCTCGATCATCCGCTCGAAGCGGTGCTGGGACTGGCCGCCCCGACCGTGCTTGCTCGGGACGAGCGAGGACCGGTTTCGGAGCGGCTCGACCCGCTTCCCTCGGAGCAGACCGAGCGTGACCTCGGCGCGGTCCATCACGATGAGCCCCCAGACGTCGGGCTCGTGGACCATCGCGAGGAGGGGGTCGAGAAAGAACGACGAGTCGCACCGGTAGAGGTAGGTGTTGAGGACCTCGGGAGGTTCGACGATGAACGTGACCGGCTCGGATTTATCGGCGCCCACCGCCTTGTGACCGACGAAGAACGCGACGCCGTTCGGAGGTGGTTCCTTGAACGCCCGGACCCGGCCCATCAGCGACTCGATCGCCCACATCACGTTCTTGCGGGTCGTGCGGCTCTTGATGTTCGAGCTCTGCGCGTATTCGTTCCGGAGGTACCCCATCACGTCGGAGATCTGTTTCCCCGGCGAGACGTAGAGGCTGATCAGCTCGGTCGCGCGGCCGCGGCAGGCCGCGATCTCGTCGAGCTTGCGCTGGAACGAGTAACGGGCCAGCTGGAGGTCGGCGGACGGGGCGCTCACAGGCCCCTCGCACGCGGAGGAGAACTACACGACGGCGTATCCCTCGGCGAATCTTCGACGGGGCCGGCCGGGGCCGGTCGCCCGTTCCCCGGGCCGCGGAGTCAGAGGAGGCGCCGGATGTGCTCGTCGATGACCTCTTCGGGGTAAGCGCCCACGATCCGGTCGACGAGCTTTCCCTGCTTGTAGAAGAGGAGGGTCGGGATGCTCATGATCCCCAGCGCGCCGGCTTTCTCGCCGTTGTCGTCAGAGTTCATCTTGCCGAAGGCGACCTTGCCCTTGTACTTCTCGCTGAGACGGTCGACGATGGGAGAGACCATCCGGCAGGGACCGCACCAGGGCGCCCAGACATCGATCACGGCGGCGGCGTGGTCCTGGGAGAACCGGTCGTAGCTGGCGTCCCCGACTTCCTGAACAGACATCGCGCTTCCTCGGCACCATCGAGGAGTCCCGGATATTAAATCGTTCTCTGGCGCCGGGGAAACCGGAGGGCGTCGGCTTCCCCTCAGTGGCTCGGAGCACCTCGCCGGTCGAAGTTTCTTTGTAGATTGGGCGCATGGTGATTCCGTGTCGTACTTTTCCAACTCTCGAGACCGTCCGGACCTCTCGTCCGAGATTCCCGCGCCGGCCGGTGAAGCGGTCCCGTTCGTCGACCGCTTCCGGGCCCGGTCCGTCCTCCTCTCACCGGCGGCCCGCCGGGGGATCCGTCAGCGGATGCTCCTGTTCCGCCGCGCTTCCCTCGAACGGATCGGCCGGCTGACCGGCGCTTCGCCGGGCGACCTCGCGAGGTTCCGGCGCGAGCTGCGCGAGTCGTCGCTCCCCGACGTCCTCCTCGACCGGGGAGCCGGTGTCGCTTTCACTCGCGAGCTTCCCCAGGGAGCGCTCCTCTACTTCATCGTCCGCGCCGCGCGCCCGCGTCGGGTGGTCGAAACCGGCGTGCGCCCCGGGTACTCCACCGCGTGGCTTCTCGCCGGCCTGGACGCGAACGCCGAAGGGGAGCTGGTCTCGCTCGGACCGGGGCCGACCGCCGGGCGCGCCGACGCGGTCCGCGACGTTTCGGTCGGACAGTTCGTGCCGCCGTCACTCCGGACGCGATGGACCCTAGCCCTCGGGAACAGCGAGGAACGGCTTCGGGAGATCCTGAGCGGTTCGAGCAGCGTCGACCTGTTCCTCTACGACAACGGGCCGGTCGCCTCTCGCGCCCGGTTCGAGCTGCGGGCCGCGTGGGAGGCGCTCTCGCCCCGAGGGATCCTGCTCGCGCATCACGTTGAAGCGAACTCCGCCTGGGTCGACTTCTGCCGGAACCAGGGGGTCTCTCCGCAACTTCTGGACCCGGGGCCGCCCCCGATGGGGGCGCTCGCGGTTCGCGCTCCGGCGTGACCTTTTGGCTCAGCGCTCGAGCTCTTCGACCAAGTGGATCGTCGCCGGGAGGATCAGCTTCTCGATCGCGGTCCGCACGGCGCGCTCGCTTCCGGGGAGCGCGAACACCGGCTTTCCCTGGACCACGAACAGCGTCGCGCGGCTGATCATCGCGAGCGGGCCGACCTCCTCGAAGCTCAGCGACCGGTAGATCTCGCCGAACCCGTCGAGCTTGCGCCCCCCCATCGTCTCGAGAGCGTTCACGGTCAGGTCCCGAGAGCTGACGCCCGTTCCGCCGACCGTGATGGCCGCTTCGACCCCGAGCTCGCCGAGCCACGGCTCGAGCCGTTCGCGGACGTCCGCGATCGAGTTCGCGACCAGGGCATAATGGACGACCGTATGGCCCGCGCCGGCGACCAGGTCTCGGGCGAGGTGACCCGAAGGGTCGTCCTGCTCGGTGTGGGTGTCCGAGACGGAGAGGACGGCGAACCCGAGGGAACGGTCCCCATGAAGATGGTGCCGACCGGTCGCGCCCGCAGGTCTCTTTTCCTCGCTCATGGTGCCTCCTTCCGCGACTTCGCCTTCGTAACGACCCGGATCGGCCCGAGCGACGTCGCGGGGTAGAGTCCCCGCGCATCCTTCTCGAGGTACTTGACCATGTCCCACGCGGTGAGGAGCGCGACGCTCGCCCCGACGAGCGCTTCCATCTCCACACCGGTCCGGTCGACCGTCTCGGCCTCGGCCCGCACCCGGATCCCCTGACGGGACAGCTCGAGCTCGACCGAACTCGCGGTCAACGGCACCGTGTGGCAATGCGGGATGAGCTCCGACGTGCGCTTCATCGCGAGGAGGCCGGCCAGTTCACCGGCCGCGAGCGGGTCGCCCTTCTCGACCCTGCGCGCGCGGATCGCGTTCCGGGTCGAGGGGCGGGTTCGGAGTTCCCCCTCGACGACCGCGCGGCGGTGCACGCGGGGCTTCGAGCCGACGTTGCGCTGGCGGGCCATGGTCTAGTTCCGATCCTCCCGGCCGGCGGCGACGTGGGCGAGCACCGCCTCAAGCTGGATCCGGTCCGAGGCTCCCTGGGCGAGGCGGAAGTCGACCTCGCCGAGGTACTCGAGCAGACGGACCTTTTCCCGGGCCGAAAGGATGGTGTCCGGAATGTCCGGAAGGTAGCTGTGGATCGCCCGGACGATGTCCTCGCCCGAGGCGCCTCGTTCGACGAACAGCGTGAACAGACGGTCGCGCGCCTCCCGGAAGTTCCCGGAAAGCGCTGCGGTGATCATCCCCTCGACCTCTCGGCGGAGGGGGACGGTGGCGTACTCCCGGATCGTTTCGGCCGAGACCGTATCGGTGTGCGTGCCGGCGAGCTGGAGGAGATTCACGGCCCGTCGCATATCGCCTCCGCTCGCGGTCAGGATCGTCTCCATCGCTTCGGACGAGACCTTCTTCCCCTCGCCTTCCGCGACCCGCTTCAGTTGGGTTCGGACCGCGTCCGGGGAGTAGGCGCGGAATCGGAAGACCGCGCACCGCGACTGGATCGGGTCGATGATCCGGGACGAGTAGTTACACGAGAGGATGAACCGACAGGACGAGGAGTATCGCTCCATCATCCGCCGAAGGGCGGCCTGGGCCTCGGAGGTGAGGTTGTCGGCCTCGTCCAGAAACAGGATCTTGAACCCGACGTCGCCGATCGGCGCCGTTCTCGCGTACTGCTTGATGGTGGTCCTCACGGTGTCGATCCCACGTTCGTCGCTCGCGTTCGTTTCCCGGAAGCTCTGACGCCACTCGCTCCCGAAAAGGTCCCGCGCGAGCGCCAGGGCCGCGGTCGTCTTTCCGCTGCCCGGCGGCCCCGCGAAGAGAAGATGGGGCATCGACTTCTTCTCGGCGTACGACCGCAGAAGGGGAACGATCGCCTCCTGGCCGACCATCTCCTTGAGGGACGTGGGCCGGTACTTCTCGACCCAGATCGCCTCTGATTTGTGGTCGGCCATGGAGCTCCCGCCGCGTTCTCTCGGCCGAGCTAATTAGGGTTTCTCGAAGTGGGTGGCTCGTCATCGGGAGGACCTTGGGTCGCGCGCGCCGACAGGCGCTCTTCGTCGGCGCGGTGACGCCGCAGCGCTTCCGCGAAGACCCGCCCGAACTGCCCGAGCGCCTGCCGGTGGCCCCCATGGTCGTCGGCTTCGACGATCCCAAGGAACCATCGCATCTGCTCGAGGGAGATGCCAAACCACTCATGGTCGCTCCGGAGGATCCGAACCAAGCGCGAGGTGTCCCGGTCTGCCGGGTCGTTGCGGTCGAGCCAGCCGTCGAACTGTCTTCGGTGGTCCGATACCGCCCCCTCGACCACCGCTACGGCGGCTCGGATGTCGGAGAGCGGATACTCTTCGAGGAGGACGAGTCCGTAGCTCCAGGCTTCCAACCAGTCGATCACGGCGTCGAATCCCGAAGGAGGACGGCGGAGGTCCACCTCGGGACGCCGAAACGACATCACTCCGCGGGTCGACTGGAGGCGGAAAGCGGTTGCTCCCGCCCGAGCGCTCCCCCCCGGCCATCACCGGAGGTGTGGTCCCACCGTGCGTCCGCACCATCTCCTGGGGGTCGGTTCCCCTTCCCGATGAACGCGGTGTCCCTCCGCCCGGGAATGGAGCAAGCGATCGGCCGACAGCAAGACCTTGAGGCAATGACCCGCCTACGAACGGGGCTTCCCCACGCGACCGTTCGGTCCCCGCGAGCGGGTGTCTCGGTCCCGGGACGAGCCTCCGGGGCGTCCCCGGCTCGCGAGCCGCTCTGAGGGCTCGCTCCCAAGGTCGCGGGGAGCATCGTTCATCATTCCCGAAGGAGGAGCGCGAGGTCGAACGTCGTCCGCCTATCCCAGAACCCCTTTCGGTACCGTCGGGGAAGGGCCCTGGGCTCTCGTCTCCAAGGTCTTGTCCAGGCGGTACAGGAGATAGGCGAAGATCGCCGCCACGCCGAGGATGGCCGGCTGACCCAGGAACGTGACGAGCACATCCCACGCGAAGAGCGCGGAGAGCATGCCCACCGCGAACCGGAACTCCGACCGTTCCAGGTTCTCGGTCCCGACGAACCAGTGCAGGATGAGGAGGATCCCGATGTTGGCGAGTACGAAGAAGAGCGCCGCTCCGACGGCGGGGATCACCCGAGTGGTGGAGCAAACCAGGACGACGACGTACGCCGCGAATTCCCCGGCCCCGAGGAGCCAGAGCGCCCCCCGACGGAGGCGGCAGGGTCCGGGACGCGGAGCGAGCGCGTATCGCGGCAGCGAGACCGCGAGCGAGATGAGCCCCAGGACCACGAGGACGAAGAACCCGAGCGCTGCGGGGGAAGGTCCGTGACCGACGAGGAAGCCGAACCCCACGACCTCCGTCCCGTAGACGACGGAGAGGATCGCGACCGTCCGTCGGCTGAGCCATCGGGAGCCCTTGGCATCGGGAAACCAGAGGTACGTCAGGAGAATCGGGAGCGCGATCGAGTACGTCGCGTGGAAGACGGTGAGGACAAGCGCCCAGAGCCAGTTGACTCCGTAGAGATGGCCATACGAGCCCAGGGCTTGGACGGGGTTTCCGGACGGTTGGAAGAACGTGTGGACCGCAAATCCCTCTTCCGCGATCCCGTACGCTGCCCCCAGCAGGAGGATCGAGCCCCATCCCTTGCGATACGCGACCGAGAACTCTCGGATCAGAAGGGCGCCGAACCCGTAGAGCACCACATCGAGGCCGAAGCTGATGACGAAGCCGACCGGGTCGAGAAAGAGAGGAGTGACCGACGTGGACCCGGTCAGGAGCTCCGGGATCGACGGAGCGAGGAGGAGGAGGGCGAGCGCCGGCTTGTTCGCCCGGACCCAGGAGAGAACCCCGGACCGTGTCCTGACCGGCGACTCCACGTGCTCTTCGGTGCGCCGAGGAGCTACATGAACCATCGGGTCGAACGCCGCGGCGGCTGGGGTTATTAGCGGAGCCGAACTGGACGGCCGGTAGCGATGCGAGAGATCCTGGCGCATGTCGCCTTCCGCGGCACGATCCGCGACCGGAGCGTCGACCCGTACCTTCGACTCCTGCAGACCCTCCGCTACAAGCGGCGCGTCAAGGGGGTCCTCCTCGACATCGCGAGCGGGGGCGGGGAGGCGATCGCGTCGACGGACTTCTACCTCGCCGTGAAGCGACTCAACGAGCTCAAGCCCGTTTACGCCTCGATCGGGTCGATCGGCGCGTCGGGAGCGTACCTGACGGCCCTCGGAGCGCGTCGGATCTTCGCGTATCCCGAATCCGAGGTCGGCTCGATCGGAGTGGTCTCGGCCCACTTCGCGGTCCGGGACATGCTGCGTCGGCTCGGCGTTTCGGTCGAGCTTCTGCACGAGGGGATCCACAAGGACGCGTACCAGGGCTACCGTCCGCTCACGGAGGTCGAACGCGCGAAGCTCCAGGAGACCACGAAGGTCGTCTACGACGAGTTCATCGAGGTGGTGGCCCGGGAGCGCAAGAAGCCGGTCGAGGAGGTCCGCGCTCTCGCGACCGGAGAGTTCTGGAGCGGGACGCAGGCGATCAAGCTCGGCCTCGTCGACGCGCTCGCGGACCGCGAGGCGGTGCTGGCGGAGCTCTCTCGCCTGACGGGCGTTCCCTCCCGGAAGACGGTGCGCGTGAGCCCTCCGCGCCCGTTCCTCGAGCGGCTGTTCTCGGGAAGTTCCGCAAGTCTGGGCTCTGCGTTCTTCAACCGGGTCCACGACGCGCTCGAAGACGCTCTTCTCGAGAGCGACGGTTTCTCGTTCCGCCGATGACGCCGCCGCGAGTGGTTATATAGCGCTCCCGCGCTCGGTCGGTCCGCATGCCCGAACGTCGCCAGCGCGGCTTCTCGAGCGCCGCGGGTCTCATCCAGTACTACGACATGGAGGAGACGAGGGCGCTCAAGCTGAGCCCCTATCTCGTCATGAGCATGGGGGTCATTTCGGCGGTGTTCGTCGAGATTCTCAACTGGCGACTGGCCTAGGACGGTCGCTCAGCGCGCCGCCATCGGCGGACCGCTCGGCGGTTCGAGCGCCGCCGGCGTTCGCCCCGGAAGGAACCGGCCCTCCTTCGACCGGCCCAGCAAGACGACCTTGGAATCGGACGACTCGTCGAGCAGGCGGTAGGCGGTCCGTCCCGCGAGGCGCTCCGCGAATCCGTGGACTTCGGAATGGCTCGGTTCCTGGTCGCGACCGAGGCGTTGCCGGGACCGGCCCATGTACACGTATCCTTTCGGCTCGATGAAATCCGGGCGCGCGAGAAGGTCGAGCGAGGCGTACGAGTCGACCCATCCTAAGTTCCACCCCCGGACCAGCGTGTGGCGGACGACCCGGCGCGTCCGAAGGTCTCGGACGATCGCGAGCGATTCGAGCAGCCGACGCCACGCGTCCTCCTGGGCGGGGAGCGTGAGCCGCCGGAACACCTCCTCGTTGGGCGCGGTGACCGACACGTAGAGCTGGGTCGGGAGGGGGTCGAGCGCACGCAGGGCGTCCGGGTTCGTCCCGTTCGTCACGAGGAAGGTCGTGATTCCGCGCTCATGGCATAGCTCAAGGAACCGGTTCATCTTCGGGTAGAGCGTCGGCTCGCCGGTCAACGAGATCGCGATGTGTCGAGGGGTCTGAGACTCCTCCCAGCGCTCCGCGAGGACCGACGGGTCTCCCTTGAATCCGGAAAGGATACGCCGTTGCGCTTCCACCGACCGGTCGAGCAGGAGCTCGGGGTCGTCGAACTCGGGCATCGTCTCGTCGTTCTCCCACCCCTGATTGCGCCAACAGAACCGGCAGTGGAGGTTGCAGGAGTCGATCGCCGGGGACATCTGGAGGCATCGATGGCTCTCGATGCCGTAGAAGCGGCCCTTGTAGCAATCCCGACCGCGGACCAGCGACTCTCGGGACCAGTAGCAGAGCTTGACGGCGCTGTGCCGACCGACGAGCTGGTACCCCTGACCCGCGAGCTCGGCCGAGAGGTCCTGGTCCGCCATCGCCCGACCCCCGCTCGACCGAGGCCTCACCCATAAGGCTTTGGAAACCGCATCGGTGGTTCCCGGTCCTCGGAGGGGAGATGGACCGGAACGTTCGATGGCTCGGCGTCGGCGGCGCTCTCCGGGCCACCGGTCAGAGCCTGATCCTGCCGTTCCTCGTCCTCTACCTGCGCAACGTGCTCGCGCTGGGCTATCTCGAGATCGGCATCCTCGTCGCCCTGACCGGGGTTCTCCCGCTCCTCATCGTCCCCTTCGCCGGTCTCCTGACCGACCGGGCCGGACGCCGGTCGGTGTTCCTGGTCGCGCTCGTCCTCGAGGGCCTCTCCTACTTCGCCCTCGCCGGGGCGATGGAGCTCCGGTCGCTCGTCGCGGTGATCGTTCTCGCGAGCGGCACTCAAGTCGTCGGCGCGATCGCCGGCCCGGCGATCTCGGCGTACGTCGCGGACTTCACGACCGGCTCGGACCGGACGCTCGGCTTCACGTGGCTGAGGATCGGCTGGAACGTCGGGTTCACCGTGGGGGTCTTCTCGGGCGGCGCCCTCATCGGGTTCATCGGGTTCGTCGACGTCGCCCTCGTCGCGGGAGGGTTCCTCCTCGCCGGGACCGCCTTCGTCGGGGCGCTCCTCGACCCCTCTCCGTACGACCTTCGCCGGCGAGCGGGGGCTCACGGGGGCCCATCGCAGGCCCCGGCGGTACGGCCGCCCTCGCTGCGACAGAGCGTCGCGATCGTCGCTCGGGACCGACCGTTCCTGGTCTTCTGCGGGGCGGTCGCCCTCTCCGCGCTGGCCATCGGACAGTGGGGGACGATCTTCCCGCTCTACGTCAACACCGTCCTCGGCATCCCGTACGCGGTCCTCGGTGCCGGGCTCTCGCTGAACGGGCTCATCGTCGTCTTCGGGCAGGCGCCGATGACCCGCGCCGCGATCGGGCGACGGCACACGGACCTCTACCTCTGGGGCCTCGCGGCGTACGTGGCGGGATTCCTGCTGCTCGGCGTGGTCGCTCAGTGGTCGTTCTTCCTCGTGCCCTCGTTCTTCGTCGTCGTCTTCGTGCTGACAATCGGCGAGAACCTCGCGTCGATCCCGACCACCACCCTCCCGTCGAATCTGGCGCCCCCGACCGAGATCGGAGCGTACAACGGATTCTTCTCGGCGATCGTAGGCCTCGGATTCCTCCTCGCGCCCGTGGCGGGGGGGGCCGTCCTGGGCGGGAGCTCGAGCCCCCTCGTGGTCTGGGGAACGCTCATGGCGCCCGCGGTCCCGGCGGGGGCGATCCTCGCCTTCTACGTAACTCCCCGTCTCCCGCCGGACGCGAACCGCGCCTGACACCGGCGGCCGAGGCGCTGGGCGCCGGACAGGGTTCGCTAGTTTCTGAGGGGCGGGGATGGAACGTCGTTCGAGCTCGTTCCCTGCATGAGCGAGAGGTAGGCGTCCTCGAGGGCGAGCGAGGCGCTCTCATAGTCGATCACGGGGGCGATGCCGACGCACTGGGACAGGATCCGCGCGCGCGTCGTCACCAAGCCATCGAAGGCAAGACGGTAGCGACGGTCGCTGAGGGGGGTCACCGACTGGACGAGCGAGCCCAGCGGCGAGAGCCGGTCGGCGGGCAGCGGGTCGGCGAACTCGACGTCGACCGCTCGGCTCCGGAACCGGGCCGAGACGTTTTCGACCGTGTCGCGAAGAAGGAGCTTTCCCTGATTGATGAAGATCACCTGGTCGCAGACCTCGGTGACCTCCTGCATCAGGTGAGAGCTCATCAGGATCAGGTGGTCCTTCTTGAGGTCGATCAGAAGGTTCCGGATGAGGATGCGCTCCTTCGGGTCGAGCCCCGTCGTCGGCTCGTCCAGTATGATCGCGGTCGGATTCCGGATCAACGAGGCGGCGATCACGACGCGCTGCCGCTGCCCCTTCGAGAGGCGCCCCGTGCGCTCTCCGAGCGGAGGGAGGTCCAGCCGGTCGTTGAGGTACGCGATCTCCTGAGCGAGCGTGGGATCCGGCCCCCCTCGGAACTGGCTCACCATCTCGATCGCTTCGGTGACGGTCAAGGTCGGATACGGTACGGGGGTCTCGATGACCGCTCCGACGTTCGCCATCGCGCGCTTCGGGTGATCCCGGACGTCGATGCCGTCGATGCGGGCGGACCCCGCGGTCGGACGAAGGAGCCCTGTGAGGAGCTTCAGCGTGGTGGTCTTCCCCGCGCCGTTCGGGCCCAGGTAGCCGATTGCACCCGTGCCCTCGTACTCAAAGGAGACGTTGTCGAGCGAGGGCGGGGTCGACCCGAATCCGTAGCGCTTGGTGAGCCCCTCGACCTCAATCCGGACCATGCATGCTCACCCCTTCGACTCCTTGTATTGGTAGATGATCGCACTGATCACGAGGAAGACGACGAAGTAGGCGGCCATGATCGCGATCCCTTCCCAGACGTAGGGGTACCAGAGGTAGGTCGTGATCGTTCGATGCCCGAACGAGACGCTTCGGGCCGTGTAGTGGGGCTGACCCTCGAGCGGCAATCCAATCGCCGAGCCGGCGTAGAGCAGAGAGAACCAGGGTTCGTATCCTAGCGAGGAGCCGACGACGCCATCGATGATCTCGAACCCGAGGAACATCACGAGGATCGTCACGACCATGCTGACGGCGGGCGAGCGGAACAGCGCGCTGAAGAAGAACGCCGTCGAGAGGACGGCGAGCCCGTAGAGCGCCGCCATCAGGAATGATTGGGCGAAATCGAGCCAGGGGATCCCTCCAATCCCCCAGAAGTAGAGGGCGCCCACGAGCGCGATGGCGACGTAGACGACGATCAGGATCAACGTCGACATGAAGGCGGCCGCATACCGCCCGAGCAGCAGGACGATCCGCTTGACCGGGAGAACGAGCATGAAGTAGCCGGTCCCGCTCCCGAAGTCCATCGAGATGGCGTCGCCCCCGATGAACGCCCCGATGATGACGCCGAACGTTCCGAGAGAGTCCATGGCGTTGTAGAGATAATCGGCCCCCGACGCGCCCGAATCCCCCTGGACGATGCTGACGACGGTGAACACGAGCCCGATGAGCAGAACGAAGCCGAGCAGCCCGATGAACCGCCACGTGCGCAGGTAGAATTTCCACTGGCGGGAGACCGCCGTCTTCCACTGGGCGGCATCGGACGGAAGCTGGGAAATGTCCATGGCGCGACGCGAGGTGAACCGTGGAGACACAAAAGAGTATGTCACCGTGGAAGGACGCAACGGGGCGTTCCGGCGGTCGCGTGGCCGACCGGCGCGGCCTACGCCTTCGCGGGAGATCCCTTCGAAGGGGGCCGAGGATTTCGACCGGACCACCTCAGGGTGAGCGAGTTCACGACCACGAGCGTCGAAGAAAGGCCCATCGCGAGGGCTCCGGTGATCGGGAGCACGGAGTAGACGCCCAAACCGAACGCGGGCACTAGGGCGCCCATCGCGACCGGGAGGAGTATTGCGTTGTAGCCTACGGCCCACGCGAGGTTTCCCCGGACCTTTCGGACCGTGCGCCGACCGATCCGGAGCGCTTCCGCCACGCCCTCGAAGCCGGGACGCAACAGAATCACCCCGCCGGCCTCGCGGGCGACCTCGGTCCCGGCGCCGATGGCGACCCCGAGGTCCGCGGCGGTGAGCGCCGGCGCATCGTTGATCCCGTCTCCCACGAACGCGACGATCCGGCCCCGTGACTGGAACTCGCGGATCAGCTCGAGCTTCGCCCGGGGATCCATCCCAGAGTGCACCTCGGAGATTCCGACCGCCCGAGCCACCTTGATTGCCGGGGGTTCGGAATCTCCCGTCGCCATGACCACCTCGATCCCGTCGGACGCGAGCGCGTGAACCGCGTCGGCAACCCCCGGCGCGACCTCGTCATCGAACCCGAGGACGCCGAGCGCCTTCCTTCCTTGGACGACGACCGACCATGCTCTTCCTTCGCGCTCGCGCCGCGCGGTCGCATCCCCGAGAGGTCCCACGTCGAGTCCTTCCTCCCGGGAGGCCGCCGCGCTCAGGAGAGCGCATTCAGAACCGTCGACCCAGCCCCTCACGCCGCGGCCGGGGTCGCTGCGAACGTCGACGGCGGGAGCGGAGGGGACCCTGAGGCGGTGGGCGGCTTCGAGTACCGCCGTGGCGTACGGGTGCTCGGACTGGGCTTCGAGCGAGGCCGCCACTCGAAGGAGCTCCTCCTCCGTGACGCCCGGCATCGGAATCGGGTCGGTGAGGGTCGGCCGACCCTTCGTGAGGGTCCCGGTCTTATCCGTCAGAACCAGGTCGACCTGACTCGCGCGTTCGAGCGAGTCGCCTCCCTTGAACAAGATCCCCTCCTCGGCCGCCCGTCCGGTCCCGACGACGATCGCCGCCGGCGTGGCAATCCCGAACGCGCAGGGGCACGCCGTCACGGCCACGGATACGAACACGAGCATCGCGACCGTGAAGCCGGCCCCCAGCGCGAGCCATGCCAGAGAGGCGACGAGCGCGAGGCCGAACACGATGGGCACAAACGCCGAGGCGATCCGGTCCGCGAGCTGTTGCATCGGCACGCGGCTCGTTTCGGCCTCGGTCACCAGCTGACCGATCTGCGCGACCATCGTGTCCGTGCCCACGTGGGTCGCCGCGACCGTGAGAGCCCCTTCGCCGTTCGTTCCGCCCGCAATCACGGTCGAGCCCGGCCCCTTCTCCACGGGCCGGCTTTCGCCGGTCAGGATCGATTCGTCGGTCGACGAGTGACCTTCGCGGACGATGCCGTCCGTGGGGTATCGTCCGCCCGGTCGGACCCTCCAAAGGTCCCCGGGCTGGACCTCGGCCACCGGGATCTCGACCTCTCGACCCTCCCGCAGCACGATCGCCGTGGACGGTACGAGAGCGCCCAGTCCTCGGAGCGTTCCTTGCGCGCGTTCTCGCGTAAAGTGTTCGAGGTAGTTTCCGGTCAGGATCAGGGTGATGATGAACGACGAAGCGTCAAAGTAGAGCGTAGGAGGGAGAACCCCGGGGGCCAGGACGACTGCCATGCTGTACGCGTACGCCGCGGTCGTGCCAACTGCGATGAGGACGTCCATGTTCCATGTTCGACTTCGCACCGCGTCCCGCGTGCTGACGAAGAAGGGGTAGCCCGCGTACCACTGGACCACGGACGCGAGCGCGAGAAGGACCCACGGAGCGTCCGGGATTCGGACCCCGTAGGTCACGAGAAGGATCGCGACGGAGAGGGGCCAGGCGACCGACAATCGGGCTCGGAGTCGCCGAAGCGCGGCCTCCGGCTGCGCGAACTCCTGGAGGCAATGCGTGGAGCAGAAGTAGTAGGTCCGGTTGTCGCGAACGAGCCGGAGGGTCGACGTCCGCTCGTCGACGAACATCCCGCAGACCGGGTCGGTCGCCACGATGGCTCCGCCGGCGGTTTCGGTCGAGCTCGGGAGCCGCGCTCCGGCTCACCCTGTCCGGGGATGCGTCGTCTCGTAGGACTTCTGGCACGCCACCGAACAGAAGTACACCGTTTCCCCCCCGTATGTGCCGTGCGCGGCCGCCGACTTCGGCTCAATCATCATCCCGCAGACTGGATCCTTGACCTTCGCCATGCTAATGCCCTTCATGGCATAATCCCATTAGTCTATTTGCCTTTGGGGTACCGTCCAGGTCGGTCATGAAGGAGCCCGGCACGACTCCGAACCACTCGTGGCTCGCGGTCCACCTTGCGAACACCGTCGGCTGTCCCTCGTGCGGGGGCCAGGACGCTTTGGAGAGCCGGACGGAGCTCACCCGGTGGCTCCGCAGGGTCCTCCCCGAAGCCGGAGGACCGTTCACGCGTCGCGACCTCGATCAGGTTCGAGGATTTCGAGATCAAGTCCGCGCGATCCTGCAAGCACTCACTGAGGATGCGGCGCCTCCGCCGGATGCGTTGCACGCCGTGAACCGGGCGCTCGCGAAGCACGTCGCTCGGCCCCGGCTCCGATGGAGGGATCGGTCCTGGCGCGTGGAACAACTCGGTGGCCCGGTCCAAGGTGCGGAGGTCCTCGTCCGGGCCGTTGCCGTATCGTTGATCGCGATCGCGACAGGTCCGGATCGTCACATGCTTCGTCCCTGTGCGGGGCCCGGTTGCGTCCATTTCCTCAGGGCGCGATCGAGCTCGCAGCGATGGTGCTCCTCCGAGGGGTGTGGGAACCGCGTTCGGGTCCAGCGTCATTACCAGAAGCAACACCGCGGCCGGAGCGGACGGACCCGGACAAAGGCTAAGACCTCCGCCCGGTCGCGGAGTGCCCATGCCGGAGCAACTCGAACCGAGCGAAGTCGCCCGTAGGATGCGCGAGAAGCCCGACTCGATCGTCCTGCTCGACGTCCGCGAGCCGTACGAGCGTCGGATGGCGGCGATCGTTCCCTCTCTCTACATCCCGATGAACGAGGTCCCTGACCGTCTCGCGGAGGTCCCACGGGACCGGGAGGTCGTCGTCTACTGCCACTCGGGCGCCCGCTCGATGATGGTCGCCGGCTATCTCGAAGAGAACGGGTTCCCAACCGTCGCGAACCTCGCCGGAGGCATCGACGCCTGGTCGGTCCGGGTCGACCCGACGGTTCCCCGCTACAACTGATGGGGCCCGGGGTTGGGTCACCGACGACGCGAACGTCGCTCATCGGGGTCCGGGCTGGGCTCGAGGACCTCGATGTATCCGCGCATCTTCCAGTAGGTATCGAGAAACTCCTGTCCCCGCGGCGTCAGGTCGTAGACAGGTCGGCCATCGACCTCCTCCGCGCGAAGGAGCCCGAGGGTCAAGAGCCGGTCGACGAAGTTCCTTAGGCGGTCGACGGGCATCCCCGCCCCGTAGGAGACCCGCGTGATCCGCGCAGCTCCATGATACCGTTTGACCACCTCGAGGATCGTCGCGTAGAGGTCGCTCACCTCGCGTCGTCGCGCGGTCCCCGAGGAGCCGTTCAGCATGACGCACGTCCCGGCCTAGAGAGGGAATGGCGGGAGGGTCGTCACCTTCTGGGGGGCGGAGCGGATCCGGGCACCGTCCTTGACCTCCAGGGTCTCGGTGTAGGTCACCTGGTCGACCGACGCCCCTTCCTCCAGCGTCACCCTGCGAGCGAAGACGCGCGCCGCCTCCGCCTTGTCGTCCAGCAGGACCGTGTCGCCGTAGATGTCCTGGGCCACCGCCTTGGTGTCGAGACGCACCTCGCCGCCGATGAGCGGGCCGGACACGCGGCTCTTCCTCCCGATGTCGATCCGCGAGGCTTTGAGCCCTTCCTGGGTCGAGACGGCCCCGCCGATCTCGACCTCTCCCTCGAACACGGCCCGTCGCGCGGTGATCTTCCCGCCGACCTCGAGCGCGTTCCCCGAGAGGTTCCCCCCGACCGAGATCTCTCCGCCCACCTCGAGGCGGCCGCTCAACTCGAGCGACCCCCGGACCGAGAACTTCCCGCCGACCTCGACGCTGCGGCCCTTGCCGTTTCCCTCGATCGACCCGACGCCGCCGACCTCGAGGTCTTCGAAGACGAGGTCCTTGTCCGCGGTCAGCATCCCACCGGCCTCGACGCGACCCCCCTTCGCGTTGTCATGGAAACGAGCGATGCCGCCGACGTCGAGGCGGCCGAACTCGAGGGGGGCCATCGCGCTGAACTTTCCCCCCACTTCGATCCGCTCCCGCACGACCCCCCCGCCGAGACGGACCACGCCACCGACCTCGAGGGTCTCGACCGCCACGTCATGAAGGTCGACGGCCCCCCCGGCTTCGACCGACTCGGCGGTCAGCTTGCCCGCCAGTTCGAGCTTGCCCCCGACGGAGACCTTCTGGGCCGTCAGGGTTTGACGCCCCTCGAGCTTCCCCCCGACCTCGAACTGCTCGGCGGTCGCCGGGCCGCCGACGACGAGGCCACGGTCGGCGTCCACGCGTCGGGCTCTCAGCTCACCGCCGACCTCGAGCCCCCCGTCATGGGTCTCGATGTCCTCTTGAACGAAGAGGTGTCCCTCGACCCGCACCTGACCGTCGTCCGAACGGAACGACCGACATTCCACATCCCCGTGGACCACCGCGTCCCCGTCGAACCGTGCGCTTCCGGGCACCCGGAGCACTGCGTCCACGTCCACCTCCGCCCTCTCGCCGACCCGAAGGTCGCCGTCCACGACACCGAACCGGACCCGAGCGTCGCGAGGGATTCGTGTCTCCGCCATCGCCCGGGACACGGCCTCCCCCTTGTATAGGAATAGGTCACCCTCGGTGACTACCGGCGGGGAGGGCGCTGACGGGCGGAAGGGCCATGAGGAGGGCCTCCTCCCTTGGCCTCGTGCCCGATTCTCTCGAGGCGGTGCGGAGGGAGGTCATCGCATGCGCCCTCTGCCCTCGACTCGTGCGCTATCGAGAGCAGGTCGCGCGGGAGAAGAAGCGCGAGTTCCGGCGGGACACGTACTGGGGACGCCCCGTGCCGGGGTTCGGGGACCCCGGCGCCCGATTCGTCGCCGTCGGCCTCGCGCCCGCCGCCCACGGCTCGAATCGGACGGGCCGGGTCTTCACGGGGGACCGTTCGGCGGCGTTCCTCGTTCGGGCTTTCCATGGCGCCGGGTTCGCGAACCAACCCTCGTCCTTGCATCGGGGGGACGGACTCCGCTACACGGACCTCTACCTCACGGCCGCGGTTCGGTGCGCGCCGCCCGACAATCGGCCGACCCCCGAAGAGCGGGCGAACTGCGCTCCGTTCCTCGAACGAGAACTCCGACTTCTGCCCGAGGTGCGTGCAATCCTCGCGCTCGGGGGCGTCGCATGGGATGCGGTCCGCGACATCGCTCCCCGCGTCTACGGGGGAGGTCGGTCGAGCGTCCCGTTCGCCCATGGCGTGTGCGTGCCGCTGGGTCCCGGGCGCCCGCTGCTGTGGGCCTCCTACCATCCGAGCCCCCAGAACACGAACACCGGCAAGCTCACGCTGACGATGCTGGTCGAGCTCCTCGAGAGGATTCGCTCCTCCTACGAGCCGGCCACCGGTCGTGGGGGACGCCAGGCTTAACGCGCCGGACCGTTCCGGCGGACGGATGCTGTTCGAGCTCCTCGACCGGGATGGTCTCGCTCGCCTCGGCCGATTCGCGACCCCCCACGGCCCATTGGAGACGCCGGCGCTCCTTCCCGTCGTCCACCCCGACCCCGAGCGACAGCCCGTCCCTCCCGAGGAGATGCGCGTTCGTCTCGGCGTTCGCGCGGTGATCACCTCGGCGTACATCACCTGGAGAACTCCCCCGCTTCGGGAGGTCGCAGAACGCGAGGGGATCCATCGCCTGATCCGGTTCGACGGTCCGGTCATGACCGACTCCGGGGCGTTCCAGCAACACGCGTACGGCTCGGTCGAGGTCACTCCCGACGAAATCGTCACCTTACAGAATCAGGTCGGCAGCGACGTCGCGACGGTCCTCGACGTGTTCACCGAGCCGGACGAGCCCCCGGAGGCGACCGAACGAGCGCTCGGAGCGACCCTCGCACGAGCCCGGGAGGCCCGGGCGGCCCGCTCGGGGCTGCTCGCGGTGCCGGTCCAGGGCGGGTCGTACGGGGACCTGCGGGCGCGGGCCGCTCTCGGCGCGAGCGAGTTCGGGGACGTGCTCGCCATCGGAGGAGTCGTCCCGCTCATGGAACAGTACCGGTTCCCGGAGCTGGTCCGGGTCCTCGTCGCCACCCGGCCGACGCTCAACCCCGGTGCCGCCGTCCACCTCTTCGGCACGGGACATCCGATGACGTTCGCCCTCGCGGCGCTGTTCGGGGTCGACCTCTTCGATTCCTCGGCGTACCACAAGTTCGCGCGCCGCGGGAGCGTGATGACTCCCGAGGGGACGGTTCCCCTCGACGAGATTCGGGAGTCGACCTGCCGGTGCTTCCTCTGTGCCGAGCGACCTCTCCCCGAGGTCGCGACATTGCCGAGGGAGGAGCGGGAGCGTCGGCTCGCGTACCACAACCTCCTGGTCTCCGTCCAGGAGGTCGGCCGCGTCCGACAGGCGATCCGGGACGGCACGCTGTGGGAGCTGGCCGAGCGGCGTTCGACGGGCCATCCGGCCCTTCGCGCCGGCCTCCGGGAGGCGATGGCGCATCCGGACGTCTTCCTTCGCACCGAGCCCGAGTCTCGTCGCGCTTTCCGTGAGGTGATCTCCGAGAGCATGGGCCGGCCGGCGGTCGTCCGGTTCCGTCGCTCGGTCGAGGCGTACTGCTCGGGGCGGCCCCGCGCGCTTCGTCTCCCCCGGTTTCCCCTGCGCCCGGAGTATCTTCAGCACGTTCCCACGGTCGATGCGGAAGGGCGGCCGCTCGAATGGGAAACGTCGACGCCCCTCGGCGTCGTTCCGGTCGAGCTCACGGAGGCCTATCCGGTGGGGCCTTACCTTGGAGTGGACGAATTCGTAGGACCGACCCAGCGGCGCTCCCCGGGGAGCGTCGCGGCAGCCGTCGCGGCCGCGGTCCCCTCGGGGGTCGACCTCGGGCGGGACTGGACGTTCGACTGGGATGCCCGACAGGTCGCCCGCGTTCTCGAGTGGCGGTACGGACGGCTCGTGGCCGAGCGGGCGGCCGCCGGTGCTCGAGCCGACCGCTCTCGTCGGACCGGTCGTCTTCGCGCGATCTACCGGGAGGGCGAACCCGAATTCGTCCTCAGCACCGACGGAATCCCCCGACCGACGTTCCGAGGGGCGACCCGGCTCATGGCCCTCCTCCCCGTCGGGCGCGAGCGCGTGGTGGTGCACCCGGACGCCGTACCGTTCGTCCGGGAAGGCCGGAGCCTCTTCGCGTCCTTCGTTCTCCAGTCCGACCCGGCCCTCGTGCCCGGGTCCTCCGCTCTCCTGGTCGACCCGAATGACACGCTGATCGCGGTGGGGCGGCTTCTCCTCGCGCCGCACGAGATGGCCCGATTACGTCGGGGAGTGGCGGTTCGCGTGGTCGCCCACGCTCGGTCCCCGGATTCGCCGCCGGAAGAGTGAGCGGGACCGGTTCTACGGACGCGCATCGTGCGACTCCCACCGGACTTCTTTAAGGTCGCGAGGCCTAGCACCCCCGTCCCGCTCCGGGTCGCACCGATGACCAAGACGTTCCTGCTCCTGCAGTTCGACAGCGAGGGAGCGCCCTACTCCGAAGTCGCCGCGACCCTCGAGGACATGGGGTTCCGGGCCGAGACCGAAGGATACGATTTTGTCTACGATTGGGGTCGACCGGTCTCCGTCGCCGAGTCTCTGACTTTCGCGGACCGCATCCAGGAAGCGCTGCACGGGACCCGAGTGCGGTTCCGCATTGAGTCGACCGAGGAATGAACGGCGGGTCATCCCGCCCGGCCGCTCCGTTATAACCGCACCCCCGGTCCACGGCCGATGGTGGTTCTCGGGATCGAGTCGACCGCGCACACGGCCTCGGTCGGCATCGTCGACGACGAGGCCCGGGTCCTCGGACTCGCCTCCGACTTCTACCAGCCCCCGTCGGGGGGGATCCATCCTCGGGAAGCGGCGAACCATCACGTGGAGGTCCTTCCGACCCTCGTCGGGAAGGCTCTCGAAGCCGCGCACACCTCCCCGAAGGAGGTCGAAGCCGTCGCGTTCGCCCAGGGCCCCGGGCTCGGTCCCTGCCTAAGGGCCGGCGCCACGGTCGCGCGGATGCTCTCGCTGGCCTGGCAGCGTCCGCTCGTCCCGGTCAACCACTGCGTCGCCCACGTGGAGATCGCTCGCGTGCTGAGCGGCCTCGACGACCCGCTGCTGCTCTATGCGAGCGGAGGGAACACCCAGGTGATCGCCTACGCCCGCCGCCGCTACCGGGTGCTCGGCGAAACCCTCGACGTCGGGGTCGGGAACTTCCTCGACAAGCTCTGGATCGGCCTCGGAGGGAGGTTCCCGGGGGGACCGGCGATCGAGGAGGAGGCGCGACGCGGACAGGAGCTGCTGGCGCTCCCGTACTCCGTCCACGGGATGGACGTCGCGTTCTCGGGGATGCTGACCGCCTCGCTCGCGCTCCACGCGAAGGGCGCGAACCGGCCGGACCTCGCCTACTCGGTCGAGGTGACCGCCTACTCGATGCTCACCGAGATCACCGAGCGGGCCCTCGCCCACCGCGGACGGAACGCCGTCGTTCTCGGGGGTGGGGTCGCGTGCAACGGTCGCCTCCGGGAGATGGTCCGGGCGATGACCGAAAGCCGGGGAGGGACGATGTTCGGCCCTCCGAAATCCCTCTGCGTCGACAACGGGGCGATGATCGCCTGGACGGGCCAGCTCGCCTTCCGTGCCGGGGTGACGACCCCCGTCGAGCGGTCGGCCGTTCAGCCCCGGCAACGAACGGACCTCGTTCCGACGCCGTGGCGCCCGGACTGACCGGGCTCCCGTTAAGAGCCCGAACCGCCTTCCTCGAGTCGTGGACGCGGACGTCGACGCGCTGGTGGTGGGCGCGGGCCCGGCCGGCTCCACCGTGGCCGCTCGAATCGCCACCGCGGGCCATTCGGTGGTCGTCGTCGAGGAACATCCGAGAGTCGGGTTCCCGGTGCAGTGCGCCGGCCTCGTGTCGCAGCGAGTTCTCGACCTCGCGGGGTCGACCTCGTTCGTCCGAACGGCCGTCCGGGGAGCCCGGGTCTTCGGGCCGTCGCTCGAGTCGATCGCGTTCCGGGCGGACGAGCCCCGGGCGTTCGTCATCGACCGGGCCGGCCTCGACATCTACCTCGCCGACCGGGCGGCCCGCGCGGGGGCGGAGATCCGGACGTCGACCCGGTTCGACGCCGTCGAAGGGGAGTCCGACCACCGGCTCGCGGTCCGGCTTCGTGGGCCGGACGGAGAGGCGGTCCGCGTCCGTCCGCGGCTCGTGGTGGGGGCGGACGGGGTAGCGAGCGGGGTCGCCCGAGCGTTCCGCCTCCGCCGGCCGGTGGAGGTCCTGCCCGCGTTCGAGGCGGAGTTCCCCGTGAGCCCGGGAGACCCCGAGGTCGTCGAGGTCTACCTCGGCCGCAAGTTCGCGCCCGGTCTTTTCGGCTGGTGGATCCCGGACGGCGCGGGGGGCGCGCGCGTGGGCGTCGCGGCCGATGCGGATGGGACTCCGGCCCGGCAGTACTTCGACCGCCT
Source organism: Thermoplasmata archaeon UBA184 (assembly GCA_002495185.1). Taxonomy (GTDB): domain Archaea; phylum Thermoplasmatota; class Thermoplasmata; order Lutacidiplasmatales; family UBA184; genus Lutacidiplasma. The sequence goes on along the minus strand of DAEB01000048.1, from coordinate 25,606 downwards.
CCTCGAGTTCCTCTCTCGACGGTTCGGAGCGCCCCTGACGAGAGCGACTTCGTACCTCGTTTCGGGAATCCCCATCGGCGCCCTTCCGCGGACCCATGCGCGAAGGGTCCTTCTGGTCGGGGACGCGGCCGCCCAGGTGAAGCCCCTCTCGGGAGGAGGGATCTTCACCGGGATGCGCTGCGCCGAGCTCGCCGCCGACGTCGCGAACCAGGCCCTCGCCCGGGACGACCTCTCCGAGACGTCGCTCGCGGAGTACGACCGCCGCTGGCGCTCCGAATTCGGCGAGGAGTTCCGCCGCGCGCTCTACCTGAGAAGGCTCTTCACCCGTCTTTCCGACGACGATCTCGACCGGGTGGTCCGCGCTCTTCAGGGGGCCCATCTGGCGGCCACGATCGTCGCGTTCGGCGACATCGACTTCCCGACGCACGTCGCACGCGAGCTCCTTCGGGAGTCGCCCGGGCTCCTTCGGCTACTCCCGAAGGCAGTCGGCGCGTGGGTCTCCCCCGGATCTTACCGGGCACCCGAGCTCGACTTCCGTTCCCGGCGGAAGTAGACGAACGCTCCCAGTCCCACCAGGACGAGGCCCGCGCCCAGGATGAGACCGAGCGCCCAGTCCCAGCTCGAGGACGTGACGAGGACCGCGGTCTCCGCCGTAACCCCCGACACTCCGAGGACGGTCAGGTTCAACGTTGTCCCCCCGCCCGGAAGCTCGGTCGCCGACGCCCACACGCTCGCCGGGAACCATCCCCGAGACTCGAGGAGGTACTGGGTGCCGTTCGCGCGGAACGAGAGCGCCGTGCGGACGGCGAAATCGCCCGAGGGCGTGTTGGCCGAGGTCACGACCCCGACCGAAGCCGTCTCCGATTCCCCGGGAGCGAGCGGTCCCAGGCTGACGTTCACCGAGGTGCCCGAAGCGGAGGGGGTGACGAGCACCGGAACGCCGGCCGTGGCGAGGGTCGAACTCGCGTTTCCCGGGTAGGCGTTGAACGCGTAGACCTGGAGCGTGACCGTCACGGAGGAGATCGAGCCGAAGCTCCCCGGGTCAGCGACACGGAACGAGATCGACCCCGAGCCGCCGGGGGTGAGCGACGGGGCGGAGAGGTTCGAGAGCAGCGTTCCGTCGTAGGCCAGCGGGAGCGTGGGCGGGGCGGCCAGGGCCGGCCCCGGAAGAAGGAGCGTGAGCGTCACGAGAGCGACGACGGGCGCGAGGAACAGGCGGCCGAGGCGCCGGTCGACCCGTCGTTCGTTACCCACCGCCGTCCTCCGGGAACCGTCCGCTCTCCGCGAGCGCGACGAGACGCCGGATCCGCTCCATCGCCTGTCGATGACCTCGGCGGCCCCCGACTCCGAGAAGGCCCGGAAGGCTCCCCCCCTTCGTCGATTCGAGCGAGGCCGCCTTGAAGAGAGCCCGAGCGAGGGTCCGGGGTCGATGCGTGAGCTCGACCGCATCTAAGTCGGCGCGGTATTCCTCTCGGTGCGTCAGCGACGAGGCGAAGAACGCGAGGACCGGGTCCCAGCGCATCATTCGGGATAACGTGCGGAAGAACGTCAGGTAGCGACCGTCGAGCTCGCGCAGGTGGCCGAGCTCGTGGGCGAGAACCGCCTCCCATTCCTTCGGCGCGAGCTCGCCGAGCAGTCGGTCGGACACCATGATCACATCCCGGGCCTGAACCCCCCGGGACCCTCCCCGCTCGAGAAGCGTGAACGCAAAGGCTCCTCCGCTGGGGGAATGGAAGACGCGGACGGTCACCGGTCGGACCGGCCGGGGGAGAGCGGGGGGCCACGCCAGCTCGCGGGACGGGAACAACCTCAGGAACCCTCGACCGACGGTCTGGCTCAGGAGGAAGGCGACGAGGAACACGGCGAAGGCCCCGAGGACCCCGGTCACCCAGACGCCCATCATGTCCGGCGCCACGAGGCGGCTCGGCGAGTACGCGAGAGCCAGGACCGCGCTCCATCCGCCGTTCTCGAGGACGAAGGCGAGGGCGGTCGTCGCCAAGATCGCCCAGAGCCCCAGAAGGAGGGCGGTCAATCGAAAGACCGTGGCCGGCCCGGCCCTCTGGAACGCCACCACGAGGGCGACCGCGAGCGCGGCGCACAGCCCGAGCGGGAGGACAACCACCGCTCCGGTGGCAAGGGACATGGGAGGACGCGGGCCGGCTCAGTCGAGGCCGAGCCGGCGCCGGAGTTCTCGTTCCTCTTTCGGGTTCAGCTTTGCGATCTCTTCGTTCAGGTGGACGACCCCCGCCGGGCCGAACATGTCGACCACTCCNNAGGACGTTCATGAGGTATTTGTGTTCAACGTTGGCGGGTCGGTACACATACCGCTCTCCTCCGCGGCACGTCTCTCTCCTGCGTGTCACGAGGCGCTTGCCGTGGAGCCGGCTCAGGATCGTTGCGACCGTAGTGTACGCGACGTGGACCCCGCGGTCCTCGAGCGCCTTGCGGATGTCCCGCGCGGGGGCGGCTCCGAGAGATCGGAGCGTCGAGAGGACCTCCGATTCGAGCGAGCCCAGCATCGTCCGGTCGTCCTCTCCCGCCGAGCCACGCGGGTGCCTCACTTAATCCGTTCGACGGAAGCGAACGGACCGGTTCGTACCGAACGGACTCCGTGGTCACGGTCGCCTCAGGGCCACCGTCCGAGCGGCGGCGGCAAGGGTTAATGGCCCCGCCCTGTTCGGCGCCCCCGTGACCACCCGGACGTCGCGGCCGGAGAGCGTCCTCGACCTCGTGGGAGGGACTCCGGTGGTCCCGCTTCGACGGGTCACCCAGGGTCTTCCGTACCGGGTGCTCGCGAAACTGGAGTCGCTCAACCCGGGGGGCTCGGTCAAGGACCGGATCGGGTCGTTCATGATCGAGGCCGCCGAAAAGGACGGCCGGCTCCGACCCGGCGGAACGATCGTGGAGGCGACGAGCGGCAACACGGGGGTCGGTCTCGCGATGATCGCCGCGGTGCGAGGGTACCGGATCGTGATCGTGATCCCCGACAAGATGAGCTCGGAGAAGATCCGGATGCTGCGCGCCTTCGGTGCCCGGGTGGTCGTGACGCCCTCCGGGGTTCCTCCCGACCACCCGATGAGCATGTACTCCGTCGCGCGCCGTCTCTCGGAGGAGATCCCGGGCGCGTTCTACCCGAACCAGTACGAGAACGAGGGGAATCCGGAGGCGCACTACCGGACCACCGCCCCCGAGATCGATCGAGATGTCCCGGAGGGGCTGGCCGCGATCATCGGCACCGTCGGGACCGGCGGCACGATGAGCGGGATCGGCCGCTACTTCAAGGAGCACCGGCCGAACGTCCGGATCGTCGCGGTCGACCCTCTGGGGTCGGTCCTCGCGACGTACTTCCGCACCCGGGAAGTCGGGCGGGCGGTCCCGTACCTCGTCGAGGGTATCGGCGAGGACATGGTCCCGAAGTCGATCCAATTCCAGTACTTGGACGAGTTCGTCGAAGTGAGCGACCGCGAGTCGTTCCTGATGGCCCGGCGGCTCACGCAGGAGGAAGGTCTCTTCGTCGGTGGCTCGTCCGGCTCGGCGGTGGTCGGCGCGCTCCGTTGGCTTTCGGGTCGACCGATCCCCGAGGGGAGCACCGTGGTCGTGATCCTCCCGGACTCGGGGGACCGGTACCTCACCAAGGTCTACTCGGACGACTGGATGCGCGAACAGGGGATGCTCGACGTGGGGGGCTCCGCTTCGGAGCTCCTCGCTCGCAAGACGGGGACCCCCGCGCTCGTCGCCGTCGAACCGACGACGGTGGTCCGGGATGCGCTCGCTCTCCTGCGACGGCACGGGATCTCGCAGGCTCCGATCCTCTCCGGCGGCAAGCAGGTGGGCCGAGTGGAGGAGGACGATCTGTTGCGGCGCGGGCTCACGGACGAGACGATCCTCGACCGCTCGGTGCGGATGGTCCCCTCGAAGCCGCTCCCCGAAGTCAGCGCGGACGCCGGGGTCGCGGAGCTCCTGCGGGCCCTTCGCGAGGAGCGAACGCTCGTCGTACGGGACCCGGTGCTCGGCACGGTGATCGGCGTCCTCACTCGTCATGACCTCGTCGGGTACCTTTCGGAGCAGGGGACGAACCATGCGGTTTGACACGCGACTGCTGCACGACGGACAGCCGGCCGACCCGCTCACCGGAGCGGTGAACGCTCCGATCTATCTCTCGAGCACGTTCCGGCAGTCGGCTCCCAACCGGAACCGAGGGTACGTGTACGGCCGGTCGGGGAACCCGACCCGGACCGTTCTCGAGACGGCGATCGCTCGTCTCGAAGGCGGCGCGACCGGCCTCGCGTTCGCCTCGGGGCTCGGCGCGCTCACGACCCTCCTCGAGTCCGTCCCGAGCGGCCAGCGGGTCGTCTGCGTGGACGACGTCTACGGGGGAACCTACCGGCTCCTCGAGCACCACCGCCGGCAGTTCGGGTTGCGTGTGGAGTTCGTCGACATGTCCGACCTGGGACGTCTCCGGTCGGCGCTCGCGACGCCCGCCGACCTCGTCTACCTCGAATCTCCGACCAACCCCCTCCTCAAGCTGGTCGACATTGCGGGGGCGGCCCGCCTCGGGCATGCGGCTGGGGCGGTTGTGGTCGTCGACAACACGTTCGCGACGCCCGCTCTCCAGCGCCCGATCGAACGGGGGGCGGACATCGTGCTTCACTCCACGACGAAGTACCTCGGCGGTCACTCGGACATCATCGGAGGGGCGCTCGTTGTGAAGGACTCCCGGCGCGGGGAACAGTTCCGATGGCTCCAGAACGCCGTCGGGGCGGTCCCGAGCCCGTTCGACTGCTACCTCGCCCTTCGGGGGATCCACACGCTCGGCGTCCGGATGCGCGCCCATGGGGAGAGCGCCCGGGCCGTGGCCGAGGCGCTGTCGGGCCGGCCCCAGGTCTCCCGGGTGCTCTACCCTGGACTCCGGTCGCATCCCCAGCATGCGCTCGCTCGACGACAGATGGACGGATACGGCGGGATGGTGAGCGTTGAGCTCGCCGGGGGCCGCCGCGCGGCCCTTCGGTTCCTGAAAGGACTTCGCGTCTTCACGCTGGCCGAAAGCCTCGGCGGCGTCGAGTCGCTCGTCGACCATCCGGCCTCGATGACGCACGCGAGCGTTCCGCGGAAGGAGCGGGAGGCGCACGGCGTGACGGACGGCCTCGTGCGGCTCTCCTGCGGGATCGAGGACCCGGCCGACCTCGCGGAAGATGTGGTCCGGGCGCTCCGAGGAGGGTAGCGGTGCGGCGGTTCACGCTCTACGACACGCGCACGCGCGACGTACGGGTCTTTGCCCCCATCGCCCCGCCGCGGGTCGGGCTCTACGTCTGTGGGCTCACCCCGTACGCGCCGGCCCACATCGGGCACGGACGCACGTTCGTCTTCTTCGACGTGGTCGCGCGCGCCCTCCGCCGATGGGGCTATCGCCTGTTCTACGTCCAGAACGTGACCAACCTCGACGACAAGCTCATCGAGCGCGCGGCCGAAGAGGGGGTCGACCCGCTCGGGCTCGCCGAGCAGCACTTCGCCGAATACCGTCGGTCGATGGATGCGCTCGGGGTTCGTTCGGTCGATTACTACCCCTTCGCAACCGACTACGTTCCCGAGATCCTCCAGCAGATCCACGCTCTCCTTGACAAGGGGTTCGCCTACGTGGCCGACGACGGTTCGGTCTACTTCTCCGTCGCGAAGTTCTCCGACTACGGGAAGCTCTCGGGCCAGCGCGTGGAGTCCCTCAAGCCCGGGGCCCGTCTCGAGGTCGACCCTCGGAAGCGCTCTCCCGAGGATTTCGTCATCTGGAAGGCGACGACCCCGGGCGAACCGAGCTGGGAGAGTCCGTGGGGACCCGGACGGCCCGGCTGGCACATCGAGGACACGGCGATGATCCTCCGACTACTCGGGGAGCGGTGCGACCTTCACGGCGCCGGCCTCGACCTGATCTTCCCTCACCACGAGGCCGAGGTGGCTCTGGCCGAGGCGACGACCGGCGCCGCCCCGTTCTCGAACTTCTGGATCCATTCAGGAATGCTCCTCATGGACGAGGAGAAGATGTCGAAGTCGATCGGGAACGTCCTCTCACTGACGGAGACCATCGCCTCCGTGGGGGCGGGACCGCTCCGTTTCTACTACCTGAACGCGCACTACCGGAGCCCGCTCACGTTCCTCCCGGGGAAGAGCCTCGAGGAGGCCGGCGAGGCGTACGCCCGGCTCACGGTCGTCTCGGACCGGATCGGAGAGATCCTGGAGCGGGACGGCTCCGACCGACCCGGCGCGGAGATCCCCGACCCGCTCGCCGAGGAGGCGGAGGACCTGGTCGAGCGTCTCGATGCCACGCTCGCGGACGACTTCAACACCCGGGAAGCGATCGCGCTCCTGTTCGGATGGACGCGTCGCCTGGCCGAGGAGCTCCCCCGATTGGAGGGATACTCGGGCGATGCGCTCGAGGAGCTCGCGAGCCCCTACCGTTGGGGGGAGGAGGTCCTCGGACTGTTCTCCCGGCCTGCCTCGGGCGCTTCGGGCGCTGTCGCGTCCGTTGTGGCGGTCGCGCTCGACGCCCGATCGAGGGCGCGGGCCCGCGGAGACTATGCGGAGGCCGACCGGATCCGGGACGAGCTCCACGGCGCCGGTGTCGAGCTCGAGGACGACGCGGGCGGGACCCGCTGGCGAGCCCGTCGGACCCCGTGACGAGGACGATGCGGGGGTTCGGGTTCGCTCACCACGGCGGCGACGAACAGCTCGCGTTCGTCGACGTTCCCGAACCGGAACCGGGGCCGGAGGAAGTCCGCATCCGGGTCCGGGCGTCGGCGTTCAACCGGCTCGACCGGTTCACGTTGGAAGGGATCCCCGGAGTTCCGATCGTCCTTCCGCACGTCCTGGGCTCGGACGGATCGGGAACGGTCGACCGGGTCGGGAGCGGCATCACGGACCTCAGCGTCGGGGCGAAGGTCCTGATCAATCCGGGGATGTGGGACGGAACCTGTCCGGCGTGCCGTTCGGGGAACGAGGCCCTCTGCCGAAACTACCGCATCCTCGGCGAGCACGTCCAGGGAACCGTCGCCCCGTTCGTGGTGGTCCCGCGGCGGAACGTCCATCCCCTGCCGGAACGGATGACGTTCCTCGAGGGTGCCGCAGCCCCGCTCGTCTTCCTCACCTCGTGGAGGGCGCTCGCGACCGTCGGGGCCGTCCGACCGGGGGACCGAGTGGCGATCGTCGGCGCGGGAGGAGGCATTCCCACCGCCGCCGTGCAGGTGGCGAAGTATCTGGGAGCGACGGTCGCGGTCGTCTCCCGCTCCCCCGAGAAGGAAGAGCGCGCGCGGTCGCTCGGTGCGGATGCGTATCTCGTCTACTCGGACGAGCGACCCCTCGACCGGCTCCTCTGGGAGTGGAGCGGCAAGTCGGGGGTCGACGTCGCGCTCGACTCGGTCGGTCACTCGACCTTGGGCCGCGTCGTCCGGTCCCTTGCGAGAGGCGGACGGGCGGTCGTCATCGGGGCGAGCTCGGGCCCCTCGGTCGAGCTCGACGTTCGAACCCTCTTTTGGCGCCAGGCGTCATTGCGGGGGAGCACCATGTCATCCCGGGGGGAGTTCCAGGAGGTCTACGACCGCCTCGCCTCCGGCCAATTGCGGGCCGTGGTGGACTCGGCCTTCGAGTTCGAACGGGCCCCCGAAGCGTTCCGTCGGTTCGACGCACCCGACCTCTTCGGCAAGATCGTGGTTCACGGGCCGACCGGCTGACGTCCGGACGGGCCGGACCGGTCGGTCCGGCCTCGTTCCGTCGCCGGCGAGCGAAGGCATGGTTAAATACCAGAAGCCGGCCTTTCTTCGGTCGTGAGCCTTTCATTGTCTGCTCCCCGGCGGGCTGGGAGCATCGGGTGCCGAGCTCGCGGGCCAATCTCGACCACCATCCTCGCGGTCGTGGTCGTCCTCGTGATGGTCCTCGGAGGGCTCTTTGTTCTCGCTTCCGGCCACTCCCTGGCGCCGACGGTGAGCTCTCCGTCGGGCGCTCACCTGGCGGCGGGACCGGCCGGTACCCATGGAGACCTCACCGTCCCCGCCGGCAAGACGTTCGTGATCGCTCCGACGCCCGGGTCCCACACGTACTACCAGGGTGGCAACATCACCGTGATGTCGGGCGGCACCCTGATCGTCCGGAATGTGACCCTCTCCTTCGTCCAGTTCGTCTCGGACACTGGGACCCCGAGTCAGCGGCTTTCGCACATCTACCAGTTCAACGACCTCGCGGGCGGGACCGTCCTGTTCTACAACTCGACGGTGACGACGGACGTTCTGGTCCTCAACGCGTGGGCGAAGCTCGACCTCACGATCCAGGGAAGCGCGACGGCGTGGAACACCACCTTCGCATTCCCGGGCTGGCTCAACCTCGAAGGTGCCTCCGGGTCGCTAACCCTCAACAATTCCCACGTCACCGCGAACCCCCTGGTCCCCACCCTACGCGAGCCGCCGGCCATTCAGGGGGACACCGAGTACGCGGCCTCGGTCACGGTCACCGGGGGAGCGCAGCTGAATCTCTTCAACTCGACGCTGAACGACACGTACGCGGACAACACCTACGTCCACAACGCGCCCCAGCCGGTGCCCCTGAGCGTCCTCCCGGGGGCGGGGTCGGTCACCATCGGATCCGGCATCACCAACTTCTCGAGCCTCTACAACCCGTCTGACTCCGCGAACCTGACTCAGGATTGGCTGTATCCGAACGCGGACTTCCAGGCGGGAAATGTCCTCGGGAATTACACGAACCCGTCCGCGACCACCTCCACCGCGACCGTCGACGTATGGTACAATGGAACGGCGTATGCCGTCGGTACGGTGACCTTCGAAGGGAGCTCCACCAACACCTTCAACCTCCCGCTTCCGGGCGCCCTCCTCTCCGCGATCACTGCGGACGGGATGTTGAACTACCTCAACTGGACCGGCGACTTCGGCGTGGGACCTTCCAAGATCGCGATCCAGTTCGACGTGACGGTGGGTGCCGGCGCCGAGATCACCGCCGCCCTCTCGCTGCTCCCGTCTCCCCAGTTCAACATGGTGGTCTCGGGGGTCGGGTCCACGCTCAACAGCGTCGACAGTTCGTTCGCGCTCAACTGGAACTCCCTCCCGGCCAACGCGACGTCCCGGGCCGTCCCCTACCCCTGGGCTTCGAACAAGCTCCTCCTCGAGACCCACGCCGTAGCCTACCTCGCGAATGCGACGATCGCGAGCGGTCTCCCCGGCGTCTTCCGCGTTTCCTCGGTGATCACCGACGCGACCAGCGAGGCGTTCTTCTACCGCTGGGCCCAGTTCAACCTCACGGGCCGCGGGGGCGTCCTCCGGATCCCGAACGCGCAGGTCAGCGCGTTCTACGCCTACAGCAACAGTCAGACGGACAACCAGACCGCGAACGCGCTCAACGACCTCGCGACCGCGAACCCGGAAATCTGGGGCTACCTGCACTACTGGGATCAGCTCCACGGGGCCAAGGGATACGGGATGTCGAACTCCGAGGGGATCGCCGAGGTCCTCCTCGCTTCGAGCAACCTCACCTCGGGGACGCTCCCCGACGGCTACTTCCTCGGGGTGTACCACATCGGAATCTACGTCCCGGCCCCCGGGGTGGGCAGCAAGTGGTTCAACTGGTCGGTCAGCGCGTACCCCGACCGGGTCGCGCAGGTTCCGCCGGCGCTCGCGAGCCCGGACTATGGTCCGGCGCTCAACTTCCCTTCGTACTTTGGTGGCGTGTCGGTCTCCTCCCTCACGGTGACCGCGAACGGCGTCGCCTCCTCCACGATCTATCTCGGCCAGACGGTCGCCGTCCACCTCACGGTCGAGGACATCGGCACGGTCCCGATCACGCAGCTCGCCGGTTCCTTCTACTACAACTGGTCGAAGCCGCTCAAGGACCCTCTCGGCTCGTACAACAACACCACGATCGACCTCACGAACCCGGGGGACACCGTCACCTTCGTCCTCACCTGGGTCGCGACCGCCAACATCACCGGGATCGGACCCGCCTTCCACCACACCCTCACGATCGAGCTCGTCTGGAACAACAACGACCCCCGCGAGGCCGGCGGGAACTTCTCGGAGAACGTCACCGAGACGTTCGCTCCGACCGCGGTCACCGTTTCGACCCAAGTCCTCGCGAACGGCGCCGCCAACCAGACGGTCGACCTCGGGCAGACGCTGGGCGTTCGCGTCCTGGTCCAGGACGTCGGCAACGGCACCATCTCGTCGTTCACCGTGGTGCTGTGGTACAACCGGACCGCGGCGATCGCCTGGTTCAACAGCACGAACTTCGGCCTCACCGACGACCGGAACACCACGATCACGCTCTCCTGGGTGTCGACCGAGAACATCACGGGCCTCCACGAGTGGTTCGAGCACAACTTGAGCCTCTCGATCGCCTGGAACAACAACAACGCGACGAAATGGCTCGGGAACGGCGTCCACAGCCAGAACGTGTCGGTGATCTTCGCGCCGTCGCAGATCCGCTTCACGGCCTTCGACCTGCCGCCTTCGACCATCGACCTCGGGACGACCTACTTCTCGTCCGGGACGATCGAGTACAACGGCACGCACGCGGCGTCCCTCGTCCTGACGGCGACCCCCGTCGGCGGGGGCGTCCCCGTCGTCGTCGCCTCGGGAGTCGCTCTCACGCCCGGTCGGTTCGAGATGCAATGGTACAATCTTCAGCAGATCTCCCCGAGCCTGTCGCCCGGGACGAGCTACACGCTCACCGCGAGCGGCACCTACAACGGCCGGAGCACCAACCTGACCCTCGCGGGCACCTACACGGTGCCGCCGACCACGAGCTCGCCCACGAGCTTCCTCACGCAGAAAGTCCTGGGTCTGCCGCTCTGGGTCTGGCTCGCGATTGCCGCGGCGATCGTGGTCGGGATCGTGGCGTTCCTCCTGATCGCGCGCCGGCAGGCCGCGGGCCGGCTTGTCGAGTGCGGCGAGTGCGGCAACTTGATCCCCGAGGACGCGACCGTCTNNGAAGTGCGGTGCGGAGTTCGAGACCGACCTCCTGCGCTGCAGTCGGTGCGCGTCGACGATCCCCGCCGACTCGAAGTTCTGCCCCGAGTGCGCGGCCCAGCTCCTCGGAACCCCGGGGGAGGGGAAGACCGACCCCGAGCGGCAGGCCTACGCCGACTTCACCGAGAAGTTCCGGGCCGAGGCGAAGCGCGAGCTCGGAGACAACTACAGTGAGGGCGGGTTCTGGGACTGGTGGAAGCGCCAGCCGACGTACACTCCGTTCAGCCAGTGGAGCCTCCAGCAGGGCCAGGGAACCGCGCGCGCCGGGATGACCGCGCCGCCCGCCGGCGCCGAAAGCCCGCCGCCGGGGGCCACCGGAGGAGGCGCCGCGATGCCGCCCAAGGGAGGCGGCGGCGCCGCTGGGGGCGGAACCTGGACCGAGCCGTCCACGACCGCTCCGGCGGCTCCCCCTACGCCGTCCGAAGCCGCTCCGACGACGACGGCCACGGTCCCGGCGCCAGCCGCCGGGGGTGCCGGACTCAAAGCGTGCCCGAGCTGCGGCAAGGAGATCCCGGCCGAGTACCTCGTCTGTCCGTTCTGTAACGCGGTGACGCAGTAGCGAGGGACCTGAGGGCCGCCGGGCCGGCCACCGAACCCGTTCCTGCCATCCTTTATCCCTGCCGGACTCTCCGCGAGGGGGATCCGCATGTCGACGGGAGACCTCGCCCGCGGACGACTCAAGGTCGAATGGGCCCGGACGCACATGCCGGTCCTCGAGGGGATCCGACGCCGGTTCGAGGCGGAGCGCCCGCTCGCGGGGCTCACCGTCGCCGCGGTCCTTCACGTTGAGGCGAAGACCTGCGCGCTCGCGCTTGCCCTCCGGGCCGGGGGCGCGGAGGTCCGGCTCGCGGCGAGCAATCCGCTCTCGACGGACGACGACGCGGTCGCCGCCGTCCGTGAGGGAGGCGTTCCGACATGGGCCGAGAAGGGGGAATCGATCGCCGAGTACCGGGCCGGGCTCACGGCCATGCTCGAGGCCGACCCGGACATCATCGTCGATGACGGGGCGGACCTCGTCGCTCTCGTTCATCGCTCGCGCGGGACCCGCGGGAAGATCCGGGGGTCGACGGAGGAGACGACGACGGGGGTCACGCGCCTCCGGGCGCTCGAGAAGAGCGGGCAGCTTCTCTTCCCGGCGATCGACGTGAACGACGCCGAGATGAAGCACCTCTTCGACAACCGCTACGGGACCGGACAATCGACCGTCGACGGGATCCTCTCGGCGACCAACCTCCTCATCGCGGGACGGACGTGCGTCGTCGCCGGCTACGGTTGGTGCGGAAAGGGCGTGGCCGCCCGTCTCCACGGGATGGGCGGGAACGTCATCGTGACCGAGGTCGACCCGGTCCGGGCGATCGAGGCCCGACTGGACGGTTTCCGGGTGATGCCGATGCTCGACGCCGCGAAGGAGGCGGACCTCATCGTCACCGTGACCGGTAACACGGACGTCGTTCGGGCCGAGCACCTACGCGTCCTCAAGGACGGATGCCTCCTCGCGAACTCCGGGCACTTCGACGTCGAGGTCTCGAAGCGGGACCTCGAGGGGCTCTCGGTAAGCCACCGCACCGCCCGTCCGAACGTCGAGGAGTACCGCTTTCCGGACGGCCGCCGCGCGTACCTCCTGGCCGAGGGGCGGCTCGTGAACCTCGCCGCGGGACAGGGGCACCCGGTCGAGATCATGGACCTGTCCTTTGCGCTCCAGGCCCTGAGCGCCGAGCACCTCGCGAAGCACGGGCTGGAGATGCCGGTGCGCGTCCATCCCGTCCCCGCGGAGCTCGACCGCGAGGTCGCCCGCGCGGCCCTCCCCTCGCTCGGGGTCCGGCTCGAGNNGTACACGAAGAGCCACGAGTGGGTGAAGGTGGAGGGAAACCGGGCGACGGTCGGGATCACCGACCACGCGCAGGCCCAGCTGACCGACATCGTGTTCGTCGACCTTCCGGCGGCGGGGAAGGCGGTCCAGAAGGGGACGAGCGTGCTCGTCCTCGAGTCCGTGAAGACGGTCGCGGACGTCTACGCCCCGGGGAACGGCACGGTCGCGGAGGCGAACGGGGAGCTCAAGGCGCATCCCGAGTACGTGAACCACGACCCCTACGGGAAGGGCTGGCTCTACCGGATCTCGCTCTCCGCACCGATCGACCCCACCGAGCTCCTCTCCCCCGACCAGTACCGCGCGCTCGTCGCCTCGGGGAAGTGAATCGTCGGGCGGCCCGCCCGAGGCCGGTCAGCGGCCCTTGAACTCGGGCTTCCGGCGTTCGAGGAAGGCCCGCATTCCCTCGCGCCGGTCGTCCGTTGCGAACGTGTGGCCCGCGGATTCGGCTTCGATGTAGAGAGCGCTCTCGAGCGACGCGTCCGCGCCCCGGTCGATCACGCGCTTGACGCGCTGCACTCCGAGCGGCGCCCGGCTCGCGATCGTCTCGGCGATCGACGCCACTTCCTCGCGGGCGCGGTCCGCGGGAACGACCCGGGCCACGACCCCGAGACGGAACGCCTCCTCCGCGGTCACCGGCACCCCGGTGAAGGCGAGCAACTTCGTACGCGCCGGGCCGATCAGCCGGGTGAGACGGGAGGCGCCCCCCATTCCCGGATGGATGCCGACCGTCACCTCGGGAAGTCCGAGGAGCGACCCCTCGGCGGCGACGATGAAGTCCGCCGCGAGCGCGAGCTCGAGCCCGCCCCCGAGAGCGTATCCTTCGACCAGAGCGATCACCGGCGCGGGGAACTTCGCGATCCGTTCCGCGACCTCTTGCCCGCGGAACCCGAAGGCGATCCCCTCGGCGAGATTCTTCTTCTCCATCTCCGCGATGTCGGCCCCCGCCGCGAAGACCGGGGACGTTCCGGCGAGCACGACCGCACGCACCCCGTGCTCGAGTTCGAGGGAGCGGAACGCGCGTTCCACTTGGTCGAGGAGCTCGGAGTTGAGCGCGTTGAGGGCCTCCGGGCGGTCGAGGAGGACCCACGCGACCGCTCCCTTCCGCTCCGTGCGCACCTGCCCGAGCGGCCAGGTCCGCTCCCCGCGCGCCGCGCGCTCTCGAAGTTCCGGGGAGATCGGGAAGTTTCCCGGCCAACGTTGGGCGTACTGCTCGACCAAGCGAAGTCCCTCGGGAATCCCGGTCGACGAGAGCTGGGCGAACGGACCGAACCGGCGCCGAAGGCCGACCGTGGCGCCGCGGTCGGTCGCCTCGGCGGTCGCCACCCCCTCCGACACCAGCTCGGTCGCGATGCCGATCGTGAGACCCAGGAACCGCTCCCGGACAGCGGCCCGCTTCGTCGGCTCGACCTCGGAGTCCTTCCACGGCCACGGCTGGTTCGACCGGAACTGCGTCTCGAGGAGCTTCGAGGGCGCGTACGCCGGCCCGAAGGCTCGATAGAGGCTCGTTTCGGCATGGAAGGCGATGGGGATCCCGGTGACGTTCATCAGCTCGAACGGACCGAGCGTGGCGCCGAACAGGTCCCGGCCGACCTCTTCGATCGTCGCGAGGCTCGCGACGCTCTCCTCCGCGAGACGGGTCGCTTCGTTGAGGTAGGGGACGAAGAAGCGGTTGACGCAGAAGCCCGCCCGGTCGGCGGTCTCGATCGGGATCTTGCGGATCACGTACGCGAACCGCTCGAGAGCGGCCATCGTCTCTCGGTCGGTCGCGCGACCCGCGATGATCTCGAGGAGCTTGTTCACGGACGCCGGATAGAAGAAGTGAAGGCCGGCGAACCGACCGGGGTTCGGGAGCCCCTCCGCAAGGTCGGTGACCGAAAGGCTCGAGGTGTTCGTCGCGACGACGACATCACGACCGAGGAGCGGAGAGAGCTCCGCGAACAAGGTCCGCTTGACCTCCCGGTCCTCGAAGACCGCCTCGATGACGAGGCTCACGTCCCGGACCGTCTCGGCGAGGTCGGTCGAGAACGAGACACGCCCGAGGATCTCGTCCCGCTGGGAGGGGGTCAGCTTCTTCCGCTCCACGGCCCCGGCGAGCATCTTCTCGAGGAGGCTTCGACCCCGCTCGATCGCCGCGGCGTCGACGTCCCGCACCCGGACCGCAAAGCCGGCCTGAGCGCAGGCCTGGGCGATCCCACTGCCCATGTTTCCGCCGCCCAGGACCGCGATGGTCGCGGGCGGGCGAAGACGGGGGACGCTCACGCGGATTCACCGAGCGCCTCGGAGGGCGCTCGGCCGCGGACCACGGGTTCGGGCTATTAACGGTTCGGTCCGCGGTGGCGGGGCGATTCGAGCTGCCGGACCGGCCATCCCTTATGCCCGGACGGATGACCCGGACATGGAGCCGGACCGGACCGACCTCGAGGTCGAAGCCGCGCTCGACGCCGAGCGGCAGTTCGTGTTCACGCTCGGCGGGTTCGCCCTCGAGCTCGCCGGGGCCGCCCTCGTCACCCACGAAAAGATCCCCGTCCCGCGGTTCAATTTCGTCCAGGAGCTCGGAGTAGGCCCCGAGCGGCAGACGGCATTCTTCGAGCACGCCCTCGACCACTACTTCCAGCGCGCGCTACGGCCCACGTTCCGCGTCCCGACCCCGGTCCCCTCGCACGTCGACGCCGGACTGCAGCGATTCGGATTCCGACCGAAGGCTTCCCCCCTGCGGCTCCTGCTCTCTCAGGAATCCGTCTCGGCCCCGCCGACCTCGGACGTCACCGTTCGGGTCGCCGAGCATCGGGAGCTCGACCTCGTCGCATCGTTCTGGACATCCGAGCGGGAACGTCCGGAGTTCCGGGCCGCGCTCGACGTCGCCTGGGTCCACCCGAACCCTCACGAAACGCTCGTTCCCCTGCTCGCCTCTCTCGGCACCGAGACCGTCTCGGCCGCCCTCGTCTACCGGTATCGGTCGTCCGCCGGAATCCATGCGGTCGCCACCCGTCCGTCGGCCCGGGGCCGGGGGGCGGCCTCGACCATCGTCCGGTTCGCACGGTCCCACGCCATCGCCGGGCCGGTCTCCCGATACTCGATCTTCGCCGACTCGGCCCGCCTCGAGCATCGTCTCGAGTCGCTCGGGTTCCGGCCGGCCCGTTCGTTCGTCGAATACGAACTGCCCCCGTCGGCCGAGCTCGCGCTTCCGTCCCCGGGGCCGCCCGCTGGCCCCCGCTGGCGGCCGCCGAGGGAGCCGCTGCGGTCCCCTTGAGAGCCGAGGGACGTACCGGGGCGCCGCGCCTCGACGGCCGGGAGCCCCGGTTCCCGCTAGGCTCGGGCTCGGAGTCCCTCGAGCTTCATCCGCTGCTCGAGCGACGCGATCGTCCGGATCGTCGGGATCACCGTGTCGGCGTTCAGGGAGATCGAGTCGATCCCCTGCCGGACGAGAAACTCGGCGAACTCCGGGTAGACGCTCGGTCCCTGCCCGCAGATGCCGACCGTACGGCCCTCGGCGTGCGCTCCTTCAATGAGGACCTCGATCGCCCGCAGGACCGCCGGGTCCCGTTCGTCGAAGTACCCCATCCGCCCGAGGGTCTCCGAGTCCCGGTCGGCGCCGAGGACGAGCTGCGTCAGGTCGTTCGACCCGATCGAAAAGCCGTCGCAGTGTTTCGAGAACTCTCGCGCGAGGAAGGCGACCGACGGAACCTCGGCCATGAGGTAGAGCTGGAAGTCGCGCGAGCGTCGCAGGCCCTGCGACCGCATCATCTCGGCGATCTCCTCGAGCTCCCAAGTGTTCCGGACGAACGGGAGCATGACCATGGCGTTCTTGAGACCCATCTCGGTGCGGACCTTGTGGATCGCCTCGAGCTCNNGATCATCGGGTTCTCCTCGACCGGTTCGAACTCCTCTCCCCCCGGCATTCCGCGGTACTCGTTCGTCTTGAAGTCCGACGTCCGGATGATCACGGGCCGCGGGTGGAACGCCTGGCAGACCTTGCCGATCCCTTCGGCCAGCCGCCGGACGAGCTCGTCCTTGCGGCCCTTCTTGAGGAGCGCGAGCGGGTGCTCCCGAACGTGCGCCGTGAAGATGAACTCGATCCGAAGGAGCCCGACGCCCGACACCGGTAGGCGCGCGTACTCCTCGGCCTTCTCGGGGACGCCGACGTTCACGTAGATCTTCGTCGCGGTGACCGGAACGGCCTCGTGCCCCGCACTGACGGCATGCGCCGGAGGCGCGCCGGCGGACGGGGTCCCCTTGGCCCCGGGGCGAATGCCGGCATAGACCGAGCCGGTCTTTCCGTCGACGGTGACTTCGCTCCCGTCCGCGATCGTCTTCGTGGCAGTGCGCGTCCCGACGACGCACGGGACTCCGAGCTCGCGCGACACGATCGCCGCGTGGCAGGTCATTCCCCCTTCGTCCGTGACGATTCCCGCCGCGCGCGACATCGCCGGGACCATGTCCGGGGTCGTCATCGTCGTGACGAGGATCTCGCCCGGTTTCAGCTTCTCCATCTCGGGAGGACCGTGAAGGATCCGGGCGACTCCGGCCGCCATCCCGGGGCTGGCTCCGAACCCTCGCACGAGGGGAGCCTCCTCACCGCCCGCGCCCGTCGCGCCGCCGTGAGCCCCCTCCGCCGCCGCGCCCGGCGCCGTGGACTTCGGGATGGTCGTCACGGGTCGGGCCTGGACGATGTAGAGCGAATCCGCATCCCCGCACCACTCCACGTCCATCGGGCGACGGTAGTGGGACTCGATGACGCGCGCGAGCGATGCGAGCCGCTGGAGTCGGCTATCGGGAAGCTTCTGGGCCTTCCGCTCGTCCGCCGGGACATCCTCACGTCGGTTTCCTCCCCCGTCCGCGCGGACGAGCCGAACCTTCTGCTCGGATATCTGTTTGTGCACGATCTTCAGGGTGGAGCCGTCGATGACGTAGTGGTCCGGAGTGACCTCGCCGCCGACGATCGCCTCTCCCAACCCCCAGCCGGCCTCGACGATCATGTGGTTCTCGCCGGTGTTGGGGTCCCGGGTGAACAGGATCCCGCTCACGATCGCGTCGACCATCTTCTGAATGAGGACGGCGAGTCGCACCGTTCGCTGGTCGAAGCCTTTCCGGTATCGGTAGATCAGGACTCGGGGGGTGAAGAGGGAGCCCCAGCATTTTCGGACCGCCTCGAGAACGTGGTCGGTCCCCGTGACGTTGAGGAACGTTTCCTGAAGGCCCGCGAACGACGCTCCTTCGAGGTCCTCCGCCGTGGCGCTCGAACGAACGGCACAGAACCGGACCGCGTTCTGCCGGGCGAACGTCTCGTAGGCCTCCGCGATCTCGTCCCGGAGGTCCTTCGGGAACGGGACGGTCTCGAACAGGGACCGGATCCGCAGGGAGGCCGCGTCGATCGTCTCCGGCTGTTCGGGACGGATCGAGTCGAGCGCGGCCGGCAGCTCGGTACTGAGAGCGGTCGCGCGGACGAACGCGTCGTACGCCTCCGTGGTGAGGACGAAGCCGGGGGGAATGGGGAGCCCCTCCCGGACGAGCTCGCCGAGCTTGCTCGCCTTCCCCCCGACGAGCGGAAGGTCCGACTCCGACACCTCCGAGAGGCTCACGATCCGCGCCATGCTCGAGAGTTCACCCCGTTCGTCCGAACTCGAACGCCACGAGGTCGGCCGTGGGCGAATACGGGTGTACCACCCGCTGGGCCGCGACGGAGAAGGTCCCGATCGCGGTCAGGAGCTTCACAAGCGCACTCCCTCTCCCTGCGAAATCTGTCCGGGATACGACCTCGTAGTAGTACAAACCGCCACCGGACGCGACGGTCCGCGCCACCGAGGGTAGGTACTTAATTCCTTCGTGGGGGAGATTGATTACGACGCGCTCGACGGGTTCGGCGGTCGGGAGGAACGTCTCGAGCCGCTCGTGGACCACTCGCACGCGGCGCTCGAGCCGGGCCCGCGTTAGGCTCGCCTGGAGGAGGTCGATCGCGGCCGGATTGGCGTCCACCGCCGTGACCTCCCGGGCTCGACCCGAGCGCGCGACCGCGAGCGCGAACGGTCCCACGCCGCAGCAGAGGTCGTAGACCCGGTCCCCCGGTCGAACCGCCTCGGCGAATCGGGCATGCTCCCGAGCGAGACGCGGGGAAAAGTAGGCCCGCTCCACGTCGACCTCGAACTCGAGGCCGTTCTCCCGGTGCCGCGTCCTCCAGGTTCCGTCCCCCGCGATGCGCTCGACCGAACGGCGACGCTCCGGCCCGTGGACCCCGAGGTCGAGTCCGACCAGCCGAGCCCCGGGAACGAACCGGAGGAGGGCCCCTCCCACCTGGTTCTTCCGGTCCCGTAACTCCGGCGGCAACCGGATGAGCACGATCTCCCCGACCACGTCGAACGACCGGGGTAAGGCGTCCTTCTCCGATTCCGGCCAGGAGAGGAGATCCCGGTAGTTGCTCGCGCCACGACGAGCGACCGGCCGGAAGTCCCGAACGACGACCGTCCCCCACGAGGGAGGGACGTCACCGGCATGAGCGTCGATCGGAAGCACGAGATTCTCTCCCTCGTGGAGGATCTCAAGGTCGGGGCGAAAGAGTCCGGAGGCGACCAGGTCCAGGCGGACCTCCTCGCCTTGCGACCGAGGAACGACCACTCCGGGGGAGTTCATGACCCCGGACCGGGAGGGTGAAACAACAGCTTGAGAACGTCCGCCCCCGACCGATGGCCGAGCGCCCCCTGTGACGCCGCGAGCTCGCCAAACTTGTGGCCCACTCCCTTCTCCGGTGCCAATCCCGCGCCACAGAGCAGCAGAGGGACCGGGTCGTCGGAGTGGCCCTTCAGGATGCACGGGGTCGCATGGTCCGCGGTGACCGCGACTCGGACGTGCGTCGTGTCGAGCCCCTCGAGGAACGGCCCAAAGAACGAGCGGTCGATCCCCTCGACGATCTCCCGCTTGAGCACCGCGTTCCCATCGTGGCCGGGTTCGTCCGGTCCTTTGAGGTGCACGTAGACGAACGGGAACCGCGCGAGCGTCTCTCGAGTGACCCGGGCGCGCTCCTGATACCCGGCGTCGCGGTCCGGGCCCATCGGGCCCACGTACCGGTCCTCGAGGCCCAGGACGATCGCGATCCCACGCTCGACGGGCATCTCGGTCACGGCAGCTCCGGGGACGCCGTAGCGCTCCGCGAACGACTGCAGGGGAACGGCGGGGAGAGCGCCGGCGTTTCGTACGAGAAGGCCGTTGGCGACCTTCTTACCCCCGATCGCTCGACGCGCGTTGACCCGATGGCCCGCGAGGACGTCTCTCGCCCTCGCGAGGAACAGGTTGATCGCTCGCGCGGTCCGCGCCGCCTCGGCGGAAGCGTCGGTCGGGGTCACCTCGAGGATGCTGGGGTGCTCCGGGCGGCGCGCCTGACCCATCCCCCCGACCTTCTCGTAGAAGGGGTCGGCATTGGTCACCTCAGGCGAGAGCGGTCCACCCTCGGTCGGATGGAGCCAGAGGACTCCCCGGTGACCCACCGTGGCTCGGACCTCGGCGCGGATCCCGTCGGTGGCCAGGAGGTTCGCCTCGGTGAGACCGCGGGCGAGCTCCCGAGCCTCGCTCGTCCCCAGAGAGCGGCCCACCCGGGAATCGAGGACAGTTCCGTCGCCATCGACGGTCGCGAAGTTCAGCCGGAGGGCAACGTCCCCCGCGACGAGAGGGATCCCCACCCCCAGGGCCTCTAAGACGCCGCGCCCGGGCGAGTCCCGTACCGGGTCGTAGCCCAGCAGCGCAAAGACCCCGGCGTCGGACTCGGGCGCCACTCCGGGACCGACGACCATCACGTCGCCGAGGGCTCCCGAGGCGACCATGCGGTCGAGGTTCGGCGTCCGGGCGGCTTCCACCGGGCTCTTGTTCTCGGTCGCCGGATTCGGTCGGTCACCGAGACCGTCCAGGACGATGAGAGCGCACGAGACCGACGGTCTCGCCGCGGTTTGAGTGGTCGCTGCCATCAGCTAATAAGGAGAGGCCGGTCTCTCCTCCCGTTCCGTGGCGCAGCAACAGGGGGGTCGCTTTAGACGTTTTCTTCAGACCACTCTGGGGAAGATCCTGATCATCCTTGTCACGTTCGGGGTGGTGCTGGCCTGCCTCACCGTCGTGAACTCGGTGATCCTCGCGATCCCCGCGTTTCTCGTGTTCGGACTGGCGATTCCGATCTGGTCCGGGCTCAAGCGACCGCGGTTCCTGGCGCTCGTCGGTCTCGTGGTGGTCGTGGCGGTCGCGCCGGTCGCGAACGTCTACTTCACGCAGGAGCTGCTCGCCCCGGTCGGCCCCTCGGCCTCGAATTCGGGGGGTCTCTACTCCTCGCCGAATGGTCCGCTCATGCAGAACGCGAGCGTGACCCCGTTCACGGGCACTACCGGTACGACCTTCACGTGGGCGGTGACGGTCTTTCCCCAAAACCACCCGGTGGGCAACACAACCCCGGTCGAGCTCGACCTCTACATCAGTACCTGTCCGGGCGCGACCGGGAACAGTTCCCCATACTGTAGTGCCGGCTACCCGCTGTACGTCCTGAAGAACACGTCCCTGCCCCAGGGTCCTAACGTTACCCAGTACACTGTCACATTCCACTACCGGATCGGCTCGGACGGGGTCTGGACCTGGCAGATGGGGATCTACACGAACAACTCCACCACGAAGAAGCCCTACTACCAGCTTCTGGCGGGGGACCCCGCGTACAACGGGATCGAGGGCCCCGTCATCGGCGGCTTCTGGGTGATCTACGGCGACATCCTCGGTTCGGTCTACCTCGAGGACCTATTGCTCCTCGGCGCTCCGTTCTTCCTCGTCCTGCTCATCTACATGATCTTCAAGAATCGCGAGCGGCGACGCAAGGAGGCCCAGGAGCGGGCTCTTGGACCCGTTCCGGCGGCGGAGTCCACGGGGGCTCCGAGTCCTGCCGCGGGCGCCGGACAGGCGCCCCTCCCCTCCGGCCCCTCCGGTCCGCCCTCCCAAGGCGCGACCGCGGCGGCCCCCTCGGCCACGGACGAGCTCAACTGCCCGAAGTGCAACGCCGTAGTCTACCGTGGCGAGACGACCTGCTGGAAGTGCGGCGCGGCCCTCCCCGCGTCCGCGACGACACCAGCTTGACCCCGAAGTAGGGAGCCCGGCGGGCCTATTTCTCGGACTTGCGGCACGAATTGTCGGGGACCGCTGGAGCCTACGTCAGGCGCACGTACGCGGTCGCCGTCTGGGCGCTCGTCGCGTCGATCGCCGTGACCGGGTAGACCCCGGCGCCGACCGTCGAGGCGATGATGTAGTAGCACGTGAAGCCGCCGGTCGCGGTCGTGGTGATCGTGTTCCCGGCGACCGTCCCCTGCGCTGCCTGGCACCCCGTTGGAGTCACCACGACGCCGTTGAACAGGATCGAGACGAACGAGCTGGCATCGAACCCGACGCCCGTGATCGTCTCGTTCTTGGCCGTGCCGTGGGCGTACGACGGGGTCGACAGGGTGATGCTCCAGGCGGTCACGCTGAAGGCCGTCGTGGTCGCGACCTGTCCGGAGCCCGAGTCCGTGGCGACGACATTCGCGACTCCGGGCGCCGTCCCGCTGGGAACAACGAACCGGCATGCGAACGCTCCCGCGGCGGTCGTGGTGATGGTCGAGCCCGAGAACGTGCACGTGCCGTTCGTCGACCCGAAAGGGGTGATCGTGATCCCATTGAAGGTCAGCGTCACGCTTGAGGACGCCAGGAACCCGGCCCCGCGAGCCGTCACGATGTTGCCGATGAGCCCGGTCGATGGCCCGACCGTCACGGTCCAGGCGGTCAGCGCGAACGTCGCAGAGTCGTTCTGCCCGGTGGTGGTGTCGCGGGCGAGGAGGCTCGGCGTCCCGGCCGGCGCGCCGCTCGGGACCACGAACCGGCACGCGAACGTCCCGGTGCTCGTGGTGGTGATCGTTGAGCCCGAGAACGTACACGTCGCGTTCGAGCTCCCCGAAGGCGTGATCACGACGCCCCCGAGCGAGAGCGTGACGCTCGTGGAGGGGACGAAACCCGCACCGCGCGCCGTCGCGGTGGAACCCATGAGGCCGGCGGAGGGGCCCACCGTCACCGTCGCCGGGGTGAACGTGGTCGTGCCGTTGTTGGTGCCCACTCCGGCCACGGTCGCCATCGCGGTGACCTGGAAGGTGTAGAGAGTGAGACTGGCCGGGTTGGGGAGCGTCCAGGTGGTCTGGCTCGTCACCGTGACGCTGGCGGCGGCGCCCGGCCCGCTAATGGTCACTCCCGAGGGGCCATATCCCGCGTAGGTGAAGCCGCTCGGGGTGCTGCTCGCGGAGAACGTCACATTGAGAGCGGCGGGGCTCCCCAGCGTGGGTCCCGTGTAGGTGACCACCGCCACGACGGATTCTACGGTCCCCGAGTTGGGCGGCGACGGAACGAGGACGACGCCGACCGAGAGGGGTCCGTTCGTGGTGCCCCCGCTCGAGATTGTGATGACCACGACGGCCACCGCTTTCTGGCCGGACGAGCTCGAGGCGTTCACGAACCCGTAGAACGTCCCGCTCGAGGTGGCACCGGTGGTGAAAGCGTAGGTCCACTGTCCCTGTGCGTTCTGGGTCATCTTCTGCGGGGTGGTCGGGCCGCCGGGCACGGCGGCCAGGTTCACGTAGACTGAATTCGTGGTGTACGAGCCCGCGAGGGTGGCAAACACCGTGAACGGAGCCCCGACCGCCGGGCCCGCGGGGGAAATCGATGTGGAGACCACCGTCGGCGGAGCAAGCAGCGCCGAGCCGGGCAGGATCACACTGAAGAGGAGGCTTCCCGCGTTCACGATGTAGATGCTGATGTTATCGTGGGCGCTCGGAAGATTGGGCGAGGAGAACCCGAGATTCCAGGTCTGACCAAGGTTCCAGACGGCCGCTCCCGAGAGTCCGGAGGAAACCGTGTACGGGCTCTGGAACTCCGGGGCGCTCGGGTTCATCGCCGACTTGAGGTAGACGAGGCCCGCTCCCGGAACCGACGGGCCGGCCAGGTGAAGAATCTTGATCGCGGTGACGTAGGTTTGGTTCGCCGCGAGGACCTCGGACGCCTGGAATTGAGTGCTGCTCTGGACCTGGGGAGCCGGGAAGGTCGTGACAAAGGCGAAGATGGCGGCGAACAACGTGACCGTGAGGGCCAGCAGCAGGATCGTCGCGACCACGTCCGATACCGCACGGCGCCCGAACCGGCGCCGCGTCCGAACCCATCGTCCCTTCGCCGGGCGCAGTCCCGCGTCCCCCGAGGTGGAAACCATAGCAGAAGGCCCTCCTGTACGAGTAGCAGTGTTAGAAAGGCTGGGGGGCGCTATTTAGACGTTGTCGTGAGAACAGTCAGCGGTTCGTCCGGAAAAGAGCGGAGCACGGCGGCGGTGACCCGCCACCGTGCGTCGAGGAAAGGGTTGGGCTAGACGCTCGATCTCACCTTACGGCAGAGCCAGCGACGTCGTTCCCGAGTAGCCGCTCGCTCCGACCGCCACGAACGAGAGTCCGGTTCCGGCCGGGTTGCTGGTTCCCATGTCGATGACGATGGTGTAGATCGTCGTCAGGGGGGTCGAGGTCGCGCACACTGCGCTGTTGCACTCACCCGACGGCCCGTAGTTCGAGAACACCGCCGACATCGCCATCGCTCCCGCCGTGACCGTGATCGCAACGACCTGGCTCCCGATGTTGAGGATCGCGAAGCCGTCGTGCGCGGAACCCGCGGCCGGAGTATAGATCGCACCCGTCGAGGTCTTCACTTCGAACTGGGCGCTCCCGAAGTTGATGGTCGAGGACTCCACGGTCAGCGTGTAGATGTAGTCAACCGGGTTGCAGCCGCCCGTGGTGGCCGCGACCAGCGGAATCGTCTGGGCGCTCCCAGCGGCGCACGTGCTCACCGTCGGGGCGCCTGCCGAGAACGCGCTCCCGATCGGCTTCGAACCGACACCCCCGCCGGTCAGGCCCGAAATCAGCACGTACAGCACGGCGGCCAAGACGACCGTGATCGCGACGAGCAAGATCGTAGCGATAATCGGCGAGACCGCGCGCTTCCGCGCCTTTCTCCAGCTCCGTTCGTTCTTCCCAAAGACGTTCATTCGCTTTCGTTCCTCCGATGTGTGGGCCCTTCGACCCGCGGGTGACGGTATGGCCAACCCCTGGTATTTGAATGTGCGGGCCAGTGGAATCGACAAAAAACGTATTCTAAATCGCTGAATGACGGCATACGCACGCATGCGCATTACTGCGCACTCCGTGTATCGGACGGCCTAGCGGTACCAGCGCTTCACGACTCCGGAGCGGGCGGCGTTCGTGCTAGCTCTGGGGACGGGCTAGAAGACCCCGTCGAAGCGCGATCACCTCAACCTCCCCTTGTGTCCGGGTTATACAGATGAAGCACGGCTCGCGCTCGTTGTTCGACACCTCTCATTGGGTGTTCGACACGTCAGCAAGAACCAGTTCCGGTGCGGGTCGAAGGTTGTTATCGGTGACTCGTGCTTGTGTTTAAGTATGAGAAGTTTCCATCCCTCTGCTCGACTGTGTTCGACAACGCCTCCCGACGAGCAACAAAGGCTTCTCAAGAGCCTGAGTCCCGTGGGGAGGAGCCCGAGGACGCGCGCATCGCCCTACGGTGCAACCGCAAGGAGCTCCAGCTGGTGGACTCGTTCGTGGCAAACGGCGAGTTTCCGACCCGGTCGGATCTTATGCGGGCGGCGCTGCACGCGTTCCTCCGCTCCCACGCCATGTCGACCGCGCCGACGCCTGCC
>DAEB01000052.1:1725-12633 GCA_002495185.1 Thermoplasmata archaeon UBA184 | reverse complement strand
GGTGTCGTCCCGCCGGACGGTTTCTCCGCCCGCCCCGGAACGGCGGGCGCGCCGGATTTCGGGGGAGCTGCGGACGGTTTGCCGGTTCCACCACGCCCACCCCGGGCCGGATGAGCGGACGCCGACGTGGCGCCAATCGGAGCACTGGGCGAAGCGGACGGAACCGATGGACGAGGCAATTCGACCGCTGAGGGAAGCCCTGGCGGCGACGCAGCGGGGCTTGGAGTCTTCGCGGGCTCGGGCGATGAGACCGGCGGAGCAGAACCAGGAGTGGGAGCGGAGACCGCAGGCGCGGCCGTCGCCGGAGGGGACTGGGTGATCTGTCCCGCCTCGACGACCGCCACCGGCCCCGAGGCGGGAGGCGCCGGTGCTGCGGCCGGGGGAGCGAGCGGAGCCGGGGCAGCAGCGACGACCGGAGGGGCGGTAGGCAGCAGCGACAGCAGAGCACCGAGTTGAACCTGGAGGACGTCGGAAGGAGGAAGGCTCGTCGGGGGAGCCCCGGTCCGGAACGAGTCGACGCGCGCAAGAACCCTCTGCAGCGCGGCGGAGGAGCCGACCCGGTCCCCCCCGGAGGGATTCGCTTCGTGGCTCACCCGGTCGACGAAACCGAGAACAAGCGAGGAGACTCTCGAAAGGTGGGCCCGGACCTCGTCGAGACGACCCTCGTTCGTCGCCGCGAGGGCTGCCTCGATCTCAGTCCGGGCCGGCGCCACGTCGGCGCCGAGGAGGATGAGGTCTCGGACCTCGTCCATGAGGGGGGTGATGGGCGAGACGGTGGGGCCTTCGACCGCGACCGCGGCCGGCGCACGCAGGTGGGGAACGATCGGCTGAATGATCATCCGGGTGTCGCGCGAGATGGTCACATCGAGGTTGATGTCGAGCCCGCGAGGTCCGATGCGGTAGGGATGCAGGCGGACATCGTGCGAGCTTCCGCGGAATTTTTCGACCCCGACCGCGCGCACGGTCTGGTCGTCCAGCTCCCAGCGGAAGAGCCGGATCTCCCCGCGCGCGAGCATCCGCTCGGGAGTCTCGATGTCCTCGAGGGGCGACTCTACGGTGAGAAACGTGGTGATGCGTAGGTCGGAAAGGAATCGGAGGAACGATTGCGCACCGGCCACGGGGTCGAACCCCTTCATGCAGAAGTACTGGAGCGCGGTCAGCGAGTCGATCACGACGCGAGTGTACCCCTTCCGGATCACTTCCGTCCGCAGCATCTGCTCGAGCGCGGTGATCGTCACCTCGACGCTCGCGAGCTCGGGGCTCCGTCGGATGCGGAACGGCACTTCCGAGAAGGGAACCGCGGCCCGGACCGACGCGATGTCCTTGAACGGCGTCCGCTCGTAGCGCATGATGTCGGGGATCGCATCGAAGACGTCGACCTGGTTGATCTCGGGTTCGAGGCCCCGATGGTTGATGCGCGCCTCGTTCGGCGGCTCTTCGAGCGTGATGAGGAGCACCTTCTCGTGCCGGCGGATCCCCTCGCACAGGAACTGGAGCGCGAGGGTCGTCTTTCCCGTGCCCGAGGGTCCGACGATGAGGTAGGGTCGCCGGCCGACGAGACCGCCTTCGAGCATCGCGTCCAGAGTCGCGTTTCCCGTGGAGACCCGGGCATCCCCGGGACGGGCCGCGACGTTCCCCACTGCCATCGAATGGCTCCCCGAGACCCTCCTACGAAGTCGGTCCGTGAGAGAATTGCCGCAAGGCCCTCTTCAACTTTCCTCGGTCGCCCGGGAACGCCGGAGCTCGCCCGCAAGAGATATCTCTCGCCGTCTCCCGTCGCGACCGATGGCGCCGAGGTCGACCGACGGTCCGGCTCGGATGCGGGCGCTCGCCGCGACGCTTCCCGACGCGCTCGAGTCCGGCTATCGGGCCGGACGCGACCTCGCGCGGCCGTTGCCGGGTGACGACGTCCGAATCGTCGCGGTCGGCATGGGCGGGTCCGGGATTGCAGCCGACCTGGCCGGCGTGGTGGTCGATTCCGAAGGCCGCGCCGTCCTGCGGGTCGTCCGGTCCCCCGACCTGCCGCAGTTCGTCGACCCCCGTTGTGAGGTCCTGCTGGTCAGCTACTCCGGCAACACCTGGGAGACCCTCGTGGCGTACGATTCCGCCGGCCGTGCGGGGGCGCGCCGCGTCGTGATCACCTCCGGCGGGTCCCTCCTCGAGCGAGCGGAGGCCGACGGTGTGCCCGCCCTCACCGTTCCTCCTGGCCTTCCTCCGCGCTCCGCGGTCGGACATCTCCTCGGCGGGGTCCTCGGCCTCCTCGACCCGGCGTTCCCGGAGTCGCTCGAAGACCGGGTCGGGCGGGCGGCGACCGCCACCCGGACGCGAATCCGGGAGTACGCCCGGCCGCAGGGGGTCGCCGCGAAGATCGCCCGGCAGGTCGGCGACCGCACACCGTTCGTCTACGCCGAGCATGGTTTCCGTCCGTTGGCACGACGGTGGAAGACGCAGGTCGAGGAGAACGCGAAGCGGCTCGCCGTGTTCGACGAGGTCCCGGAGCTCTTTCACAATGCCCTCGTCGGATGGGATGCCCTCGGCCGGAGGTCCGGCCGGGCGTACGCGGTCGTCCTCCTCGAATGGACCGGTGAGTCCCCTCCCGTTCGCGCGAGCTTCCGATACCTCGAACGACTCCTCAAACAACGGCGTGTCCCGGTCGCTCGCGCGACGCTACCCTCGGACGACCGGCTCGAGGCGCTCGTCTCGGGGATCTCTCTCGGAGACCACGTGAGCCTCTTCCTCGCGGCCCGCGACGGGGTTGACCCTCTCCCGGTCGATGCCATCACGCGCCTGAAGTCGGCCCTCGGGAATCCCGCTTCCTCTCGATGATCGCGGGGCCGGCCGGTTCCGCCGAGAACCCACTGATCTCGCTCGTTCGAGAGGTTCGGTCGGGGCGCGGCGGCCGACCGGCCGATGATGCGAACCTGCGTTCCGGGAAACGTTCGGAGCGGGTCGGTCCCCGGAAAACGGCTAAATGCGGGACGGGTTGCTCTCGTTCGGGTGCTGAGGTAGCCTAGCTTGGCCAAGGCGCCAGATTCGAGATCTGGTGATGCGTTTGCATCGCGGGAGTTCAAAGGACGACCGGGGAACGACCCCGGCGACAGAGACTCTCCCCCTCAGCGCCTCTCCCGCGACCGTCCGGGTCTCGGTCGAAGTCGTTCGGGGCGGACGGAGCCGACGCTTCGACCTCGAGGTCCCGACCGGAACCGCCGTGCGCGCCGTCGTCCGCTCGGCCGGAGAGAGCCCCGAGGGTTGCGCGGTGCTCGACGGTGAGACGCCGGTCCCGTTGGATACCCCCCTCGAGGGGCCCATTCGTCTGACCGTCGTGCCGACGTTCTCCGGAGGATAGGCGGTCGACCGACTCCCCCCTCGAGAGCGAGCTGGTGACGAAGGGATTAAGGGCGCCCGAACGATTTCTTGGTGAGAACAGGGACGTTCCGTGCCGTCGAGCTGCCCGATCTGCGAGCAACCCATCCCATCGACCGCGCTGCATTGCTCGGTCTGCGGGTTCCCCACCGGTCTCGCGATCGAGGGGCTCCGGTCGAATGACGGAGGGGACACTCCGCCCGGCGCGAGCGCTGCCCCCGGCGCGCCCGCGAGCGAGGAGAGGCCGTCCGGGCCGAAGCCGCTCTCTCCCGAGGAGGACCTCAATGCGGCGATCAGTCGCGACCTCGTCTCGAAGATGGAGCTCGTTCGGGAACTCGGCCGAGGAGCCCCCGACCTATCGAGCGAGCTCTGTCAGGCGGCCCTGAGCGAGGCCGACGGTCGGGTCTCGGAAGCGCTCGGAATCCTTCGGACCGCGCAGTCCCGCCTGGAGAACGAGAGCGACGAGCTCGTTCGGCGGCGCCTCACCGAGCTCGGGGAACGACGCGAGGCCCTCGAACGGACCGGCGCCCGGATCGCGGTGAGCGAGAACATCCGCCGGGCCCAGGAGGCGCTCGACGGACAGGAACGGGACGAGGCGATCCGCCTGGTCGCCGAATCGGACCGGCTCCTGACCCAGTTCGAGTCGGACTGGAGAGGCCTCCAGGGCCTCCTCGCCCAGATCGAGGCGCTCCGGAGCGAGGCGGCGGAGCTCGGAATTCCTCTCGGCGAGATCTCGAGCGAGGTCGAGGAGGTCCGCGAGAAGCTCCGCGAGCCCGACCTGAGCCAGGAGGTCCTCGACACTCTCGGTCAGGAGGCCGCCCAGGTTCTCATGCTCCTNNGAAGACCACGTACCGAGCGCGGTCGCGAAGCGGCTCCATCTCGAAGCGACGCGCCATCTCAAGAAGGGTCGGCTGACGGAGGCCGTCCGCACCGTCCAGGATCTCCGCCGCGAGCTCGCGGAGCTCGAGGTGGTGGCGGCCGCGTCGCCCGCCCCGCCGTCGGCCGTTCCGGCCCGGCCCGGCGAGACGGAGGACGAGATGCTCGACCGCCTTCTCAAGAAGGCCTGGTCGCTCGCCGCGCGCGTCCGGACGCTCCCCCCGGACACGGAGATCGCCCACGAGGCGGCCGTCCAGATCCGGGACGCGACCGAGTTCCTGCGCTCCCGGATGCTCAAGGAGGCCGACCTGACCCTGACCCGACTGATGCGGATGCTCTCGTCGGAGGCGGCCCGGAGCTAGTCCATGCCGTCCGACGCGCGAACCATGGCCTCCCTCGAATCCCGGCTGGACGGGCTCGTCGAGCGGGGCCGCGCGCTGGAAGCCGAGGGACTTCCGTTTCCCACGAACCAGATCGTCGACGCGTTCCAGGAAGCCATTCGGGAGGGGGACCTCGGGAGCGGCGCGGACGTCCTGAAGCGGGCCGAAGCGCTGCTCACTCGAGCGGGGACCGATTGGACGTGGGTTCGCGAGCTCCTCCGACGCGCGGACGAACTCCGGGCGATCGCCGGGACGATCGGAGTCGACCTCACGATCCTCGACAACCGCGTCGGAAACCCTCGGAAGCGCCTGATGGCCGAGCCGCTGAGCTCCGGGTCGCTCGAGAAGGCCGCGGCGAGCGCATCGCTCGCCCTTGCCGTTCTCAACGATGCGGTCCCGAAGTTCTGCGTCCAGGAAGCGCAGTCGCTCGGGGCCTCGATCCGGCAGGCCCGCGACCGGGGCGAGGACGTCGGGGAAGTCGTGCGCTCGTTCTCGAGGCTGCTCGCCGCGATCCAGGACCAGAACCTCCCGACGACCGCCCAGCGCCTGGTCGAGGTCCGCCGGGCGGTCGCCCGGATCCCGCGCGCTCCCGCGCTGCCTCCGCTCTCGCCACGAGAGGAGGAGGAGATCCTGCTCGAGGCACGCAATCTGGCCCGGCGTCTCCAACGGATCAAGGGGAAGGCGCGGGACGCCTCGAGCGCGGCTCGGCTGATGGCCCAAGTCCGCGCGGCGATCAGCGAGGACCGGCGCTACGGCACTCCCGAAGAGGAGATCGAGCAGCTCTGGGCCGAAGTCGACCGGCTCACCCATGAGCGGAACCGGGCGGCCGCGAGCCAGGCGGCGGCGAGGACCGTCGCAGCGGGCGACGAGTTCCCCACCGAGAAGGTCATTCCGGCGGTCGAACGGCAGCGGGGGAAGGAGCCCGCCCCCGAGGAAGAGGAGGAGGAGCCCCACCGGCGGACGATCCGTCCTTCCTTCTACGTTCCATACGTTCCCCCTGAGGAGCGGACCGCGACGGAGGGCGAGGACGAATCGGCCGACGTCCCGCCGAGCGGTCGACCTCGAAACCGCCCGAGAC
The DNA here is from genome assembly GCA_002495185.1 of Thermoplasmata archaeon UBA184. GTDB lineage: Archaea > Thermoplasmatota > Thermoplasmata > Lutacidiplasmatales > UBA184 > Lutacidiplasma. The sequence goes on along the minus strand of DAEB01000052.1, from coordinate 6,936 downwards.
CCCGACCGTAATCTTTTTATACGTATCGCAAGTGGTTTATACCACTTGTCGCGGTCCGACGTCCGGGTCAAGAGTCGCGACGTAGGGAGCGTGCTGGCGGTGACGACCGCCGGCCAACTCACCGTCCGCGCAGCGAGTTCCGAGGTCGTTCCCGAGGGAACGCTCGTCCGGGACGCCTCGGGCAAGCTCCATGGTCACGTGGTCCGCGTCTTCGGGCCGGTCTCCCGGCCGTACCTCACCGTTCGGCCGCGCCGCACGCCGAGCGTGTCGGACGGAGCCGCCCTCTTGGGAGCGACCCTCATCCGCGAGTAGGGGACGAAGTCGATGGAGAACGGAGAAGCGAGTCCGGGCGGGGAGAAGCCGGCGGCGCGAGCCGAGGAGATCGTCGTGCCGACCCGCTGCACGAGCTGCGGCTCGACGCATCTCACGCGCGACTACGAGCGCGGAGAGCTCGTCTGCGACGAATGCGGCCTCGTCCTCGAGGAATCGATGATCGACCAGGGTCCGGACTGGCGCGCGTTCGACGCGGAGCAGGGGGAGAAGCGCGCCCGGACCGGCGCGCCGACCACCCTCACGATCCACGATAAGGGGCTCTCGACCGAGATCGGTTGGAAGAACCGCGACCCGTATGGGAAGTCGATCCCCACCCGCAACCGCGCCCAGCTCTACCGCCTTCGGAAGTGGCAACGCAGGATCCGCGTCTCGAACGCGACCGAGCGCAACCTCGCCTTCGCGCTCGCCGAGCTCGACCGGATCGCGTCCGGAATGGCCCTCCCCCGGAACGTCCGGGAGACGGCCGCGATGATCTACCGGAAGGCGGTCAACCGCAACCTGATTCGAGGTCGCTCGATCGAGGGCGTGGTCGCCGCCTCCCTCTACGGAAGCTGCCGTCAATGCAACGTCCCCCGGACGCTCGACGAGATCGCCTCGAAGTCCCGCATCGGACGGAAGGAGATCGGCCGGACGTACCGGTTCATGACCCGTGAGCTCCACCTCAAGTTGATGCCGACGAAGCCGCAGGATTACATCCAGCGCTTCTGTTCCGAGCTCAAGCTCAAGGGAGAGATTCAGACCCGCGCGAACGAGATCCTCAAGGAAGCGACCGAGCGCGAACTGACGAGCGGGCGGGGCCCGACGGGAGTCGCCGCGGCGGCGATCTACATCTCGAGCGTCCAGTGCGGCGAGCGGCGCACCCAGCGAGAGGTCGCCGAGGTGGCGGGCGTCACCGAGGTCACGATCCGCAATCGGTACAAAGAGCTCACCGAGAAGCTGAACCTCCGCGTGATGCTCTAAACGCCCGGACAGGACCCCCGCGGTCGCCGCCCTAGAGGAGCGGCATCTGTAAATGCACGGGCCAGTTGGCCCCGCGTTCACGAGGTGCTGTGGAGGAGCTCATCCGGACCGCCCTCGACGCCGCCGGCGAGCGGGGGGTCGTCCAGTCCGAGGTGCGAGTCGTAGCTCCCGATCGGTATCTCCAGCTCGCGGTGCGCAACGGCTCCGCGAGCGCGCTCACGGACTCCCGAACGAGCGCGCTCGGAGTGCGGGTACGGACCCGGCGGGCCTGGGGGTTCGCGACGACGTCCGACCTTCGGCCGGGACCGGTCCGCGAGGTGGCCCACCTCGCCGTCCGTCTCGCCCGGGCGGCCGGCCGATCCCGACGCGAGCCGCTTCGCGTGACCGACGAAGGGTACCCACGAGGCGGGCGGTACGAGACCTCGCTCCGGCATGACCCGTTCAACTCCTCGCTCGACCCGGTCATCGACCTTCTCCGGACCGCAGAGAAGCGTCTCCACGTTTCCCGGACGGTGAAGAGCGGGATCGCATCGTTTTCGGCATGGGAGGAGAACAAGTGGTTCGCCTCGTCGGCGGGCGCGTCGTACACCTCCCGGATTGTTCACGTCGGCGCCGGAGTCTCGGCGACCGCGGTGCGCGGCTCCCATGTGCAGCGGCGCAGCTACCCCGCGTCGCACGGCGGGGATTTCTCGCAAGCCGGCTTCGAGTTCGTGGAAGGCCTCGACATCGCGGGCCGGGCCGCAGACGTCGGAGGCGAGGCGGTCGCGCTCCTCGACGCTCCCGCCTGCCCCACCGCGACGACGACGCTCGTTCTCGGCTCGGAACAGCTCGCCCTCCAAGTCCATGAGAGCGTCGGGCACGCGGTCGAGCTCGACCGGATCCTCGGCTCTGAGGCCGCCTTCGCGGGGACCAGTTGGATCGCTCCCGAAAAGGTCGGCTCGCTCCGCTACGGAAGCGAATTCATGAACGTGGTCGCGGACGCGACCGAGCGGGGCGGACTGGGCACGTTCGGTTGGGACGATGAAGGGGTTCCCTCCCGACGCACGGCGATCGTCGACCAGGGTCTCCTCGTCGGAACGCTCAGCTCCCGAGAGTCCGCCGCCGAGCTCGGGCTTTCGCGATCCGGTGGGACGGCGCGCGCGTCCGGCGGGGACCGGGCCCCGCTCGTCCGCATGACGAACATCGACCTCGAGCCGGGCGACTCCAGCTTCGAAGAGCTCCTCGAAGGGGTCATCGACGGGGTCTACATGGAGACGAATCGTTCCTGGTCAATCGACGACCGACGGCTCAACTTCCAGTTCGGCACCGAGGTCGGCCGACGGATCGTGAACGGCGAGCTAGGGGAGCTCCTCCGAAACCCCCTCTATTCGGGCATGGCTCCCGAGTTCTGGGCCTCGATGGATGCCGTCGGGGACAAGACGACGCGCCATCTCTGGGGTCTTCCCAACTGCGGGAAGGGCCAACCGATCCAGGTCGCACGCGTGAGCCACGGAGCTCCGTCGGCGCGGTTCCGCCGGGTCGCCGTGCGAGGAGGATAGCGCGAAGTGGCGAAGCGTCGCGCCATTCCTCCGGAGGGCGACGCCGTTCGGCTCCTCGAGAATCTCCCCCCGCGCCTCGCGGGCGACCTTCGGCTGACGACCACGGCGTCGACGACGATTCGCTTCGCGAACAACCGGATCCGGCAGCCGCACCTCGAGCGGTCCCGCCACGTCTCCCTTCGGGTCGCGAACGGCAAGCGTCTCGCGACGGCGACCGGTTCGGACGCGTCGCAGGTCGGTCTCGAATCCCTCCTCGAGACCGCGCGAAACCTCGCACGGATCGCTCCGGTGGAACGGAAGTTCCCGGGGTTCCGAGCTCCCGAAGGCCGGCGCGGTCGACCGGTCGCGTTCTCGAGTTCGACCGCGAGGTCCACGCCGGAGGCCGTCTCGCGGATGGCCGAGGAGGTCCTCGCCGCGGCGGAGTCCGCCGCCCCCGGTGCGCGGGTCGCCGGAGTCGTCGTCGCCGGATCGGAGACGATTCGCGTGGTCAATTCCTCGGGCCTCGACCGAAGTTCGGACCGCTCCTTCGCCTACGGGAGCGTCCTCGTCGAGCGCCCGACGGAGGACCCTCCGGTCTCGGGGTGGTCGGAGGGGGCGCACTGGGATTCCGGTCGGCTCGAGTCCGCCGCGCTGGGCCGGGAGGCGGCCGAGCGGATGGCGCGCTCTCCGCCCGAACGGACCGAGCCCGCGAAGCTCCCCGTCGTGCTTCGAGGTCCGGCCGTCGCGGACCTCCTTCGGTTCCTAGCCTCCCTCGGGTTCGCGGCCAACGGCGAGGTCGAAGGGTGGAGCTGTCTTGCTGGGCGCCGGGGGAAGACGATCGCTCCCGAAGAGGTCCAGCTGACCGACGACGCTCGCTCGAGAGAGTCCGTTCCGCAGGGGATCGATTACGAAGGGACCTGGACGAAACCGGTCCCGCTCATCACCAACGGCGTCGCGGGGAACGTGGTGACCGACCTCATCACCTCGGGCCGGCTCGGCCTTCCGCTCACGGGTCATGCGCTCCCGCCCGAAGCGCCCTGGGGCGACTTCGGACCGGTGCCGTCGAACCTGATCCTCGCTCCGGGGACCGCCTCGGAGGAGGAGCTCGCGCGCGAGGTCGGTCGGGGCCTCCTCGTCACGCGGTTCCACTACGTGCGGGTCGTGGACCCGGGCCGTGGCATCATCACCGGGATGACCCGGGACGGGACCTACCTCATCGAGAAGGGGGAGGTAACGACGCCGGTCCGCAACCTTCGGTTCACGGAGAGCGTGCTCTCGGCGCTCGCCAGCATTCGCGCGATCGGACGTGCCCGGCGAATCTATTCGGAGGGGGGCGGCGCAGTGACCGCCCCGGCCCTCGCGCTCGGCGGGTTCCGGTTCACTTCCGCCACGCTCTTCTAATCCCGACCGCTACCGTCGGCGTGACGCGAACGCTCCCGGTCGCGGTCCTCGTTTCGGGAGAAGGAACGACCCTCGAAGGGCTCGCCGAACTCGCGGACGGCGGGCATCTTCCGATCCGGATCTGCCTCGTCGTCTCCGACCGGCCGCACGCGCCGGCGATCGAACGCGCGCGTCGTCGGGGGATCCCGACCATCGTGCTCCCGACGAAGGGAACCGACCCGAAGGAGTGGTCCGACCGTCTCACCCGGGAACTCGTCGAGAGGGGGGTCGACCTGGTGGTCCTCGCCGGCTACCTCTCGATCCTTCCTCCGCAGTGGGTCGACCTCTGGGCCGGCCGGGCGGTCAACGTCCATCCGGCGCTCCTCCCCCGGCATGGAGGTCCCGGCATGTACGGCCCTCGCGTCCATCGGGCGGTCCTCGCCGCGGGAGAGAAGGAGACCGGAGCGACCGTCCACGTCGTCACCTCCACGGTGGACGGCGGACCGGTCGTGGCGCAGGAGCGGATGCCCGTGCTCGACGACGACACTCCCGATTCTCTGCGCGCCCGCCTCCACCCGATCGAGGTCGCGCTTCTCGCGGCGACCCTGCGACGGTTCGCCGAAGGGGACCTTCCCCTCCCCTACCGCCCGAGCCCGCCGGCCGCCGCGGGCGGTCAGGAACGGACGGACGCGCGTCGGTGAGCCCGCCGTGCCAGCGGCCGGGGCATCAGCTCGGAGAGCGGAGTCGGCCGCGCCGGAAGGTCGAGGAGCAGGCGGTGCCGGGTCGTCTTGGGCGGGAACGGCCGTCCCTCGCGCGCCCTTCGAAGGACCTCGCTCTTCGCGATCGGGGGCCCCGCGCGCCATCGCTCGAGGTGGATGAGGTCGCTGTCGTAATCGAGGACCCACGCGGCGACCCGGTCCGCGCCCAGTCGGCGGAGCGCCTCCACGCGGTGGTGGCCGTTCAGGATGACGGAGCCTTCGCGGGTGACCCAGATGGGGTCGGAGAGGACGCGGGAGCGACG
>DAEB01000052.1:528-1618 GCA_002495185.1 Thermoplasmata archaeon UBA184 | reverse complement strand
GTGGACCGGACGCACCGCGCGGGTCACGGCGTCCGCGAGCGACCGGACCCGGTCGTCGGAGAGGGTCCCCCCGACGAGGGGCTCCGTGAGCTCGTCGAAGACCCGGGGGCGGGGTTCCGCGCCCCCCACCGCGAGCGAGAGCGACTCGACTCGACGGTCGTCCCACGAGCCCGCGACGGCGACCCCCAGTTCGGGGAAGTCGTACGACGGCCGCACCCGGAGCTTCTTGTACCGTCCGCGAAGCCGGCGGGACGCGGAGGGCAAATGGACCGCGACCAGGAGTTCGCCCGGTCGCGTCGTCAACCGCCGGATCCCGTCCCCGCCGGCATCGTAGAGGTCCCCGAGGGGCATCCGGCGGCGACCCGCCGGACCCGCCACTTCCACCTCCGCCCCCAGGACGAGCAGTGCGGGAGCGAGGTCGCCCGAGAAGGTCGCGTAGCAGCGCTCCTTCTGGGGCACGACGTGGCAGCGGTCCCCCTCCGCTTTGAGGCAGAAGCCGAGGCTCGCTCGCCAGAAGTGGCTCTGGTTGAAGAAGAAGCACCGGGTCTCCACGAGCAGGTTCCCCCCCACCGTCGCGCTCGCGCGAACGAGCGGCGTCGCGACCTCGCGGAGCGCGTCCGCGAGCGGAGGGTAGGCGCCGAGAAAGCCGGAGTCCCGCTCCAGGTCCGCGAGCCGCTCCATCGCGCCGACTCTTCCGAGCGAGTGCCCCACGAGGTCCGGGACCGCGTCGAGCGCGACCACGTGGGGCTTCAGGTTGATGTGCATCTTGTAGTTCGGCAGGAGGTCCGTGCCGCCCGCCAGGTAGTCGAACTGTCCCGCCCACCGCTCGGCGAGGCGGACCGTCTCGTCGATGCTCGTCGGCCGGTGGAGCTCGAACGGCTCGAGATGCATGCCCTTACCTTCCCTTCCAGGCTCGGCCCTCGGCGCGTCGCTGGTCGATCCCCTTCACGACCTTGTCGGGGGTGATCGGGAGGTCCGTGAACCGGACTCCCACGGCGTCGTAGAGCGCGTTGCCGACGGCCGGGAGCGTCGCGATGAGCGGCCCTTCGCCCGCCTCCTTGGCGCCGAACGGTCCCTCGGGGTCGTCGTC
>DAEB01000052.1:0-512 GCA_002495185.1 Thermoplasmata archaeon UBA184 | reverse complement strand
TGACCGAGCCCCATGTGGATCGACCCCTCGATCTGGCCCTCGACCGCGAGCCGGTTGAGCGGTCGACCGCAATCGAACGCGGCCCAGATCTTCGGGACGCGATACTCCCCGGTCTCCTCGTCCACCGAGACGCGGGCCACGTACGCGGCGAACGAGTACGCCGGAGCGGTGCCGGCGCGCGCCCCCTTGAACGTCCCCCCGATCGTCGGCGAATTGTATGAGCCCGTCGCGGTGAGTGCGCCGACCGTTTCCATGGCGCGGTGCAGCGCTTCCTCAAAGGAGACCCCGACCTCGGGGTGGCCCGAATCCTGAATGCGTTCGCGCACGACCTCGAGGGATTCGACCGGCCGGTCGAGTATCTCGGCGGCCGCGCCGACGATCTTCGACCGCAGCTCCTCGGCCGCGGCGCGGGCGGCGTTCCCCATCATGAACGTCACGCGGCTGGAGTAGGAGCCGAGGTCGACGGGACTCACGTCCGAGTCGACGCGCTGGACGTGGACCCGGTCGAGGTC
>DAEB01000020.1:6173-6924 GCA_002495185.1 Thermoplasmata archaeon UBA184 | reverse complement strand
CACGGCCTTGCTGAGTTGCTTCTGGTCGGCGTACTTGCCGGCATGCTGGACGCAGAAGTCGTGAAGATCCTTCGAATAGACGCCGACCGTGATCGCGTGCTTCGCGGGCTGAGGATCCGTCCACACGGTCTTGCCGGTGTACTCTCGGATCGCGGCGGCGACCTCCGCCACGTACTCGGTCTCATCGATATGGAACGTGAACGTCACGGCTTCGCAGCCGTTGATCTTCTGGGCACATCCTTCAGCGAGGTAGTAGCCCAGAAGCGTGAGGAGTGAGGTTGAGAACGTCGGGTCGTCTCGCTCGATTCGGCTGATCGGGTAGTGAACAAAGTCGCCGGTCTCGAGCTCCCCGGCCGCCACGAATTCCGGCGTCGTTGCGAGCAGGCGGCCCGTGTCCACGTCCGAGAGAAGGCGATTCTTCCGTCGGGCGCCGATGACCTTGCGTCGGGGGACGCAGAGCACGGGGTGTTCTGGTGTGAGCTCGAAGGCGTTGCCGGTTGACACCGGCGTGATTTCGATCAGCTCGCCATCGAACGGCCGCACCATGGTCTTCTCCACGGTCGTTTCGACCCCGTCGCTGTTCAGGACCGAGTGCCCCACGCCGACGTCCTCGATCGGAGAGAGGCGGTCTCCCAGGAGGATCTCTCCTCCTTCGGGGACGCACCCTTCGATGTAGTGAACCTTGGCCCCCTTGTCCGCGATGATCAGCGTGCGCTCGAACTGACCAACGTTTCGAGCGTTGATCCGGAAG
>DAEB01000020.1:0-6093 GCA_002495185.1 Thermoplasmata archaeon UBA184 | reverse complement strand
GACGACGCCTTTCGCCGCGAGGTCTTCGCGGATCTTGTGGTAGACCGTCCCGCTGTCGTACTGCGCGCCGACCCCGCCGAAGAACTCGCGCTCGGCCTTCGGAATGCCGAGCTTCTCGAAGGTGTTCTTGATGTCGGCGGGCAGGTCTTCCCACTTCCGCTTGGTCTCCCCCTCGAGCAGCGGGTTCGCGTAGTACGTGTAGGAATCGAAGTCGATGTCGGAGAGGCTCGGGCCCCAGTCGGGCATCGGCCGCTCGACGAAGTGGTCGTAGGCCCGGAGACGGTACTCGAGCATCCAGGCCGGCTCGCTCTTGAACCGGGAGATCTCCCGGACTACGTCCCGGCTCAGACCCTTCGGAATCCGGAGGCGGTACGTTTCCGGGTTCTTGAAGTCGTACCGCGTGTAGTCGAGCGGCGTGATCTCGGAGGAAGTCTGAGCCATGATCGTCCTCAGAATTCCATCACCTAAATGTATTTAAATGAGAGGTCGCCGGCCATACGACATTCCATCCACTAACGTGAATCGGGCCCCCCGCGTGGAGCTTGTTCTCCCGTCGGCTACAGCGAGTCTCAAGGACCAAGGCCTGGTCCGACGTACTCGGACTCCGGTGCGACGTGCGGGCCCCCGTAAAGCACGCGGAGCACATCCTCCAGTCCATCGAAGAGCTCGGTCACTTCCTGTTCCGTGTTGTAGAGGTACGGGCTTGCGCGAGTGAGCGCCGGCACACCCAGGCGTTCCATCAGCGGTTGGGCGCAATGATGCCCCGCCCGTACGCAGATTCCCCTCCCATCCAAGATCGTCGCGACGTCGTGCGGGTGGGCGCCCTTGAGCGAGAAAGAGAGGACGGCATGCCGGTCGCGCGCATCGGCGGGGCCGAACACCTTCATCCGCCCCTCAAATCGGTCGTTCGCCAGCGCGAGCGCTCTTCTCTGCAGCTTGAGCTCGTGGGCCCGCAGGTCGTCCCACCCGACGTTTTCGAGGTAGTCGAGGGCGGCGGCCAACCCGATCGCCCCGCCGACGTTCGGTGTGCCCGCCTCGAATTTCGCCGGGCTCTCCCGGTAGCTGACCCGGTCGAGGTGGACCTCCCGAATCATCTCCCCGCCTCCCATGAACGGGGGCAGGGCATCGAGCAGCTCGGGCCGGCCCCAGAGGACCCCGATGCCCATGGGGCCGAGCGTCTTGTGACCCGAGAACGCGAGGAAGTCGACCCCGAGCTCCTGTACGTCGATTGGGAGGTGGGGAGCCGACTGGGCTGCGTCAAGCACCACCAAGGCACCAGCGGCATGCGCGCGGTCGGCGATCTCCCGGATGGGGTTCAGGGTGCCCAGAACGTTCGACACATGCGTGACCGTGACGACCTTGGTGCGCCGGTCGAGGACCCGGTCCAAGTCGGAAAGGCGGAGTCGGCCGTCGTCGTCCACCCCCACGAAATCGAGGTCGATCCCCGAGTACTCCCGGAGCATCTGCCACGGGACAATGTTGGAATGGTGCTCCATCACGGTCGAGACGACGCGATCTCCGCGGTGGAGAAGGTGCCGTCCGAGGCTCGTCGCGACGAGATTGATCGCTTCGGTCGTTCCCCGGACGAAGATGACTCCGGAGGCGCTCGGCGCGTGAAGGAAACGAGCGACGCGTTCCCGCGCTGCCTCGAAGGCTTCCGTGGCCCCGACGCTCAGCGCGTAGACCCCGCGGTGCACGTTCGCGTTGGTGCGTTCGTAGTAGCCATCTTCGGCGGCGAGCACGCTCCGCGGTTTCTGGGAAGTTGCGGCCGAATCCAGGTAAACGACCGGTCGTCCGGAGCGCTCGACCGAAAGGATGGGAAAATCCTGTCGGATCCGGGCGACGTCCATCGGCGTTCCCGCGGTACGCTCCGGCCGCCTTAGCTTGGCGGGCTGGTGATGCCGATGCGGACCCAGTCGTATCCCTTCGCTTCGAGCTCGTCCGCGAGCTCGCGGCCGCCCGAGAGCGCGATGACCCCGTCCACCATGACGTGAACCTTGTCGGGCTTGAGGTACTTCAGAATCCGCTGGTAGTGCGTGATCACGAGGATGCCGGCATCCGGCCGCCGAAGCTTCGCGACGGTCTCCCCGACCGCGCGGACGGCGTCGATGTCGAGGCCGGAGTCGGGCTCGTCCAGGATCGCGAACGTCGGGCGGATCGTCGCCATCTGGAGAACCTCGACCCGCTTCTTCTCCCCTCCCGAGAACCCCTCGTTGAGGGAGCGCTTGAGAAGGGACTCGTCCATGTCGAGGTACTGAAGGTGGGTCTTCAGGTCCCGGTCGAACTGGGCGGTGTTCGCCGTCTGGGCCGTGTGGGTCTGCATGTACGCCGTCCAGAGGAACTTCGAGAGCGAGAGCCCCGAGACCTCCTGCGGGTACTGGAAGCCGAGGAACAGCCCGGCCCTCGAACGCTGGTCCACGCTCATCTTGAGAAGGTCCTGGCCGTCGAGGAGCGCGCTCCCCTTCGTCACCTTGTACTTGGGATGGCCCATGAGCGCGTAGGCGAGGGTGCTCTTTCCGGAACCGTTCGGTCCCATCAGCGCCGTGAGCTCCCCGCTCTTCAGGGTCAGGCTGACCCCCTTGAGGATCTCCTTTCCCGCAACCTCCGCGTGCAGGTCGTCGACCACCAGCGTGTGGGGTCCGCTCAGCAGGTTGCTCGCCATCGACCGTGCACGAGTCGATACCGTTATTTAAGCATGGCGCGGTGCGTAAATCCTAGGACGCCTTTGGGAGGTTGCGAACGATGTCCGAGCCCGAGCTGCTCGAAGGAACCCGCGGACGGATTCTCGAAGAGCTTGCCGTCGCGCCGCGCACGGCCCGGGACCTCGCCAAGAAGCTCGGGATCCAGGAGAGCGCCGCTCGCGGTCACCTCGAACGCCTCGAGGAACGGGGCCTCGTGGTCCCATCGTTCCGAAGGGAGGGCGTCGGACGCCCTCGGAAGCGCTTCGCGCTCACGAATTCGGCGCAGGAGCTCTTCCCGAAGAAGTACGACCTCATCCTCGACACGGTCGTCGACGAATTGCTCGCTCGCGAGGGCGAGGGATACGTCAGCGCCCTCTTCGCGGACGCGGCCAAGCGGATGGCGCATGAAGTCGCGAAGGATGTACCGCGAACCGGGACGCCGGACGAGCGGGCGGAGGACGTCGTCCGTTCGTTGAACCGGCTCGGGTTCCGCTGCTCGGCGGACCGAGCGCCGGACGGGTCGATCCGGATCACTCGATCGAATTGCGTCTTTCGCCACAGCGCGATGACGCATCCGTTCCTCCTCTGCGAAGTGTTCGACAAGAACCTCACCGAGGCGCTTCTAGGTCAGGCCGGAGTGGACTTGGTGGATTCGATCGGCCACGGGGGGATTCGATGTACGCACCTGATCCAGCTGAGCTGACCTCGGGCGCCGCCATCTTCCTCGGGCATCCCCCGCGCTCGAAGCGCGAACGCCAGGACGCGATGCTAGCGGCGATCGGCAACACTCCGCTCATTCCGCTGCCGCGGATCGTCGGGGGTCTCGGGTTCGAGCTCTGGGCGAAGGCAGAGCACCTCAACCCGACCGGCTCGGTCAAGGACCGGGCGGCACGGGGGATCGTGCTCGACGCTCTGGCCTCGGGTCAGATCTCCTCCGAGCGAACCTTGATGGACGCGTCGAGCGGGAACACGGCGGTGGCGTACGCGATGCTGGGGGCCCGCCTCGGGTTCCCGGTCGAGATCATCCTTCCGTCGAACGCCCATCGCTCGAGGGTCGAACGGATCCGCTCGTTCGGCGCCCGGATCGTCCTCACGGACCCCGGCGAGGGGACCGATGGAGCTCAGCGAGAAGCGCGACGGCGGTCCCGGGAGTTCCCGGAACGTTACTTCTACCCGGACCAGTACAACAACCCCTCGAACCCTCGCGCGCATTATGCCACGACGGGCCCCGAGATCTGGAGGCAGAGCTCGGGCCGGGTGACGCATTTCGTCGCGGGGGTCGGGACCGGCGGAACGATCTCCGGCGTAAGCCGATTCCTGAAGGAGAGGAACCCCACGGTCCGGGTCGTGGGCGTCGAGCCTCCCGGCCCAGTGCACGGAATCGAGGGGCTGAAGCACCTCCCGACCGCGCTACGGCCGTCGACCTACGACGAACGGCTCGTGGACGAAACGCTCCGCGTCGAAACGGAGGACGCCCTCGCGATGAGGGTGCGACTCGCGCGCGAGGAGGGGCTCACGGTCGGTGTCTCCGCGGGAGCGGCTGTGTGGGCCGCGCTCGAGGTAGGGAGGACCCATCCGGCTTCGTACGTCGTCACCATTCTCCCGGACGGAGGGCACGACCTCCCCGGAGGAGAGCCATCGTGAGGAACGTTACCCTACCCTCCTCCGTCCTCGAAGAGATCCGTGCTCATGGGCGAGAGGCGTACCCCGACGAGTGCTGTGGCTTCCTGATCGGGGGCGCGTCGGGCTCCGAGACCGAGGGGAAGCGCGCGGTCGTTGCTCTCGAGCGCGCGCGGAACGATTTCGACGGCGAACGCGGGCGGCGGTTTCTGATCCGCCCGGAAGAGGTCCGGGACATCGAACGACGCGCGGAGAGCCAGGGGAGGTCCGTGGTCGGTTTCTACCATTCTCACCCGGACCATCCGGCCCGCCCCTCGTTGTTCGACCAGGAGCACGCGTGGCCCTGGTACACGTACATCGTGCTGTCGGTGACGCGGACCGATACACCCTCTGTCGGCGCGTTCGAGCTGGACCCCGAGGCGTCGACTTTCCGGCCGGTGGAGCTTCTGGTCGGAGGGACGGAGAGCCCTCCGCCGCGGTGACCGAGGGGTAAGCGAGAGCCTAAGAACGCTGTCGGAGAAGGACGAGCGATGCCGAAAGCGACCGTGAAGGTGCCCACACCGCTGCGACCGTTCGCCGGCGGGGCTTCCGAACTCTCGGTGGAGGGCTCGACCGTGGGTGGAGTCATCCGGGCTCTCGCGGAGAGCAATCCATCGCTGCAGCGGCACCTCTTCACGCCCGAGGGACGGCTCCGGAACTTCGTCACCATCTATCTCAACGACCAGGACATCCGCTATCTCGAACGGGAGTCGACCCCGCTCAAGGAGGGAGACATCGTGGCGATCGTTCCGGCGGTCGCGGGGGGAGCTCCTCCGGCGCAATCCACCCGGACAACCATCACGGAGACTCCGGCCCGGGAATCGCCCCCGGCCGCCCGGTTTTCCACCGAGGAACTTCGCCGGTACAGCCGTCACCTTCTCCTGCCGGAGGTCGGTGTTGCCGGTCAACGAAAGCTGGGTCGGGCGAAGGTCCTCCTGGTCGGCGCCGGCGGGCTCGGCGCACCGGCGGCGCTCTACCTCGCGGCCGCGGGAGTGGGGGAACTCGGGATGGTCGACTTCGACGCGGTCGACCTCTCCAATCTGCAGCGCCAGGTCCTGTACACGACGCGCGACGTCGGTCGGCCCAAGCTCGTCGCGGCCAAGGAACGGATCGAAGCGTTGAATCCCGGCACCAAGGTCGTGACCTACGAACAACGCCTCTCGTCCGAGAACGCGCTCGATATCCTCGGCCGGTACGACATCGTCGTGGACGGCACGGACAACTTCCCGACCCGATATCTGGTCAACGACGCGGCGGTCCTCCTCGGGAAGCCGAGCGTCTATGGTTCGGTGTACCGGTTCGAGGGCCAGGTCAGCGTGTTTGACGCGCGTCACGGGCCCTGCTATCGGTGTCTCTACCCGGAACCACCGCCGCCCGACCTCGTGCCGTCGTGCGCCGAGGCCGGTGTTCTCGGCGTGCTCCCGGGGCTCATCGGTCTCCTCCAGGCGACCGAGACGGTGAAGATCATCTTGGGACAGGGAGAGCCGCTCATCGGCCGGCTGCTCCTATTTGACGCGCTCGGGCTCACGTTCCGGGAGCTCAAGGTCCGCAAGAATCCGAGCTGCGTCCTCTGCTCGTCGCACGCGACGCAGAAGGGGCTCATCGACTATCCGGCATTCTGCGGGGTGCCGGCGCCCGGGGCCGCGACGGTGGACGACCGGGTCCCGCATGTCGAGCCCGAGGAGCTTCGGGCCGAGCTCCACTCGTCCGACCCCCCCTTTCTCGTCGACGTCCGCGAACCCGGCGAATGGGC
>DAEB01000002.1:30523-52387 GCA_002495185.1 Thermoplasmata archaeon UBA184 | reverse complement strand
TTTACCTTGAAACACCCTGCGGGTCGTGATGCCGGAGCTCCGCGCGGGGATGTACGGTTGCTATCGCTGCGCGTACGTTTGGCGACCCGCTCGAGCGCGAGTTCCCAGGATATGTCCTAGGTGCAAGTCCCGCTTCTGGGATGTGCCCGTGCTTCGGCCGGTCCGCCGGGGAACACGACGAGGGATTCCGGAGATCCTCGTACCGCACCGCGAAGCGGTCCTCCGCGCGGCCCGCCGGCGAGGATTCAGTCACGTCCGCGTCTTCGGATCCGTCCGGCGTTCCGAAGCGACCCGATCCAGCGATGTGGACCTCTTAGTGGACCGATCGGAAGGGGCCAGTCTCTTGGATCGCGCGGCACTGGCCGCGGACCTCGAGAAGATACTCGGACGCCGGGTGGACGTCGTTCCGGAAGAGGCTCTCCACTGGCTCGTCCGACCTCAGGTCCTCTTCGAGGCGGTTCCCTTATGACCGACGAGTCCCGGCTCGCGGAAATCCTCGAGCGGATCGATCGCATCGCGCGAGCGACCGCGAATGGGCGATCGACTTTCATGGAATCCGAAGTGATTCAGGATGCGGTCATCCGCAACCTCGAGGTTATCGGCGAGGCAGCCAAGAGCGTCGGCTCGGAAACGCGAACGGAGCTTGCCAGGGTGCCCTGGCGAGAAATGGCTCGATTCCGAGACCTCGCGAACCACCAGTACGGGCAGGTCCTGGCCGACGAGGTCTGGGACATCGTGGCGAAGGACCTCCCGGCGATTCGACGGGCGATCTCGAGAGGAGGTCCGCGGCGATCTCCACGGAAGTAGGCTCGATCGATCCGGTCGGCCCTCCCCGGTTCTCCCGAGCATCGCTCCTCTGGGCCATTCCCCCCTCGGCTACTTCTCCGCCGATTCGAACGACCGCGGCGGGGATCTACTGGGTCTTCTCCCCGAGTCTTCTTCGCACGTGCGTCGAACCCAACAATCCTGAAGGATCCAACCGCAGCCCCGGGCGCGCCTGCGGGTGACCCGAAGCGTAGGACGACCCGTCCTCGGGTCGGCCTGCTTGCTCAGACCTGCGTCAAGTCCGACCGACCGCCCATTAATGCCCTTCCTCACCTGCCCAACCCGGGGTGCCGAACACCGGTGGGGTCGGCCCTTCGACGGGGAGGAAGTTCCGGAAATGGCGGGTGCGGACGCGACCATTGTGGTCATCATCGAGCGGACCAAGCAACGGCTCAAGGAAGTTGGCGCGGTCACAGCGGACACGGCCAAGACTCCGAGCGACCTCGGCTTGCAGGAGAGATGGCTCAAGATGAGTGCGGGGGCAGGCGTGATCGCGACGAGCGACGGGAAGTACTACTTGAAAACGAAAGCGAAGCGATAGTACGGGGGGCCGGTGGCTCGTTCGGCGGGCATTGGAACGAGCAGCAGGCCGTTCTCGACCGGCGCCCAAGTTTAACCGAACTCCCGGACTCTGCCGCTCATGGTAGTCCGGTTGGGGTACACGGGAATCCGCGTCCGCGACATGCCCACGTCGCTGCGGTTCTACACCGAGATTCTGGGGATGGAAGTGGTCCACAAGCTCGAGGCGACGCCTCCCACTCATGGGCAGGCCGTGGTCCTCAAGAGTCCAGGGTCGAACCAGCTGTTGGAGTTGAACTGGTACGAACCGGGAACCCGATTCGGTACGCCCTACGGCAACGGCGAAGAGCTGGACCACCTTGGTTTCGAATGCGACGACGTCGCCTCCGCCGTTGCCGACCTTGAACGCAAGGGCGTGGCCGTCCTGATCCGACCCCGGGAGNNCGCATCCCGGGTAGCCCCGTACCGGACAACCCGGACTCTGCTCGGATGCGTCGGCAAGGAGTCGTTTCGCGAGCCTCGGATCCCTGGCTCTCTCCCCTCCCGCGCGGCCCTGAACGCCGTCGGGTCCTCGGGCGACTCTCGCCCCACGTGGTTCGTCACTCCTGACGAAACGCCTATCGATGGAAGGAACCGCTGGGCTTCGTCGAGACCGAATGGGGCCCGGGGAGAGTGGTCGACGCATGCCGGCTCGAGCGGGAGGACCGATCGGGAGGTACTATCTCTCGTTCAACCTCTACGCGCTCGGGAACGGGCTGGTCGCGGTCTTTCTGAACCTCTTCTTCCTCTCGAACTACAGCTACCTCGCGGTCCTCTACTTCCAGCTCGCCACGTACGCGACGGCGTACGTCGCCTACGCGCTTTCGGGCTACTTCCTTCCGAAGTACTCCCCGAAACACCTCTACCTGCTCGGACTCGTTCTCTCGGGTCTCGTGCTCATCGACCTGTTGGTGGTGAGCGGCCCGCTCTCGAACGCGTTCGCCTTCGGCATCCTGTGGGGAACGGCGATGGGGGTGTTCTACGCGGGGAACAACCCGATGATGCACGACATCACCCGGGGCGAGGACCGGACCTCCTTCGTCGCCATGAACAACCTCTTCACCGGCGCCGTCTCCCTGGTCGCCCCGGTCTGCGCCGGGGCGCTGATCCAGTTCTCGACGTTCCCCGGCGTGGAGCGGTACTTGTGGGACTTCGCGGTCGCCTGCGTGGTCTTCCTCGTCGCAGCGCTCGTGATCGTCCCCGTGAGGTACCAAACAATCTCCATCCCCCGTTACTCCCTCGTGAAGACGATCCGGGGCCCCGGTCGTTCGTACGCGCGCTTCCAGCTCCTCTTCGTCGTCTCTCAGCTGTTCGCGATCCCGGTCGGGATCGTGCTCCCCATCTACGTGTTCCAGGAGACGGGAAGCTACCTGCTCACCGGGGTCTTCGCGAGCTACCTGATCGTGCTGTCCGTCGGGGCGAACTTTGCGTTCCGTCGCGGATTCCGTCGCGACGGATGGTTCGCGCCCGCGGCCGTGGTCGGGATCGTCGTCTCGTCGCTCGCGCTCTTCGTGGGCTGGGACGCCCCGCTCAACGCGTTCGTCNNCGACCCGGGAGTCGACCGGGTCGTCGCCTGGGCGAACCGGGAGTTCTCTCTCGGTGTCGGCCGCGTGGTCGTTCTCGGACTGATGATCGTACTGGCGACGTTCTTCGTTCGGAATACCATGAACCTCGTGTACCTGCTACCGTTCTTCGCGCTCTACGCGATCGCCTATCTCGGGGTCGTGCCCCGCCGGACGCCTCCCGTTCCGGGCGTCCCGGGCCGCGCCTGAGGTTCGGCCGGCGCGCCCTCGGGGTGGGCGCCGCATCGGGGGTCGGAGATCTAGCTAGGTCGCTCCGGCGGGCGCGACGTCGATGACGACCTTGCCCACCACCAGGTGGCGGTCGACGTACTCCATCGCGTTCGGGACCTCGCTCAAGGGATACTTACGGTCGATCACCGGGTGCACCTGGCCGCTCGCGACCAGCTCGCCGAGGGTTCGAAGGTCCTTGGGGTTCACCTTCGCGTAGAACGTACGGATCGGGTATCGGAAGAGGCCGCGCAGAAGGCCCGCCGCCACGAGCCGCCCGAATCCCCCGTGCACGCCGACGCCGACGAAAACCCCTCCCGGAACGAGGAGCTTCGTGAGACGGCGGATCGACTCCTTCCCGGAGACGTCCAAGACCAGGTCGTAGCGCTCAGGTCGGCTCAGGAACTCGTCCTTCGTGTAGTCGAGAACGAGGTCCGGGCCGAGCGACCGCACTGCCTCCACGCTCCGAGGGTTCGTGACGGCCGTGACGGTCCCCCCGAGCCAGCGCGCCAGCTGGACGGCGAAGGTCCCGACCCCGCTCCCCGCCCCCGTGATGAGCACCTTCTGCCCGGGCTTCACATGACCGTGGTCCCGCAGTCCCTGGAGGGCCGTGACGGCCGCGACCCCGAGCGTCGCCGCGGGGAGGAACGGGACACCGGCCGGTTTCGCGGTGATCTCGCTCTCATCGGCCGCGGCGTACTCCGCGAACGCCCCGCTCCCGAGTCCGAACACCTCGTCCCCGAGCCGGAATCGACTGTCCTTCTTGCGGACCTGCGTGACCCGTCCCGCGATGTCGACCCCCCGCACCTTCCGCTTCGGTCGGAGAAGACCGAACCCGAAGAGACGGCCGACCCATGGCTTTCCCCGCATGAACCTCCAGTCGAGTGCGTTCACAGAGGCCGCGACGACCTGGACGAGGACGCTGGTCTCGTCGGGAGTCGGCAGGGGGACCTCCCTCAGCTCGAGCGTCTCCGGCCCGCCGTACCGATCCTGTACGACCGCCTTCAAGTCTGGACCTCCCCGGGAGTTCGCGCTCCATCTCCCCCGGCGTATTTCAAGATGGGAGGGCTCGCGGTTTCCCCATGATGGGTGGCAGACGCGCTTCCGAGTGACAATCACCGAGCGGTAACCGATTAGAGTCTCCGACCGCTCGGGCCAGAAATGGAAGCTCGCAGCTCCGACCTCACGATCGAGTTCCGCTCGGACCGGCCGCCAGCGGATGCCTTCGAGGCCGTCGTCCGGGAGCTCGAGGACGGACTCCATCGGGCCGGAGTGGCGTTCGACGCGAGGCCGGGCGGGGTCGTTCGCGTCGGGGCAAGTCCCGTCGGGATGGTCACGGCGTTCGAGCCCGGCCGGGAGGTCACCCTCCGTTGGTACGCGATGCCTTGGGGCGAATCAAAGGACGCGACGGTCCGATTCCGGCTCGAACCGGAAGGCGTCGGCTCTCGGATTCTCTGGAGCGTGTCGGGTTGGGCCGGGCTATTCTCCGAATCCCCCGACGCATTCCCGGACTGGGTCGCCGCGGAGGTGATCCCCTCGATCCTCGGGCGATTGCTTCCCGAGGCGGTCGGCGATTGGTTCACCGACCGTCGTGTGCGCCGCCCCGGCGGCGAAGAAGCCCGGAAGGTCTATCGAGACCCGGCGTTCCACTGGCCCAACTTCTTGCTGATTCTGGACCATCTGCCTCTCACGGCCGCGGACCGCCTCCTCGAGGTCGGTTGCGGAGGAGGGGTGTTCCTCCGGAAGGCGCTCGAGAGCGGATGCCGCGCCACGGGGGTGGACCATTCCCCGCAGATGGTTTCGCTCGCGCGCGAGACGAACGCCTCCGCGGTGACCGCCGGACAATTGGAGGTCCTTCCGGGCGAAGCGGGTCAGCTGCCCGTCGAGAACGCGCGGTACACCTGCTGCGTCTCCACGGGCGCCATCGGGTTCTTCCCCGATCCTCTCGAAGCTCTGACGGAGATGTGCCGCGCCCTCCGGCCCGGAGGTCGCCTCGTGGTCTACGCCGGCACCCCCGCGATGAAAGGGACTCCGGCGGCGCCCGAACCGGTCGCATCGAGGGTCCGGTTCTTTGAGGCCGCGGAGCTCGCAGAGCTTGCGCGCCACGCGGGGTTCGTCGAGGTTCGGGTCGAGGAGCCCGACATGGAGCCGTACGCGAAGAAGGCCGGAGTGCCGGAGGAGGCGCTCGGGCTGTTTCGGGGGTCGGGAGGGTCGTTGCTGCTCCTCGCTCGAAAGCCGGTCCGCCCGTCGGACGCCCCGGAATCCCGATAGAGCTTCCGGAGCTCGGATTCGATGAACGGTCCCGCCGCCCCCGAGCGATTCGGAGCGGTCGGGGTGGCCCTACTCGCGACCACGGGTCTTGTGTGGGGCGCGGCTTACGTCTTCATTCGAGAGGGAATCCTGTTCGGTGCTTCCCCCCTCGCGTTCGCTTCGGCGCGCTACCTTCTCTCCGCGGGAGGGTTCTCCCTGCTCGCCGCTCTGCGAAGGGAAACCTTCCCCTCGCGGCGCGCCCTCGGCGTTTCGGCGGGGGTCGGAGGGCTCCTCAACATCGGCCTCTACGGTGGGTTGCTCTACTGGGGAGAACAGTACACGACCGGGGGCTACGCCGCGGTCCTCGCCTCCACGCTCCCCCTCCTCACGGTCTTTCTCGGGTTCTTCCTGCTCGCGTCCGAGCGGCTCGGAGCGGTCGGTCTCGCGGGCATGGCGGTCGGGTTCGTGGGGACGACCGTGCTCGTGTTGCCCGAGCTGACCGGGGCCTCCGCCCTCGGGACCTGGGAGGGTCCCCTGTTCGTCCTGGGGGCGATGGTCTGCGCGGGGGTCGGGACGGTCCTCCTGCGTCGGTTCGGTGGCGGCCCGCAGGGACTCTGGCAGATCGGGAGCCAGTTCGTGGTCGCCGGTCTGCTCCTCGGAGGCGCGGCCCTGGTTCTCCCCTCCTCGCGCGCCCTCCCGCTGAGCGTCGGGGTCCTCGAGATGCTCGCGCTCCTGGTCGGACTCTCGTCCCTGGTCGGTTACTTCACCTACTTCGCCCTCCACCACCGCGTCGGTCCCGTCCGTGCCAACGTGGTCGCCTACCTCACTCCGCTCGTGGGGGTCGCCGTCGGCACCGGACTCTACGCGGAGCCGGTCACCATCTGGGAGATCTCCGGTGTCGTCATCGTTCTCGGCGGGGTGAGCCTCGTCCTCTGGGAATCGTCCCGGAAGGGTTCGCTCGCACGACCCCCCGAGCCCCAGCCGAGACCGGTCGCCTCCCCGAGAGTCCCTCCTCCCAGCGGAAGTGACCCCGAGGACCGACTTCCATCCCCCACAGGTCGGTAGGGTCGGTCGGGAAGGAGATATCTCGGGGCTCCCTCATCCCCTTCGGGGGGCGGTTCGCTGATCGACCCGAAGGGGGTAGTCGCGCGCCCCCGGCCGGCGGCCCCCAAGGCCGCTGCGCCGAGCGCCCCGTCCGCCGGGGGCTCTGCTCCGAAGCCCGCGCCCGTAGAGAACGCCGTGATCGTGGGAACCCGAGACCTCCTCGGGCGCGGAGAGTATCGCTCGGCGGTTCTGGCCGCCTTTCGTTCCGCGTTCCGTGACACGGTCCGAGCGTATTCGCTCACGGTGCCCGCGAGCTGCACGAACCGAAGGTTCCTCGAGGAGTTCCTGCGGTCGGACATGGGAAAGCTTTCGGTGCTCCTTCCCGAGCTCCACGGGTGGTACGAGCCCGTCCGATACGGTCGCGTGAGCACGGGCGATGCCGATGCGTTCCTCGCCCTGGTAGTGCGAGTCTACACCGAGACCTCGCTCGCGACGATCTACTATCCGGGGTACCAGCCCGCGAGCCCCACGAGCGAGTCGGTCTTCCCGCCAGTCCGGCCTCGCCCGGTGCCGGGAGGCGAGGGTCCATGACGCTCGACGCGGAAACGGCGTTCGAGTTCCTGATCCCGCTCGTCGTCGTGGTGGGTGTAGCGTTCGCGTGGGACGCGTGGAATCGGCCCGCCGCACCGCCTCGGTTCCATCCGTACGCGGTTCGTCAGGGCTGGCAGGTCGACCCACTCGCCTTCCTCGATCGGGACCTGCGCGCGGGGCGGCTCACGACGGCCATCCTCACGGTCCGCGATGACCTCACACGCGAGCTGGTCCAGCGTCACGGTCTCACCCGTGCGGAGATTCGCGCGCATTCTCGCCACCTCGGAACACCCAGCGACCCGCTCATCGACCGGGCGTGCCGCGCGGTGCTCTCCCTCGAGAGGACCTATCTCCTCGCGGCCCGGGTCGAGGACCCGCAACGGACCGACCTCTGGTCCCGATGGCGTCGGCCCGCATGGCGGGCCCGAGCGCGAGACGAGTTCGACGCCGAGCTCGCCGAGGCGACGGCCCTGCGGTCGGCGTTCGAGGAGCCCGGATGAACGACCCTCCCCGCGCCGCGCCCGCCAGCGATGGCGATCTGTCGATACCGGCCCCCGCGGAAGCACCCTCGGTCCCCTCGCCTCCGCCCTCGGCCGAGCCCCTCTCTCCCGCGGAGGCTCATGCCGTCCTCGAACGGCTTCAGACGTCGGTCTCGGGGTCGGTCATCGGTTCCGAGGAGGACGTCCGCGCGCTCGCGATCGCTCTCGCGGTCGAGGGACATGTCCTCGTCGAGGGAGTCCCCGGTATCGCGAAGACGTACCTCGCCCGCACGTTCGCGCGATCGCTCGGCCTCTCCTTCCAGCGGATCCAGTTCACGCCGGACATGCTTCCGTCCGACATCATCGGCGGTCTGATCATGGACCCGAGGGACCGGTCGTTCGTCTACCGTCCTGGCCCGGTGTTCGCTCAAGTGATCCTCGCGGACGAGATCAACCGGGCGCCGCCGAAGGTCCAGTCGGCCCTCCTCGAGGCGATGCAGGAACGTCAGGTCACCGTGGACCGGAGGACGTACCCGCTGCCCCGGCCCTTCCTCGTCATCGCGACCGAGAACCCCCTGGAGCAGGAGGGAACGTACCCGATGCCCGAGGCCGAGCTCGACCGGTTCCTGTTCCGCTGGGTCATCACCTATCCGACCCCGGAGGAGGAGGCGACGATCGTGCGGACCCAGCTCGACCCGAAGGAGGTCGTGGAGACCCCGGTGATCCTCTCCGCCTCCGACGTCGACCAGCTCCGGGCATCGGTCCGGACCGTCGACGTGGACGACGACCTCATCCGATACGTCGCGTCGCTCGTCGAGGCGACGCGCGCCGACCGGCGACTCGAGGCGGGCGGGTCCCCGCGGGCGGCGGTCCAATTCATGCGCGCGGCGCGCGCGGCCGCCTTCTTCGCCGGGCGCGACTACGTCATCCCCGATGACATCCAGGAGCTCTTCTTCCCGGTGCTCAATCACCGCGTCATCCTGAGGCCGGAGTTCCGCGGCCGCCGTTTCCTTCCGGGCGACCCGAAGGGAGTGCTCGAGACGATCCGCGCCGTTCTCGCGGACGTCCTCGGGAAGGTTCCCGTGCCGCGCTGACCGGACGATGGCGAGTTCCCGGGTCGTCCTCACTCCGGTCGGCGCCTCGGCCATCGTCGGCTCGCTCGCGACCCTCCTGCTCGGGTTCGTCACGCTCAACCTTCTCCTCCTCGTGCTCCCGGTGCTCGTCCTCGGGGTCGTCTGCGTCGAGCTCCTCGCGTTCGACCGGTCGACCCGAGGATTCGGTCCGGAGCGGTTCCGCTGGAAGAGGCTCGAGAACAGCTCCGAGGTCGGGATCGACGCCGTCGGCTCGATGGCGCTCGACATCGAGCTGGCCGGTCCCCGGTCGTTCTACGCCGAGGTCTTCGACCCCCAGCCGGAGTCGTTCGAGGTCGTCGGGGGCGCTCCCCGGCTCGTCACGTACTGGCGGCCGGGCACGCCGACGCGGCTCGCCTACGTCTACCGCCCCCGGGAGCGCGGTCGCTTCCGGGTCGGACCGACCATGGTCGTCGCCCACGACCCGTTCGGGTTCGCGTTCCGGATGACGATGCTCGAGAACCGCTGGGAGGTGCTCGTCACTCCGGCGATCTCGGTCGAGGAGGCGATGGACTTCCCCCTCGTGGGCGGGCGAGCGCCCGCCGAGGCGTACCGCCGCCGGGTCGGGCCGGGGTCCGAGTTCCGGTCCCTGCGCGAGTACGAGGAGTCGGACGATGCCCGGAAGATCGCCTGGCGGAAGTCCGGAATCGACAAGCTCTACGTCCGGCAGCACGAGGAGGAGGCACATCCCGAGGTCCTCGTGATGATCGACTGCGGCCGCGACATGCGGCTCGGCGAGCCGGGCTCGGAGTGCCTCGAGCTCGCCGTGGACGGAGGCACCGTCGTCGCCGGTCAGGCGATCGGTCGGTCGGACCGCGTCTCGCTCATGGTGCACGCCGACCAGGTGGTCGAGTTCGTCCCGCCCCAGCGCGGTCCCCCCGGCGCGGACGCGCTCACGGAAGCGTTCGGCCGAATCGGTCTCGTCCCGCGGCCGTTCGACCTCGCCCGGGCGCTCGAGACCGCGACCGAGAAGCTCGGCGTCCCGACGACGATCGTCCTGTTCTCGACATTGCTCTCGCCGTTCGGCGCGGTCGAGGCGGCGGTCTCGCGCCTCCGTGACCGCGGCCACCGGCTCATCGTCCTGTGTCCGGAGGTGGCTGCGCTCTTTCCGGCGGAGCCGGACCCTCTCGCGGCCGCCGCGATGCTGTTCGCGAGCGAACCGGACGTGCGGTCGATCGACCGCGCGGTCGACCGGCTCCGGGCCCAGGGAGTGCCGGTCGTCCGCTACCCTCCCACCGAGGTCCGAGAGTTCGCCTCCGAGGCGCACGCGTGGCTGCACGCGCAGGAGAGCCCGCTGTGAACGACCGCCCGTGGCTCGCCGCCCTCATCTATCCGGCCCCCCTCTACGTCAGCATTCTCGCGGTCGTTCAGTGGTGGGGCGGCAGCGTCCCGCTCCTCGTCGGGTTCGCGCTCGCGCTCGGCTTCGGACTGCTGACGGCGGTCGGGGTCGTCCACCATCCCGCCGTCGTCGCGGGGGGTCGCGTCCTCCTCTCGTTCCTGGCGGTCCTTCCGATCGCTCTCGTGACCGAATTCGGGGGTGCCAGCGTCGACCTCGCGGTCGGAGTCATCCTCGGCGCCCCGTTCGTCTGGCTCGAGTACGCCTGGCGAGCCGACGCGTCCCCCGGGACCCGCGTGCTCACGCTCGAGCTGACGTTCCTCCTCGGAGTCCTCACGATCGCGACCGGATCGGTGGGCGCGGGGACGACCTCGGGCTCCCCGGGCGAGCAGTTCGTGAGCGCCCTCGCGAACGTCCTCTCCGCCCAGGTCCAGGGAATCGCGGCGCTCATCACGGGGGGTGTCGCGACCTCGATGCCGCTCGGCTCGGCCCTCAACGTGTGGTATGTAGGGCTCGCGGCGGTCGCCGTCGCCGGTTCGCTCTGCCCCGTGTTCCTCCCCCAGACCGGTCTCGGCGAACCTCTCCCGTGGAGCTGGGGAGCCACGTCGACCCCGACCGACTCGGATGACGCTCTCCTTGCCGAGCGTCTCGCGCTGCGTCCGGGCCAGCGCGAGGCCCTCGCGAGCCGGACGCTCCCCGCCGCTCCGTCCGGCGTGACGGCCCCCGGATTCACCTCCGTGATCATCGGAGGGGTCCTCGCCGCCGCGTTCGTCGTGCTCGCGGTCGGCGCCCCCGCGATCACGCTGTCGGTCCTCGCGTTCGGGACGGTCGCGGCGGTCCTCGCCGTCGCGATGGTCCTCTCTCGACGTCTCGCGGCTCCCGGGGAGGGGGACGCAGACCGTCCGGGAACGGCGGAGGCTCAGCTCGAGGAGCCCGGGCCGGGAGGACCCGCCCCCGGCGGAGTCTCGGGCGCTCCGACGGTCGGGTCGCGGGCCGAGACGTCCCCTCTTCGGGCGGCGGGCTCCGCGTCCGGACCGGTCGCTCGTCGGACCGAGCCGTAGACGAACGCTCCGAGGATGAGGAACGCCGGAGCCGCCAGGAAAGGCCAGAGGTCGAGGAGGCTGCCGGGGAAGAGCGAGAACGACCACGCGGCCGCGGGGACGACGACGGTCGGGGCCAGGGTGAGGTTCACCACGACGGTGAGGTTCTCGTAGTACGTCAGGGAGACCGTCGTGTTGTTCGCGAGGTACCGGGAGGCGACGACGACGAACACGTAGGCGCCCGGGATCAGGCCGGTCGCGTTGAACCGACCCCGCGCGTCCGTGTATCCGATCGTCGGACCCCCGAGGACGCTCGCGTTCCGGATCGGGTCGTGAGTTCTCGAGTCCTGCACGACGAAATGGACGGTCGCGCGCGGGACCGGCTGGAGAAAGATCGTGATGGTGACGTTCAGGTTCGGGAGAATGTTCACGACCGTCCCGCGCGAGGTGGCGTTGAATCCGTTCTCGCTCGCCTGGACGAGGTAACTGCCTTCGGGCAGGTTCACCCCGAGGAGGCCGAAGTTGTCGGTCAGGCCGCTCACGCCGTACGAGCCCCACGCGAGGGGCACGACCGTGTTCACGACCACATACGCCCCCGGCATCGGGGCGTCCGTCGCGTTGTCCATCACGGAGACGAGCAGCGACCCGTTCGGCAACTCCTGCGCGAGCAGGTTCGCGTTCACCGACCCCGTCCAGGGGACGTCGACGAGGGCCCCGGCCGGGAGGAATCCCGAGACGCTCCCCACGACGGTCGAAGCCCCGTAGGCGTCCGTCTGGACGCTCAGGTCCCCGAGCCCGTTCGTGGCTCCGATCACCACGCCGTTCAGTCGGATCGTGACGCCCTCGAGGTTGACCTGCCGACCGCCCGTGAGCTCGCCGACCGCGAGGACGTAGAGAAACGGTTCCGGAACCAGGACCAGCGTCTCGTTCGCGACTCCGCCGGGCCGGAGGAGGTCGTTCACGTACGAGGTACGCCAGTCCGGCTGCCACGCCGTCACGTACAACCGACCCGGCGGCACCCCGTAGAACGAAGCGTTCCCCGAGACGTTCGTCAGCTTCGGTGTCGGGTTGACGAGCACCCCGTCGACGGAGACGTTCGCTTCGACTCCGACGAGGACACCGGAGGAGGCGGATTGGACGTGGACGTTGACCGACCCGAGGGGCTCGGGGGTGAGCTCCACCGTGAGGCTCGAGTTCCGGCCCGGCGGCTCCCACAGGGTGAGATTCTCCGGGAAGAACCAGGGGTCGTCGGTAAGGTTGAGCGGCTGATTCACCGCATTGACCTGGGTGAGGTTGAGGAATCCGGCCAGGTTCGTGGTCCCGACGTGCCGCCCACTCAAGTTGACCTGCACGCCCGAGATCGGGGAAGCGGGCGACGAGGCGTTCGTCACGAGCAAGGTGAGGTTCGAGGTGGCCGAGGCGCGCCAAGCGTCCGTGACGGTCCCACCCGAGGTGAACCCACCGCCCACGACCCACGTCTCGTTTCCGGGAACGTCCAGGAACCCGGAGGCCGCGTCGTACCGTCCGACCGGATGCGACGGGGGCGTCTCGCGGACCCACGTGTCGTTCGCCGCCGAGAACAGATACGTGTCGTTGAACGGGGCGCCGCCGGCCGTACCCCCGAACAGAAGGTCTGCATGGAGCGTCGGGTCGTACCCCCAACTCGCTCCGCTCCGAGCCGGCGGCACCGTCGGGGGCGCCGTCGGCTCGCTCCAGGTCCGTGATACCGGGTCGAACTCCCAGACGTTCGTGGAGCACGGATAGCAGCCGCCGAACAGGACGAACTGTAAGATGGTCCCGTCCCAGGTCATCGACGCACCCTGGATCGGGGGAGGGCGCGGTCCAGTGACCGACAGCTGGGACCACGTCCACGTGGTCAGGTTGAGCTCCCAGAGGTCAGAGTACGTGATCGAGGAGGTCGCCGAGTAGCTCTGGTTCCAACCCCCGTAGAGAACTCCAACCCCGAGGGTCGGGTCGATGGCGAACGCCGCCGCCTCCCGGGCCGGGGGAGACGCCCCGACCCCCTCGCGGGTCCACGCCCCGTGAGCCGAGACTTTCCACGTCTGGTTGGATGCGACGAGGGTCGCCCGGTTCGTGATCCCCCCGAACAACGCGCCGACCTGGGCGTTCGGGTCGAAGCCGAACGCGAAATCGCTCCGCGGGCTGGGGGCGACCGAGGAGGAGACGTTCGACCAGTGGTTGGTCGACTCGTTGTAGAGGTACGTCGAGTTCTCGAGCCCCGCGAACCCCGTCCCCCCGAACGCGAGCACGGACGCGGTCGCAGGGTCCGGAGCGAGGCCCCCATCGACGCCCACTCCGGACGGGGGCGGGGCAACGGTCGACCAGCCGACCGTCCGATTCGCGAGGAACGCGGCGTTCAGGGCGACCCGCGCCTCTACGCTCGGCCCGAGCGAGGCCGGCGCCGGTTCGATTCTCGCCACCCGTCCTGCGTTCGGCCCGGGCGCAGGAAGCGCCGAAAAGGCGGTGGAGAGCGCGATGAGGACCGTTGCAGCGACCGGAAGCCAGCGGTATGCTCCCCCCGGAGAACCCCAGCGAAGGACCCTGGGCTCCGCCCCCGGCCGAAGGGACACGGCTAGAGAGAACCCGGGTCCCCCCTAATACTCTCAGGTCGGAGGCACTGCATGGTCGGTCGCGCGGCGGCGTCCGAAGAGAGCCGTCGGCGAGTCGAGCGTGAGGTATTCATACCGGGGGCCCCGGCACTCTGACTCTCGGGAGAGGCCGGAGTTCGGCCGGAGAGGGTTGCAATGGGAGTCGGTCCGTTGACGCACGTGGGTCGGTCGGTCCATTGGGGCGGGGTTCTGATCGCCGTCGGAGTCATTCAGTTCGTCTTCGCCATGGCCTGGGTCCAGACCCGGTACAGTGGCTACTCGCTGCTCACCAACTACATCAGCGACCTCGGGAACACCTCGACCTCCCCGCTGAACGGGGTGTTCAACGCGTCGATCGGAATCCTGGGGGCCTTCGCCTTCCTCGGGATCCTCCTGGCATGGGGCGGCTTCCCTCGCGGGGGTCCGAGGGTTGTGGGGCTGTTCCTCCTGCTGGTGGCCAGCCTCGCGGCGGTCCTCGTCGGGCTCTACCCGGAGAACGTGAATCCGTCCGTCCACGACCTCGTCTCGCTCATGGTCTTCCTTCCGGGCGGGCTCGCCCTGGTCGCCCTTTCGTTCGGGATGAAGGAAGGGACCCTCTGGTTCGGGTTCCGGGCCTTTTCGCTCATCCTCGGCCTCGTCACACTCCTCTCGCTGGCCTACTACGCTCCGACCCAGGCGTATAGCACGACGTGGGACCCGGGCCTGGTCGAGCGCCTGATCGTGTTCCCCATCCTTCTCTGGGGGTTCGTCGCGGGAGTGCATCTCGCCCGGCTTCCCCGGTTCTCTCCGACGGTGCGGGTGACCCCCTCCACCGGGTAGAGAACCCCTCGCGGGGCGCGAAATCCCGGGTAGTGCCCCCGCCAACCGAGGGGCCAGGTCAACCCTTGGCACGTGCCAAACCGTCGCAGGAAGGGTGGCAGACAGATGTCAGACAATTGTGGGATATCTACGACCCGGACCGGGTTCGCTGGTTACCCGGGCAGGTCGACCGTTTCCGGGTTGACGGTGCCCTTATGTAGGCTACCGTGGTCATTCAGTCGAGGCAATGACCGAGGAGGGAGAGAATGCTGGCGGATCAGATCGTCCGAGCCGACTTCGCTGCGCGCTCCCTTCCCCGGAGTGCTAGCGTTCGGGAGTTCGCCGCCCGCGAATTCCCCAATGAGGACTGCCGTTGGGTCGCCTCAACGGTCTCGGGCGGGTCGCATGCGACCCGGTCCCGGGGCCGCTGGGGACTTCTCCTGCGGTCGTTCGGCACCCGGCGGAAGGCCGAGCCCGATGTCGACCCGGCCCTAGAGCCGACAGCGACCGCTTAGGCGCGAAAGCGCCTTCCACCCGCCCCCACCATCGGTGGGAGGCGGGTGAACCATTTCCCCGTCCACGTTACGACGGTGCTCCGTCGATTCCCACTTCCCCTGTGGCCCAATCTTTCAAGATCTCGAGCGCCGCGTTTCGCCCCGGAGCGCCCATGACGCCGCCCCCGGGATGCGCCGCGGACCCGCAGATGTAGAGGCCCGGGATGGGGGTACGGTAGCCGGCCCAGCCGGGAAGCGGGCGCAGCGTGAGGATCTGGTCGGGCGTGATGTCGCCCTGAAAGATGCTCCCCCCTGTGAGGCCGAGCTCGCGCTCGACGTCGGGGGGAGAGAGGACCTGGTGGTGGCGGACGCAGCTCCGGACGTTCGGGGCGAGCGCTTCGAGGGTTCCAAGGATCGTCTCCGCGACGGACGGCTTTGCCTCGGACCAAATCCTCCCAGCGAGGTCGTACGGAGCGTACTGCACGAAGCAGGTCATCGTGTGCTTCCCCGGGGGCGCGACCGTCGGGTCCCGGGCGCTCTGGAAGAGCACCTCCATGAAGGGGGAGGTCGACACCCGGCCGTACTTCGCCTCGTCGAACGCGCGGTCGAGGTAGGCGAGCGATGGCGAGATCTCGACCGCGCCCTGGTGCATTCGGTCGCCGGTCCCGGGCTCGGCCGAGAACTCGGGAAGCGCCTCGAGGGCCGCGTTGAACTTGACCTGGGAACCGCGGTAGCGGATCTTCTCGACGCGGGAGAGGAACTGGGGGGAGAGCGAACCCTCGGGGGCGAGGCGGAGAAATGTCGTGCGCGCATCGACCGAGCTCGCGACCACCCGGGCGAGAACCTGGTCCCCCCCTTCGGTTTCCACGCCGACGGCCCGGCCGTCGCGCACGACGATCCCGGTCACGGCCGCCCCGGTCCGGATCTCGGCACCGGCCGCTTCCGCCGCCGTCCGAAGGGCGGCGGTGATCGAACCCATCCCACCCTCCGCGAATCCCCAGACCTCCTTCCGTCCGTCCAGGACTCCGAAGCTGTGGTGGGCCAGCACGTACGCCGAGCCCGGGGTCGACGGGCCGAGGAACGACCCGATCACCGCGTTGATCGCGAGGGTTCCCTTGAGCTCCTCCGATTCGAACCAGTCGTCCAGGAGGTCCGTCGCACTTCGGAGAATGAGGTCCCGGAGCAGTCGCTCCCCTTTCTCGCCCGGAAGGAGGTGGAGGAGCTGGTCGAGCGGGGCGGGAGGGGCGAGCAGGACCGGTTGGAGCGCGTCCACGACCTCTTCCCAGAACGCCTGGTACTTCGGATACGCCCGGGCGTCGCGTTCCGAGAACGACCTCAGGGATCGGGACGTCCGGTCGGCGTCCGACCAGATCCGGAGGACCCGTCCATCGGGGAATGGCTGGGTCATCTGCGGGTCGAACAGGATCGTTCGAAGGCCATACTGGCCCAGGTCGAGCTCGGAGACGACCTCGGGACGAAGGAGGCCGGCGGCGTAGGCGTAGGTGTTGATGTGGAACCCCGGCCAGGTCTCCTCGGTCACGCAGGCGCCTCCTGTGCGCGCCCGTCGCTCGAGGACAAGGACCCGCGCGCCCCGGCGGGCGAGGTAGGCGGCCGCGGTCAGGCCGTTGTGGCCCCCGCCAATGATGACGGCGTCGTACGGTCCGGCCGTGGGGACCCTCCGCCGGGAGCGGAGGAGTAAGGGTGGGAAAAACGTTCGCCGGACCTCCGGGAGGGGAGCGGCTCCTCCGGGCCGACACGACCATTAAATCCCACCCCGAGTCTCGGCCGCGGGGCGCGGTGTGACGCGATTTGACGTCGCCATCATCGGAGCCGGTCACAACGGGCTGGTCACCGCCGGGTACCTCGCGCGGGCCGGCGCCAAGGTCGTGGTCCTCGAACGCCGGCCGATCGTCGGCGGAGCGTGCGTCACCGAAGAGCCGTGGCCCGGCTACCGGGTCAACACGTTCAGCTATGTCGCCGGGCTCCTGCGGCCGAACATCGTCGAGGACCTCGAGCTCCGGAAGTACGGCTACGAGACGATTCTGTACGACCCCCAGGGGTTCTACCCGTTCCCGGGCGGCCGGTACATGATGCAGTGGAACGACACCGAGAAGACCGTCCGGGAGATCGCGAAGTTCTCGAAGAAAGACGCGGCGGTCTACCCCAAGTACGAGGAGTTCTGGGACGGCGTCCTCGACCTGGTCGAGCCGCTCCTCCTCGCGCCGCCCGTCCCGCTCTCCGACCTCGTCTCCCAGTTCCCGGGAGCGGAATCGGAGGAGCTCGTCCGGAGCCTGTTCCTCCTGAGCGCCCAGGACTTCCTCGATGAGTGGTTCGAGAGCGACGAGGTCAAGACGGCGTTCGCGACGAGCGCCGTGATCGGCGAGATGTCGGGCCCCCGCACCCCAGGGACGGCCTACGTCCTCGCCCACCACAATATCGGGGTTCTCGAGGGGTCGCGCAAGGTCTGGGGGTTCTCGAAAGGCGGCATGGGCCGCATCACCGAGGCGATGGCCCGGTCCGCCCAGGCGCACGGGGCCGTGATCCGCACCGGGGTCGGGGTCGAGGAGGTCGTCGTGAAGGGCGACCGCGCCGCGGGCGTTCGCCTCGCGGGAGGGGAGGTGGTCGAGGCCCGGGCGGTCGCGTCGAACGTGGACGCGCAGCACACCTATCTCAAGCTCGTCCCGCGGGACCACGTCCCGCCGGAGGTCGTCCGGGAGGTCGGGCGGATCCGGAGCCGGGGGGCGCAGATCAAGTTCAACGCCGCCTTGAGCGGTCTTCCCGACTTCGTGTCGGTCCCCGGCGGGCCGGGACCCCAGCATTACGGCGCCATCGAACTCTGCCCCTCGATGGAGTACCTCGAGAGGGCGTACGATGACGGAAAGTACGGTCGGTTCTCCGAACGTCCGTTCATCGACAGCGAGATCCAGAGCGTGCTCGACCCGCAGATGGCGCCTCCGGGGAAGCATGTGATGACGTGCTTCGTCCAGTACGCGCCCTACGAGCTCAAGGGGGGGTCGACCTGGGAGGAGTTCAAGCCGACCGCTGCCGAGCGCGTCCTCGATACCTACAGCGAGTACGCTCCGAACATCCGGGACGTCGTCGACCGCTGGCAGATCATCTCCCCGGTCGACGTCGAGTCGACCCTGGGGATGACCGGCGGGAACATCTTTCAGGGGAACATCACCCCCGACCAGATCTTCTCGTTCCGCCCGGTGCTCGGCTGGTCGGGGTACCGAACCCCGGTCCCCGGGCTCTACCTGTGCGGCTCGGCGGCGCACCCGGGTGGCGGTGTCACCGGGGCCCCCGGCCACAATGCGGCCCAGGTAATCCTCGAGGACCTTCCGAAGATCCCTGTCTAGGCAGCTCCGGGCACGGTCGAGGGGCCAGAGCGACGAACGGAGGAGGGATGGGGGTGAAAGGGAGGGGCGGCCGGCGGCACCCTCGCACGAGCCCGAGCTCCGCCGAGCTATGGCGCCGGTACTCGCGCCGGTTCCCGCACTACTTCTGGGGCGAAGAGACCCGTCTCGCGAGCGTCCTCCTCGCAGGAGCCCACGATTCGAGGGTCGTCGATGTCGACGGGAAGGAGTACATCGACCTCACGAGCCAGTGGGGCACGAACAACGTCGGGAACGTCCACCCGAAGGTGCTCCGGGCGACGCAGGAGGCGCTCGCCCGCTACGGGTTCCTGATCTACTTCATCGCACCCCACCTGCCGATGCTCGATCTCGCCGACAAGCTTCTCGAGGTGCGCCCTTCGCCGAACCTCACGCGCGTCTTTCTCGAGCTCTCGGGAACGGGGGCCGCGGAAGGGGCCGTGAAGTACGCGGTCGAGGTCGCCGAGCGTCCGGTCGTCCTGAGCTTCATGGGCCAGTACCACGGGCTGAGCATCGGCATGGGAATGGTCGGCGCCCTGAGCTCGCACGAACGTCGCCACTGGGAGGCGTACGGGGGAGGCGCGGTCCACGCTCCGTACCCGGTCCCGATCCGACGTCCGAAGGGGATGACGCCCGACGAGTACGGGGGCTGGGTCCTGGATTACATCCGGGACGAGCTTTTGGCGCACGTCGTTTCTCCCGAGCGCGTCGCGGGCACGATCTTCGAGCCCGTGGCGCTCGAGGCGGGGGTCTGGATCCCTCCCAAGTCGTTCGTTCGGGGCCTCCGGTCGTTGTGCGACGAGCACGGTTGGGCGTACATCGACGATGAGGTCGAGGCAGGTGTCGGTCGGACCGGCAAGATGTGGGCGATCGAGCACTTCTCCGTCGCGCCCGACCTCGTTGCGATCGGGAAGGGCCTCTCCGGGGGGCTCCTCCCGATCTCGGCGGTCCTCGGCACCGAGAAGATGATGGCCGAAAAGGAGGTGGCCGCAGGAACGACCTTCGGCGGGCATCCGGCGGCGTGCGTCGCCGCCTCCGCGACGATCGACCTCCTTCGGGAGGAACGGATCATCCCGAGGTCCGCGGCGCTGGGTCGTCGGGCGCTCGCCCGCGCGAAGGAGTGGGAGCGGTTCGACTCGGTCGCGGAGGTCCGGGGCCTCGGGCTCTGTCTGGGGGTCGAGCTCCATGACCGGCGGGGGAACCCCGACCCGGCGGCCGCTCGGCGTGTCTTCTTCGATTGCGTGCGTCGCGGTGTGATCCCGCTCTGGAACTACGGGGACTGCGTCCTCCGGGTGCAGCCCCCGCTCACCATCCCGGCGGACGAGCTCGACCGCGCGCTCGATGTCCTCGAGCTCGCGCTCCGCCGCGCGGGGCGCCCGTCGGCCTCCTAGGGCTCGAGCGCGCCGCGCGGCGGGAGGGTCGCCACCGCCTACGTGGCCGAGACGGTGTTCCAACTCATCGTCGAGAGCGGCGTGCTGCCCATCGGCGTTTCGTAGAGCCCCGCGAGGGCCGGATTGTAGACGGAGAAGAGGTAGGGGCACGCGAACCAGGCGTTCGTGTAGTTCTGGTACATGATCTGCTCCATCTCCCCGTAGAGCTGGCTTGCGAGGGCCGGATTCGGGGTCCCCGCGGCTTCGTAGACCAGGTTGTCGAGGGAGTTGTTGTAGTTCGGGCTCGCGTAGCTATTGAACCCCGACTGGCAGATGTTCGCGCTCCCGAAGCTCAGGAAATCCTCCTGGGTCCAGTCGTCCGGGGAGATGTAGTCGGACGAGTAGAAGTCCTCGCCGATGAAGAACGGACCGGACCCTTCGTAGACCTCGGCGCTCGTGCACTTCCCGGTGTTCGGGTCGAGGGTCTGCTCGGTGTAGAACTGCGCGAGGGTGATCCCCACGGGAGTCACCGTGATCCCGATCTGGGCGAGGTTCGACTGGACGATGGTCGCGACGTCCGCCCAGTCGATGCTCGTGCTGAGGTACTCGAACTCGAAGTCGAGCCCCGAGCACGCGTTGTTCGCGCACGGCGAATTGGCGATCTCCTGCTTCGCCAGCGTGAGGTTGTACGGGTAGGGAGCGAGGTTCGCGGTGTTGTAGTCGGGATGGCCGGGAGGCGCCGGCCCCACCCAATCGAAGGCGTAGCCTCCGAAGGCATCCTGGAGGATTTCACTATAGTCGATCGCGTGCGTGATCGCGGCCCGCACGCTCCAGTTGGAGAACGGGTAGACGCTCTGGTTCATGAACACCCACCACGCGCCGTTCGCCCCGCTGAACGGCGCGTTCGCGGGAGACTTGTCGAGCTGGACGACCTTGAGGCATCCGATCCCCTGAAGCTGCTGGATGGACGACGGGCCGAGGTAGAGGAACGAGGCCGTCGCCACCGCGCCGCTCTTGAGGTCCTGGATCGTCACAGACGACTGCGACTGATAGTTGACGTCGATCGTCGCCTTCGCCGGCTGGAGGTTGTTGTTCCACGGCTGCTGCGCGGCGAGCTGAGCTCCCCAGTAGTTCGGGTCGGGGGTCAGAGAGTAGCCGGTGGTCGTGCTGTACGTGCTGAGGAGATACGGCCCCGTCCCGACGGCGTTGCTCTGCATCCAGGAGTTCGGGCTCCCTTTCACAACGCCCCCGTGCGCCTGGATGACCGCCGGGTCGACCGCGGCGGCGCCCGGAGTGGAGATCTCGGCGAGCAGGTACGCATACGGGACGCCCGTCGATACGCCCGACGTGGCGTTGTAGGATTGCAGATAGCCGGTCCCGAGGTTCAGCTCGATCTCGTACGCCCCGAGCACCTCAAACGACTGGTTCGAGGCGCTCATCACGGCGACCTCGGCGGGAGTCGGCGAGAAGAAGTTGAACGTGTTGAGGGCCGTGGTGACGTTCGCGGCGGAACTGTCGACCTGCGCCGCGGTCGAATAGTAATTGACGTTCGGGAACCAGAAGTTCTCCGAGAGCAGGTACTGGTTGATCCCGAACAGTGCGAGCTCTCGGTAGAGGCTGAACCACATCACGTAGGCGTTGAACGGGTCCCCGTTCGAGAAGTGGACTCCCTGGTTGAGGGTGAAGTTCCAGTGGTAGCCGTCCGGCGAGACGCTCCAGCTCTTCGCGAGGACCCCGGAAAAGTTCGTGAGGCTCGAGCCGTTGTACATCACGAGCGTCTGGTAGATCTGCTGGACGAGTCCCCACGAGGGGGTCGACGGGGCGGTCTGCGGGTCGGCGGTCTCCGCGACCTCCGCCTGGTCGACCACGATCGGGTTCGTCGACTTGAGGGCGCAGTTCTGGCTCGACAGGTTGTTCCGTACGACGAAGTAGAGGCCGACCCCCGCGAGCACCAGGACGACCACCACACCGACCGCGATCACGCGACGCCATTTCGGGTCCATGGGAATCCCTTGGTCGGGGTCGTAGGCCGACCTCGTTGATATACCCTGTTAAAGTATGACATGGACCGCTCTTGGGAGAATCCGGAGCCGTTTCTCGACAGACCTATAACCCGGCAGGACTCCGGGAACTCTGATGACGCCGCCCGCCGACGCCGGGACGTCACCCCGCACTG
>DAEB01000002.1:5432-30489 GCA_002495185.1 Thermoplasmata archaeon UBA184 | reverse complement strand
CGGGTCGAGGACCTCGAAGAGACCGGCGATTTCCAGACCCGCCGGGTCGGGAGGGAGAGCGTCCTCCTCGTCCGCGACGGCGCCGGCAAGATCCGGGGGTACTACAACCTCTGCCGCCATCGGGGCACCCGCGTCGTCCTCGAGGAATCCGGGAAGGGCGCGAAATCGTTCATCTGCCCGTACCACGCATGGTCGTACGACCTCGACGGGCGCCTCATCGGAGCCCCGCACATGCGCGGGCAGGCCGACTTCGAGCGGAAGGACTACGGTCTCCACCCGGTTCGCGTCGAGACCTGGGGCGGGTTCCTCTGGGTCAATCTCGAGACGCACGGCCGGTCTCTCTCCGAGGAACTCGGCCCGTTCTTCCAGCGGTTCGACCGGTTCCCCCTCGCGAGCCTCCGTCTCGGAGGGCGCCAGGTCTACGAGGTGGAAGCGAACTGGAAGATCATCGTCGAGAACTTCTCGGAATGCTACCACTGCGCCCCGGTCCATCCGAGCTTGAACCGCCTCACCCCGTATCTGTCGGGGAACAACGACGCATCGTTCCAGCAGAAGAACGGCCGCTCCCTGTTCTCGGGCGGGTACATGGAGTTCACCCAGGACTTCCAGTCGATGACCCGCTCGGGGTACACGACGCGGCCGCTCCTTCCCGGGATGACCGCCGAGGACAAGAAGCGCGTCTACTACTACGTGCTGTTCCCGAACACGTTCTTCAGTCTCCACCCCGACTACCTGATGATCCATCACGGCTGGCCGACCTCCCCGAGCCACACGCGCGTCGAGAACGAGTTCTACTTCCTTCCCGAGGCGATCGCCTCCCCCGACTTCGACCCGAGCGACGCGATCGGCCTCTGGGACGAGATCAACCGCCAGGACTGGACCGTCTGCGAACTCGCTCAGGAGGGGATGCGCTCGCGCGCCTGGAGCGGAGGACGGTACAGCGACCAGGAGGAGCTCGTCCGGGACTTCGACGAGTTCGTCGTGGACGAGTACGGGCGACGCGGGATCTCCCCGTCCCGTGGACGCTAGGCGCTCGAGCGGCCGCGGCGCAGGAGTCCCATCCGCTTCAGGTAGTAGCGGTCGACCAGGTGGACCACCTCCTCCTCGCTCGAGTAGCGGCCCTGGAAGTATCCCGCCGTCTTCGACCCGAGGTGGGCCATCTCGCAGATGTGCCAGTCCTGCCGGTTCGTCATCTCCCAGAACTCCATCGCATCCGATGCGCTGTCCTTCTCGTCGCGGTGGACGTAGACGTCGAAGACGAGCCGGGTCNNAGGCTCAGGAAGTTCGCCGGGTAGAGGACGTAGTAGTAGACCCGCCTCCGGTCCTCGGCCGAGAGCCCGGGGAACGGGACCCGCGAGGTCGTCCCGCTCAGCGTCGCCGAGCGGACGCCGTCCACGAAATCCATCCAGCCACCGAACACGGGCCCTTCGCGGAGGTCCTCCTCCCCGGACCGGTAGGGAGTGATCTTGACGAGCTGGGGGTGGACGCCGGGGCAGTGGTAGCACTCGTTCGCGTTCTGGACGACCAGCTTCCAGTTGGCCGCGATGTCGTAGACCACGCGATGCGTTCGGCGGAGGTCCTCGAGGGGGTAGTTCGCGCAGCGGTCGACGAGACCCCCGAGCGTCTTCTCGAGAGGCTCGGGTCGCGCGGAGAGGTTGACGAACACGAAGCCGCGCCACGTCGAGAGCGAGACCGGGAGAAGGCCGAACTCGGAACGGTCGAACGCCTTCGCACCCTGCATGTGCGGTGCGCCGAGGAGCCGGCCGTCGAGGTCGTACGTCCAGGCGTGGTACGGGCAGAGGAGTTTCTTGAGGCCGTCTCCCTCGGCGTCTTCCACGAGACGCGTGCCTCGGTGACGGCAGACATTGTGGAACGCCCGCAATTCCCCCCGGCCGTTGCGGAGGACGAGCACACCCGAGCCCGCGACCTCGACCGTACGGAAAGAACCCGGGGTCGGGAGCTCGTCCTCTCGGCCGATGCACTGCCACGAGGAGCGGAAGAGGCGACGCATCTCTTCCTCAAAGACGGCAGGGTCGGAGAAGAGCGGGCCCGGCAAGGTCGAGGCGCGGTCGAGAGGTCGGTCGACGCTGCGGAAGGCACGCGCGAATGCCTGGGACCCCTCCCCTCGGGACGGAACTGCGCTGGCCAACGGCCCCCTCCGGTCGCGGTGACTTAGGCGGACCCATCCTTAATTCTTCGCCCGGGGAAAAGCGGACGAGAGGTTTATCCGAACCATTCCCTCCCGCAGGCGGGATGGCCGACTACGACGCGGTCGTCATCGGCGCCGGCCACAACGGGCTCATCGCCGCCGGGTATCTCGCGAAGGCCGGCGCTCGGGTCCTCGTGCTCGAGCGACGGTCGATCGTCGGCGGCGCGTGCGTGACCGAGGAGCCGTGGCCCGGCTTTCGGATCAACACCTTCGCGTACGCGAGCGGCCTTCTCCGGCCGCAGATCGTCGACGATCTCGAGCTCCCGAAGTTCGGCTACGACCCGATCCTGTGCGACCCCCAGGGGTTCTCCCCGCAGCCGGACGGCCGCCACCTCACGTTCTGGCTCGACGAAGCTCGAGAG
Organism: Thermoplasmata archaeon UBA184; assembly: GCA_002495185.1. Classification (GTDB taxonomy): domain Archaea; phylum Thermoplasmatota; class Thermoplasmata; order Lutacidiplasmatales; family UBA184; genus Lutacidiplasma. Next base: position 27,918 of record DAEB01000002.1, on the reverse strand, counting down.
CAGAAGGAGATCGCGAAGTTCTCCGAGAAGGACGCGCGGGCCTATCCGAAGTACGTGGCGTTCTGGGACCACGCGCTCGACCTCATCGAGCCGGCGATGATGGCACCGCCGACGCCGCTCAACGAGTTCATCGGGACGATGCCGCCCCGGGAGGCGGAGACGATGCTGCGCGAGCTGTTCCTCCGCAGCGCCCGGGACTTCCTCGACGACTGGTTCGAAGGCGAGGCGCTGAAGGGCGCGCTCGCGGCGGGCGCGGTCATCGGGGCGTTCGCCGGTCCGTACACGCCGGGCACGGCGTACATTCTCGGGCATCACAACATCGGCCGGCTGGGGGAGCACCGCCGCGTCTGGGGCCACGCTCGGGGAGGGATGGGCCGGATCACGGAAGCGATGGCCGGCTCCGCGACTCACTGGGGAGCGACGATCCGGACGGACTCCGCGGTGTGCGAGATCCTCATCGAGAACGGCTCCGCGGTCGGGGTCCGCCTCGAAACCGGGGAGACGTTCCGAGCCCGCGCGGTCGTCTCGTCCGTCGACACCCACCGCACGTTCCTCCAGTTCCTTCCGCCCGGAACCCTCGAGCGTCCGGTCGAGGACCGCCTGCGTCGGGTGCGCTCGCACGGAGCGTGCCTCAAGTTCAACGCGGCGCTCGAAGCGATTCCGAAGTTCACCGCGGCCCCGAGTCCGTCGTACCTCGTGGGCGCGGTCGACATCTCGCCCTCGATGGAGTACATCGAGCGGGCGTTCGACGACGCGAAGCACGGTCGGTTTTCGCGCGAGCCCACGATCGACGTCTACTTCCAGAGCCTGGTCGACCCGTCGGTCGCGCCGCCGGGAAAGCACACCATGACGTGCTTCGTCCAGTACGCTCCGAGCGAGCTCCGGGCGGGATCTTGGGACGACCAACGCGACGAGGTCGCGGAGACGGTCCTCGCCACGCTCGAGGCCTACGCCCCGGGCATCCGGCGTCTCATCCTCCATTCCGAAGTGGTCACGCCGCTCGACATCGAGCGGACGATCGGGATGACCGGCGGGTGCATCGACCAGTGCGACATCACCCCGGACCAGATCTTCTCCTTCCGGCCCGTCCCGGGGTGGTCGAACTACCGGACCCCGGTGCCGGGGCTCTATCTCTGCGGGTCGACCACGCATCCCGGCGGGGGCGTGATCGGCGCCCCCGGGCACAACGCCGCCGGGGTCGTGCTTCGCGACCTGGAAGGCGGGCTCGGGAAGCCGGGCGGGAATCCCCCCGCGACCCTCCCGGGGTGAAATCGATGCCCGAGGCCACCATCCGGTTCCACGCCCCGACGGACCCGGGGACTCTCCGTCGTCTCCTTTCCGACCCGGCCTTCGTTGCGGGAAACGTACCGCAGGTCGTCGGGGTGGAGAAGACATCGGAGACGACCGCCCGCTGGACGGTCCAGATCAAGATCGGTCCGATGACCCGAAAGAGCGTCTACGACGGGGAACTCGTCGAGGCGACCGACACCCTGGTCCGCTTCCGGGCCACCGGACCCGAGGCGACCATCGAGGGAACGGTCTCGTTCGCCCCCGCTCCGTCGGGCGGCACGGAGGCGGAGCTCACTCTCTCGATGAAGGGAAGCGGGCCGCTGCGGGCCGTGCTCGACGCCTATCTCGGAAAGAGGGTGCGAGAGGACGCGGAGAAGTTCGCGAAGAACGTCGAAGCCCGCGTTGGTTCGTCCCCTCCCACGACCGCCTGAGTTCGAATCGGCGGTATTTATCAGTGGGTCCGTGTTCCCGACGTTCCAGTGCACGGCCAGACGGCATCGATCGAACCTGAACGCCCTGTGATGGCGTCGGGGTGACGGCGCGTGGGACGGAGTCTCACCGACCTCGCGTTCTTCATCGGGTGGCGACTGCTCCAGCTGATCCCGGTCGTCCTCGGCGTCGTCATCCTGATGTTCCTCTTCACGCACCTCGCGGTCTCGGACCCGTGCGCCTCGTGGTACCCTCACGCGCGCAAGGCGGTGCTCGACGAGTGCGCCCAGTACTACGGATTCAACCAGCCTCTGCTCACCCAGTTCGGTCGGTACATCGTCGGAGTCGGGGCGGGGAACTGGGGGACGGACTCCAACGGGCAGGCCGTCTTCCCCGTGATCGTCCAGAGCCTGCCCGACACCGTCGAGCTGGTCTTCGCCTCGCTCCTCGTGATGATCGTGTTCGGGATCGCGCTCGGGGTCGTCGCGGCGCAGTTCTCGGGCCGCTGGCCCGACCATCTCGTGCGGGTCTTCTACTTAAGCGGGTGGGCGGCTCCCACGTACCTCGTCGGGATCCTCCTCGCGATCTTCGTAGCGCCCGCTCTCGGGCTTCCCACGGGGGGCGCATTCAGCGAGCAGACGCCCCCGTTCGCCCAGCCGACCCATTTCTCGGTGGTCGACGCGATCCTCGCCGGGAGCCCCTCGGGCGTCCTCGATGCCGTCGCCCACCTCGTTCTGCCGGCCATCTCGCTCGCCTTCCTGAACCTGGGCATCATCACGCGAATGACCCGGAGCTCGATGCTGGAAGTCCTCCCTCTCGATTTCATCAAGAGCGCCCGGATGAAGGGGATCAGCGAGACCGCCGTCCTCTACCGCCACGCCCTTCGGAATTCCCTCATCACGACCACGACGATCCTCGGGTTTACCGCGAGCGGCCTGCTCGCGAGCACCGTCGTGGTCGAGGAGATCTTTCGCTGGCCCGGGATCGGAGACTACTCCTTCAACGCGATCCTGGACAACAACTTCTCCGGCCTCATCGGCGTGACGATCGTCTTCGCGATCGCGGTGGTGGTCGCAAACCTCGTCGCCGACATCCTCTACGGCGTGATCGACCCGCGGGTCGAGTGGCGGTAGATGTCGGGAACGGCCCCCCCTCCCCCGCTCGGACCTCCGAACGGAGACGCCGCGGGTCCCTCCCGGACGTTCGTCGTGCCACGCTCCCGCCCCTCGGACGTCCTGGTAGAATCCTTACGGACTCTCTCGGCGAATCTCCTCACACTGGCGGGATTCGTCATCACGGTGATCCTGGTCATCACCGCGATTCTCGTGGAGGTGGTCCCACCGATCACGCGCGCCCTCCTCGGCCATGCGCTATCGATCCTGCCCTACTCACCGAGCGCGATCGGCCCCGGGCTCAATCAGGCGCCGAGCGCCCAGCACTGGTTCGGGACGGACGAGCTCGGAAGGGACGTCCTCTCGAGAGTAGTCGCCGCCCTTCCCCTTGACCTCACGATCGGAGTCGTGATCACCGGCCTTTCAATCTTGATCGGGGCGGGACTCGGTCTCATCGCCGGGTTCTGGGAGGAGGGTCGGGTCGGTCGGGCGGTCTCGGCCATCATCCTCCGGGTCACGGACATCTTTCTCGCCTTCCCCACTCTCGTGCTCGCGATCGCGCTGACGGCGATCCTCGGCCACAGCGTCGACCCGCTGACCGCGATCGTCATCGCGCTGACGGTGACGTGGTGGCCGTACTACGTTCGGATCGTGCGCGGCGAGGTCCTGGTGATCAAGCACCAGGGGTACATCCACGCCGGCCGGATCGCCGGGCTCTCCGAGGGCCGGATCCTCCTCCGTCACGTCCTTCGCAACCTTCTCGAGCCGCTCACGGTGTACGCTACGCTCGACGTGGGGACGGTGATCGTCACCTTCTCGACCGTCGCGTTCGTCATCCCGCTCCCGTCCACGATCCTCGAATGGGGGACGATGGTGTCGAACTACCAGTCGCTGCTTCCGGGGGAGTGGTGGCTGGTGATGGGCCCGGGGATCGCGATCTTCGTGACGGTGCTCGGACTCAGCCTCCTCGGAGACGGGCTCCGGGACGTCCTGGACCCGCGCACCCGGCGGGCGTTCGCGAAGGAGACCGAGAGTTCGTTCGCGCCGCGGCCTTCGGCGCCCAATGGGGAGGTCTCTGAATGACGATGGCCGGGTCCCCGGTGATCGGGGACCGTCCCGAGCTTCCGCCGTCGAACTCCGCGGAGAATCCCGACGTCATCGTGATCGGCGCGGGATTCTCGGGACTCTCCGCCGCGCGCCGGTTGGTCACCTCCGGACTTCGCGTGACCGTCCTCGAGGCGAGCGACCGGGTCGGGGGACGGGCTCTCTCCGACTACTCACTCGACCCGAGCTTCCCCGTCGAGCTCGGAGCCCTGATGGTCCACGGTCGACACGTGATCACGCACGAATGGATCCGCGAAGCGGGCCTTCACGCCGTTCCGTATCCCACGCACCAGCGCAGCCGGATCGTCGTGGACCGGCGCGTCGGACGATACCCATGGCTGGCGCTTCCGGCCCATCCGGTCATCGGATTCCGTTCCACCTGGCAAGGATACTTCGGCATCCCGCGCGCGCTCGCTCGCTACTCCGGGCCCGACCTTTCGCTTCAAGCGTTCCTCAACGAGCGGCAGGTCTCTCCCGGGGCTCGCTCGCTCGTGGACGTCCTGCATGCGCACACGTACGCGACCGACCCCGATTCGATCGGCGTGCGTGGGCCCGCCGAGGAAGAGTCGGAGGCGGGCGAGCCGTTCGGCTTCCGCAACTTCCGGCTCGTCGAGGGCTACTCCGCCCTCGCGAACTGGGCGGCGAGCTCCCTCGGGGCCCGGATCGTTCGAAGGAGCCCGGTGGCGGAGGTGTTGCTCGAGCCAGAGGCGGTCCGGGTCCGGACCCGAGAACCGGAGGGCGGACCGGGGCGCGAGTATCGCGCACTCTACGTCATCGTGACGGTCTCCCTCGGAGTCCTGAAGGCGGGCGGGATCCGCTTCGACCCGCCCCTTCCGGCGAGCAAGCAGGCCGCGATCTCCCGCATCGGGTTTGGGGATGCCTTCGCGCTCCAGCTTCGCCTCCGGGAGGGGACGATGCGTCGCCGCCTCGGCGATTTCGGCGTTCTGTGGGGAGACACGGCGACCTCGTTCCTGCGTCCCCGCGTCGGGGGGGACGGACCGACCGAGGTCGTCACCGCCTTCACGGTCGGCCGCGAGGCGCGCCGGCGGAGCCGGCTCACCGACCCCGAGCTCATCCGCGAGACCGTGGACGAGTGGAACCAGGTCGTCCCTCCCGGAGTGACCCTCGGAACGGTCGACGGGGCCGTGGTCCATCGCTGGCCCGAAGACCCTTGGGTCCTCGGGGCGTACTCGTTCTTTCCGCCGGGGAGCGGGCCCGCGGACCGTCGCGAGCTCGCCGCGCCGGTCGCCGGTCGCTTGTTCTTCGCGGGCGAGGCGACCGAAACGACGGGAGAATCGGCGACGGTCTCGGGCGCGATCCTCACGGGAGAGAGGGCGGCACGGGAAATCCTCGACGCGCGACGCGCCGTCCCGGGGGTGAAGTGACCCAGTGTCGAGCCCGGGGGACCCGCGGACCGGCCCCGGACCGAACGGCCCACGCTCCTTGTGGTCGGTCAACGCGATCGCGGAGGACGCGCGTCGCGCTCCGGGAGGATACGCGGAGTTCCTCCGCGTGGAGGCGATGAGCGCGGGGGTCTACGTCCTTCCCCGGGGCGCCACCGATACCCAAACCCCTCACGGGGAGGACGAGGTCTATTTCGTCGTCCGAGGGCGCAGCCGCTTCCACCACGGCGACCGCGACGACCGGGTGGGGCCGGGAGACGTCCTGTTCGTGCCGGCGCGAGAGATCCATCGCTTCCACTCCATCGAGGAGGAGCTCGTCCTCCTGGTCCTCTTCGCCCCGGCCGAGCGGCCGGTCCCCCCGGGAGGTCCGACGCCGTGACGGAACCGGTCCTCTCGGTCGAGGGTCTCTCCGTCGATTACGTGGTTGGCGCGGGCACTTTCCACGCGCTCCGAGACGTGTCGTTCGAGATGATGCCCGGACGGGTTCTCGGGATCGTGGGGGAGACCGGGTGCGGGAAGAGCACCCTCGCGCACGCGATCCCCCGGCTCCTCCCCGAGCCGCCGGCCCAGGTCCGCAGCGGGAGGGTCGTCTTCCGGGGGGTCGACCTCCTCGAAGTTCCGAAGTGGAAGATCCCGCTCGTCCGGGGGACCGAGATCGGAATGATCTTCCAGGAGCCGATCAACTCGCTCGACCCGTCGTACCGGATCTACCAGCAGGTCGCGGAGGCCGTCCGGGTCCGGCGCCTGCGCGATGCGGGAAGGGCTCCGGTGTTCTCGAGCGGGGTGCAGCCATTCGATTACTCCCGGAGCCGTACCCCGAAAGCGGGGGAGGTGCTGAGCCACCCCTTCGTCCCCAGCCTGCCGCCGTCGACGGAGGGCGGCGGCCCGCCGTCTCCGGCGGTCACGCCGGCGATGCGCGACGAGGCGCTCGAGTACCTTCGACTCGTGCGGATCAACGACCCTGAGACGGTGCTCCGCCTCTACCCGCACGAGCTCTCGGGCGGAATGCGCCAGCGGATCATGATCGCGATGGCCCTTTCGGAGAAGCCGTCGCTCCTCATTGCCGACGAGCCGACGAGCGCGCTCGATGTGACGATCCAGGCGCAGGTTCTCACGCTGATGAAGGAACTTCTCGAGGAGGTTCGGACCTCGATCCTGTTCATCAGTCACGACCTCGGGGTGATCGCCGAGATCGCCGACGACGTCGGGGTGATGTACGCCGGCCACGTCGTCGAGCTCGGACCGGTCGCCGACGTCTTCCAGAGCCCGCGCCACCCGTACACGAAGGCCCTGATGCGCTCGGTCCCGAACCGCTACCAGGACGATGGTCCGCTCCCGACGCTCAGCGGATCGGTCCCCAACCTCTCCCGGCTTCCGCCGGGCTGCTCCTTTGCGCCGCGCTGCCCGATCGCGCGGCGCGAGTGCGCGGACGACCCGGGGCCGGCGCTCGCGACCCTGCTCGAGGTTCCGCGGGGCAGGGTCAACGCAGCGAGCTGCTGGTTCCAGAACGAGTCCGAGGCGATGCCGTGACCGACGGGCCGCCGCTCCTCGAGACCCGGGACCTCGTGAAGCACTTTCCGGTCAATCGCTCCTTGCGCGACGTGGTCCGAGGCACTCCCCCGCGCGCGGTCCATGCGGTCGACGGCGTCTCGGTCTCCGTCGAATCCGGTACGACGCTCGGACTGATCGGGGAGTCCGGGTCCGGAAAATCGACGCTGGGGTGGTTGATCGCCCGGCTGTTCGCCCCGACCACCGGCCAGATCCTCTTCGAGGGGCAGGAGATCGGAGGGCTCCGGGGGACGGCGCTTCGCGCCTGGCACCGGAACGTCCAGATGGTCTTCCAGGATCCGATCGGGTCGCTGGACTCCCGGATGCGGGTCTGGCAGGTGGTGGGCGAACCGATCTTCGCCCAGGAGGGGCTTCGCGGGCACGCGCTTCGGGAGCGCGTGGCGCAGATCCTCCCGACGGTCGGCCTGCCCCCCGAGTGCCTCTACCAGTACCCGCACGAGTTCTCGGGTGGAGGCCGCCAGCGGATCTCCCTCGCCCGGGCGCTCTCGGTCAACCCGAAGTTGATCGTTCTGGACGAGCCGACGAGCGCGCTCGACGTCGCGGTCCAGGCGCAGATCCTGAACCGGCTCGTGGCCCTTCAGCGCGAGCGCGGAAACGCGTATCTCCTCATCACGCACAACGTCGCGGCCGTTCGGTACGTCGCGCATCGGGTGGCGGTGATGTACCTCGGGGAGATCGTCGAGGTCGGGTCGGTGCGGGACGTTCTCGAGCGCCCGGTCCACCCGTACACCAAGGCGCTCCTCGCCGCAGTGCCCGTCGCGGACGCCCGCCGGAGGCGGACCCGCTATCGGATCACCGGCGAGATCCCGACGCTGCTCCAGCCCCCGCCCGGATGTCGGTTCGCGGCCCGTTGCCCGTTCGTCATCGGCCGTTGCCGCACGGAAGCGCCGCCGCTCCGCGAGATCGCCGGGATGCCGGACCGGAAGGTCTCGTGCCATCGCGCGGAGGATGTGGCGGAGATCGCTCCCGAGCTCCTGCTCGCTCCGGCCGAGTCTCCGCCCGCCACCGAGAAGGCGCCTCCCTCCGGGAGCGCCGGCTAGGCGCGGGCAGCGGTTCCCGCGGGAGGGGTCTCCTCCACCGCCAGCGGTTTGTACTAGGAACGAAAAGGCGGCTATCATGAGCCTCTGTGAGGTCCGGACCGCCTACCGCCACGCCATTCCCGCCGGGTACTTCTCGCATTACGAAGTCTCGGATATCGACGTGACCTGCGCCCTGCCCGCCGAGTTCCGCTGCGCCGTCCGCGGGATGGAGCGGGGGAACCACCGAGACGGGGCGGAGGTTCGGGAGGTGGAGTTCTGCGCCCATCATCTCCATGCGTTCGAGGAGGTCGACAAGCGCCTCCGTGGGATGGGCTGGGCCCCCGCCCTCCACGGGCCTCCCGTCTCCGTCCCCCCGGCATGACGTCCGGACGACGGACCGTTCGTCGGCACGGCCGTGCACCGTACACCGTCGTGGTCGTCCACGGCGGTCCGGGCGCGCCCGGAAGCGCCGCGGGGCTCGCTCGCGCGATCTCCTCCACGCGGGGAGTCCTGGAACCATGGCAGTCGGCTCGGTCCGTGGACGCGCTCGTCGAGGAGTTGAGGGACCAGGTCGACCGGGACGCCACGGTCCCGGTCGTCCTCATCGGTCATTCGTGGGGAGCTTGGCTCGCGCTGCTCTTCGCGGCCCGATTCCCGGACCGAGTTCGCCGGCTCGTACTCGTGGGGTGTCCCCCGTTTTCTGCGCGCGACGCGCGAGCCGTTCGTCGCGCTCGGCGCGAGCGACTTGGGCCATCGGGTTGGAGGGAGTTCCGGGCGACCGAGCGGCGCCTGTCGCCGGGACAAGGTGGCGGTCGTACCCAGGACCTTCGAAGGTTGGGAGAACTGTCGGAGGTCGCCGATTCCATCGAACTTCGCTTCCCCGACAGCTCGGTGACTCGCCTCGACCCGAAGGCCTACCGGGTCGTCTGGAGTGAGGCGTCTGAGCTCCGCCGGACCGGAGGGCTTCTCCGACGAGTTCGGGGCGTGACGGCCCCGATCCTCCTCCTGCACGGGAGGGACGACCCCCATCCGTCGCAGTCCGTCGTGCGGACGTTGCGTCGATTAGGGTTGCCCGTTCGCGTGGTTCTCCTCGAGCGGTGCGGTCACGAACCCTGGCGCGAGCGCTATGGTCGCGGGCCGCTCCTTCGCGCGCTCCGACGAGAGCTCACGCTCCCGTAACCGAGCACGTCGTCGGGGCGGTCGCGAGACGTCCACCGGCCCCCTTCGGGGCCGCCTCAGACGTACAGGTTGTCCGTGTAACAGTAGTACCGTCCGTACTGGGGAATGTACGTGGTTGGCTTCCCGCACTTTGCGCAAAGAGGGGCGGCTTGAGCTCCGGCCGGAGGAGCCGCTGGAGGCATCGGCGCCGCCACCGGCGCGGCATAGGCCGGGGGCGCGTAACCCATCGGCGGGGCACTCCCCTGCATCTGGCTTCGCTGCCAGTTGATCACGGGGTCAAACTTCAGGTACGCGACCAAGAGGATGATGCCCAGAATGAATCCAAAGATGAACCCGAGGATCATCCAGATCAGCGTCTGCGACTTCGCCGCCTCATACTGGCGCGCGTCGACCTTCGCCTCGATCGACTTCATCTGAGAGTAGACCAGGAATGCGACAACCCCCCCGATCACCAGCCAGATCGCGGTTCCGATGGCGCCCCATGCCGCGCCCCCACAGTATCCGGCATAGGACGCGCAATTGGCAGACCAGTACGCCACCACCGCGACCCACGCGATGCCACCGATGAGCACGAGGATTCCGAAAATGATCGCGAGAATCCTGGCGATGTGGAGCATCGTCTTGATCGACTGAACTTCCGCGGGTTCGGGTGCCATGGGAGGCTGCATCGGATAGGCTCCCGGAGTGCTCATAGTCCCTCGCCCCCCCATCGGAACTTCCCCTTAAGACTCTCCCCCGAGCGTGCCCGTCGGCTCCGGGGCCGCCGCGGCAGGCCCGTCGGCGGGACGGAAGAACTTTCGGCCCCCGGTTGCCACCGATTCGGGCGCGCTCAAATAGACTGGACCCGTCCAATCTCCGATGGTCGGTCATCCCCCGTCATTGCCGTTCGAGCCGTTCAAGACGAAAGTCGTCGAGAGGATCCCGAACCCGACGCGCCGGCAGCGGGAGGCGGCGCTCGAGCGGGCGGGCTTCAACCTGTTCAACCTGCGCTCGGACGAGGTCCGGATCGACCTGCTCACGGACTCCGGCACCGGGGCGATGAGCGACCGGCAGTGGGCCGCGATGATGGTCGGCGATGAGACGTATGCGGGGAGCCGGAACTTCGCCCACTTCGAGGCGAGGGTGCATGACATCACCGGGTTTCCGTACGTCATCCCCGCGCACCAGGGGCGTGCCGCGGAGCACCTCCTCTTCTCGACGCTCTGTCGGCCCGGGAACATCGTCCCGAACAACATGCACTTCGACACGACGCAAGCCCACGTCGTTCACGCGGGCGGGACGCCGGTGAACCTCGCGGTCCGAGAAGCGTACGACACGGTGAGCGATTATCCTTTCAAGGGGAACGTCGACACGGCCGCGCTCGACAAGCTCCTGACCGTGGAGGGAAAGGAGCGGGTGCCTCTCGTGATGGTGACGATCACGAACAACACGGGCGGGGGCCAGCCGGTCTCCCTCGCGAACTTCACCGAGGTCGTGCACGTCGCGCACGCGCACGGAGTTCCCGTCTATCTCGACATGTGCCGCTGGGCCGAGAACGCGTTCTTCGTTCGCGAGCGGGAGCCGGGGATGGGGTCGAGGACGATTTCCGAGATCGGACGGGCGTTCTTCGACCTGGCCGACGGGGCCACCATGAGCGCAAAGAAGGACGGGCTCGTGAACATCGGCGGGTTCGTCGCGGTCCGGGATGCTCCGCTCGCGGACCGCCTCAAGGAGGCGCTGATCCTCTTCGAGGGGTTCCCGACCTACGGCGGTCTCGCCCGACGTGACCTCGAGGCGATGGCGGTCGGTCTTGAGGAGGCGATGGACCTCGAGTACCTCGAGCACCGGGTCGGGCAGGTGCGCTACCTCGGAGCGCTCCTGGACCAGCACGGCGTCCCGTTCCTCCACCCGGCCGGCGGTCACGCGATCTACCTGGACGTCGACCGGTTCCTGCCGCACCTCGGCGACGAAGAGCTGCCGGGTCAGGCGCTCGCGATCGAGCTGTACCGCGAGGGAGGGGTCCGGACCGTCGAGGTCGGGTCGATCATGTTCCCCCAGGGAAGCTCGGAACAGCGACCCCTCGAGCTCGTTCGCCTCGCCATCCCGCGCCGCGTCTACTCGGCGAGCCATCTTGCGTTTGTGGCGGACGTCGTCGGCCGGGTCTACGACCGGCGCGCGAAGATCCGGGGGGTCACGATGACCTACCGACCCGAGAGGCTTCCGCATTTCACGGCCCGGTACTCTCCCAAGACGAGGTAGTCCCCGAGGCCCGGCGCAACGGCGGAGCCCGGTGCGTGAGTCCCACCGCGAGGACGGGGCGGCGGACCGCTTCTTACTTGAGACCCCCCACCCTCCCGCCACCGTGTACGGCCGAACGAGCTGGGGAACATTCTCGATCGTCGCGTGCGACCCCGACCGGACCTATTGGGGGGTCGCGGTCTCTACGAAGCCGCTCGCGGTCGGGGCGGTCGTCCCGTGGGCCGAGTGGCGGGTGGGGGCCGTGGCGACCCAGGCGATGTCCAACTACCAGTACGGCCCCAAAGGACTTGCGCTCCTTCGGAAAGGGATTCCCGCGGAGGAGGTCGTCGCTCGCCTCACGCGGGCGGACCCGAAGCGGGATCACCGGCAGCTCGGCGTGGTCGACCGCCGGGGGAGGGCGGCCGCGTGGACCGGACGAAAGTGCATGGCCAGCGCGAACCACGTTCTCGGCGATGGTTTCTCCTGCCAGGGGAATCTTCTCGCGCGCGACACGGTAGTTCCGGCAATGGCCCGCGCGTTCGAGTCGACGCGCGGCTCACTGGCCCGCCGATTGATGGCGGCGCTGAAGGCCGGAGCTCGCGAGGGCGGCGACCGACGCGGCATGGAGTCAGCGGCGATGATCGTCGTCCATCGCCGCCCCTGGTTCGACCGGGCATGGGGGGACCAGTGGCTCAACCTCCGAGTCGACCAGCACCGGCGACCGGTCGTGGAGCTGGAGCGACTGGTCGGCCTGGAGGAGGCCAACGCCCGAAAGCTCCTCGCGTGGCACGCCGCGCAGCTTCGAAAGAAGAGAACTGCGAAGAGGTAGTCGACCCGGCTCGACCGAGAAGCCCTCGCTCGGTGCGGAACTCGAAGCCCGGGCTACGGAGCCGGCGTCGGGGAGGGACCGGTTCGGACGATCAGCACCGAACAGTGCACGTGATGGAGGATCCCGTCCGAGACGCTCCCGAGGAAGAAACGGCCGGTCGCGGAGAGGCCCCGGGAGCCCACGACGATGAGGTCCGGCGGATTCTTCACGGCAAACGCCACGACCTGGTCGACCGGGTCACCCTCGAGGAGGGCCGTCTCGACCTCCGGGACGCCCTCCGAGGTCAGCTTCTCCTTGATCGCATCGAGACGCTTGCGGGCGGCGTCGATGATGGCGGCGAACGAGTCGCCGATCGGCACCGGGACCCCGAACGACGGCGAGACGACCGAGATCACCGTGACGATCGTCAGCTTGGCGCGAGCGAGCTTCGCGAGGCTCACCGCTTCGTTGAGGGCACCTTGAGAGTCCTCGAGCATGTCGTCCGCGACGAGGATGGACCGGAACGTCATCGTCGGAGGCGATGTGAGCCGAGTTGATATCGGTTCTCCGGCCGCCCGCCGTCGCCCGTGAGGGAGCGGTGCGACCCCTCTCCCCGAGCCGGCCCCGGCCCCCGAAGGGGATTTGTCGTGGCAGCTCTCACGGCTGGGCGATGAAGGCGCTCATCCTGATCGGCGGGTTCGGAACGAGGCTCCGTCCGATCACGTACAGCGTCCCGAAGCAGCTGATCCCTCTCGCTGGAAAGCCGATGCTCTTCCACGTGCTCGACCTCGTGCCGAGCGACATCGAGGAGGTCGTGCTCGCGACGGGATACAAGGCCGACGTGATCGACGCGTTCCTCCGGGAGCATCCGCCCTCGATGCCGGTCCGAACGGTCCCCGAGGCCGAGCCTCTCGGGACTGGGGGAGGCATGCGGAACGCCGGCGACGGGATGAGCGACCCGTTCTTCCTTCTCAACTCGGACGTCATCGCCCGCGTCGACCTCCGAGAGATGGCGCGGCAACACGCCGCCCACGGGGGAGTCGGGACGATGGGGCTCGTCGAGGTCGAGGACACGCGGCCGTACGGCGTCGCGGCCCTCGACCCGGACGAGCGGATTCGCGAGTTCGTCGAAAAGCCGGAGCCGAAGGACGCCCCGTCCCACTGGATCAATGCCGGATTCGCGGTCTGGAACCGCGAGGTGATCGACCGGGTCCCCCCCGGTCGGGCCGTGAGCTTCGAGCGAGAAGTGCTTCCCGGTCTCCTCGACCATGGGGTGTACGGCTACCGTATCTCCAGTTACTTCGACGACGCCGGTACCCCGGAGCGGCTGCTTCGAGCCCAACGACTGCTCTTCGACGATCATCGCGGGGGAAAGGGAACGCTCCCGATCGGGGCGTTCGGGAAAGGCCCGGTCGCTCTCATGGCCGGGGCGAAAGCGACCGGCGCTTCGTTCGGCCCGTACGTCACGCTCGGGCCGGGCGTGGTCGTCGAGCCGGGCGCCCACGTCGAGAACTCGATTCTGATGGATGAGGTGCACGTCGCGCGGGATGCGACCGTTTCGGGGAGCATTCTCGGACCGAAGGTCCGGGTCGGGTCGAGCCACCGCCTCGTGAACCAGGTCCTCGGCGAGGGAGTCGAGGCCTGACGGTTCGGCCCTGGCTTACCCTGCCGCGGGACCGGTGACCGTGACCTTCACCGCTTCCTCCGGCCGTCCGGCCAGTCGGAACGCGTCCGCGATCCGCTCGAGCGGGACCCGGTGGGTCACGAGGTCGGAGATCGAGAGCGCTCCTGAGACCACGAGACGGTGGACCTCGGCGATCTCCGGCTCGGTCGTAGCGTACGAGGGGACGACCCGCACCCCGCGCAAGTAGAGGTCCTGGAGGTCGGCGTCGAGCCGGCTCCCGGCCTCGGGAAGCCCGAAGAGGTTCACCGTCCCCCCGCGGCGGACGAGCTCCGTGGCGGCCCTCGCGACCGACGGGTGGCCGGTCGCGACCACGGCGAGGTCGACGCCCCGGCCGTGCGTGGCACCCTCGACCGCCGCGCGGACCGCGGCCTCGTCCCGCGGGTCCAGCGTGAGGTCGATCCCTCCCCGCTCAGCGGCGGCGCGTCGGAGCGCGGAGATCTCCGTCCCACCGACCCACGTTGCGCCGAGCGCGCGGGCGAGGCGCGCGTACAGTAGGCCGACCGGTCCGAGACCCAGGACGAGCACCGTGGCCCGGTCGGGGAGGCCGACGCGGTGGATCGCGGTGAGCGCGCAGCCCGCCGGCTCGAGCAGCGCCCCGGCATCCCAGTCGACCTTCGGGTCGAGCTTGAGGATCGCGTGCCGCTCGACGTTCTCGCGCGGGACGCGGAACGTTTCGGCGAAACCGCCGGGGTCGATGTTGGTCTTCGAATAGTTCGGGCAGAACGTGTAGTCTCCCCGGGCGCAGACCTCACACGAGTAGCATGGGACATGGTGGTGGACAAAGACCCGGTCCCCGACCGCGACCCCGGTGACTCCCGTTCCGACCCGCGCGACCCGGCCGACCGGCTCGTGACCGAGGACGCCGGCGGTCCGGTAGTTCCCGCGCAGCTTCTCGAGGTCGGTGCCGCAGACCCCGCACGCCGCGAGAGAGACCGTGACCTCGCCGTCGCCCGGCGAAGGCTCGGGCCGCTCCTCGAGGACGACCGTTCCGGGACCCGCGAGCCGACCGTACCTCATGCCGCGCTACGGGCCGATTTCATCGCGGCCTCGAGGATCTCGACCGCCTCGTCGATCTCCTCGCGGCGAACGATGAGCGGTGGAATGTACCGGAGCGAGGACTTGCCGCACGGGAGGAGGATCAGTCCCCGCTTGTACGCCGCCTCGAGGACCCGGTCCCGGAACGCGACCGCCGGCTCCTTCGTCCTCCGGTCCTTCACGAACTCGGTCGCCGTCATGAGGCCGAGGCCGCGGACGTCCCCGATCTCGTCGAACTTCGACTGGAGCTCCCTCAGCCGGGCGACGAGGTAGTTCCCCTGGTCGCGGGCGTTGTCGAGGAGGTGCTCCTTCTCGATCACGTCGATCGTGGCGAGCGAGGCCGCGACCGCGGCGACGTTGCCCCCGAAGGTGTTCGAGTGGGCCCCGGCGACGCTGAAATCCATCTCCTTGCGGAAGACGATCGCACCGAGCGGCAGGCCGCCGCCGAGCGCCTTCGCCATGGTGGTGATATCGGGCGTCACCCCGTGATGTTCGATCGCGAACCACTTCCCCGTCCGTCCCATCCCGGCCTGAACCTCGTCGTCGATGAGCGGGATCTTGTGCTCGTCGAGGATGCTCTTGATCGCAAGGTGCCAGCCCTTCGGCGGCACGACGTAGCCCCCCTCGCCCATCACCGGCTCCGCGAGGAACGCGGCGACGTCGTCGGGCGGGATCGACGTCTGGAAGTAGAGCTCCTTCAGGATCTTCGCGCAGTAGAGGTCGCAGCTCGGATACTCCATCTTGTAGGGGCACCGGTAGCAATAGGGGGCCGGGATGTGGTGGCCGCCCCCGACGTACGCCCCGAAGCGGGCCCGCTGGACGGGCTTCGAGGTCGTCATCGTGAGCGCGCCCATCGTCCGTCCATGGAACGCTCCGAGAAGACCGACGACGATCTGCTTCTGTCGGCTCCAGCGGACCATCTTGAGCGCCGCTTCGGCGCTCTCGGTGCCGCTGTTCGTGAAGAAGACCTTCTTCTCGTGGTTCCCGGGAGAGATCTGGACGAGCTTCTCGCTCAGGATGGTCTGGTTCTCGTAGTAGAAGTCGGTCCCCGCGAAGTGGGTCAGCTTGCCGACCTGTTCGCGGACGGCCCGAACGACCTCGGGATGCGCGTAGCCGACGGCGTTGACGGCGACCCCCGAGGCGAAGTCGAGGAGGCGGTTTCCGTCGACGTCGGTGACCCAGACCCCGTCGCCCGAGGCGGCGACAATCGGGGCGGTCTTCGTGCTCATCATCAGATATCGGGTGTCCCGGGCGATCACCTTCTGGGCGTTCGGGCCCGGGATTGGCGTCCTCAGCACCACCCCGCGCTTCGGCTTGGCGGGCTGCGTCGCGGAGGCGGGTGGAATCGGCTTGGAAGTGCTCTCGCTCATGGCTCTCGACGACGCGCACGCCGGTCCGAGGGTAAAATGTTCACGGGTGCGACAGTTGACCTCCCCTCTCCTCTGGAACGTCTGCTTTTATGCCGCACGCCCGGGTCGTTTTCCCGAGATGGGCCCTCTGGACCGCGCGCGCGCAGCGTCGTTCGACCGCGAGCTCGAGGAGATCGAGGAGGTCGTCCCGGCGCGGGCCGTCCTGACCGAGCTCGCTCGCGGGTTTCTTCTCGCCCAGCAATCCGACCCGGCGCAGGCGGTCCGCTTCGCGTCCACGTTCCTCAAAGAGCGGGCGGGTCGAACGCCTCCCGAACGGGTCGAGTCCGTCCACCGTGTCACGATGGCGAGGCTTTCGCTCGGTCGGTTCCCGCAAGGCGCGGTCGAACGGCTCGAACCGTACGACCGGTAGGTCCGCCGCGAGCCTCGGGCGGCCTCGCGAGGAGGTCACGAACGGCGCAGTACGCCGCGAGATCGATGGGAAACGTCCGCTGGGTCAGGCAGAGCCGGACGCCCGTCGGGTCGCCGAAGAACGAGCCGGAGCAGACCAGCACCGACGCCCCGAGCGCCCGGCCCGTGAGCGCGTCCCCGTCCTCGCCCGAGTCCGGTCGGTCGAAGACCACCGGGGAATCCGGGCGCGCGAGTTCGGGGATCGAGTTGCGAAGCGCGCGGATATTCCTCTCGAGAACTGCCCGGACGCGCGCGCGAGTCTTCTCGCGCTCCCGCAGTGCACGCTGGGCCCCCGCGACCGAGTAGGAGGGGAGAAGATTGCGGACCAGACCCGCGAAGCGCGCGAACTCCGGCCGGCACTCGTCCGGGGCCACGACGAACCCGACGCGAAGGTCGTCCCCCGCGTAGAACTTCGTGAACGACCCGGTCGCCCAGAGGTTCGGCCGGTCGGTCCGAAGGATCGACCGCGTTCCCGAGAACTCTCGGAACGTCTCGTCGACCAGGAGCCAGCGAGCGTCGGACGCCCAGTCGAAGACCCTCGTCCGCTCCCAGAGGTCTCCCTCCGGGTTCCTTGGTTGCGAGACGACCGCGAGGTCGACCGGGCCGGGGTCGTCGGACACACGGAATCCCGACCAGCGTGCGGTGTCGAAGAGGGGCGGGTACTCCGGGTAGCAGACGCGACATCTCCGGGAGGCTCCTCGGGGCTGCCGGCGGCCGAGGAACTGGAGGGCGATCGCGTTCGCTTGGCTCGCGCCGGTGGTGAGGAAGACGCGTGCGGGGTCGACCCCAAGGTCCGCGCCGAGCTGTCGTCTCAGCTCTTCGGGGTCCGCCTGCCGGAGGTCCCGGGCCGACGGCGTCGGCGACGGGATCGCTCCGCGCATCCCGCTCTTCGCAAGGTTGTGGCGACATTCGTCGTGTCCATCGATCCAGTCCGCGAGGGGAAACGCCATCCCGGCTCCGGAGGTTCGCGGCAGATAAACCGTACTTCGGCGCGAGAGTCCGGACGACCGGGTCCCCGGGAGTCCGGGGTCCGTCTCCGTTTCCTGTGCACGGGAAGCCTCTTGAGCGTCCACGGCCGCCCTGAGGTCGAATGCCCGGCCCCCGCCCCTCCGAATCGGTCGTCGTGGGGCCGAACGGCCGAATCGTTTCCCTCTCGGCCGCCTGGTTCTCGGACGGAGCTCGCCGCCGGGCGGAGGCCCGGCGCGCCGGCCGGTGCGTCGAGTGCGGGCGAGACCTGCCGCACCATCGCAGCCCGTACTGTTCGCGAAAGTGCCAGTGGAAGTTCCACGGCCACTACTTTTGGGACTCGGCCCGAACGTACGTGCTACTTCGGGACCGCTACACGTGCCAGATCTGTCACGGCCGACGACGAGCTCGTCAGTTGGATGTCGACCACATCGTTGAGATCGCTGCGGGAGGGGCGGCGCTCGAGTACTCGAACCTGCAGACCGTCTGCCGCGACTGCCACCGGCTGAAGACGCAGAACTTCATGAGGGAACGGCGGACGCTCGACGAGATCCCGTCCCCGGACAGACCGGGTCTTCATATCACATCGTAGGGTGTCCGCCGGGGGCGCGGGCATGAAGGTAGGAATTCTCGGAAGCGGGGTCGTCGCGACCACCCTCGGTTCGGGGTTCGTCGCTCTGGGTCACGAAGTCCGGCTCGGGAGCCGCACGGCGTACAACCCGAAGACGGATGCCTGGGCGAAGGGGACGAACGGAAAGGGATCCGCCGGAACGTTCTCGGACGCGGCGGCTTTCGGCGAGATTCTCGTCCTCGCGACCTTCGGGGTCGCGACGGTGGACGCGATCCGGGAGGCCGGAGTCTCGCATTTCGACGGGAAGGTCGTGATCGACGCGACCAACCCGCTCGCGTTCTCTCCGCAGGGCGTGCCGAGTCTCGCAATCGGTCACACCACCTCGCAGGGAGAGGTGAACCAGGCAGCGATCCCGAAGGCCCGTGTCGTGAAAGCGTTCAACACGGTCGGCAACGCCTGTTTCTTCCGGCCGAGTTTCGCCCAGGGTCCCCCGGATATGTTCATCTGCGGCAACGACGAAGGAGCGAAGAAGACCGTCGAGGGGATCCTGCGCGACTTCGGCTGGCCGAGCGTGATCGACGTCGGCGGGATCGAAGGCTCCCGCGAGCTCGAATCGCTGTGCATCCTCTGGGTGAAGAGCGCGTTCCGTCTCAACAACTTCAAGGTGGCGTTCAAACTGCTGCGCTCGTAGCCGAGCCGGCTCCACGCGTCCCCGGCTCGTCGCGCGCTAGCGAGCCCTCGAGCTCATCCATCGAGTAGATGAGCCCGGTGCCCGTCAGGTACAGCAAGACGGTCTCCCCGGAACGCAGAGCCCCCTTCTGGAGCAGCTTTGGGAGCGCCGCGTACGGTGCGGCTGCTTCGGGAGACGCCGAAACTCCATGCCGGACCGACAGATCCCGCATGGCGCCGACGATTTCGCGGTCGGTGACCGCGATGCCACCTCCCCGGGTCTCCCGGACCGCCTCGAGGATCCGTTCCGAGGAGAACGGTGACGGGACTAGGAGACCGGGGGCGAGCGTCGTCGGGTTCTCCCACGGTTCGACGCGCGGTGCGCCTTCCGAGATCGCGCGAACGACGGGAGCACACCCCGCGGGTTGGATTGCGTAGAGACGCGGGGCTCGTTCCAGGAGCCCGAGCCCGCGGAGCTCCTCGAACGCCTTCGCCATCCCCACGATTCCCGTGCCACCGCCCGTCGGATACAGGATGGCGTCCGGCAGCCCGTCCCGTCCGGATTGCTCGACGATTTCGAGCCCCATCGTCTTCTTTCCTTCGACTCGGTACGGCTCGCGAAGCGTCGACATGTCGAACGACCCGCGTCCCTTTTCGCGGAGCCTCGCGACGTCCCCCGCCTCGCGGATCGTTCCGGGGACCTCGACCAGGCCGGCCCCGTAGCTTCGGATCGCCGCACGGATGGGCGGGGGGGTCCGTTCCGGGACGTAGACGCGAGCCCGAAGCCCGGCGCGCGCGGCGTACGCCGAGAGGGCGGTACCGGCGTTTCCTGCGCTCGGAACGAATAGTTCCCGCAGACCCAGTTC
This sequence comes from Thermoplasmata archaeon UBA184, assembly GCA_002495185.1. Classification (GTDB taxonomy): domain Archaea; phylum Thermoplasmatota; class Thermoplasmata; order Lutacidiplasmatales; family UBA184; genus Lutacidiplasma. The sequence continues at coordinate 8,180 of DAEB01000002.1, read as the reverse complement.
GCGCGCTCGCGATACGGCGACCGACATCCCGCGGGCCTTGAATGACCCGGTGGGCATCGCGCCGTCATCCTTGGCAAGGACCCGGAGTCCCGATGCGCCCTCCACCTCACCCAGGTCGAGGATCGGTGTGAACCCCTCTCCGAGCGTCGTGATGTTCTCGCTCTCCGCTACGGGAAGGAGCTCTCGGTATCTCCAGAGGTCGGGGGACCGGCCGGCAAGGCTCCGCCACCATGAACCGGCGTCCCAGCCCGAGGTATCGTACGTCGCGAACAGCGTGTGACCGCAGGTCGGACAGGTGCCGACCGGCCGCCCTGCCGCCACTTCGGTGCAGCAGGCCCGGCACCTCAGCCCGCTCAACCGAGAGCCGGTCTTCATCGCTCCCGGCCGGCCGAGAGTCAGCCGCGGATTAAGGGTCGGCGGTCGTCCGTCCGCCCTTCCCTCACTTGGCCGGGGTGAGAGGGGATCCGCACGACGGACAGAACTTCGACCCCGCCGCAGCGGTCGCCCCGCACGCGCTGCAGACGAGTCCCTTCTTGGGGGGCCGGGGGAGACGCCGCGCTAGGATGACCGCGATCATAATCACCCCGACCGTGAGGGCGACGAGGAGCGCGAAGGAGACGATTCCCGCGATGAGGGCATAGACGAAGAAGGAGCCGAGCCCGGAGAGGTTGAGCCCGTTCGAGGAGTTGCCGTTGTGGTTGCTTCCGTTTCCGTTGCCGTTCCCGCTGCCCCCGTTCCCCGACTGCGTCACGTTGATGGACGACTGACGGTTGCCCTGTTGGCCCGAGGTGTCGTGGACCAAGACGGAGATCGGGAAGGTCCCGGTCTGGGACTCGGTGCAAGGCCACGAGCTATGGTTGCCCGCACTGCAGCCGGGAGGGACGCTCGTCCAGTCAAACGTGTACGGTGCCGCTCCCCCGCTGACGGTCACGCTGACCTGGAACTGCGAATTCTGGGAAACCGGGTTCGGCCCGACGCTGATTCCGCCGACCTGGAGGGTCGAGACGACCGAGAGAGGCTTGCCGGCTTGGGTCGTGTTGTGGCCGACGTCCGTCACCTGCACGTTGATGGTGTACTGACCGGGGTTGTTGGGAGTGCACAGCCACGAGGAGACGTTTCCCGGATTGCAGGGGGATGGCAGTGTGGTCCAAGAGTACGAGTACGGGCGCTGGCCCCCGCTCACCACCACGGTCGCGTTGAACGAGCTCCCTTGCACGATCAGGCTCGGGGTGATCGTGAGGCTGGTGATCTGAAGGGACGTAGCGGCCGGAGCCCGCGACTCCGCGGCTGGGAGGGAGACGGAAGCAGCGTCCGCGGGTCCCTCCGCGGTCGCAAGCGGGAGGACCGACGTCACGACCGCCAAGGAGATCGCCCAGAATCCGACCCATCCCAGAACGCGCCGAAGGAACCGGTGAGCTCGCATTCGTTTCTCTTCCCGAGGCGACGGCGGCTCCTCCCGTGGAGCCCTCCGACCGCGCCTCGACCGGCAAAGAATTGCATGGAGGGGGGTTATAGATGCAGCGGGCGCAGCTCCGCCGGGAGACCCGTCCGCCCATCGCGCCATCGATTTCGATATCTAGGCGAGGCCGGTATTGGGCGGCGGGTCGTGGGCGCGTGGCGGTCGGGACGGCTCCGTTCCAGTGGACCGATTCCGACGTCCGGGAGATCGAGGCGAACTACGTCGACGAGCGGTCGAGCCTGTGGATGTACCAGTCCCTCGCCAACGCCGACCGGAATCCGACCCGCGCCGCTCTGCTCCGACAGCTCGCTTCCTATGAGGAGCGGCACGCCGCGCTCTGGGCCGGTCTCCTCACGAAGCTCGGTCGTCCCCTGCCACGGGAGAAGCGGGAGCTCGACCATCGCCTCATCGTCGCCATGGCGCGTCTCCTGGGCGTGGGCGTCGTCCTGTCCCTCGTCCACCGGAACGAGGTGGACGGCGTGGAGAAGTATCGGGACCAGGCCCGACGCTGGCAGGACCCCGACGCTATCCAGCTGTTCAAATCCATCCTTCCGGACGAGATCGCGCACGAGATCGAGACCGCGAACGAGGCGAAACAGGTCGGCGCGAAGGGAAGCTCGCTTCGTAGCCTCCTGCTCGGGGCCATCGACGGGTTCGCCAGCACGGTCGCTCTGACGACGGGCGTCGCCGGCGCGACCCGGGCCGATGGCACGGTCCTGATCGCCGGCACCGCCGCGGTCGTCGCCGGCGCCCTCTCGATGGCCGCCTCGGAGTACGTCTCGGTGAAGGCCGAGCACGAGGCCCGGGTAGCCCAGACCCGGATGGACTCGGAGGCGATCGAGTACGCTCCCGACACGAAACGAGACGAGCTCGTCCGAGACTACGTCGCGAAGGGCCTTTCGCCGGAGGAAGCGAACCGGGTTGTCGCCCGACTCGAACAGGACCCCCAGCAGTTCCTGAACGCGCTCACCGCGGACCGGTACGGGACGAGCCCCGAGGAGAACGAACGGCCCGGACGGCAGGGTCTCCTGACCGGGGTCTCGTTCGCTCTTGCCGGAACCGTCCCGGTGGTTCCGTATCTTCTCTTCGGCATCCCGGCCGCGATCGCAGTCTCCGTGCTCGCGACCGCGGTCGCCCTCTTCCTGGCCGGACTCTTCCGCGCGCTCTCCTCGCTGCATCCGTTCCTTCAGAGCGGACTCGAGATGCTCGCGATCGGGATGGGAGCGGCCGCGGGAACGTTCCTCGTCGGGCTCGTGCTCGGAGGAAATTTCGCGTAGCGGACGGGCCCA
>DAEB01000002.1:0-5403 GCA_002495185.1 Thermoplasmata archaeon UBA184 | reverse complement strand
GCCGCGCCTCACCCTCTTCGTGGCAGGAGAACCGCGGACGGTGCCGTCCCTGCGGGACGCGGGAGCCGGCCTTTCGTCTCGCCTCTCGGGGATGTTCGTGGGGGACATGCTGGGGGTGAGGGAGGACGCCAACGTTCGTCGACGAAGCCGGGCCGCGCACCCCGCGTCTGACGGTTCCGTCTCCGAGGCCGATCTGGAATGGTACCTTCCTCCCGACCAGATGACCTCGCTCAATCTGGTTCTGGACGTCGCGGGACGACGGGGACACGAGGTCACCGTGGTCGACGCGAACCGGCCGGGGAACCAGCACGCTCTGGTCGATCAATACGTCCGACCGAACGACGTGTTCCCCCTCCTCATCCGATGGGACGGAGCCCGTCTCGACGGAACGGAGAACTTCACTCCCGCCCGCGTTCGCCGGTTCCTCGACGGGCGGTAGCGGGAGGGGGGCCGGGACCCCCGTCAATCCGAGCGTTCGGCCCCGGGACGGTCGAACCGCTCACGGAACGAGGACCAACGCACCCTCGACCTGGCCGTCCCGAAGCCGGGTCAGCGCGTCGTTCGCTCGGGCCAGTGGTAGCGGCGTGGTGGTGGTTCGGATCGAGATCTCGGCGGCCAGAGGAAGGAACTCCTCTCCGTCCTTCCGGGTCAGGTTGGCCACCGAACGGACGGTCCTCTCCTCCCAGAGGAGGCGGTACGGGAATGATGGGATGTCGCTCATGTGGATCCCCGCACAGACGACGACGCCCCCGCGAGCCGTCACGGCGAGGGCCGTCGGGACGAGCGAGCCCACCGGCGCGAAGAGGATGGCCGCGTCGAGTTCGTTCGGCGGACGCTCGTCCGAGCCTCCGGCCCAGTCGACCCCCAAGCTGCGAGCGAACTCCTGCCCCTCGGCGTCGCCCGGTCTCGTGAAGGCGTAGACCTCGCGTCCAAAGTGACGCGCCACCTGGGCGACGAGGTGGGCCGACGCTCCGAACCCGTAGAGACCGAGGCGGTTCGCGTCTCCTGCGAGGCGGAACGCACGGTATCCGATCAAGCCCGCGCACAAGAGCGGCGCGGCCGTGACGTCGTCAAACCCGGCGGGGATCCGGAAACAGTACCGCGCATCCGCGACCGTCTCCTGAGCGTACCCCCCGTCGATGTCGTACCCGGTGAAGCGGGCCCGCTCGCAGAGGTTCTCGCGGCCGCTTCGGCAATAGGCGCACTCTCCGCACGTCCATCCCAGCCATGGCACGCCGGCCCGGTCCCCGACCGAGAACTCGTGGACCTCGGCGCCGACCTCCGTCACAACGCCGACGATCTCGTGTCCCGGAACGAGCGGGAGCTTCGGGTGTTCGAGCTCCCCATCGACCACGTGGAGGTCGGTTCGGCAGACGCCGCACGCTCGAACCCGAAGGCGCAGCTCGTGAGGACGGAGGGAAGGAACGGCGTCGACCTCTTCCCGCTCGAGGGGCGTGCGCGGGGCGCGGAGGACCATCCGGAACATTGTGGCTTGAGTCGGGCGGCTCCTTCGCGAGGCGCCAGCCGACGGGCGGCTTCAAGTCTCGGACGAGGGCGTCGGCCGGCGCCTCCGGCCCGCGGTCGGGGTTCGACCTCAGTTGGTGAGGTCCCAGATGACGTAGTCCCGGACGTCGTCCTCGGACCAGAATCCGATGTCCGCCGCCCAGAGCACCGCCACGGGGTCCTTCTTGAGCAGTTTCTTGATCGTGTGGTCGAGCTTCACGCGCTCGATGTAGTCGTGGACCTTCTGTTTCATCTCGTGGAAGTGCTTCTCCATGTCCTGTCCCGCCGCTTTCGCCTTCGCCTCGGGCTTCGATTCGGGCTTTCCGCTCATGATTCGCCCACCGGCTCCGCGAAGTCGTTCCGCGGATAAAAACCCAAGGTAAAAATCGGTTCCGGCTCCAAGGGCGGTCGAAGTGGGCTCGGCCGGATTCGAACCGGCGGTCTTCGCTGTGTGAGAGCGACGTCGTAACCGCTGGACCACGAGCCCAACGCTCGGGCCGAACGGCGGAGCCGCTTAAGAGGTTCTATGCGGGCAGCGCGAGCACGAACGGAACGACCAGGCTCGCCACGACGGTCAGAGTGAGACCGCTCGCGAGCGAGAGGCTTCCCGCCTCCCGGTCCCCGTACCGCGTCACGAAGTAGAGGGTCGTGTCCATCGAAGTCGCTCCGCCGAGGGCGGCGAGCCCTTCGCCCCGGAGGCGGCGGCCGACGACCGGGGAAAGGATCATGGTGAGGTTCTCCCGGAGGAAGTTCGTGAGAAAGGCGAGCAGTCCGAGCACCGGTCCCGCTCGGGCGAGCACGAGCGGTCCCGCGAGCGTGTACCAGCCGAACGCGAGGACGGTGGCCATCGAGACCGGCACCTCGATTCCCGAGAGGAGAACGAAGAGGGCCCCCGCCGCGAGAGCACCCACGAAGGCGGCCGTCAGCGGAACCCACACCGACCGCAGTCCCGCCCAGCGGAGCGGGAGGTCGAAGGCGACGAGAGCGAGCAAGACGTAGAGCGCCCCTTCGATGGCCGAGCCGGTCGGAAAGGACACGACCCGGCCGATGCCGAATCCGACCAGCACGGCGGCCACGAGAACGAGACTCAGGGGAAACCGCTCCTTTCCGGCGATCCCTGGTGAGGGAGGGGTCGAGCGTGCTCGCACGCGGTCGATCAGGAGCACGACTCCGGCGGTGAGGACCAGGATGAGCAGTGCGAATCCGAGCGCGACCGGGATCGTGAGCGCGAGGGGTCCGAGCGGGACGTCGCTCAGCGACGCTCCGAGAAGGCCGACGAGCACCACGACCGTGAGGACCAGCGCACGGGAGACCCAGGGGCTGTGCCGGGGAAAGAGCCGCCCCGCGACGAACCCGAGGGCAAACGCGACGTAGAGGAACGGGTCGAACGCCACGGCTCCGGCCTAGCCGGTCCACGGGGTGAGCGATGCCCGGCGGGCTGGTCCCGAGGGGAATCCCAACGCAACCGTCTCGCTTCGGTCGGCCCCGTATCCGACGTACTGAACCGGTACTCCCGTCTCCTCGGTGATCCGGTCGAGGTACCGACGAAGAGTCGAGGGTAGCGCCGAGGCCCCTTCCGCCCGGACGCGGTCCTTGAGCCGCTGGTGGAAGGCGGGCCATCCGGGAAGCCGGTCGTACATCGGCTGCGCCCGGAGGAGGTCATCGGCGTCCGAGGGGAGGACATCCCGAACGGTCGAGCCGTCCGGCATCTGGTAGTGCGTGCACACGGGCACCTCCTCGAGGCCCCCCAGGACGTCGACCTTCGTGACCGCGAGCGACGTGAATCCGTTCAGCCGGGCCGCGTAGCGCAGGAGCACGAGGTCGAGCCAGCCGCACCGGCGCGGCCGGCCGGTCGTGGCCCCGCGCTCTCCTCCGACGCGCCGGAGGTACTCTCCCGATTCTCCGGTGTCCTCCGTCGGGAACGGTCCGGCCCCCACGCGGGTCGAATACGCTTTCGAGACGCCGATGACCTCGTCGACCTCGGTGGGGGGGATCCCGCTTCCGACCAGGGCCCCGGCGCTCGTGGGATGCGAACTCGTGACGAACGGATACGTCCCGAAGTCGACGTCGAGGAGCGCGCTCTGCGCTCCCTCGAGGAGGATGTTCTCTCCGCGACCGATCGCGTCCCAGAGCATCGGTTCGGTGGACTGAATGAGAGGGGCGAGGCGGCTCCCGACCTCCGCGAGCTCCCCGGCGAGGTCGTCTTTCGCGGGAAGGTTCGGAAGGTGGGTCTTCGTGGCGTAGAGGATCTCGAGAGCCTCCTTCACCCGCGCCGGTCTCGCGAGGTCTCCCATGCGGATCCCAAAGCGACCGGAGCGGTCCGCGTACGCGGGCCCGATCCCGCTCTTCGTCGTACCGAGACTCGCCCCCGGGGCTTTTCCGGCCCGCATCTCGTCCTGCCACGCATCCTCGATCTCGTGGACCGGCAGGAGGACGTGCGCCCGGTCCGAGAGCACCACCTGGCCCCGGAGGAGGCCCCTCTTCTCGAGGTCCTGGAGCTCGGCCTCGAGCTTCATCGGCTGGAGGACCATGCCCGGTCCGCTGATGCCCACGACGCCGTGACGGAGCACGCCGCACGCGAGCTGGTGGAGGACGACGGTGCCCTCGGGAAGATGGATCGAATGGCCGGCATTGGGCCCGCCTCCCGTCCGCACGACGTACCGTGCGTCAGCCGCCAGGAAATCGGTGATCTTTCCCTTCGCCTCGTCGCCGAACTGGGCCCCGACCACGACGCGGACGGACGTTCCGGTCCCCTCCCATCGACCGGAGTCGTCCGGATAGAAGGAGCTTGTGCCCCGCGCGTCGGATGCGGTGCGACGCGGCGAGGTGTAGCGTGGCACGGGATAAGCCTAAGAACGGGCCGGCGCGTCATCGGCCGGAATGGTGGCCCAGCGGACGCACGAGGTCGAGATTTCGGGCATCCGGAAGATGTTCGAAGCGGCCCCTCCGAACTCGATCAACCTGGGTCTCGGCGAGCCCGACTTCAATCCGGCCCCCGAAGTGATCGAGGCGCTCTGCGCCGCCGTTCGGAACGGCCGGAACCACTACGGTCCGTCGGCGGGGATCCCCGAGCTCCGCGACAAGATCGCTGAGCGCTACCGCGAGCTCGACCCCGGAACCCGTCGGGACAATGTGATCATCACGGCCGGCGGCTCCGAGGGGCTGATGGCGACCGCGCTCTCCTTCTACGACCCCGGGACCGAGGTCCTGGTCCCGAACCCGGGGTTCGTGCTGTACGCTCCGCACGCGCGCCTCGCGGGCGCGGTCCCCGTTCCCTACAGCCTGCGCCCGGACCGAAAGTACCTTCCCGACTTCGACGAGCTCGAACGTCTCGTCAGCGGGCGGACCCGGGCGATCGTCGTCAACAGTCCCTCGAACCCCACGGGCGCGGTCTTTCCCCGGTCGATCGTCGACCGGATCGTGGCGTTCGCCGACCGCCACAACCTCACCATCGTGTCGGACGAAGTGTACGAGGAGATCGTCTACGGAGAGCCAGCGACCTCGTTCTGGGGCCGGAGCGACCGCGTCGTCATCGCGAACTCGTTCTCGAAGACGCTCGCAATGACCGGCTGGCGCCTCGGGTTCCTGGTCGCTCCGAAGTCGTTCGCGGTCGCCCTCAACAAGGTGCACTACCACATCCTCGCTTGCCCGTCGACCCCCGTACAGGTCGCGGTCCTCGCAGGTCTCTCGAGCGGGTCGGACGCGCTCGCGCAGATGGTGAAGGAGTTCCGGGCGCGTCGGGAGCTCGTCGCGAAGGCGATGGCGAAGATCCCGGGACTTTCGCTCGTCTCGCCGCAGGGAGCGTTCTACGCGTTCCCGCGCTTCGACTGGCCTCGGACGAGCCTCGAGGTCGCCCAGGCGCTGCTCGCCCGGGGACTCATCACCACACCGGGGGACGCG